>CABYLQ010000002.1 GCA_902519845.1 uncultured Candidatus Actinomarina sp. | reverse complement strand
ATTAATCCTTCAATCTTTTCCTCTAGTTCTTGAGCTGTAAATGGCAGTCCTTCAACCTTGTTAATGCCTATTGCATCTACAAGGAAACGTGCTCGAAGAAGTTTTGATAACTGACCAGTATTTAATTCGGGAATGATTATATTTTTAAATCTGCTTAATATTTCACCAGTGTTGTCTGGGAATGGGTTTACATGAGTAAAATGTGTACTTGCAACTTTAATACCTTTTGAATTAAGTCGATTAACAGCTTGTGTGATTCCGCCATATGTTGATCCCCAACCTACAACAAGAGTATCGGAAGATATATCTCCATTTAATTCAAGTTGATCAATATCGTTTGCTATATTTTCTATTTTCCATGCTCTCATGTCTGTCATATATTGATGATTGTCGGTATCGTATGAAACATTGCCAGTCCCATCTTCTTTTTCGAGACCACCTATTCTGTGTTCTAAACCAGGTGTACCCGGAATTGCCCATGGTCGAGCGTTTGTTTGAAAATCTCTAAAGAATGGCAAAAATCCTTCCTCAGTGTTGTATTTAGTTGTAAGGTTTGTTCCAAGTTCATTAAGGCTCTCAATTTCTGGTAGTTTCCATGGCTCTGAGCCTGTAGCTACATAGTTGTCTGATAATAAAATAACTGGTGTCATGTATTTAAGAGCAATTCTCGTTGCTTCAAAAGCAGCATAAAAAGCATGTGAAGGTGATTTAGCTGCAATTACTGGAAGTGGTGCTTCTCCATGTCTTCCATACATTGCAAACATCAGATCAGATTGTTCAGGCTTTGTAGGAAGTCCTGTTGAAGGTCCACCTCTTTGAACATTCACGACTACTAAAGGCAGCTCTGCTGATAAAGCTAAAGAGATAGTTTCACTTTTTAATGCTAATCCAGGACCACTGGTTCCTGTAACAGCGAGTTTTCCTGTAAAAGATGCACCTACAGCAGCAGCTGCAGCGGCAATCTCATCTTCTGCTTGGAAAGTAAGAACATTGAAGTTTTTATGTTTTGACAATTCATGCAATATGTCTGATGCTGGAGTAATAGGATAGCTTCCGTAAAATAATTCAAGATTAGCTTTTTTAGCGCCTGCAATAAGGCCCCAACTCAAACCAATGTTTCCGTTGATATTTGTATATTCTCCAGCTGGGAGAGAAGCCTTATCAACTTTATAAGTGTGGTGAAAAGCTTCAACTGTAATACCAAAGTTGTAACCTGTTTTTAGAGCTTTAATATTAGCTTTTGCAACTTCAGGTAGATTTTTAAATTTCTCATTGATCCAACTTTCGGTATCTTTCAGATCTCTATTAAACGTCCAAGAAATTAGACCAAGAGCAATCATATTCTTTGATCGAAGAACTGCCCTTCCAGGGAGATCAAACTCCTCTAGGGCCTCTTTTGTAAGCTTTTCCATCGGAACCTGAAAAATTCTACATCCATCAAGTTCTCCAGATTCTCTCGGATCAATCTCATAACCAGCTTTCTTGATATTTTTTTCGTCAAAAGCATCCTCATTTAATATCAACATTCCATTTGGTGTTAAATCTTGTAAGTGAGCTTTTAGAGCTGCAGGGTTCATAGCAACCAATACATCTGGAGCATCTCCTGGAGTTAAAATATCAAAATCAGCTATCTGGACTTGAAATGATGATACACCAGCAACTGTACCTTGAGGTGCACGAATTTCAGCAGGAAAAGCAGGTAAAGTAGCAAGATCATTACCAAACAATGCGGAAGTGTCTGTAAATCTTGTCCCAACTAATTGCATACCATCACCAGAGTCACCAGCGAAACGAATCGTTACAGCAGGAATAGATTCAACAGTTTTGTTTTCTAAATTCGCTTCTACAACTTCAGCTACTGGTTCTTCAACAACTTCTTCCTCAACAACTTCTTCCTCAACAACTTCTTCTTCAGCTACAGGCTCTTCAACAACTTCTTCCTCAACAACTTCTTCCTCAACAACCTCTTCTTCAGCTACAGGCTCTTCTTCAGCTACAGGCTCTTCAACAACTTCTTCTTCTACAACCTCTTCTTCTTGAGCTACAGGCTCTTCTTCTACAACCTCAGCTACTTGTTCTTCAACAACTTCTTCCTCTACAACAGGTTCTTCTTCTACAACAGGTTCCTCTTCTACAACTTCAGCTATTGGTTCTTCTTCTAGGACAGGTTCTTCAATTGACACTTCGCTTACAGGTACACCTTTTATATCTGCTAGTGCCTGCTCAACAGAGATACCTAGTGCTTTAGCCCGTGCTTCAGCAGATCTAAGTAATAAATATTCAGGTATATTTAAAGGTTTTTCTTCACTCATAGTTTTATTTTACTTAATTAGTTTAACCCAGGCGGGGACAATGTAATTTCATTTTTTTGTTGGATTGAACAGTTGTCAACAGTTTCACCATCACAACATTCAGCCTGATTAAGTCCAAACATTGGACAGCTGTTATTGATGCATGCTCCATGTCCATGAAGATAAACCATTTCATTTTTGCACCAAGTGCATTTCAAACTATTCATATTTTTTGAATTTATGATATGGCCAATAAAGAAATCTTAGCTTCCAGCAAGTTTCCAATTTAATTGGACCAACTGATAAAGAGTCACTTGAAGACATTTCTCTATTATCACCTAATACAAAAACTTCATCTTCTTCTAAAGTTATATTTTCAAAATCGACAACTTCACCATTTCCCCAGGGGTCATTAATTTTTTCATCATTTATATATATTTGCCCTTCTTTAGAAGAGATTGTTTCTCCAGGTAAACCAATTATTCTTTTTACGATTTCAATATTTTTTGTTTCATATTCGTAAACTACTATGTCTCCACGTGAGGGAGAATCTGTAAATTTTGATGCTAAAACGTAGTCGCCCTCATATAGTGAAGGCTCCATACTTTCTTCTTTGATTTCGTAAGTTCTATAAGTTCCATCCTTATTATTTTTGAAAATCAAATAAATAAGTACAACAAAAATGTTTCTTAAGTTAAATATCTGTCCGATGCTTTTAATCATATACTTTTTTTCTTATTAAAATTAATAGTAGATTATTAAAGGAGATTTATGAAGTTATTTAAACCAACTAGAGTTGCATATGCACACTGCGACTTGCCATGCGGAGTTTACGATCCAGCACAAGCAAGAATTAATGCAGAATCAGTTGTTAATGCATCTAAAAAGTATCAAGAATCTGATGATGCAGCTTTTAAACAAAGATGTATCACAATAAAAGAAGACATGGCAGAAGAAGTGAAAAAAGACCTTTGGGTACTTTGGACAGACTATTTTAAGCCAGAACATGTAGAAAAATTTCCAAATGTTCATGATCTTTTTTGGAATGCAACAAAAAAAGCAGGAGAAGCTAAAAAAACAGAAGATCCTGCAGTAGGTGAGGAACTTTTAGGTTTGATTAATGAAATAGATGAGGTATTTCAAGCTACAAAAAGCTAATCAAATTTTTTGAAAAGGTGTCCTATGTTTTCTAATGGGGCACCTTTTTTAATTTCATTTATTCCCCAACTATTTTCATCTTCTTTTTGAATAGCATTACTTACTATTTTGGAAGTTGTAGGCATAAATGGTGTAAACATAGTTGCACAAGCATCAATGGAAGTAATTGCACAATGTAAAATTCCAGTAGCTCTTTTTTTATCTTCTTTAATTACTTTCCATGGTTCCGTCTCGTTTAAATAAGCATTAATAGAATTCACATAAGCCATTACATTTTGAAGTGAAGATTTAAGTTCTACTTTTTCAATCATTTCTCCTGTTGTTTTAAAACAGTTTTTTGCACCTTCTATGAGTTCTTCATCAATTTTTTCATATTCAAAACTTGTATCTAGATCATCAAAATTATTTATGTACTGTGAAAACACTCTTTGAACGAGGTTACCCCATGCTGCTACAAGTTCTTCATTGTTTCTTCTTATCATTTCATCCTCAGAAATCTCTGAATCATTTTGTTCCGGAAGAATACTTGCAAGTGAATATCTTAGTGAATCAGGATTCCATTCATCTAGATAATCATTAAGCGTCTTTCCCACACCTCTACTAGCTGATGCCTTTTCTCCTTTGATTAATATGTATTGGTTTGCTGGAACATTTGTAGGTAAATTTAAATCTCCATAGGCAAGCAGCATTGCCGGCCAGATTATTGCATGAAAAGGAACGTTGTCTTTGCCAACAAAATAGTATGACTCTGAATCTTTATCTAACCAAAAATCTTTCCAAGCCTCAGGGGTTCCATTGTTCATTGCCCATTCTTTTGAAGCTGACAAATAACCTATTACAGCTTCAAACCATACATAAATCTTTTTTCCATCTCCAAGTTCATTTTCAGGAATTTCTATACCCCAATCTAGATCTCTGGTTATTGCTCTGTCCTGTAGGCCTTCTTCTACAAAAGATTTTGAAAAGTTTATGACATGCGGCCTCCAGCCTTCTTTGGTATTTAGCCATTCGGCAAGTTTGTCGTTCAAAGCGCTCAATTTTAAGAAATAATGTTCTGTTTCTTTAAACTCTGCTGGATTTCCATTTATTTTACTTTTTGGATTAATTAATTCTTCAGGATCTAAGGTTATTCCACAACTATCGCATTGGTCACCTCTGGCTTCAAGGTAATTACATTTTGGACATTCACCTTCAACATATCTATCGGGAAGAAACTTATTTTCTTTTGGATCAAAAGCTTGAATACTTTTATTCTTTTCAATAAATCCATTTTCTTTTATTTTTAGAAACATCTCCTGTGTGACCTCTTTATGATTATCGGTCATAGTGGTTGTGTAATTATCCCACTGAATATTCAGTTTTTCCCAGTAGCCAAGAAATTCAGCATGGTATCGATTTACTATCTCAATTGGTTCGACACCCTCATCATCAGCTCTTACTGTTATGGGTGTGCCGTGGACATCACTACCAGAAACCATAATTACGTTATTGCCAATCATTCTGTTATATCTTGCAAAAATATCAGCAGGTAAATATGCTCCACCAATATGTCCGAGATGCCTTGATCCACTGGCATACGGCCAAGCTACTGAAACTAGTATATTTTTTGACATAACCCTCTAAGAATAGTTTTATTTATCATAAACAATCGATATTTGGGAAACAATTAAGAAACAATTCTGTAATAATCATTTAACTTTTGAGAGGTCTCGTAATCTGAGTTCTTAATTATGTTGTTACAAAAGGAGATTTAATAAATGGAAATAGCAACATATGTAGATAGTTTGTGGATTGTTATTGCAGGTATCTTAGTCATGTTCATGCAACCTGGCTTTATGCTTGTGGAAACAGGTTTCACAAGATCTAAAAACTCAGTCAATATTGTTATGAAAAACTTTATGGACTTTTCAGTTGGTGCAGTGTCTTATTGGGCATTTGGATTTGCACTAGCTTATGGAGGAACAACTTTAGGTGGATTTCTCGCTTACGGTAATTTCTTTCTAGAAGGTGACTCAATAACATACTTCTTTCAAGTAGTTTTTGCGGCTACTGCAGCAACAATTGTTTCAGGTGCCGTCGCTGAAAGAACAAAATTTAGCGCATACTTACTTTTTCAACCATTTATCTGTGGCGTAATTTATCCAATCGTTACCCATTGGGTTTGGAGTGGTCAAGGATGGTTAGGCGATCTTGGATTTATTGACTTCGCAGGTTCTGGAGTAGTTCACATGGTTGGTGGATTTGCAGCACTCGCAGGAGTCCAAATAGTTGGACCAAGAATTGGAAAATATGATGATGATGGAAATCCTCAAGTAATTCCAGGTAGCTCAATGGTTGCCGGTGCTTTAGGTGTCTTCATATTATGGTTTGGATGGTACGGATTCAATGTCGGATCAGCACTTGCTGCAGTCGATGTTAACTTAGCAGCAATTGCAGTTACAACTACACTTTCTGCAGCTTCCGGATCAATTACCGCAATGTATACTTCCATGATTTCAGGAAAACCTAACGTAGGTATGACTTTGAATGGAGCACTTGCTGGATTAGTTGGTATAACTGCAGGTTGTGCGAACGTAAATAATTTAGGTGCAGTCTTAATCGGTTTAGTATCAGGAGTTTTGGTAGTTTATTCAATAAACTTTCTTGAAAAGCGAGGATTTGATGATGCTGTAGGTGCGATTTCAGTACATGGTATATGTGGTATCTGGGGCGTTCTTGCAGTAGCTATATTCGATACAGCCGATGGTTTAGTCTACGGTGGAGGTACAAGTTTATTTGGTCCTCAGTTAATCGGAATCCTTGCAATTGGTGCATGGGCTTATGGAACCTCATTTTTGGTATTCAAAGTAATTGATTCAACAGTTGGACTTAGAGTTACAGCTGAAGAAGAAATTGCAGGATTAGATGCTTCCGAACATGGAACATCTGCATACGGAGATTTCATTACTAAAAAGTAACAAATAAAAAGATTAAGGAAACCAGCTTATTTAGGTCCCCCCCTAAAGATTTTCAAGGCTGGTTTTCTTATTTCCAATAGCTCATCTTCGTAGTAAAATTATTTATTCATGACATTTAATTTCGAAGAAAAAGATTCTTGTGGTGTAGGTTTTATTGCATCAAGAGGGGTTCCAAGAACCCATGGAATGACCTTAAAAATACTTGAATGCTTATCAAACCTTGATCACAGAGGAGCTAAATTTGCTGATGGTACAGGTGACGGTGCAGGTGTACTGACAGAAATTCCATTTGAACTCATAGAGGCTGAGATAACAGAACGTGGAATTGTTAGAGATGAAGATTCAAGTCTTGCTTTAATCTCTTGCTTTTTTGATCCAAAAAATGTTACAGAATCGATGGAACTCATCGATAGTAAATTAGAAGAGTTTGATATAGAACTTCTTTATTGGAGAAAAGTTCCAACAGACAAAGAGATCTTGGGAGCAATGGCAAAAAAGTCGAAGCCTGGAATTTATCAAGCAATAATTTGCTCAAGAAAGGAATATAAGTATAAATTTGAAAAATATCTGTATCTATTCAGAAAGTCGCTTGAAACCGATTTAGCTAAAAACGAATTTCTAAATATTCACATAAATTCTTGTTCAAGTAAAACAGTTGTATACAAAGGATTATTTACGGCTACTCAAACCGCTGATTTTTACTGGGACCTTAGAAATCCTTTATACAAGACAAGGTATGGTATTTTTCATCAAAGATTTTCAACTAACACAACTTCTACATGGGATAAAGCGCAACCCTTAAGAATGCTCGCCCACAATGGAGAAATTAATACTATAAGAGCAAATTATTCTTGGATGAAGGCTAGGGAAGTAGATGCGTCTTCAAATTTATGGAAAGAAGATATAGACACTCTTAAACCTTTTATAGATGAAAATCTTTCAGATTCTGGTCAACTTGATAATGCAATTGAATTACTAGTTCAATCTGGTAGAAAGCTTGCTCATGCACAAGAAATGCTTATTCCTTCAGCATGGGAAAATAATCCAAGATTTACAAAAGATCAACAATCCTATTATCAGTATCATGCTTTTTTGACAGAACCATGGGATGGCCCAGCAGCAATTGTAGCTACTGACGGAAAGGATATAATTGCAGGTCTTGATAGAAGCGGTTTGAGGCCTCTTCGTTGGATGATCTCAGATCGATATATCTTAGCTGCTTCTGAAGTGGGTATATGTCCATCGGTTGAAGCAGGTGCATATAAAACTGCCCAACTTGAACCCGGACAAACCATTAGATACAGAATTAAAAATGATGAATTGCTGGATGAACAAGAAGTTATTGAAAAACTATCTGAAAAAAACCCATATAAAGAGTGGGTTAAAAATAAACCATTGGTTGCCGATACAGAATTTAGCGACAAGCCAGATGATATTAAAATAGATTCATTCTCAGAATATTTTCAATACACTCCAGAAGAAGAAAGACTTATTTTACTTCCTATGATTAAAGGAGATATCCCGACAGGATCGATGGGTAATGACTCTCCATTAGCAGTACTTAGTAAGAACAAACCACGACTTAGCCGTTATTTTCATCAAATGTTTGCTCAGGTAACAAACCCTCCAATTGATCCAATAAGAGAGAGATTTGTTATGTCTACCAAAACTTATTTAGGAAAAAGAGGCTCAATCCTAAAAGAAACATCTCAACAAGCAAATCTAATTACTCTGGAATCACCAATTTTAAGTAAAGGTACATATGATTTATTAGTATCTAAAGAATTTTCAAAAGATAGATCCAAAGTTTTTGATGTAAGTTTCAATAAAGCAGATAAAAATCTAGAACAATTTATTGATGAATTATGTGAAGAAGTCTACAAAGCTGTCATTAACAAAAAATCATTAATTATTTTGAGTGATAGAGAAGTAGTCAAGAGTAATACGATTGCACCTTCACTACTTGTCCTAGGAAGAGTTCATCAACACCTTATTAACAAGGGTGTACGATTAAAAGCTTCTTTAATTATTGTTTCTGGTGAGATACGAGATGCTCATGATCTTGCGTGTCATATTGCTTATGGTGCATCTGCTATCTGGCCATATCTTGCACTTGAAAAAGCAAGACAACTATCAATAGAAAATGAGGAACTAAATATTTCACCATCACAAGCTCAAGAAAATTATCGTGAAGCATTAAACAAAGGTCTATTAAAGATAATGTCCAAGATGGGAATATGTACAGTTTCTTCATACAGAGGGTCTGAAATATACGAGATAATAGGAATTGATAAAGAAATTACAGATAGTGCTTTTTCAAATTCTTTTACAAGAACTGAGGGTTTAGGGTACAAACAAATAGAAGATAATTTATTAATTTTTGATAGTGATGAACCTTTTGATTTAGAAATAGGTGGCTTCTACAAGCATAAAAAAGGGAGTGAGCCACACGTTACATCACCGGTAACAGTGCTCAAGCTACAAAAGGCTGTTCGTTCAGGTGATAGAGATGAGTGGAATAAGTATCTTGAATCCCTTGAAGAAAGAGACAATGTTCAGATAAGAGATTTATTCACACTTCCAGACAACAATAAAATTATTACTTCCAATGACAAAGATATTCCTCTCGAAGACATATATAAAAAATTCACGGTTAGCTCAATGTCTTTAGGAGCATTATCTGAAGAAGCTCATCAAGCTTTGGCTATTGCAATGAATCGTATTGGTGCAAAATCTGGATCAGGTGAGGGTGGAGAAGATCCTGAAAGATATGGAACAGAAAAAAATTCTAAAATTAAACAAATTGCTTCAGGAAGGTTTGGTGTAACTCCAGACTATTTGGCCTCTGCTGAAGAGTTCCAAATTAAAATGGCTCAAGGTTCAAAACCCGGAGAAGGTGGACAGCTTCCTGGATTTAAAGTTGATACACATATTGCAAAATTAAGACATACTGTTGAAGGTATTACATTGATATCACCTCCACCTCATCACGATATTTATTCCATAGAAGACCTTGCTCAACTAATTTACGATTTAAAGACATTTAATCCAGATAACCCCGTGAATGTAAAACTTGTTTCTGAACCAGGTGTTGGTGTCATTGCTGTTGGCGTTGCCAAAGCTGGGGCAGATGTAATTACGATTGCAGGCAGTGATGGAGGCACAGGAGCTAGTCCATGGACAAGTATTAAACATGCCGGATCCCCATGGGAGCTTGGATTGAGCGAAACTCATCAAGCACTAGTCGAGAACAATATGAGGGATAAAGTTCTTCTAGAAGTTGATGGGGGATTAAGATCACCTAAAGATGTAATCATCGCAACTCTATTAGGTGCTGATAGATATGGATTTGGTACCCTTCCACTCTTAGCATTGGGATGCAAAATGGTACGCCAATGTCACGAGAACACATGTCCAGTTGGTATAGCTACCCAAGATGAGAATCTAAGAGCAAAATTTGTTGGGGCACCAGAGCAGGTTATGCAACTGTTTAAATTTATAGCAGAAGATATTAAGTCATATTTAGATATTTTTAATGTTTCTTCTCTTAATGACCTTATTGGCCATGCTGATTTACTAGGTTTGAAAGTCATGGATAACAACCTTCCAAAAAGCCTTCATAAGCTTCTAAGAAATGCTGTTTCAGACAAAAAAAATCCAGGCTTTATCAGACACGATGAAGGAAGGTTATCTAGACGACTAACTTCTGAGATTATGAAAGGACTTAAATCTCAAGAATCAACTATTATTCAGTATCCAATTTCAAATGAAGACAGAAGTATAGGTGCAAGAATTTCAGGTGAAGTATCGATGCAAAATCTAGGGAAGGAACTTAAAACCAATCCAACGTACATAAGTCTATCGGGCGCTGCTGGACAAAGCTTTGGTGCATTTATTCGAGACGGCATAAATCTAAAACTTATTGGAAGCGCAAACGATTATGTAGGAAAAGGAATGGGTGGAGGTAGCATAACCATAATTCCTCAAGGTACAAAAAATAAAGGCGCGTATCATGCAGCTGGAAATGCCTTGTTGTATGGAGCTACTGGTGGACAACTCTATATTTCAGGTAGAGTTGGTCAAAGATTTGGCGTAAGGAACAGTGGAGGAATAGCGGTAGTTGAAGGTTGTAGTGCCCATGCCGCAGAATATATGACAGGAGGTACTTTAATCATCCTTGGCAGTATCGGATTTAACTTTGGTGCCGGCATGACTGGTGGTAAGGTTACTGTTCTAAAAACACAAAAAAACTTTACACAATATATTTCAAAATCTGCTCCTGAATATCGTGACATGAACGATATTGATACGCTTGAGTTGAGAGCATTTTTAAACAAACACATTGAACAAACTGACTCCGAGTTAGCAAAAGATATCTTGAAAAAAGAAAAAGATTGGTCAAAAATGTTTGCAGTATTTGGTGGAATTGCCAACGTTACTGAGCAGGACATAAACAGAGCCCAAGAGACAATAGAAGCACTAGATTAAAATACTATTTCTTTATACCAAATAAAGTTATACCATTAGGTAATGAGTTCAAAAACATCACTTAAAAATAGTGTTATTGATTGGTCTTCAACTATTGATATGATTGATAATGTCAGAATTGATGAATTAGGGGTAAAAGAACGAACATCTTCACTGGCAACTAGGAGTATAAAAAAAGATTCTAAGCTAGAAGGTCTTATGAAGATTGTTAGCATGTGTGATCTTACAACACTAGAAGGCGAGGATACTGAAGGAAAAATTGCCCAAATGTCATCAAAAGCAATGACACCTGATCCTAGTGATGCTGATGTTCCAAATGCAGCTGCTGTTTGTGTTTATCCCTCTTTAGTTTCAACAGCAAAAAATATAGTTAGAGATTCAAATGTTAAAGTAGCATCTGTATCGTCCTACTTTCCAAGTGGACAAGCACCATTGGAATCTAAAATTGTTGATACTCAGTACGCAATTAATGAAGGAGCTGATGAAATTGATATTGTTATTAATCGAAAAGCTTTTTTTGAAGGTGATTTTAGAAAAGTTTATGATGAAATTGTTTCTTTAAAAGAGATTTGTGGAGATATTCATTTAAAAACGATATTAGAAGTTGGTGAATTAGAAACTTATGAAAACATTAAAAAAGCAAGTCTTATTGCATTAAGTGCTGGCTCAGACTTTATAAAAACCTCAACAGGAAAAATATCTAGTGGAGCATCAAGAGAAGCATGTCTAGTTATGGCCAGAGCAGTCAGAGAATTTGCTGATAGTGGTTATGGAGTGAAGGGTATAAAAGTTGCTGGAGGAATTAGGGACTCTAAAGACGCAATTCGTTATCTTGTAATTATCAACGAAGAATTAGGTGCTGAGTGGTTAACTCCAGAATATTTTAGATTTGGAGCATCGAGTCTATTAGATGATGTATTAAAACAAATAAAAAAATTAAAAACGAATTCATATCAATCAAGTTATTATTTTCCAAGGGGCTAATTTATGAATAATTGGGAATACTCAGAATCAATTGAATCAGAAAAAATTGTCAATATTGAAAAAAAATATGGAAATTTTATAGATGGAAAATTTGTCACTCCAAAATCAAAACAATATATCGATACTATCTCTCCTTCAACTGAGAAAATTTTATCTTCTATTTCAATTGGAAATCAACAAGATGTTGATTACGCAGTAGCTTCAGCAAAAGAAGGGTTGAAAAAGTGGAGTAAAACTAATCCTTCAGAAAGAGCAAAATATTTGTTCAAACTTGCCAGATTGATTCAAGAAAGATCAAGAGAATTTGCTGTACTGGAAAGCTTAGATGGAGGTAAGCCAATAAAAGAATCAAGAGACTTTGACCTTCCACAAGTTGCTCAAAACTTTTTTTACTATGCTGGATGGGCTGACAAGCTTGATATTGCGTGGGGTAGTGAGCAATACAAACCTTATGGAGTTGTGGGACAAATTATCCCTTGGAACTTCCCACTTTTGATGTTGTCATGGAAAGTAGCTCCAGCTTTAGCAACTGGTAATACAGTTGTTTTAAAGCCAGCTGAGACAACACCTCTGACTGCTTTATTGTTTGCTGAATTATGCGAAGAAGTAGGTCTTCCAGATGGGGTATTTAATTTAGTAACTGGTGATGGATCTACAGGATCACATCTTGTAAATCATAAAGATATTAAAAAAATTGCTTTTACTGGCTCTACTGGAGTAGGTAAATATATCCAAAAATCTTTGGCTGGTAGAGACGTTGGTTTGACTTTGGAGCTTGGCGGAAAAGCAGCAAATATCGTTTATAGTGATGCAGCTTTAGATGAAGCAGTCGAGGGAGTTGTTAACGGTATATTTTTTAATCAAGGACATGTTTGTTGTGCAGGAAGTAGATTACTCGTTCAAGAGGACATTGAAGAAAAATTTATTAAAAAACTTGAAAAAAGAATGCAGACATTAAATGTAGGCAATCCATTAGATAAAAATACTGATGTGGGTGCTATAAATTCAAAAGATCAATTAGATAAGATTGAAAAATTGGTAAATGAAGGTGTTGCAGATGGTGGAGATTTATTCCAAATTGAATGTGAACTTCCTAAAAATGGATTTTGGTTTAAGCCAAGTTTATTTACAAGCGTTCAGGCAAATTACAAAATCGCAACTGAAGAGATATTTGGACCTGTTCTTACTACTTTAACTTTTAGAACTCCGGAAGAGGCTGTTGAGATTGCTAACAATACTGAATATGGTCTTTCTGCAGGTATTTGGACAGAAAAAGGTTCAAAAATATTATGGACTGCTGATAGGCTCGAAGCAGGAGTAATTTGGGCAAATACATTCAATAAATTTGATCCTGCATCGCCTTTTGGTGGTTATAAAGAATCAGGCTTTGGTAGGGAAGGAGGAAGACACGGTCTTCTTTCATACTTAAAGGTGTCATCATGACAGACATAAAAAAAACGTATAAAAATTATGTTCATGGTAAATTTGTTAGGTCTGAATCTGGAAAAGTTTATTCAATTGATTTAAAAAAAGAAAAATATGAGATTCCTTTAACTTCAAAAAAAGATCTAAGGGATGCGGTTACATCATCTAAAGAAGGATTTAAAAATTGGAATCAATTAACAATGTACAATAGGTCTCAAATTCTCTATCGATTGTCAGAAATGATTGAAGGAAATAAAGATAGTTATATTTCCTTATTAGAAGATCATGGATTATCTAAAATTAATTCAAAAAATGACATTAATAATGCAATAGATACAATCGTTTGGTATGCAGGCCTAGTAGATAAATGGGAACAGCTTACAGGTAATTTGAATCCTGTTGCTGGTGAATATTTTAATATTTCTCATCAGGAAGCTATTGGAGTTACATTTACACTAAGTTCTAATTCAATATCATTGAATGAATTAATAAAGTCAATACTTCCTCCATTGACCGTGGGGTGTTCTGTTATTAATTTTTCAGATAAAAATGCCGTTATTGCATTAAAACTATCTGAAGACATTAACAATTCTGACTTTCCGTCAGGGAGTCTTAATCTGTTGTCTGGAAAATTCGAAAATGTTATTGAAGATGTTGGGGGTCATGTTGAAATTAAACATGCCGCAATTTATGAAAAGATTTCAAAAAAATCAAGTGAGATTCTTGGTCAAAAAGCATCAGAGTCTGTAAAAAGAATTTCTATCTTGCCCTCAACAAGTGGGATAAGTTCAATTTTACCTTTTATCGAAACAAAAACAGTCTGGCACCCTAAAGGTAAATAAACTGTCTTACCCTTTATGTAATATTTTATTATTACTCATTAACCCTGTTTAAGCTGTCTTGCCTGGCGAGACAGCTTATTCATATATGTTGTTATTATTACAGAATGGTCGATGACAATATTGAAGATCTTTTACAAAACAGCGGAATGCCTGTTCCAAATGTTTGGATTGAGCTTGAAGGTGAGTTTTTAAACTTTGATAAAGAAAATCAAACTTTAAAATGTAAGTTTCCTGTCAGGGAAAGATATTTTAATCCCTTACCTACAACACTCGGGGGAATTATTGATTCATGGATTGATATCACAATGGGGCCATTAAGTGTTTTACTTGGTCAAAAAGCTGTAACTAAGACTTTTTCAATAAAATTTATAAAACCTGTAGGGCCATCTATCAAGTATGTGACTGCTGTTGCTTGGAGAGAAAGTGTTGATGGTAGAAGCAGTATATTTAAAGGTGAACTCTACTTAGATAATGGAGAATTAGCTGCTGTTGCTGAGTCAGAACTTGTAGAAATTAAATAATCTTATGTTCTTGAATATAGAAAAGCGGAAGATAATATTACACCCATTCCTATAAACTGAATTGAATTAGTTATCTCGTTTAAGAACTGATAACCAAAGAAAATAGAAAATATTGGAATCACATAGACAATAAATGAGCTAGATATTCTCCCAACACTTTCTAACAATTTATAATATGTCAAAAACGCGATCCCAGTACCACCAATTCCCAATATGAGCATTGGGATCAATGAAACTTCAACAGTTGGTATTTTAAATGATGCAGTCGCCCCAAGCATTATTAGTGAAAGAAGGAGGGCATATCTTATTACAATTTTTATAACAATTAATGAATCATATTTTTTTATTAATGGCTCAACCATATTTACTGCAATTCCATATGATATTGAGGCAATTAATGCATAAAGAAAACCAATCTCAAACGATATATCACCAATTCCTTCGCTTAAAGAAATCAGCCCCACCCCAATAAAACCAGTAAATATATATAGTATTTGAATTTTTGTTACTTTTAATTTGTAAAATACAACCGCAATAAAAGCAACAAAAATTGGAGTTGAACCATTAATCAATCCAGCTAATGAAGATGTTATGGTTTGTTCAGCAATGCCGAACATATAAAAAGGAAGTGCCATCCAAAAAAATGAAATTATAAAAATCTTTAGATGGTCTGCTTTTACAATATTTTCTTTGGCTCTAACAAATATATTTATGAATAAAGCTCCAATTAAAATTCTGTAGATAGCTATATCTGAGGGATTAAGTTCTTCTAGTGAATACTTAATCATTAAAAATGATGATCCCCAAATTGAAGATGTTACAAGAGCTAATAAAAAATTTTTAAAATTCACAAGCTTTGAAGCTTAACATAGATTCCTTATTAGTTTGGAGCCACCCCCAACAGGGTAGTTGAATAGTGTCAGTGGTTCAGACTTACACAAAAGCGGCTCCAATGTAAGTTTAGATGATAGATATTTTAGATTATTTGATCAGTGACAATTTCTATATTATTTGAATATTTTTTTAATATATTAATTGGTAAATTATTATCAGCATTCACAGATTTAAGAATATCGTTCTTGTTATCTCCAGTTGCCAAAATAAAAATTTTATCTATTTTTCCAAGCAATTTAAACGTCGCAGTCACTCTCCATTTTGTTTTTATGTTTACCTCATTAGCAACATATAGCGATTCTTTGTCCATTGTTGCTTCTGAATTTGGAAATAAGGAAGCAATGTGACCATCTTGACCTAATCCAAGAATTGCAACATTGAAATTACTGATTTTGTCTTTAATTTTTTTTTCATAAATTTCTGCATCCAATTGCGGGCTATCACCGCTGAAGTCGAACTTTAAAACTTCTGCCTGCGTTGGTTCAAAGTAGGTATTTATTAAATTCTGGTTTGATAATTCATCCCTAGCTTCTACCCACCTGTCATCGACCGTCCAAATAATTGTTTGGGATAAGTTATTAAAAGTTTCTGACATTATTGAATATGCAAATCGTGGTGTTTTCCCGCCGGACAATCCAAGAGAAAATGATCCGTCTGAATTTTCAATTAGATCTTTAATTTGATTTACAACATAGATTGATGCATTTTCATGATTATCTTCTGAATGAATATTTATATCTCGAGCCATAAAAAAATTGTTACACTTTAAACTTAAAGTAATATCAATGATAGTGGAAAAACAAATATCAATAGAAGGTAACCATAAATTAAGTGGTGAAATAACAGTAAAAGGTGCAAAAAATGCTGTTTTAAAAGAAATGATTCTTCCAATTCTTTGCGAGGGTGATTATGTCCTTAATAATGTTCCTTTAATTGCTGATGTATCTTACATGCAGGAAGTTTTAAATGTACTTGGTATTGAATCAAAATTTTTAGATAATCATTTATCAATTTCTTCACCATCACAAATTGGAATAGAAGCTCCATATGAAATAGTTCAAAAAATGAGGGCATCAATAATTATCCTTGGCCCACTATTAGCTAGACAAGGGGAGGCAAGAATTGCTTTTCCAGGAGGAGATCAACTGGGACCTAGACCCGTCCAAATGCATTTGGATGCTTTAGAAAAAATGGGAGCAAGGTTCGAATTAAATCATGGAGTTTTAATTGGAACTTCAGATGGGCTTAAAGGAGTTGAGGTAAATCTGCCATACGCTTCAGTAGGAGCCACAGAGAACACCTTGTTGGCTGCAGTATTAGCAGAAGGAAAGACAGTAATTGAAAATGCAGCTAGGGAACCAGAGATTGTTGATATTGTAGATATGTTGACAAAAATGGGTGCAAATATTTCTGGTGCAGGCACAAGTGAAATAATAATTGAAGGCGTTGAGAGATTAAAACCAACAAACCATGAAGTCATAGGTGACAGAGTAGCGGCAGGCACATTTCTCACAGCAATTTTTTCTACTAGGGGCTCTGGAAAAGTAATAGGTATAAATCCCGAACATTTGCCGATGGAGATAAAAAAGTTTAAAGAGATGGGAGCAATTATAGATCTTAAAGAAGATTCTATTTCAATTGAATACGATGAAGGCATAAATTCTATCGAACTTGCAACTTTGCCATTTCCTGGCGTAGCTACAGATCTTCAACCTATTTTTGGTTCTGCTTTACTTCGAGCTGAAGGTACATCAATATTAACCGAAAATGTTTATGATCAAAGATTTCAATGGATACCAGAAGTTCAGAGAATGGGTGCAAATATACAAACTGGATGGCAACATGCAATGATAAAGGGAGTAAGGAATCTCTCTGGAGCCCCAGTTCAAGCTACTGACATTAGAACAGGAGCAAGCCTTATTATTGCTGCTTTACAAGCAGATGGCATATCTTCTATAAGTGGAGTAGATCATATAAATAGGGGTTATGAAAATATCGTTGATTCTTTGAGTTTATTAGGATCAACAATCGAATATACTAATAATTATGAGTGATCAAGGTATCAAATTTCCATCATTTAAAGAAAGACCTGAAAAGGTTGATATTGACATGGATATTTTAAATGACACTATCGAATATATAAGACCTGCTGTTCAAGCAGATGGTGGTGATATTAAATTATCTTCAGTAGAAGATGGTGTTGTCAATATTGAAATGTTGGGTGCTTGTCAGGGATGCCCTTTATCAATCGCAACATTAAAAAGTGGTATCGAAAGAATTTTAATGGACAAAGTACCTGGTGTTGAACAGGTAATAGCTACTTAAATATTTTATTTTACGGTATATCTACTGTAAAAATTTAAACCAACCAATCTATTTTCTGCAACTAAAGGTTCTATTTCATACTCTATTTCATTAAAAACTAGAATTCCTCCATAATCATTAGGATCAAGAATTTCATCATATAAGCCAAGCCCGGCAAGTATTTCTTCTCTCCCATCTTTATCAGCAGTATCATCTGATATTGCGATGATAAGTAATAGAAATAATTTTGTTTGTTGAGTTGTAGCTTGATCATTTGTTGTTGGAGCAAAAAACTTAACAGTTCTTACTATCTCATTTTCAACATCTAAATTTAATATAAATACATTATCACCTATAGAGGCATCACCCCATTTGTATACAAGCTCCTCTTGATCAAAGGTTGACCATTTAACCTCATCAGGATCAATTGAAAAAAACAATATTGTATCTTCATCATTTGAAATAGAATTTACAATACTATTCCACGTAGAAACAAAAGTCTCAGGTGATTTACCCAATGCTGAGGACCAAGGCTCTAGAGTAGACTCAATTGTTGTTTGTACATTATCGTTTTCTTCATTTTCAATCGTTGTAACTTCATCAGAAGTACATGACAAAAACACAAATAAAAAAATAATTAATTTTTGTAACTTCATTTCTCAATAATTTCCTTCAAATTTTTCAAGTTTTTTTTCCAAATAAATTCAATAATTGGCTTTCCAAAAATTTCACCGATTGGTCCAGCAAGATAAAAAGGAAATTTAAGTGTTTCAACCCATTTGAATTTTGTAATGTTTTCTGATATTTTTTCAAATTGCATTTCACCCTTGCCTGTAACTATACCGATATGATCAACCCCAATTAATTTTTTTTCTTCCCATTTGGTAAATATCATATAATCATAAAGTTTAATTGGGCCTATTTTTGTTAACACTTTAATTTCAGTTCCTACACCTGATTTAGTAGTGCTCTGAAAGTTTATTTCCTCAGCATCATTCATCCAATTTGAGTGATTTTCTATAAGTGAAACTTCACTCCATACATCATCTATTGAGGCATTTATATTGGTCTCTACCGCTATTGTTTTACTCATTGTGTGTTTTACAATAATAGTTCCTCACTAAAATAATTGAGTATGAAAAATAAAGACTATTTATATTTAGACCACGCAGCATCAACTCCGATGCGTAAATCTGCTATCACAGAATATGTAAATGCAGAAAGCTTTGGGTTCGCAAATTCTTCAGGTGGTCACAAACTATCTAGAGACTCTAAAAATTTGTTAGAAGATTCTAGAGAAAAGATTGCTTCACTACTTGAAGTTGCTCCTGGAGAAATAATTTTCACAAGTGGAGGAACAGAAGCTGACAACTGGACAATAAAGTCATTATTTGGAGCCACTATATCTGATGAAAATCTCGTTACTTCAAATATTGAACATGAAGCTGTTCTTGCATCTGCAGAATGGGTTTCTTCACTTGGTCATGATGTAAATTATGCAAAAGCAAATAAAAAAGGCATAGTTGAAGAAGATGAATTTCTAAGCCATGTAAATGAGAAAACAATTGTTGCATCGTTGATGTGGGGAAATAATGAAACTGGAGTAATTCAACCGATAAAAAAATTATCTAAATCTATTAAGTCACTAAATTCAACAACTCTTTTTCATTCAGATGTTGTTCAAGGAATTATCTCTGAAAATATTAATTTTCATAATTCTGGTATTGAAAGCGCCGCAATATCTGCTCATAAAATTGGTGGACCTAAAGGTGTTGGAGCAATGTTCATTAATAGTAAATATAAATTACCAAGTTTTTTACACGGTGGTAAACAAGAGCTAGAAAGAAGGGCTGGTACAGTCGATGTTCCAGGCATAGCTTCTTTTGCAGCAGCACTGGAGGAACAACAAAATAATTTTGATGATGAAGTAGGAATGATGAAAGAAGAAAGAGATATCTTTGAAAATAAATTAAAAAACTCACTAGAAGTTGTTATTGTTGGAGACTCCATTGACAGGCTTCCCCATATAAGCAATATTCAATTTGCTGACATTAACTCTGAAGTACTCTTGATAGAACTTGATTTAAATGGGCTTGGTGTATCGAGAGGATCTGCTTGTGCAAGTGGTGCTCAGAAACCATCTCATGTTCTTAAGGCGATGAATGTAGATGAAAAATTTATAAACAATCATTTAAGATTCAGCTTTGGATGGTCAAATCAAAAAGGTGACGGCTCCAAGGCAGCAGATATTGTTATCAAAGCAGTTCAAGGTATGAAATGAGAATTTTAGTAGCAATGAGCGGCGGTGTTGATTCATCTGTTGTAGCTGCACTTTTAAAAGAACAAGGTCATGAAGTCATTGGAGTAACTATGAAACTTTGGGAGGGACCTGAAGGAGAAATGCCTGAAACAGGGTGCTGTACCGCATCTGATAGCGAAGATGCAAGAAAAGTTGCCTCAAAGCTAGATATTCCATATTATGTATTGGACTATACAGAATCTTTTTCTAAAAATGTTGTAGATAATTTTATTGATATGTATGCACAGGGCCTTACACCAAATCCATGTGTTGAATGCAATAGATCTGTAAAGTTTGACCATTTTTTAAATCAAGCCAAAAAGCTTAACTGTGAAAAAGTAGCAACAGGGCACTATGCAAAAATAATTAAAAATGAAAATTTTTATGAATTACATAAAGCGGATTATCTTGATAAGGACCAATCTTATGTATTGCACATGCTTAAGTCCAAAGATCTAGAAAATATATTATTTCCATTAGGTGAAATTACTAAGCCAGAAGTTAGACAAATTGCTGCGCGTCTTGGTCTGAAAACGGCATTTAAAAAAGATAGTCAAGATATATGTTTTGTTGGAAAGAAAGATTACAGATCATTTGTAGAAAAAAGAATAGACTTAACTTCTGCAGGTGAAATTTTTGATGTCAATGGAACTAAAGTTGGCAATCACAATGGAATTCATGAATTTACAGTTGGTCAAAGAAAAGGCCTCCCTGGAGGGCAAGCTACACCCAGATATGTAACAAAAATAAACGTACAAAATAAAAATGTAATAATTGGCGAGCAAAAAGACCTTTTAGTTGAATCCTTTATCATTGAAGACGTTTCGGTCGTTAAAGATATTGAATATCATAATTTGAGTGTGCAGACAAGATATAACTCAGAAGACCTAAAGTGCAAAATTAACAAAATATCTGACAATGAATTGTTAGTTGAACTTCTAGAGCCAGCTTCAAGCATCGCACCAGGACAGTTTGGTGTTCTATTTAGTGGTACCAAGGTTATAGGTGGAGGAAGAATAAGTTCTAAATTAATGGAGTCTGCTTGATGAATCTTAAAGAGGTAAAAACGCTAATAGATCAATTGTCTAAAGCTGAGCATGCTTATTATGTTTTAAATAATCCAATAATGTCAGATGGTGAATACGACAAATTATTTAATTCACTAAAAAAAATTGAAGAAGATAATCCAGAATTACTTATGGAGGACTCACCAACTCAAAGGGTAACGGAAACTCCAAGTGATGCCTTTGAATCAGTTGAGCATCAAGGAAGAATGTATAGCTTAGATAATATAGAAAATAGCAAAGAGCTAGAAAAGTGGTTTGAGCGATTAGAAAAAATAACGGATTCATCAATATTCCCAGTTACGATAGAACCAAAAATTGATGGTCTAGCTATTTCTCTGATTTATGTAGATGGCCTTCTAAAAAGGGGGCTTACAAGAGGGGATGGAGTTGTTGGTGAAGATGTTACCCACAATGTCAAAACAATTAGAAATATTCCATTAAGACTCAAAGAAAATGTAAAAGGAACAGTTGAAATTAGAGGTGAAGTTTACATGCCTACAGATAGTTTTAATAATCTAAATAAACAAAGAAAAGAGGATTCTGCAACTTTAGATTTACTTAAAGAAAAAAATAAAGCTGATTTATCAGAGGATGAAAAAAATAATTTACAAAGAATCAGAAAAGAAGGCACTAATATTTTTATAAATTCAAGGAATGCAGCTGCTGGATCATTACGTCAGAAAGATGCTTCAATTACTTCAACAAGGGACCTAAGACTTCTTGCCTATCAATTAATTTATCATGATAAAGAGGTTCAAAATCAATTCCATTCAAAAAATAATGACTTTATGGGAGAACTTGGATTTGAAACAAATAAAATTAAAATCTCTAAATCTCAAAAAGAAATTGAGAAAAATATAGATGTTATAAAAGATTCAAGAAATAAATATCTATATCAAATAGATGGGGCTGTTTTAAAAGTAGATTCTTTACAAACTCAAGACGAATTAGGATTTACTTCAAAATCTCCAAGATGGGCTGTAGCCTTTAAGTTTCCTTCTGAAGAACAAACTACGGTATTAAAAGACATAAAATTACAAACTGGCAGGACAGGGGCTATTACCCCAGTAGCAGTATTAGAACCAGTGATAGTGGGAGGGGCAAGGGTTTCATCAGCCACACTCCATAATCCAGATGAAATAAGAAGAAAAGATTTACGAATAAATGATCATGTAATTGTAAGAAGAGCGGGTGATGTTATTCCAGAAGTTGTTGCTCCTATAAAAGAAAGAAGAGATGGAAATCAGGTTATGTGGGAATTACCTAAAGAATGCCCCTGTGGAGAGTCGAGTATTGAATTCTTTGAAGATGAAAAAGTTCCACGATGCAAAAAAAAATTATCTTGCAATATAGCTCAAAAAGAGTGCATTATTTTTTTTGGTTCTAAATCTGGTCTTGATATCGATGGGCTTGGAAAGGAAACGGTAGATACTTTATTAGAAAAAAAACTTATAAAAGGTATTGGAGACCTTTACAAACTAGAATTTAATGATTTAATTGATTTGCCATTATGGGAAGAGAAAAAAACAACAAACTTACTTTCTGCGATAAAAAAATCAGTTGAAACGTCTCCAGAAAGTCTACTTACTGCCTTAGGGATAAGATTTGTTGGTAAAAGAACTGCTCAGACATTAATAAAAAACTTCAATTCAATCGATGGTATTTTGGATGCCGAGAAAGACAAAATAGAGAATATACATGGTATTTCAAAAAGTGTTTCAGAGTCTATTTTTGAGTGGAAATCAAACAAAAACAATATTGATCTAATAGAGACATTAAAAGAGAGTGGATTTAAATTTGATAAAAAAAATACATCATCCAAAAGTTTTCTTGCTGGTAATACCTTTGTAATTACAGGAACGCTTCAGACATATACAAGACAAGAAATTGTGGATTTAATTGAAAATTTAGGGGGGACTGTAACTACCGCAGTTTCAAAAAATACAAATTACTTAGTATATGGTTCTAATCCTGGTTCAAAATATGATAAAGCAAATTTATTAAATATAGATTTGTTAGATGAAGTGAATTTTAAAGATTTAATTAGTAAGTATAAAAAATCCAACTAAATTCTCCCACATCAGGAAGCCCAGTTACTTTTGACCATTGTATTGTTACAGTATGTTTTCCTGCTATCCAAGATTCAAAAGATTTGTTTGGCCCTGGACGCCATGTAAACATCCCAATAGCATCTTGAAACAGTATCTCTGACTCGGGAATTATATAATTATCAACTATTAATGTAATTTCATAACCTACTGGTAAATCAACTCTAATGCTTGACTGTTGTGGTACTTGATCATTTGGTAATGGGTATATTTCTTCAACGACTTGAGGTAATTCAACAACTTCTGAGTTATTGATCGAAAAAGTAACTCCATAATAAATAACAAAAATTAACAACCCTGTTAATAAAAGAATAATAAATCTATAAGTGTTCTTATTCATACATTAAAATACTATCTAATAACTAAAAAGAGACCAATATGAATATCGAAAAATTTGAAAATAGAGTTGAAAATATAGACCTAGACAATATTACTCAAGATGATGTTGATCTAATTAAGGAAATAATTCAAAAACTAGATAATGGTGAAATAAGAGTTGTTGAAAAAATTGATAATGAGTGGGTAGTTAATGAATGGGTTAAGAAATCAATTTCTTTATACTTTTCCATCCAGAATTTAAAAGTTATCGAGTCTGGCGATGTAATCTACTTTGATAAACTCGAACCCAAAAAAAATTATGAAAGTTTAAAAATTAGAGTCGTTCCTCCTGGGATTGTAAGATATGGAGCATTCTGTGAACCCGGTGTTGTAGTCATGCCAGGTTTTGTAAATATAGGTGCTTATGTCAGTTCAGGAACAATGGTCGATACGTGGGCAACAGTTGGGTCTTGTGCATATATAGGAAAAAATGTTCATTTATCAGGTGGTGTGGGTATTGGTGGTGTACTAGAACCTCCGTCAGCTATGCCAGTAATAATTGAGGACGGAGCATTCATAGGTTCAAGAGCAATTATTGTTGAAGGGGTCAGAATTGGAAAAGGTGCTGTAATCGGCGCTAATGTTACTATCACATCTTCAACACCAATTATTGATGTATCGGGTGAAGAACCAATCGAATATAAAGGAGTAGTTCCAGAAAATTCTGTTGTCATTCCTGGTACGAGACCAAAGACATTTCCGAGTGGCGAATATGATGTTCAATGTGCATTAATAATTGGAAAAAGAAAAGAATCAACAAATGAAAAGACTTCACTCAATGAAGCACTAAGGACATTTGGAGTAGACGTTTGAATCTAAACGAATTAACTCAAAAATTAATTGATATTGAATCTGTTACTGGAAATGAAAATGAAGTAATAAATTTCATTGAAAAGTATCTAACTGATGAAGGATACGATGGTGAAATATTTAGAAATGAGGGGGGATTAATTGTTTCCTCACCTAGCTCAAATCCAAAAATTGCATTAGTTGGACATCTTGATACTGTGCCAATTGATGAGAATCAAAAGATAGTCTCCGATGAGGAAAATATTTATGGCAGAGGTTCTGTTGATATGAAAGCGGGAGTTGCTGTTATGATGAAAACTCTTCTTGATAAGAATAAGGATGTTATAGGTGTTTTTTATACTGCTGAAGAAGGCTCTTCTGAGCAAAATGGTCTAAATTTTTTGATGGATATACTAAAAAAAGACTTTTCCATAGAGCTTGCGATAGTGATGGAACCAAGCAGCTTGGAATGTCAATTAGGTTGTAATGGATCATTAAATGCCAATTTAGATCTCGTTGGTATTTCAAGTCATTCTGCGAGGCCCTGGATGGGTGAAAATCCTTTTTTTAAACTTAATAAAGTTGCAGATTATCTATCTGAAAACGAAATTAAAGACTTTGATATCGATGGATTAATCTATAAACAGGTTGTGACTGTTACAAAAATCCAAGGAGGTGTTGCCAACAACGTAACACCGCCAAAAATTTCAATGAATGTAAATTTTAGATTTGTTCCTACATTTTCTTCAGATGATGCAGAAAATTATATTAAAGATGAACTTGAACAGTTTGGTGAAGTCACAATTAAAAATATAGCAACAGGAGCTCTTCCTAATAAAAATTTAGGAATGATATCTGAATTTATTAGTAAAACTGGGCTTGATGTTACACCAAAACAGGGATGGACAGACGTTGCAAGATTTACTGATGAAGGCATCCCAGCTATTAATTTTGGACCCGGTGACCCTTTGTTAGCTCATACTTCTGATGAATTTGTTAATAAAAATGAAATATTAGAATCTTATGAGATATTAAAAAAATTTCTTGAAAGTACCTAATGACAAAAGATTTTAACATAGACGATATTTCCAATCTCGCATCTATTCATCTAGAAGAAAAAGAAAAACTCAAACTTCAAAAGGATTTGGAGATAGTCCTTGAACACGTTGATGCTTTAAAAAATATTGATGTAAAAGATGAGAAAATTGATATTCATCCTTTAAGTAAAGTACTTGAGCTAAGAGAGGATGAATCTACACCATCTTTGAGTCATAAAGATGCAATGAAGAACTCTCCTGAAACGAAAGATGGACATTTTGTTGTTCCTCCTTCAATTGAGTAACTGATAATGAATAGAAACATACCTTCAATATCAAAATTAAACAATTTATTTTTAGATAAAGAGTTAAAACCATCTGAATTATTTGAGCAGGTTTATGAGAATGCGTCCTTTACCGAGTCTATCTTGCATGCTCATTTAGAACTTTTTTACGATGAAGGTATTGAAAACTCAAAAAAATCTGATGAACGATTTTTAAAAGGTGAGAGTTTAGGAAAGCTTGATGGAATTCCAATCGCTATAAAAGACAATATAAATGTTTATGGGTATAAAACAACTTGTTCATCAAAAATGCTTTCAAATTATGTATCTCCTTACGACGCGACAGTAATTGGAATGCTAAAAGAAACAGGTTCAACATTTACGGGAAAGACAAATCTTGATGAATTTGCTATGGGTTCGTCAACTGAGAATTCAGCGTATGGTCCTACAAAAAATCCTTGGAATCCAGATTATGTACCTGGAGGGTCCTCAGGAGGATCTGCCGCTGTAGTTTCTGCAGGTTCAGCTGTAGCTTCTTTAGGAAGTGATACAGGTGGATCAATTAGACAACCTGCTTCATTTTGCGGTGTCGTTGGTTTTAAGCCGACGTATGGAACGGTATCAAGATTTGGATTAATTGCGTTTGCTTCTTCACTAGATCAAATAGGTCCTATCACAAATACTGTAGATGATGCAAGAATTATATTTGATAACATTCAAGGTTATGACCCTAAAGATGCAACATCCATAAAGCCTGAATATACAGAACCCAAAAATAAAAAATTGAAAATAGGAATAATAAAAGAATTAATGCAAGAAGGAGTCTCAGAAGATTCACAAAATGAAGTAAATAAAGTAACTCAGCTTTTAGAAAATAGTGGACATGAAGTTGTAGAAACTTCCTTACCACTAACTGAAATGGCTTTAAGTGTTTATTATTTAATTGCTCCAGCTGAATGCTCAGCAAATTTATCACGTTTTGATGGAGTACGCTTTGGATTAAGAGAGCCAGCTTCAGGTAGTTATGAAATGATGAATAAAACTCGTGCCGTAGGCTTTGGTGAAGAGGTAAAGAAGAGAATATTGTTGGGAACGTATGCATTATCTGCTGGTTATTTTGATGAATACTATGGAAGAGCATTAAAAGTAAGATCAAAGATAATTTCAGATTTTCAAAAAGCTTTTGATGATTTTGATTTTTTGATATCACCAACAACTCCATCTCCAGCATTTAAATTTGGAGAAAAAACAGAAAACCCTCTTGAAATGTATCTCTCTGATTTATGTACAATTCCAGCGAACTTAGCAGGCCTTCCAGCAATAAGCATTCCAACGGGCTTATCTAATAATAATATGCCTCTTTCTATCCAACTTATGGGAAAACCATGTTCGGATTATTCTTTATTAGATCTTGCAGAGTCAATTGAAGACATGGTTTCGTTTAATCATTTACCAAAGATGACAAAAGGTGATATATGAATCTTAAGCCAACAATAGGTATGGAAACACATGTTGAATTAGATACAGAATCCAAAATGTTTTGTTCTTGTAAAGTTGTTGAAACCGATGAGCCAAATATTAGTTTATGCCCAACATGTCTAGGTTTGCCTGGAGCTCTCCCAGTCCCAAATAAAAAAGCAATTGAATATATTGTCATGCTTTCATTAGGAGCAAATTGTTCAATAACTAAAGAAGGAATGTTTCATAGAAAAAATTATTTCTATCCTGATCTTCCTAAGAACTATCAAATTTCCCAATTTGATTTTCCTGTAGGAGTTGAAGGATCGTTAGAAATAGTTATTGAAGATAGCCTTCATACTGTCGCAATTGAGAGAGTACACATGGAAGAGGACACAGGTAAAAGCATTCATTTGGGATCAGGGAGAATAGATTCTGCAACAAGTACTTTACTTGACTTCAATAGATCTGGTGTTCCTCTTGTAGAAGTTGTAACTAAACCAATAATATCTTCAGCAAAAATGGCAGTTGCATACATAGAGGAACTTAGACAATTAGTAATTGATTTGGGGATATCAAAAGGAAAGCTAGAAAAAGGAAATTTACGATTCGACGCAAATATATCTGTTGCTGAAGAAGGTTCTGATGAACTTGGAGTTAAAGTTGAAATAAAAAATATGAACTCTCTAAAGTCACTTGAAAAAGCAATAGATTATGAAATATTAAGACAAACAAAAATGGTACAAGATAAGGAATCAATAATTCAAGAAACACGTCATTGGGACGAGAACAAACAAGTGACGCTGTCAATGAGAACAAAAGAGGGAAGTGCTGACTATAGATATTTTTCAGATCCTGATCTGCCAAATATGGTAATAAATGACGAATTTATAGAAATTTCTCAAAATCAGATTAAAGAAACTCCTGAAAAGAAAAGAAAAACACTTCTTGATACAGGGTTATCATTATCAGATTCAAATTATTTAGATAAAGGCCAGAGATGGTTATATGAACTTTATTTGTCAACGGTAAAGGAAACAGGTGATTGTAAATCGACTTTTAATTTCCTTACTGGCGAACTTCAAGGACAAATGAGAAAAGCAGAAATTAGTGAGTTGCCTCAGTGGCTTAATTCAGAAAAACTTGCTAGTTTAATTAATCTCTTTGAAAATAATGAAGTTTCTTTCACATCTGCAAAAGATATTCTCGCAAAATTGTTAATTGAAGATATTGATCCTAAATCTTTTGCATCTGATAATAACCTTATCCAATCTTCTGATAATGATGAAATAAAAGCACTTGTGACTTCGATAATTAATGAGAATCAAGATATTGTTGAAAGATTAGAAAATCCTGAAGATAAACTTGTTGGCTACTTAGTAGGTCAAGTAATGAAAAGCTCCAAGAGCAAAGTAAATCCTGGATCTGTAAAAGAAGTTCTACTTAAAGAGTTATTTGGATAATTTGGTTCACAACCATAGCTGATATTAATCCAATAAAACCAGCACCCAAATCGTCATATAAAACACCCAATTTTCCTGGGAGCTTTTCAAGTTCCCCAACAAAAGAAGGCTGTTTCATAATGTCACTTAATCTAAAAACTAAAAAACCAGATATTAAGGGCAATAATTCAGCTCCAGCTCCAAGTGTTACAAGGCTCATTCCACAAACCTCATCAAGTGTAATCCAACTTGGGTCTGAAGACGCCTCATCATCATCGACAGTTACAAAATAAAAAAGGATAAGAAAAATAAATAAGATAAATAAGTTAAGTGTATTCCAAATCCCATACCAATTGTCGCCCAAGTAGATCACCAATGTAAATAATAAAGATGCGAAAGTTCCTCCACCTTTTTTACCTTTAAAAAAAGTTTCCCAAAAGAGGCCAACTCCAAATCCTGAAGCAATAAAACGTATCACAATTTGAATAATAGTATTTTTCTTGGATAGAATTTTTAAAAGGTGTAGTATTTATTTACTGTGGAAAAATCTGATTTTATATGGTTTGATGGTGAATTTGTAGATTGGGATAGTGCTCAGATAAATGTAATGACACACACACTGCATTATGGAACCGGAGTTTTTGAAGGAATAAGAGCACGAAATACTGAAAAAGGTGTTTCTATCTTTAGGCTTAATGACCATGTCGATAGGTTATTTGCTTCAGCTGAATCATATAATTTAAAAATTCCGTACACCAAAGAAGTTATTTTTGAAGCGATTAAAGATGTTGTAAGTAAAAACAAACTTGAATCGGCATACATTAGGCCTTTAGTTTTTTTTGGTGAAGGAGAAATGGGCCTACTTCCAAAAGATGTTCCGGTAAGAGTTTCAATTGCTGCTTGGCTATGGGGAGCTTATTTAGGGGATGATGCAGTCAATAAGGGCGTAAATGTATGCATATCAAAATGGAGAAGGATTAGCCCAACAAGTTTTATTCCATTAGCTAAAGGAGTTGGGGGCTATATGAACTCAACTTTAGCAAAAATTGATGCAGTCGATAATGGTTATGATGATGCAATCATGCTTGGGGATGATGGGACTGTTGCTGAAGGAAGTGGACAAAATATATTTATTGTAAAAAATAATAATATATCTACTCCTCCAAACTCAACAGGTGCTTTAAATGGAATTACGAGAAGAACAGTAATTGAAATTGCAAAAAGTAAAAACATTTTTATCGAAGAAAAGAATTTGACTGTTGAAGACTTAAAAAATGCCGACGAGGTATTTTTTACGGGAACAGCAACTGGTGTTGTCGGTGTAGTAAGTATTGATGGAGATGATATCTCAAATGGGAGAGTTGGAGAGATTACATCAGATCTAATAAATTCTTATGAAGATGTTGTAAACGCAAAGGATGATAATTTTAAATCGTATATAACATTGATTTAATGTCGCAAGAACCAAAAATAAACCTTGATAACGCAAAAAGAATTAATGAGCCTTCAATGCCTGTACCAAGAAGATCAAAAAGATATAACGATAAACTTGATCCAAAAAATCAAGAAATATTTGGAAGTACAGGGCCAGATAGTGGTTTCGCCTTAAAAATTGTAAACAAATATAAATCATTATGGCAACAACACCCAAGGCAAAAACTCGTAACTTCAATCGTGACTAATTTAATGATTAGTAGAGCTTCTCACTTTGGTAGGGCGCCAACTATATATGATTTTCATCACATTTTAGGTATTTTAAGAATCAGTGAAAACAACTTAGGTGATCTCACTGAAGATCTACTTAATAAATGTGCAAAAGACAAAATTAAGGGTCAGTCGCTACTCTCAATAATTAATTTTTACTAAACACTCTATTTTTCCTATGCCTTAATATTGATAGAAGTATGAAAATTGTAAGAGCAAAACATCAAAACGAAATTTTTTATGGTGAACTTATTGATGGCAAAGTTGTACGCTATGAAGGCTCTCCTCTTGTAGTCTGGGAAAGTACTGAAGAAATATATGAACTCGAGGAAATTGAATTACTAGCACCAGTTCTGCCATCAAAAGTAGTTGCAGTAGCAAAAAACTATGCGAAACACGCTGCAGAAATGGGCTTGCCAGGTTATCAATATCAAGCAGATAATCCAGTTTTCTTTATAAAGCCTTCAACATCAGTAATTGGAACAGGTCAAAATATAATTTATCCAAAAATTGGTCAACATGTAGATCATGAAGGAGAATTGGCTTTAGTAATATCAAAAATAAGTAAGAATATTTCAAAAGAAAATTGGACAGATCATGTTCTTGGATTCACAAATGCTAATGATTTATCAGAGAGAGTTCTTCAAGGAAAAACTGGTCATTTTACAAGAGCAAAAGGTTTTGATACTTTTTGTCCACTTGGTCCTTACATTCAAACAGAATTTTCAAGCAATCCAGAGCTAAGTGTTAAAGCATATGTAAATGGAGAATTGAAACAAGATGGCAACACTAGAGATATGATTTTTTCAATTGGTGAAATTCTTGAATTCATTACTTCAATAATGACACTATTACCTGGTGATGTTATTTTGACAGGAACTCCTGAGGGGGTAAGTAAAATTGAACCAGGTGATGAAATAAAGATTGAAATAGAAACTCTTGGAAGTTTAATTAATTTAGTTGAGTAAATTATGAAATTAAGAATTGCACCCTCACCAACTGGTGAACTTCATATTGGCAATGCAAGAACAGCGTTATTTAATTGGTTGTATGCAAGAAAGCATGATGGAAAATTCTTATTACGAATTGATGATACTGATGTTGAGAGAAGCACCCCTGAGTTTCAACAAAATATAATTGAAGGTCTTGAATGGTTAGGAATTGATTGGGATGAAGGATTTGATAAAGATTCTTCAATATCCTACAAACAATCAGATAGATTTGAACGATATGAAAAAATTGCTCAAGATTTAGTCGAAGAAGGCTTGGCTTATGAAGACGACGGAGCAATAAGATTCAAAGTTAAGGGTGATCAAAATATCTATTTTGAAGACTATATTCGAGGTGATATGAATTTCAACACAAATGATATTGAGGACTTTGTTATTCTTCGATCAGACAAAACGCCAACATATCATTTAGCCTCAACAGTTGATGATATAGATTATGAGATATCAATTATTGCTAGAGGAGAAGACATACTTTCATCTACTCCAAAACACATCATGATAATGAAAGCACTTGATGCAAAAGTTCCTGACTTCTGTCATTTACCATTGTTATTTGGACCTGATGGTAAGAAATTAAGTAAAAGACATGGTGATACATCTGTCTCATCATTTAAGAATCAAGGAATATTAGCGAATGCAATGTTTAACTATATGTCAATACTTGGCTGGTCGCCTGGTGATGATTTAGAGATTTTCGAAAGAGATGTAGCAATAGAAAATTTTGATCTTAAAAATGTTCTTCCAAATCCAGCAATTTTTGACACTGTAAAGTTACTTTGGATGAATGGTCAATACATCAGAAATCTTAACAAAGATGAATTTTCAAAAAAAGCTACCGATAATATATCGGCGAGTTTGGGAAGAGAGATATTTAAAGAAGAATTAGAAAGAATTAATATAATTCTCCCAGTCGTACAAGAGCGGTTGGAGACATTGAATGACATAACAGACCAGATTAAATTTCTTCTAGATGAACCATTCACTGTTAATACTGAAGAATGGAATGGTGTTAACAGTGAAAATGTTCAAAATTATCTTAAAAATATTCGAGAAAATTTTAAGTTGATGGAAAAATTTGATTTAGAAAACATTGAAAACATGATGAGAGATGAATTAAAAGAATTAAATATGAAACCCAAAGAGGGATTTCAAGCAACCAGAATTGCAGTAACTGGTACAAAAATTAGCCCTCCTTTATTTGAGTCAATCTTTGCTCTAGGAAAACCTGCAACGATAGCAAGACTTGCTGAAATGATTGAAAATTTGTAACAAATAATAAATAAGTTACTATATTCTTATACAAATACGGCCCCGTCGTCCAGAGGCCTAGGACGCTTGGTTTTCAACCAAGAAACGCCGGTTCGAATCCGGTCGGGGCTGCTACTTTCGGGGATGGTGTAATTGGCAACACAATGGGTTCTGGTCCCATCGTTGAGGGTTCAAATCCTTCTCCCCGAGCAAGGCCCCGTCGTCTAGAGGCCTAGGACGCCGCCCTCTCAAGGCGGAAACGCCGGTTCAAATCCGGTCGGGGCTGCTAAATACTTACGCCTTTAAACCATCTAGGTATATTTTTCTGAAATTCTATAAAATCATCTTCGTCATCAATTTCAAAACTAAATTCTTTATTGAACGATATTTTTATATCTAAATTTTTTTCTTGAAACATTTTGATGTGTTTTTCAAAACTGTTTTTTCCATAATATAAATGATGCACCTTTTTACTTCCTCCTAAAAGAGGTGTTCCATTATCTTTACTCGAACAGATGATAATATCTGACTGTTTGCATTGATTTGTCCATTCATTAGCAAAAAATTTATTAATGTAAGGCAAATCTGCATGACAAATAGTCCAAAAATCATAATCTATTGAATTTAAAGCATCTTCTAATTCTTCATTAATCCCTGTTTTTGTGGAGGAAAATATTTTTATATTATTTTGGTTACAAAACTCCTTAACAAGACTGTCACTACTTACACAAACAATCTCAACATGATCATCTTTAAATGATTCAACAATGTTTATTAACATAGCCTTTGAAAGTTCGATTCTTTTTGATGTTGATAAAATTTTATCCAATCTCGACATTGGATTAATAAAATCCCTGACCGGAATTGCAATTAAAAAATTTTTTGTCATTAAAGTACTTTACATATTTCATCCTATTAAGTTATATATTGAAATGGCAAGAAAAACTAAAATTATTGCAACAATTGGACCAAGTCTTAATTCTAAAGAACTAGTTGGTGAGATAATTGATGCAGGCGCCAATGTACTTCGACTTAATTTTTCACATGGAACTCATGAAGATCATAAAAAAGTTGTTGAATGGGCAAGATCTACAAATAAAAAAGTTGCAATTATGCAAGACATTCAAGGACCAAAAATAAGAACGGGTGAATTAGAGCAACCTATTTATTTGGAAAAAAATAAAGAAATTCAATTATCAAATGAAATTAAATCTAAAGATAATGAAACGGTTTTAATAAATTATGAAAATTTATTTAAGGACATTCACGAAGGTGAAAGAATTTTGATCGATGATGGAAAAATTGTATTAAGAATTTCTAAGAAAACAAAAACTAAATTTACTTCAATTATTGAAGTTGGGGGAGAACTAAGATCCAATCAAGGAGTTGCTTTCCCAGATTCTTCACTTTCACTCGCCACTCTTACGGATAAAGATAAAAACGATATTGAATTTGGTAACCAATTAGATGTTGATTTTGTTGCTGTCTCGTTTGTTAGAGATGCTGATGATATTCTTAATGTCAAAAAGTTAATTAATCCTAACACAATGGTAATTGCCAAGATTGAACTTAAATCTGCTGTTAAAAACCTGAAATCAATAATTGAAGAATCTGATGGTGTTATGGTAGCACGAGGAGACTTGGGTGTTCAATTACCTCTTGAGCGTATACCTTTCATACAAAAGGAAATTTTGAATGAAAGTAACCTACAGGGAAAAATCACGATTACTGCAACTGAAATGCTTACATCAATGATCAGCTCATATCGACCAACAAGAGCAGAGGTTTCTGATATAACCAATGCAATTTTAGATGGTACAGATTCAGTTATGTTATCTGCAGAAACATCAATTGGAGATAATCCAATTCTATCAGTCCAAGCAATGGCAAATATCTGTGAAGAGGTAGATGAGACCTCAAATAAAAACTATTTGAACAAAAAAGATATTTCAGTTTCTAACGAACTTACAAATTCACTATCTAAAGCTGCAGTTCAGGTAGCAAATGATTCAAATGCAAAAGCAATTGTTGCTTTTACTGAAACAGGAAGAACTCCAATATTATTATCTAATCACAGACCAGACGCTCCAATATTTACATTCACTACAATCGACAAAACTTATAATCAGTTAAATTTGTTGTGGGGAGTAGAGCAAGTAAAAATTAATAGACTAGAAACTACTGACGAAATGTTTTCTATTGCTAATAAGTGGTTAAAAGATGAAATGAATTTTAAGAAAAATGATACAGTTGTAATCGTTGCTGGTACACCTCCAAATAAAGAGGCAGCAACTAACCTTATTAGGGTAATGAAGATTGGCGAATTTTAATGGGACAAAAAATTGAACTAAAAACCACTCAATTTGGAAAAAATGTTATTTTTGATTTAAATAGATCATTATCAGGACAAGATGGTGAAACTTATCACAATATTGCACATGCTTCGTTATCAAACGAAATAAGTGCACAATTAGCAATGAAATTATTTCAATATTCAAATGATATTGAAAATATATTTATTCAATCAAATGTAGTCACTGTAAACTTTACAAAAAATATGGGTACAGCTGTTAAAGAGTTTGAAAAACAAATTGAGGACTTTTTTCTATTTTATGGGGATGAAGAGGAATGATTGTTGGAGTTACTGGTGCATCTGGATTTATTGGAAAAAGAGTTGTTAAAAAACTTCAAGATTCAGGTCACGAAGTAAAGAAATTTGTAAGAAGAGAGGCAAAATATGATGATGAAATCTTTTGGAGTCCTGCTAAAAAAGAAATTGACATTCAAAAATTCCAAGAATTAGAGGCAATTATTCATTTAGCAGGTGAAAGCATAGCTCCTTCTGAAATTACTGGTTTTTTACCTTTTGCTGGGGGCAGATGGTCAAAAGAAAAAAAATCTAGAATTTATTGGTCGAGAAAGTGGGCTTCTGATTTATTTATAGATACTTTTAAGTCGGTGGATAAATTTCCAAGTATATTTATTACAGCTTCTGGAAATAATATATACGGTGATCATAATGATGAAGTGGTAACAGAAACTACCCCATATAACAGGGGAGAATTTCTTCAAATGGTTGCTGAAGAGTGTTGGGAAGAACCTCTTGATGAATTAAAAAAATTAAATGTAAGAATAGTCTGTGGAAGAAAAGGACTAGTTTTGGGAAAAGGGAATATCGCAACAAGTATATTAACACTTGTATCAAAATTAAACCTTTCAGGACCATTAGGTTCAGGTATACAATACTGGTCTTGGGTTTCTGTTAACGACGTTGCAAACGCTTACCTTTTTTGCTTAGAAAATAATGATATTGACGGTCCTGTAAATATAACTTCACCTGAGCCTCTTCAACAAAAAGAATTTTCAAAAATAGTTGCAAAAATAATGAACAAAGGATTTTTTGCACCACCTGTCCCCAGCTTTGTTATTAAATTAGCACTTGGATGGGAATTGGGTGAATTTCTTGTTCTTGGAGGATTGAGAGCAATACCAGAAAAACTTTTAAGAGCCGGATTTGAGTTTGAATATCCTACACTTGAGTCAATGAAAGATGATTTTATCTAATGAGTAATTACGAAGAGAGAATGTCAAAAAAATATAATTTTTTCTCAAATGAAAAAGATGAAACTGATACGAATGTTAATGAACCAGATGCCATTAATGAAACATCTTCAAATATTGAAAGTGATGAAGAAAATATGATGGTTCCTATTTCTGCATGGAAGAAAGTGTTAGATCAATTAGGTAATTTGCATGAGGCAGATAAGTTAATGGCAGAAGCCAGAGAGAGAGCTGCAAAGGCAGAAGCTGAAAGTGAATTTCTAAGAGAAAAACTAAAAAACACACGTGATGAACTTAATGTATTTAAAAAGAAAAAAAGGTTTTTCTTTTTTTAAAAAATCTAATTTAATATATTTTCTTCATCAGAAACACCTCTAATGATAAAAAATGAAATTAAAAGTAATAATACAAGTGATAACATTGCTATATTTCTTCCATAATCAAGTGTATTTACTATAAATCCCCATAAAATAGGTCCAACAATAGTTGCAAATCTTCCAACTGTAGAATAAAGTCCATAAAACTCACCAAGGTGTTCTTTCGGACTTAATCTTGTCATGAAAACTCTATCTACTGCAAAAATACCACCAATGTTAAAGCCACCTATTACACCTGTAACATAAATTAACCAATCAATATTAAATTCTGTTGATATCACTGCGATAATCAATGAGACCATCCAACAACCCAAACTAAACAAAGTACATTTTCTTGGTCCATATTTATCGCCTGCTTTGCCATAAACATATCCACCAATAATGGAGATAATTATTGCTAATGCAAGTAAATTTTGACTATCTTCAGCAGTAAGACCAGCTTCTTCAACAAGATACACAGCTAAAAGGCCACTTATTAATGTATTAATTGCATCAGCATAGAAAAATCTTCCAACAAGAAACCTTGTTAAGCCAGTATATTCTCTTGAGTGTTTCCATGATTTTATAACTATGTAAAGAGATTCTCTAAATCTTACTTTGACTTTGTTAATATTAAATTTCTTCTCCTCAATAAATAAAAAAGCTGGGATAGAAAATATAAGAAATAGAATCGCCACTGACCTGAAGATTTCAACATAACTATAACCAAAACTCTGCAAGAGAGATGCTACCCCAAAACCAATAAGTGACCCAATGTATCCAAAAGCAACTCCCATACCTGAAATCTTTCCTCTATTACTTTCGTTACTTACTGAAACAAGAAGTGCATCATAAACAACAGATCCAAGATTGAATCCAATTAATGACAAAATAAACAACATAACTGAAACATTGACATTGAATGTTCCAAGAAAAAAGGTAGCAATTATGCAAATCACGGTTGTAATCAGTAGTAAAGGTTTTTTGCCTTGAGCGCCATCACTCCTTGCACCCACCCAGGGGCCTGTCAATGCTACAATTACCATTGCTCCAGAAGTCGCAAGACCTAATGCTTGATCTGTCCATCCCTGTTCAGACACTAACCAGACAGAGAAATATAATCCAGGAATTACAAATGCATAAACTGTATTTGCTAAATCAAAAAGTAACCAAGAGTATAAACTTTTTTTCTTAACTTCTTCCATTAAATTGAGTCTAGAGCGTCTTTAAGCCTTGTGAGACCTTCCTCAAGATCATTATCGCTTAGAGCATAAGAACATCTTAAAAATCCCTCTTTTCCAAATACCTCACCTGGAACAAAAGCTATAAAATATTTTTCAAGTAACCAATCACAAAGTTCAATTGAGGATGAAACATTTTCGATAAGCCCTTTTGTGTAGTGGCTAATATCTGGGAAAACATAGAAGGCACCTGTTGCTTTTGGAACTTTGATGTTATTTATATTATCAAATTGTTTCAGAGCGTATTCTCTTCTTTTATTAAATGCTTTTTTCATTTCATTTGTACTATCTAATCCATTTTTCAACGCAGAATAAGCAGCTACTTGAGAAATATTCGCAACATTAGATGTTGCGTGAGACTGAATTTTTTTAGATAAGCCAATTACCTTATCATTTCCAAGTATCCAACCGACTCTCCAGCCAGTCATAGAATATGCTTTTGCAACTCCATTCACTATTACAGTCTTTTCAAAATCTTTATCAATAGTTGCTGGTGATGGTGATGTTATGCCTTCATACACTAAATGTTCATATAGTTCATCAGAAAGTATCCAAATATCTCTTTCAAATGCCCAGTTGTATATTTCTAATGCTTCTTCTTTTGAGTAAACTACACCAGTTGGATTTGATGGTGATACCCAGACAAGTGCCTTTGTTTTTTCAGTTAATTTATTTTCTAGTTCTTTAACAGTTACTTTAAAATCATTTTCAAAACTGGTATCTACAATTACAGGTTGTCCTCCAGAAATTTTTACTGCTTCAGGATATGTAGTCCAGTAGGGAGATGGAATTAAGACTTCGTCACCAGGATCAAGTAGAGACATAAATGTTGTAAGTATCGCTTGTTTTCCGCCATTGGTTACTACAACATTATCAGCATCAACTTCAAAATTTGAATATTCAGCAGTTGTTCTTGAAATTTCATCTCTTAATATTTTTAATCCCCCAACAGCAGAATATTTATGATAAGTTGGATTCTCGGATGCAATTTTTACATCTTCTATTACATGTGCAGGTGTAGGAAAATCTGGTTCTCCAGCTCCAAAACCAATTACTGGTTTCCCCTGCTCTTTTAATAGCCTTGCTTTATTTGATATTGCCATAGTTCCTGATGGCGTTATATTTTTGTTTAATTTAGAAATTTCCACATTTATCTCCAATGTCATTTTAACGAAATAATTTATAAACTAACTAAGTGATTTATTAAACTTGGCGTATGTCCAAAATTCTATATGGTAAACCTGTTGCTGAAAATCTTGATATTCAGAGCAAAGATATTTTTAAGGATTACGAATCTAAACATGATAAGCTTCCAAGATTAACGGCCATAACTGTTGGTGACAATCCTGCTTCTTTAATGTATGTATCTGTAAAGGAAAAAAAAGCCCAGGAATTAGGGGTTGAATTCAATTGGATTAAATTAAATGAAGCCACATCAGAAAGTGAACTTCAAGAAGCTATAGTTAAAAATTCTTCTTCTTCACAAGGAATGATTATTCAGCTTCCACTGCCTAAACACTTAGAAATTGAAAAGATGATTGATTTAATTCCAAGTGATATTGACGTAGATGGACTAACGTCTTTTAATTTAGGAAAGCTTTATTCAGACAACTTTAATATTATTCCTGCAACTTCATTCGCAATTCTTGAATTATTGTCACATTATCAAATTGATACTGAAGATAAAAATATAGTCATTGCAGGTAGATCAAGGTTAGTAACTTCACCCCTTTCAAAAATTTTAAGTTCTAAACAATATAATGCGAATGTCACAGTAATTCATAGCAGAACTTCTAATCAGAAAGAATTTATCTCAAATGCAGATATTTTTATTTCTGGAGTTGGAAAATCAAAATTGTTTGATAGGTCATATTTTAAAGAAAACTCGTATGTTATTGATGTTGGAATTTCTGTTGTTGACGGTAAATCATACGGTGATATAGATATCTCTGATTTAGATAATTACCTTAGTGGAAGAGCTCCATATCCGGGTGGTGTAGGGCCTATCACTGTCTCTGGTTTGTATTCAAATTTAGCTAAATTGATTAGCTAGCTGCCCATTCTTCTTCTGTGATCTGAGCATTTATATCAACATTTCTTAAAAGTAAATATCCTATAACAAAAAATAATGAAATACCTGGTAAAGAAAGCCTTGGATTACCTGTAGTTGAACTGACGTAACTATAGATTAAGGGCCCCCATATTGCAGAAAATCTGGAAATTACAGAAAAGAAACCCATAAATTCTCCCTCTGCTCCTTTTGGTAACATTGTTGCATATACACTTCGGCTCACAGACTGGAGTCCTCCCATTCCCATACCAACTACTACACCCAAAAGGATGACAGGTAAAAGTTGTTCAGCTGGTACAAAGTAAGCGCCGTTTCCAGCCATAAAGAAAAGAGCAATTGTAAACACCAAAGTGTTTTTCTGACCAATTCTTCCAGCAAGATATCCAGCGAGTCTCGCTCCAATAAAAGCGATAAATTGAACTACAAGATAAACAACGATTATAGATGTCTGATCAAGCAAAAGCACTTCACTAAAAAATGGACCTGCCATATTTATGACAGTTTGTGCTCCATCCCAGTAGAAAATATATGCCAATAAAAAATATAGTAAGAATGGAAATTTTCTAACTTTTTTAAGAGTATTTAAATTTGTCTTCCATCCAGTAGATAGATAGTTTTTACTTACTGTTTCTTCTGGTTTACTTTCGTCTATTTTCATCCTGGAAAAGCTAAATATTGAAAATAATAGCCACCATAAACCTGCAAACGCTATTGCAATTCTTGACGCTAATGCTGTATCAATTCCAAGCAATGATGGTCCGAGTTGTATGATAACTAAAGAAAGAAGAAGCTGTAAACCTCCTCCTAAATATCCAAGTGCATATCCTTTTGCAGAAACTTGGTCAATAGTATCTTCAGTAGTTATATCTTTTAAAACACTATCGTAAAAAACATTTGATCCAGTTGCACCAAGTTGAGCTAGGAAATATATCAAAAGAGTTAGAACAACGTCTCCTGATTGAGCAAAGTAAAATGTTGATGCAAATATTGCCCCTCCATAAGCAAAAGACTTAAATAATCTCATTCTGGATCCAGCGAGGTCGGCTACCGCACCTATTGTTGGCATAATTAGAAAGAAGATAAATAAAACAGAACCAATTGCAAATCCCCATACCTCAGCACCTGTATATAAATTACCTCTAAATAAAAATCCTTCTTCTGGTACAACAACACTTACAAAATATACAGGCATAACTGCACCAAGAGTTGTAGTTTCATATGCTGATTTTGCCCAATCATACATTGACCATCCAAAAATCGTTTTTTTGTTATTTTTTTCGGTCATATTTTCCCCTCAAATATGACTTTAATCAAAATATTTAATCGATGGGGCTTTCAAGGTAAAAATAAATAAAAAAGTTAATTATCCTTCATCAAATGGAAAAAAATTATGGGATTTAAGTGCGGTATTGTTGGCTTACCTAATGTTGGAAAATCAACGTTATTTAATGCGTTAACTCAAGCGGATATAGAGTCAGAAAATTATCCATTTTGTACAATTGAACCAAATGTTGGAATTGTTCCAATATCTGACAACCGTTTAGATAAATTATCTAAGATTGTAAATCCCAAGAAAGTAATACCAGCAGTTATGGAATTTGTAGACATAGCAGGTTTGGTTGAAGGAGCTTCAAAAGGAGAAGGTTTAGGAAATCAGTTTTTAGCAAATATTCGTGAGACTGAAGCAATAATTCATGTTGTACGTGCTTTTGAAAATGATGATATCGTCCATGTTTCTGGAAAAGTTTCACCAGTTGATGATATTGAAATTATAAATACTGAACTTGTTTTGGCTGATTTAAGTACAGTAGAAAAACTTTATCAAAAATCAATCAAGAACTCAAAATCTGGGGAAAAAGAAGGAATACTTTTAAAGAACTTATTAGAAAAAATATTGCCTGTTCTTGAGAAAGGAGAGAGCATTAGGCAACTGTCCTTTAACGAGGAGGAATTAAAAATACTGAAAGGTTTTCAACTGTTAACTTTAAAACCAGTTTTATATGTAGCAAACATAAGTGAAAGCGGTTTCAAGGACAATGTTTTTCTTGATGAAATTATCGAATATGCAAAAAAAGACAATTCTAAAGTATTGGCTATTTGTGCTGATGTAGAACAACAAATTTCTAAATTTGATCCTGTAGAGAAAAGTGAATATTTATTAGAGATGGGCCAAAGCGACTCGGGGTTAGATCGATTAATTAATGCAGGCTACAGACTCTTAGGATTACAAACATATTTTACAGCTGGTCCCGAGGAAGTAAGAGCATGGACAATTAATATTGGTGATAAAGCACCAAAAGCAGCTGGAAAAATACATGGTGATTTTGAAAAAGGATTTATACGTGCTGAAACTATTGGATTTGATGATTTCATTTCAAACAATGGAGAAAAAGGTGCAAAAGAAGCTGGAAGGTTAAGGTCTGAAGGAAAAGATTATATTGTTAAAGATGGGGATGTTTTACATTTTCTTTTCAATAATTAAACATTAAAAATTAGGTAAAAATAAAAAAACTCAATAAATTTAAGTTATTTTATATAAGTTTTTAAAAGTAGTCCTTTATCAAAATCGTATATATAGGATAATAAACACGTGAAAGTAATAATCATCGGCGCACACGGAGAAGCACGTCAATTAATAAACAGGATAAGTACTGGTTGGAGTGTATCCGTAATAGATATGGACCAAGAAAAATTAAGAAATTTCAATCCAAACAGACAAATAGAAAAGTATCAAGGTGATGGCACTTCAACCTTGGTCTTAAAAAAAGCAGGTATAGAAAATGCTAGTGCGATTGTAACTCTTACAAATGATGATGAAGTTAATATTGAAGTTTTAAAAATTGCAAAACAAAATGATATCTTTAGATTATCTTCGATCGTAAATGATCAAAATAACTTACAACAATATAAAGATTTGGATGTAGAAGTTGTTGATCCTGACATATTAATAGGCAGGAGGCTCGAACATATCCTAGAGCCAAGAAGAGTAGTTTCACAAGCCTTTGCAGGTGGAAGAGCAGAAGCAATTGAGTTAGAAATTAATTCAGATAGCCCCGCTAGAGGTAAAAAACTAAAAGATATTGGATCAGACTTTTTTATTGTTGGTGCGCTATTAAGAAAAGGAAATGTTGTGATACCACACGGTGACACCGAACTTGAAACAGGTGATTTAGTGACAATTGTTCTTCAATCTGGAGCTTTTGCAAATGTAATTAACTTATTTTCTGGTTCAGAATCAAGATTTCCTTTAGAGTTTGGAAAAAATGTTGCAGTTTATTTAAACAATGAAGATGAATTAAAAAATCTATCTGAGGCAGAATACTTTATAAGAAATACAAAAGCTGACAAACTTGAAATTTTAACTTCTGGCGATATATTTGCTGATAAAAAAGAGGAACAAGCTGAAACCTATAAAGCGATAATGAAAGATCAAGATTTTGAACTTTATGATGTACAAAAATCACTCTTAAAGGAGATTGAGGCAAAAAAAGAGACCTTTTCAATAGGAACAGTTTTGATTCCCTTTGATGAAAAAGAAATTACAAAATCCAAAATTAAAACCTACATTAATTTTTCAAATAACAATAAGATTCCATTTCTATTTTCAAGGTCGACTTTTCCATATAAAAAAATTGGAATCCTAGTAAGTAGTGACTTTAGTGATAACAGCCCAGTCAATGTTGCTTTTGATTTGGCCTCTACTCTTTCTGCAGAAATTGTGGGTTTAAATATTAAGCAACCAAAATTCTTACAATCCGAAACATCAAATAAATCTGGATTATATTCTGAGAGAATTCAAGATTTGGCATTATCTAATGAAGTTCAATGTGAAATCATTAATGCTGAGGGTAACGAAGCAAAAGTTTTTACATCTTTTACTGATAAGATAGATCTTTCAATTATAAGTCAAACAAGCCAATCAAATTGGCAAGGCAAGAAAATTGCTGAATTTGTTTTACAGAACTCAAAATCTTCAGTTTTATATATACCTAGTTAATGGAAAATTTTGACGCTTTATCTCTAGTAATAATATCTTTAGGTGCATTTCTATTACCTTTACTTGCTGAGAAAATAAATATACCAAGTATTGTTTTAGAAATTGCATATGGAATTTTAGTTGGACCCGTATTTGGTATTGTCAAGATTTCTGAATTTATTTCTGGTCTTGCAATATTTGGATTCATGTTGCTTATGTTCCTTTCTGGTTTTGAAATTGAATTGGATACATTTAGAGAAAAAGGCCTAAAAACTTTGTCAGTTCCACTTTCAATATATGTATTGACTGTAGCAACATCATTTTATTTGATTATTACCTTAGATTATCCACTATTCCTTGCACTCGTACTTTGTACAACAAGTGTAGATATTGTCATAACTGTACTTAGAAGTGACGACACAATTAAAACAAATTATGGCCAGACATTATTTATGTCCGCACTCATTGCTGACATATTTACTTTGATTGGAGTAACAGTTTTTGCATCTTTACAACATTCAGAAGGTTTCTCTTTATCTAATCTAAATGTAATTTTGTACTTTTTAATCGTTATATTAATCCTTAGAATTATTCGAAGAATAGCATGGTGGAATCCTCAACTTTTTTCAAGAATGTTTGATGGAAGTGATCCAGAGGAAATGGGAATCAGAAGCTCTATTGCATTGATGTTAACTTTAGTTGGTGTTGCAGTGTTATTTGATATTGAATATATTCTTGGAGCATTTTTGGCTGGAACATTATTTGCATTTATATTTCCAAATAGAGGAAGTTTAGAAAACAGCCTAAAGGGCTTCTCATATGGATTTCTGATTCCAATATTTTTTATCAATATTGGTTTGAATTATGATATCGAGGTTTTCAAAAATACTGAGTTCTATGTCGAGGTAATTAGTCTTTTGGGAATAGCTTTGGTTGTTAAGGTTATTCCATCATTCCTTCTAATATTTACAAAGATAAAACTCAGACAACTTTTCGCTGGAGGATTTCTTCTTGCTGCAAGATTTAGTTTAATTATTGCCATGGCTGAAATTGGTGTTGAACTTGAACTAATATCCAAATCCTTAGAGCAACAAATCATTCTTCTTGCGGTTCTTACAGCAACAATATCACCAATATTTTATAACTTATTTTCTCTTAAAACATCCGAGGCTTAAATTGAAAAAAAGAATAGTTCTTTTTTTAAAAGGCGTCGGAATGGGTGCAGCTGACATAGTTCCAGGTGTATCTGGAGGTACGATAGCCTTAATTACTGGAATTTATGAAGAGCTTATTGAGTCTATAAGAGGAATTGATTTTTCATTATTTAAAATATTATTTAAAGATGGAGTAAAAGAATTTTGGTTAAAGCTAAATGGTAACTTTCTATTAACAATTTATTTAGGAATTACTGCAGCTGTTTTTTCACTAGCAAACATAATTAGCTATCTATTAGGAAATCATGAATATAAAATTTGGGGTCTATTTTTTGGTTTAGTTTTATCTTCTGGGGTAATGATCATCAAACAAGTTGAAAACATAAATAACAAAAATATTTTATTTTTAGTATTGGGAGTTTTAATCGCAGGATTAATCTCATTTCTTTCACCAGCATCTACACCTAACAGTTCATTATTTATATTTTTGTCAGGATCAATAGCAATTACTGCTACGATACTTCCTGGCATAAGTGGATCATTTATTCTTCTTTTGCTTTCAAAATATGAATTTATAATTAATGCAATAAAAAACTTCGATTTACAGATACTTTTCATTTTTGCTTCTGGATGTATTGTTGGGCTAATTATTTTTAGTAGGGTTTTATCATATTTGTTTAAAAATTTCAAAAATGAAATCTTGTCACTTCTTTCAGGTTTTTTGATTGGATCATTAATAAAGATTTGGCCATTTCGAAATGTTTTAGAATCTCGAATAAATAGTGAGGGAGAGTTGGAAGCAGTCGTGACAAGGCCCCAGCTTCCAAACCTAGAAAATGTGGATCAAATATTGTTCTTTATTATTTTTACAATTGCTGGTTATGTACTTATTAATTTTTTACAAAAGAAATCTTTCGAGGATAATAAAGAATAAATTAAGTTAAAATTAGAGCATGAGATTAGGATTACCTGAATTACTTATCATCCTAGCAATTCTATTATTGCTTTTTGGAGCCAAAAGATTACCAAGTTTGGCTAGATCATTAGGAAAATCTACTAGAGAGTTTAAAACTGGTTTAGAAGAAGAATAAAAATGAAAAAAGTTCTTTTTTTGTTTCTCTTTTTATTTATTGCATGTGGATCTCAAGAATCAGTTGAGCTGACGACAGGAAAAGAAATATATACGGCTAGATGTTCGGCGTGCCACCTAGACGACTTTTCCGGAAGAGTTGGACCCAGTTTAAAAATGAGTAATGTGTTGGATAAACCAGACTCTTATTGGCTTCAAACTATTTTAAAGGGCAAAGGCTCAATGCCTGCAGTAAGAATCACTGAAGAACAAGCCCAATTAGTCATAGACTATATACGAGATAGCAATTAATTTCTATTTGTTGATTGATTTAGAGCTTTTAAAGAATCTGTTACGCCTCTAAGTGATTGAAAATTATCTAATCTCCAAATCCAATTATTTTCAGATGTACCAGGAATATTAAATCTTGCTTTATAGTCAAGTTTTAATAAGTCTTGAACGGTTGTAATGGCTAATTGACAATTCGACTCCCAAACTAAAGATATAAAATTCCAAACGTCATTATCAAATTTGTTATCTAGCGTTTGTGAGTAGTCTAAAAAATTTTCGTATTTAGATTTATTTAATTCATCAAACCACTCTTTAGTTGTAGGACTGTCATGAGTTCCTGTATAGGCAGCAAGGCTAAACTCCCAATCTTTAGGATGAGTTTCTTCAAAATAATCATCAGATGCTTCGTCAAATAATGATTTTTTATCAACTACATCGCTGTCTCCCAAATAGGGAAGGCCTTCATCTGAATCAGGAATTCTTTGTTGAAGAACTTTCATTCCTGGAATGTTGTATTCTTCTAATACTTGTTTAGTTTCTTTTAAAATAACACCTAAATCTTCAGCTAATAGTTTTGTTAAATCAACATCCTTACTAATTTCCTTAAAGAAATCCAATCTTGGGCCTTCTCTCCAGTAGCCATTTAATGCTGATTCTCCTTTAGGTATTGACCAGTATTTAAAAAATCCGATAAAATGATCAATCCTTAAATAGTCATAAAGATTGAGTGACTTATTTAATTTTTCTTTCCAATACTTAAAGTCATCTTCCTTATGTAAATCCCATCTATATAATGCGTTTCCCCAAATTTGACCTTCCGTATTAAAACTATCTGGAACTGCACCAGAGACCAATTCCATATTGCCAGTTTCATCAAGCTCAAACATTTCTTTATTCAGCCAAACGTCAGCCGAATCATGGTTTACATATATGGGTATATCTCCAAGAATTTGTACATTTTTATCATTTGCATACTTTTTGAGTGATTTCCATTGATTAAAAAATTCATATTGCGTTAATACATGAAAGTTAACTAACTGTGTATTCTCTATTATTAATTTATCAAATAAATCGTCACTATAATCTTGATAAACATTGTCCCATTGATTCCATGATTTTTGATTTAAATCCTTCAAAATTAAAAATGTTATATGTTTTTTTATCAAATCATCATCAAGAAATGATGTAAAAATTTTATCTTGGAGATTTATATTTTTAGATACATTTTTAAAAATATCATCCTTAAATTTATATACATCTTTATATTGAACGAAATAATTTGAAAATTGTGGTGTGACAATATCAATTTTTTCATATTTAGTTAGTTTTTCTATATCAACTAAATATCTATTACCAAGAATTGATGATGGGCTTGAATATGGTGAAAATTCATCAAGACTTGTTAGCCCTAAAGGTAGAACCTGCCATATATTTGTTGATGACTCGTTTAAAAAATCAATAAAATTTCTCGAAGTTTCACCAAAATCTCCAATCCCATACTTACTAGGCAAGGCAGTTGGGTGCATAATTAGACCTGCTGACTTTTTAATATCCAAATCAAACCTTTCAATAGAATTATATAGTAAAATATTCGAATTAGGTTATATGGTAGAAAGTCACTCAGTAGAATTTACAGATAAAGACGAAGCTCAAAAATTAGAGTTTTTCGAAGGTGATGTCCATTTAGGGCATTATGATTTTAGATTTGATATTAATGATAAAAAGTTTTTTTCACCTACAGAAAAAGGTGATGTAAACCTTAGAATTCACAGCGAACCAAACATTAAAAAAGTTTGGATATTGGTTGAAGACGATGATTTAAGGCCCATTGAACTTGAAATGTATGCTGAAACAGATAGGTTCAAATTTTGGAATATAAACCTTAAATTTAAAAAAGATATATCAAAATTTAGCTTTGCTGCACAATCTATGGATGATTTAAATATTTACTACGGCACCAGCGGAGTAGCAAACTTTATTTCTCCATCAGAAAAATGGATTTATAATTCAAAAGAATTTATGAGGCATGATATTCCAGACTGGGTCTTTGGATCAGTTATGTACCAAATTTTTCCTGAAAGATTTAGGAACGGTAATGATGACCTGACACCTGAAAATGCTTTGCCTTGGGAAAGTGAACCGACAAGATTGGGCTTTCACGGAGGAGATATTTATGGTGTCACAGAGAAACTTGATTATATAAAAAGCCTCGGAGTAAATATTCTTTATTTCAATCCTATTTTTCAATCTTCTAGTACTCACAAATATGATGCTTGGGATCATTTTAAAGTGGATGATGATCTTGGTGGGGACGAAGCATTTAAGGAACTAATTGAAGAGGCCCATAAAAAAAATATGAAAGTTGTTTTAGATTGTTCGCTTAACCATGTTCATCCAAGACACTATGCCTTTCAAGATTTAGTTGAAAAAGGTGAAAAATCCGAATACAAGGATTGGTTTACTGTGTTTGATTATCCAGTTCGGTTTATACACAGACCTCATTTGTACTCAAACACCTACAAAGTTGGCTGGGACGGTAATCAAGAAGAGTATAAAGCATATTTAGAAAAGACATTTAAAGAAACTAAAGTTCCAGTAGAGATCAAAGAGGATGAAGGTCCTATTGTAGAACCAACATTTAAGGCATGGTGGGGGGTTCCAGATATGCCAAAAATGAATTTGAAAAATGACGGGGCACGAAAATGGGCTTTAGATGTAACTGAATATTGGATCAAAAATTTTGATATTGACGGTTGGAGAATGGATGTAGCCAAAGAATTAGATTTTTCTTTTTGGAAAGACTTCAGAGATATTGCAATAAAGACAAAAAAAGATGTAGTACTTATCTCAGAAATATTTGGAGATACTTCTCAATGGCTTCAGGGAGACAGGTTTGACGGGACAATGAACTATTCATTTAGAGAAACCATGATAGATTACTTTGCTACAAAACGTATTGATAACAAGGAATTCGCAAATTCTTTATCTAATTTATATTCGATGTATTCATTTGAAGCTTTATCTGCATGCCAAAACTTATTGAGTTCCCATGATGTAAGACGTTTTTTAAATCAATGTGAGTCAAACACTGATGGAATATTTGGAGCTGTGTTTTTGCAAGCAACTTTTCCAGGAATAGCTGGGATTTATTATGGTGACGAAATAGGCCTTGGAGGAGGGGGAGATCCTTTTAACAGAGAACCTTTCCCATGGGATTCTGAAGATAAATGGAATAAAGATTTACTGAAATTTACAAGCGAACTTATGAATATCAAAGTAAATGAACCTATTTTAAAATATGGAAATTTTCAAATGGTTAGTTTCGATGATAATTATGTAATATTCAGAAGAAAGTTAAAGAATGAATCATTTCTATGCATCGTAAATAGAGATAAACAAAATAAAGATATTTCAATCCCAACTTCAGCACAAAATGTTGAGGCAGTTTATGGAGAATGTGAATTGGAAATAAGTTCAGGAACGTTAAAAATATCTGGCTTAGCAGAAAATTTTGGATTGATAATTAAAGAGATTTAAATTTTTCTGTTAATTAGAAATATTTCTTATTAAAAATTATAATTTTTACATTATTCAATTTTTGAATATACGTATATTAAGAAAGGGAGTGTATGAATAATTCAAGATTGCGATTTGGCGCAATTTTATTAATTCTTTCCATGGTGCTAGTCGCATGTGGTGGATCATCTGAAGATACAGTTGAAGAGCCAGCAGTCGAAGAGGCCCCATCGGAAACACTTGCAGCACCTGCTACAACTTCTCCACCTCCGGAAAAGTTAGTAGTTTGGGCTGAAGAGAAAGTAGCTGTTGCCTTAGATCCATTAGTTGGAGCTTATGAGCAAGCAGCAGGCGTTGATGTAGAGGTTGTAATTTATGATTTCGGCTCAATTAAAGATGATGTTTTAACTGCAGGACCTGCAGGAGAAGGACCAGATTTATTTATAAGCCCTCATGATATTGTTGGTGAAGTAGCAACTAATGGTGTTGTTGCGCCAATAGACCTTGGTTCAATTCAATCAGATATATTTGATGTAGGAATTGCAGGATTTAGCTATGGTGGTGAAGTTTATGGTTTTCCATATGCAACTGAAGCTATCGCAATGTATTACAATTCAGATTTAGTTGATGGTGTTCCATCAACATGGGAAGAAGTAAAAGCAGCTTGTGATGCTGCAGGAACTGAACTCTGTGTTGGAGCCCCAGGTGGTGGTGGAGGCGGAGATGCTTATCACAACATGCCATTCATCCAATCAGACGGTGGATACATATTTAAATTTGATGGTGGATTTGATCCTTCAGATATCGGACTTGATAACTCTGCAGCATTATCTTCTGCAGAATATCTTGATACCTTAGTAAAAAATGGAACAATAGCTGCAACAGATTATGGTGCATCTATGACAGCATTTCAAGAAGGTAGATCTTTGTTTTGGATGACTGGCCCATGGGCTAGAGGAGATGCATCTGCAGTTAACTACGGTGTTGGTTTAATACCTTCATTTGATGGTAGCGCTGCGACTCCATTCGTTGGAGTTAGAGGTATGTTCATTTCAGCATTCAGTGAAAAAAAGGTATTGGCTCAAAGCTTTATACTTGACTTTTTTGCTACTGTTGATGTTCAAGCAGCTATGTATGCTCAAGATCCAAGACTTCCTGCAACTAAATCATTGTTCGCAATTGTTGAAACAGAAGATCCAATTGCAGCACAGTTTGCAGCAAGTGCAGCTAACGGTATTCCAATGCCTAACATTCCAGAAATGGGAAGTGTTTGGGGTCCAGTTGGAGATGCATTACTAATAATTAGAGACCAAAACTATGGTACAAATGAAGATACAGGAGTGACTGTTGATTCTGCTTCTGACGCTATGAAATTAGCTGCTCAGCAAGTTAGAGATGCCATTGCAGGTGGATAGTTAGTTAAAAAATAATTTTGATCGGGGCTCACAATGGGCCCCGATTTTTTTGTGATATATTTATATAGATGAAAATTTCAACCATTATCAGATATGTTTTATTGGGTATTTTCAATGCGTTAATGTTTTATATCGTACCTCTTGCGATAAGCTACGAGTCCTGGTTCTTACTTCTGATTGTTGGAATTATAACTTTTTTAATAAATATTACGTATCTCACTAACAGATTGAAACCATTGAAATGGATTACTCCAGGTTTCATATTTCTTTTAGCATTTGTTGTTTTTCCAGCGGGATTTAACTTTTATGTATCTTTTACAAACTGGCAGACAGGTCATATTTTGACTAAGACCCAAGTTATTGAGCGTTTAGAAGATTTAACATTTTCTACTGAAGAACAAAGAGGAGTAGAATTTGATTTATACGTTATGCAGGATTCAGATTTAGACTACTATTTTCTTGCAGACTTGGACGAAAATAATTTACTTTTTGGAAAAGCGATTACTTCGGATGAGTTTAATACTATCAACTATGCAAATCATGAACCTTCATTCAAAGATTCAAATAACAATATTGTTATACCTGAATCACTTTATTTATTGTCTGGAAAAGAACAAATTGCAAATTCTTCACAATTACAAGAATTATCTTTATTAGTAGATAAAAATACCAGAATAAATCTATATAATATATCAGTTTTTGGTGCTTCGAGTGGAAGAATATTTTCATCCCAACAAAAATATTCATATGATAGTGACACAGATATTCTTTATGACAACACGCAAAATGTAGCATGCACACTCGGCGACAGAGGTAACTTTATATGCGGAGGTGAATCTGTTGACCCCGGTTGGAGAATTACAGTTGGTTCAGAGAATTATCAAAGAATCATTGACGATGAAAGATTTAGAGGACCTTTGAGTACGGTAGCAACATGGACATTTCAATTTGCATTTTTCTCTGTTCTCCTTGCTTTTTTTGTGGGATTATTTTTAGCTGTAACACTTAATAATGAAAAAGTAAGATTTCAAAAAGTTTATAGATCAATTTATATAATTCCATATGCAATCCCAGGATTTATTTCAATCTTAGTTTTTAGGGGTTTACTAAATCCAGATTTTGGATTGATCAATGATTGGCTTGATCCCATCTATCAATTATTGAATATTGAGCCAATAAGGTGGTTTAGGACAGAGGCAAGTTCTAAAGCAGCAGTTTTATTAGTAAATACATGGTTAGGTTTTCCGTATATGTTTTTAATAGTTACTGGTGCACTTCAATCAATTCCAACAGAACTTATTGAAGCCTCAAAAGTTGACGGAGCAACACCAAGACAGTCATTCTGGAGAATTACTTTTCCATTATTATTGGTTTCTATATCTCCATTATTAATAGGAGCGTTTGCGTACAATTTTAATAATTTCACTTTGATTTTTTTACTTACAGGAGGAGGTCCACCACTAGTTGGTGCTGATGTTTCTGTGGGCTATACGGACATTCTTATATCTTTTACATATAACCTCGCTGTTTCTGGTGGAAGAGGTGTTCAGTTTGGTTTAGCAGCTGCTGTTACAACAATTATATTTTTTCTTGTATTAATAATTTCAGCTATATCATTTAGATATTCAAAAAGATTAGAGCGGATTTATGGAAACATCTAAGTTAACTAAATGGATTAGAGAATATGGGTGGAGACATCTTGTTGGTGTATTTTTTGTTGTGTTTTCGATGTATCCAATTTTATATGTAATTACCAATTCATTCGCAGATTTTGCTAATCTTCAAAATTCAAAACTTATTCCAGACGCTTTAACTTTAAAGCATTATAGATCACTGTACGAGGACTCATTAGTCCCTTACTTTAGATGGCTATTCAACACTTACAAAATTGCAAGTATTGCTGGGTTATTTAATGTTCTATTAGGGACATTGGCAGGGTATGCATTCGCAAGATTAAAATTCAGAGGTAGAAGAGTAGGTTTGATTACATTAGTTTTAATTCAAATGTTTCCTGCTTTCCTTGCATTTGTTGCTATCTATCTATTATTTTTTCAAATAAGTGATGTAGCTCCATTTATGGGTCTGGGAACACACTTTGGTCTAATTTGTGTTTATTTAGGAGGATCGATTGGTTTTAATTCCTGGTTAATAAAAGGGTTTATGGATACTATTCCAACTTCTTTAGATGAAGCAGCTAAAGTGGATGGTGCAAATGATTCACAAATATTTTTTAGAATTGTTGCTCCTCTGGCAAGGCCAATAATTGTTGTACTATTTGTCATTACCTTTATTGGAATTTACTCAGACTATATTCTTGCTGCAGTATTTTTAAAAGATCCTAATTTGTATACGGTAGCCCTGGGCATAAATGTGGTATTTATGGACGACTTTAGTAATGAATGGGGAAGTATTGCTGCTGCATCTGTAATAGCTGCAACCCCAATTGCTGTTCTATTTTTGTTTTTTCAAAAACAAATAACGGGTGGTCTTACTGCTGGATCAATAAAAGGATGAGTAAGAAAGCATTATTTATTGCTGGAGGATGGGGCGGTCATGAGCCAATAGAAACCTCAAAATTTATTATCCAAGAAATAAAAAAATTTGATATTGAAAGTGATTTAGTTGAAAGTTTAGATGTTATGAGTGATTTAAAATATTTAAAAAAATATGATGTCATATTACCAGTATGGACAATGGGAAATATAGATGATGACAATTGGGAGATTAAAGACTCAAAAATTGGAAACTTGCAAGAAGCTATAAGCTCTGGAGTGGGATTAGCTGGCTGGCATGGCGGAATGACAGATGCTTTTCGAGATAACACAAACTATCAGTTTCTCGTTGGGAGCCAATTCGTTTGCCATCCAGGCAATTTTGTTGATTATGAGGTGGCCATTATTGATAAAGATCATCAAAGTGTTGATGGAATTGATAATTTTAGTGTTCACTCCGAGCAATATTTTTTACATATTGATCCATCAATAAATATAATTGCATCAACAAAATTTAATAAAAAATATCATGATTGGATTGATGGTGTAGAAATGCCAATTGCATACACAAAAAAATGGGGAAAAGGAAAAGTATTTCATTGTTCTATAGGTCATTACTTAAAAGATTTTGAAAATTTAAATGTTGTTAAATTAATTACCCAAGGAATCAACTGGGCTACAAAATAATATGAACATAGGAATAATTGGATGCGGTGCAATTTCAGATCAATATATGATTGGTTTGAACAAGAACCAAGAAATTTTAAAAGTTGTCGCTTGTGCAGATTTAGATTCAAACAAGTCAGAAGTATTCTCTAAAAAACACAAAATTGATATGTTATCTGTCGAGGAGATATTTGTTAATAATGATATTGATATTATTGTAAATCTTACACCCCCATCCTCTCATTTTGAGATTTCAATGAAATCTCTTGAAAATGGAAAACACGTCTTTTCTGAAAAACCCGTCTCTTTATCAATAGATGAAGGAAAAATACTATATACAACAATGAAAGAAAATAATGTTTACTTATTTGCTGCCCCTGACACATATCTTGGACCAGCATTCAAAAAAGGGACTGAGTTTCTAAATTCCAAACAGATTGGAAAAATTATTGGCGGGTCAGCTAGTTTTATCACTCATGGTGTGGAGGGGTGGCATCCTAATCCTGAATTTTATTATAAGAAAGGGGGAGGGCCTTTATTTGATATGGGACCGTATTATTTAACTTCATTAGTTAAATTACTTGGCCCTGTAACTCAAGTTAGCTCTTACTCAGAGAAGAATTTCAATAAGCGTCTTGTAGACAATCCAGAAGTAAAATATGAAGAAATCGAAGTAGAGGTTGATACCCATTATGTTTCATTATTGAAATTCAAATCTGGAGTTGTTGTCGACTTCCAGGTTAGTTTTGATATATGGAAACCATATGATGGAAAATTGGAAATATATGGGGAAAACTCATCTTTAAAATTTGCAGATCCAAATAACTACGATGGTGAAATTTCTATTTTTAATAAAGAAACTTACCAATGGGAAAATATATATTCGTCAAAAGACAGTGAAAATAATTACTACAGAGGCTTAGGTGTTGTTGAAATGGTAAATTCTATAAAAGAAAATAATGTATCTGAGGATGACCTATTTTTACCATTTCATGTACTAAATATCATGTGTACTTTAGAGTCTTATGATTTAGATGGGAATTGGGCAAAGATTTCAGAACAATTTTAAACAATGGATTAGAGAATTTTGACTTTGGACATTAAAATTGTTCTAAGAGAGTGGAGATTAAATGAGCAAAATACAAGAATTCCTAAAAAACCAAGAAAAATCAGTTATGAGTATTGTTGAAGGTAAAACAATTATTGATTATTTAAACACTAATGCAGAGGAGGCACCTGATTACCCTGCTTTAAATACCCCAATCAATAATGAATATACAGGATGGGATTCTACTTCTTGGTCAGAATATCAAGAAACAGTTCACAATCTTGCTTCAGGACTTATTGATATTGGCATCCAAGCTGAGGATAATGCTTTTATTGTTGCAAATAATGTAAAAGAGCATTTTATTTCAGATCTTGGAATCATGCATGCAGGTGCAGTTCCCTCAACAATATATAAACAACTTAAATCAGGACAAATCGAATACATTTCTAATCTACTTGAAGCAAAAGTAGCTTTTGTTGGCGATGGAGAGCTTTTTACTGAAGTCAATAAAGCAAAAGATAACTGTCCAGACATGAAGTACATCATAATGATTGAAGATTTTGATCAATATAAAGATTTAGATTACGTATTAAGTTATCAAGACCTTATTGAAAAAGGTAAAAAAATTAATGCAGAGAGTAAATCAGAATTAGAGGCAAGAATGGACTCTGTAAAACCAGATTCACTTGCATGTTTAATTTTTACATCAGGTACTACTGGAAATCCTAAGGGCGTGATGCTTACCCATGAGAATATATTGTTTACTCTTCAAAGCTTGATAGAACAATCAGTGAGTTTAGGAACTAATCCCAGAATTGTCTCTTACTTACCTATGGCCCACATTGCAGCAAGATTAACAGATCATTATCAATCAATTTTTAGAAAAGGTCAATTATTTCCAGTCCCAGTTCTTGAGGACATGGCTACAGCCTTACCAACTATTAAACCAACTCTCTTTTTCGCAGTTCCTCGGGTTTGGGAAAGATTTCAATCAGGTTTGATTAATAAAATAAACGAATCTGATAAAAAAGATTTGGCTTTAAGAGCCATTGATAATGGATTAGAAAGAGTTGAATATGAGCAAAGAGGAGAGACACCACCCCTAGGAATAAGAATTAAAGATGCAATATTTAACAAGCTTGTTTTTGAACGATCATTTAAAGTTGGACTGGGTCTTGATAATTCTGAGGTATTTATTACTGCCGCAGCACCCATGAATCCAGATGTTCAAAAATGGTTCCATGCAATTCATATTGATGTCGCAGAAGTATATGGCATGACAGAAGATACAGGACCTGCAACATTTTGTGTTCCAAATTTTGCAAATAATTACTTCCAAAACATAATGAAAGCTAATGATTTACCTATTCCAGATGTAATGAATCCAATTGGTAAAGTTGGTATGCCGATTATGGGTACAGAAATAAAAGTTCTAGAGGATGGTGAGTTGTGTATCAAAGGTAAGCATGTTGCAAAAGGATACTATAAATCAGAAGAGGAAACAAAAGCTGCATTTGATAATGATGGATGGCTTCACACAGGAGATTTAGCCGAGATTGATGAAAATGGTTTTGCAAAAATAATTGGAAGAAAAAAAGAAATTATTATAACTTCTGGTGGCAAAAACATCGCACCTGTTGAATTAGAAAATCTAATTAAGACACATGAGTTGATAGGCCAAATTTGCATGGTAGGTGACGGAAAGAAATTTTTGAGTGCTCTAATTGTTCTTGATGGCGATGGTGGTGCTGAAAAATGGGCTAATGAAAATGGAGTCGATTACAACATTGAGACTATGTCAAAAAATGAAAAAGTGTTATCAGCTATACAAGATCACGTTGATCAATCAAATAGTAAGGTTGCAAATGTACAACAAATTAAAAAATTTACTCTACTGTCAAATGAATGGACTGACAGTAGTGGAGAGTTAACACCATCTCTTAAATTGAAAAGACATGTTGTAACTGAAAGATATAATGATGAAATTGAATCCATGTATGAGGAGGTCTAAAGATGGGTAATGTAAGTTTCGAAAACAAAACAGTTGTTGTTACTGGTGCAGGGAATGGACTCGGAAAAGCATATGCACTCGAATTTGCAAATAGGGGTGCAAATGTTGTTGTAAATGATATTGGAGGTTCAGTAAGTGGCGAAGGCTCAGAAAATACACCTGCTGATATTGTTGTAAAAGAAATCATAGATAATGGAGGTAGTGCAGTCCCAAATTATGACTCAGTAGCAACAAAAAGCGGAGGCGAATCAATAATTCAATCTGCTTTAAGCGAGTTTGGTGGTATCCATGCAGTTGTAAACAATGCTGGGATACTAAGAGATAAAAGTTTTGCAAAAATGGAAGAAGAGGACCTTAATGCAATTATCGACGTTCATTTAAAAGGTACGTTCTTTGTTTGCCAACCAGCTTTTGTTCAGATGAAAGAACAAGGCTTTGGTAGGTTTGTAAACGTTTCTTCACCCTCTGGCCTTTTTGGTAACTTTGGTCAATTAAATTATGGCGCAGCAAAAATGGGAATTGTTGGACTTACCAATGTTCTTGCTATTGAAGGTGCAAAATATAACATAAAAGCAAATGTCATTGCTCCAAATGCAGCAACAAGAATGACAGAGTCTTTATTTGGTGAGGATATGGCAAATATGTTAACGGTTGATAATATAACTCCTCTTGTTGTATTTTTAGCCTCTGAGCAATGTGACATTACCCATGAGATTTTTTCAGCTGGGGGAGGAAGATTTTCAAGAGTAGGTATATCAACTGATGTTGGTTACTTTAATCCTGAGGCAAGTGCTGAAGATATTTTTGAAAATATTGAAAAAATTAGGGATTTATCCAATTCAATATACCCGACTAGTTTAGCTGATGAATTACCATTATTTACTGAAGCTATGAAACAAGGAGAATAACTTTGTCAGATACAAAAACAGATATTAGTAATCCAGAAGTTTTAGTACGTGAAAAACTTGATGAACTCATATCATTCAGAAAAGATAATGATTCTAAGACTGACTTCTGGGCAAAACAATTTGATTTAGGACTTGCTTGGGTACATTTTCCAGAGGGATCTGGCGGTTTAAATGTGAATCCTAAGTTTCAGCTGTTAGTAAATGACACTTTAAGAAAAGAAGGTATTTCAACAAATAACAGAATAGCAAATCTCTTAGGAATTGGAATGGGAGCACCGACTATTGTCGAATATGGAACAAAAGATCAGATTGATAAATACTTGAAGCCAATGTTTACTGCTGAGGAAATTTGGTGCCAATTATTTTCTGAACCTGGTTCTGGTTCAGATCTAGCAAGCCTTTCAACCAAAGCTGTTGATGATGGAGATGGTTATATTGTGAATGGACAAAAAGTTTGGACTACTCTTGGGCATCTTTCGAAATGGGGATTACTTGTTACAAGAACTGACCCAGATGTACCAAAACACAGAGGATTAACATTTTTTATCGTTGATATGGAATCTGAAGGTGTCGAAGTAAGACCTTTAAGACAAATAACTGGTGAGGCAGAATTTAACGAAGTTTATTTTACGGATGTAAAAATTCCTAAAGAGAATGTTCTTGGAGAAGTAGGCGATGGATGGCGAGTCTCTCTAGCAATTTTAATGAATGAAAGAGTTGCTATTGGAGGTAATGTAAGACCTAGAGGAAGTGGTGCACCAGGACATTTAGTTCAATTATGGAAAGATCGCGAACTAGATGATCCTGTTACTAAAGATAAACTTATGGAATTATGGATACAACAAGAAGCTGTAAGGTTAACTAATTTGAGAGCATCTGAACTTAGAGAAAAAGGAACACCTGGTCCAGAGGGTTCGACAAGCAAACTTCATGAAGCTGAAATAAATAAAGCATCTTATGCTTTTGGTATGGAGATGTTAGGAAATGATGGATTATTATTTCCAAGAGGATATGAGCTATCTCAACCGGAATTAAATTTTGATAATGATTCTTATGGTTTTACCGATACACAAAGTTTATTTTTAAGATCTCGAGCCAACTCTATTGAAGGCGGCACATCAGAAATCATGAGAAACATTATTGCAGAAAGAGTTTTAGGTCTTCCAAGCGAACCAAAATTAGATAAAGATAAAGCTTGGAAAGATTTGCCAAGATCTTAATTGTTATAAATTAAGCAGAACTTTCCATCTTCAACCGAAACTTCGATATCATTATCGATTGATATATTTCTTAGAGTGAGAGATTTACCAAATTCAATATTTTCATTATTAAGGTTCCATTGCGCTCCAGATATACTTAAATTTTTCAAATTTGTAAATGGAAGGATACTAAATTCAACATTATTTCCAATTGCGATTTTTTTTGTATTAGGAATAAGTACTGTCTGATCCTTATGTATCCACAAAATTTTTTGATCTTCTTGAAAGCTAATAATTACAGTTAAAACACTAAACAAATGGTCAATTTCGCCGTATTCTCCACCAATAATTGTTATATCTTTAATTTCTTCATCCAGTACATGTTTTAAAGCAAGCTCAAAATCTGTTTCATTTTTATTAGTTTCATATTTTAAAATTTGAACTTCATCTTTTTCTGCTCTTTTAATTGTTTTCTCATCTATCGAATCAAGATCACCAATAATTAAATCTGGCTTTAAAAATAATTTGTAAGCTTGTTCTGTTCCTGAATCTACAGCAACTATAAGATCATAATTATCTAGTTGGTCTCTTTTTGTAGTATTAAGACCACCGTTTACTATAAGTGCATTTTTCATTTTCACTTGAAGATTATCATAAATTATTTAATAATCGGCATTGAAGTATTCATTGCATTTTTTAATGCATTCAAAACTAAAGCTTTTTCATTTGCTTGCGAAAACACAAAACCTAAATATTTATCACCAAATGGTGGTTTCAACAAATCTGAGTTCTCAAAAACAGTTATTTCAACTGCCGATACATTATCAATGTTTTCCAATTCATCTTGATTAATTGAAACAAATTTTCCAGTTTGAGGAGTTGGAAGCATGAGTACACCAACATAATTACTAAGGAGTTCAACAGGTTTTAATTCATCATATAAAAAGGCATGTAATGTTATTTCTTCAAGAGATACTTTAAACAAACCAAAACTTAAACATTTTGAACAGAGACCACCTATCATTCTTGGATTAATTTCAATAATGAAAATATTTCCATTACTTATCTTAAATTCAACATGTACGGGCCCATTCTCAAGACCAATTTTTTTACAAGCACTATCAATCATTTCAACTATTTCATTTTGTAATTTTTCAGATAGTTCACTTGGGGTTATATAGATTGATTCTTCAAAGTAAGGTTCTTTGTATTCAATTGGCTTATCGAAAATTGTTATTTTATTTAAATTAGAGTTTATTAAATTACCTTCTAACGCATATTCTTTTCCATCTATATATTGCTCTATAACCATTTCCTGATCTTCACAATCGTTCATTAAATCTATGATGTAGTCTTTGTTTTTATTAAAATTATCTATTTTTAAAACACTTTTGCTTGCTGACCCAAAGTTTGGTTTTAAAACTGATGTACCATTTTTTTCTACAAACACTTCAATATCTTTGAGATTTTTTATAATCATATTCTTTGCTTGTAAATTAGATATTGAATTAAAAGTATTTCTTGAGTTAAATTTATTCATTGAATGCTCTATCGCAAACAATTTGTTTCCTTTTGCATCTAATAAATCAACTAAATAGCCCGCAAATTTTAATGCACTATGATCAACCGGGAGTACGTGAGTTATTTTCTTAAGTTTGAGTAATGTTTCATCACTAATTTTTTCATTGAAATTTTGAATAATTACAGTATCACCAAATTGACTTGATACTTGATCGCTGTCTGTAATTACCAAAAAATCGATACCTAATCTTTCTGTAGTTAGTACAAAATCATTGGATTTATAGCTATTTTCTGGGATTACTAACAATAGTTTATTCATATTTATTTACACATATCTTGAGCTTACTAATATTAAGTATATGACTGATGAGTTTAAATTCAATATTGGAGACAGTGCTGTTAGTAAGATTCTTGAGTTAAAAGAACAAGAACCTGGAGATAAAGATTATGCTCTATTCTTACAGATTGACGGTGTACAAGGAAATCAATATACATATGATCTTAGTTTTTTAGATCTTGAACAGGCTAGACCAGATGATAAACGACTTGATTTTGGTGATTTATCTGTAATTATAGCCAGTAAAGATGTTGATAACTTTAATGGTGCAGAATTAGAAATATCAGATGATCCAAATGCACCAGGACTCACAATGGACAACCCAAATACTCCAAGTCCTTCAATGGTAGGTAACCCTGAAGATTTACCTGAACTTACTGGTGAACTTGCAGAGAAGGTACAAACAGTTCTTGAAAGCCAAATTAATCCAGCAATAGCATCTCATGGAGGAAAGGCATCTTTAGTTGGTATTGAAGGTCAAGATATTTATCTTAGACTTGGTGGGGGCTGTCAAGGATGTGGAATGGCTCAAGTAACACTTACTCAAGGAATAGAAACAGCTTTACGAGATGCTGTACCTGAAATAGGAAATATTATTGATGCAACTGATCACGCTTCAGGAAATAATCCGTATTTCGAATCGTCTAAAAAATAATTAAAAACTGATTACTGTTTTCCCAATATTTTTTCTAGATAGAAACTTTTCAAGTGCTAAAGAAGTCTCTTCTATTGGATGAATATTTTTTGGTTGTATCACTAGTTCATCCTTTTCAATAAATTCAATTAATTCTTTAAAGTCTTCAGCTGTCTCTTCAGGAGAGGTTGTAGTCCATCTTCCCCACCAAACTCCAACTATTGAGACTCCCTTAACAAGAGTTAAATTTAATGGAATTTTTGGTATGTTGCCATCTGTAAAACCTATTACAAGCAACCTTCCATTCCATGCTGTTGCTCTCAATGCTTGTTCTGTTACATCTCCTCCAACAGGATCCATAACAACATCTACTCCTTTTCCATCAGTAAGTTCTTTTACTGTTTCCTTCAGTTCAACTTGATCATATCTAATAATTTCATCTGCCCCCAATGACTTAACATATTCTGCTTTTTCATCACTGCCAACTGCACATATAGTTTTGACTCCCATTATTTTCGCTAATTGTATCGTTGCCGTCCCTATACCCCCTGACGCACCAAGAACAAGAAGAGACTCATTCTTTTGAATATTTGCTCTTCTTTTGAGTGCGTAATAACAAGTTCCATAATTTATAGGCAAGCTTGCCCCAGCCATTGAATCGACTTTTTCTGATACAGGTATAACAAGATTCTTATCTACAGAAACATATTCAGAAAAACCTCCTATTGGCGGCAAAGCTATTACTTTGGTCCCAATCTTAAGATCAACATCATCTCCAGTTTCTTCAACATATCCACAAACTTCATTACCAGGGGTAAAAGGTGGGTCCATTACTATTTGATATTTACCTTGAACCATTAAAGCATCTGGAAAATTCACACCTGCTGCTTGTACTTTTACTAGTACTTCATTTTTACTTGGCTTTGGTGTTTCAATATCTTTTATCTCAAGTAGATTAGGATCACCTATTTTTGTACAAACAACAGCTTTCATCAATCTTCTCTTTCGATTATTCCAGAGAGTTTCTTTGCAAAGTTTTTCTTTTCTTCAATATCTACTTTTCTAGAAATTTGTATTCTTTGAGCTTGTGGTGATCCAGCACCATGCATTGATTCAGTTAAATAGGCAACAGCATTTCTTCCTAATGTCATATTTTCAATAAGCCGTAACATGCTTACACGATCTTCGGTATTTACATCTTCTTTGCCTTTCAAGTATTTCAATAAGTTTGGTGACATCTCACTTTCATTTATGTCAATACCTGAAGGCATGGATGCAACTAGTCCACCAGCTAAATCTTGTGCCAACCTTCCTATCTCATAAGTTTCTTTTGTAACATGCTGTTTGCAGACATTTGCTAATAAATCGTCATTTATATAATTTCCACTCTTTGTTTTTTTTCCTTGCAAAGATGAAGCAATTCCCGTCGCATAAATAGTTTCATTTAATTTATTCATTTCAATCAATTTTTCTTTAATATGTGATTTATCTTCAACACCGTTATATTCGGCAATACTTGCTGCCGCCCCTATCATTACATCCCCAACACCTGATTTACATACATAGGACCTTCGATGATAACATGTAAATCTTTCGACAAGCATTGCAGCAAAATCATATTCACCATTCATAAATATAAATTCGTTTGGAATGAACACATTATCAAAAATAACCATTGCTTCTTGACCAGCAAAATATTTATTTCCAACATCATATTCACCTGGCTCCATACTTCTGGTGTCACAGGATTGTCGTCCATAGATGTATGTAATACCTTCTGTCTCAATAGGCAACGCTCCTACAATTGCATAGTCTTTATCATTTTCAGTAAGCCTTAAAGTTGGCATAACAACCATCCAATGAGAATTTATACATCCTGTTTGATGAGCTTTAGCTCCTGAGACATAAACACCATTATCATCTCTATTAACAACTCTCAAATATAAATCTTGATCCGCTTGTTGGTGAGGAGGTTTTGATCTATCACCTTTAACATCAGTCATAGCTCCACCAATCACAAAATTACCCTCATGCATTTTTGTTAAAAAATTGATAAATTTGTCATGGTAATTTGTCTTATATTTTTCATCAATCTCATATGTCACTGAATGGAGGGCATTGAATGCATCCATTCCCACACATCTTTGGAAACACGTACCAGTTAACTGACCAAGTTTCCTTTGCATTTCATTTTGCATAAATAAATCTTCACTGCTGTTCGCAATATGTAAAAATCGATTAATTGGCTCATTTGTATAAGGTGAAATAGTTGTAGCCAAATCAGGGTCTCTATCTGCTAATGCATAAGTTTCAGCCATAGCTTCAATACTTGGTTTGATAATTGGATGAGTGAGAGGATCTTTTACTAGTTCACCCATGAGATAGATAGTTAGATCTCTATTTTTCAGAGAGTTAATATAATCTTGTTTTGTACGAATTTTGATCATACATCATTATAAATTGTAAGATTGTGATTTAAAATCTAGTTAGAAATTTATAATTTAAATAACTTCAAATAACCCTGCTGCACCCATGCCACCGCCAACACACATAGTTACAACAACGAATTTTGCGTTTCTTCTCTTACCTTCCATTAATGCGTGCATTGTCATTCTTGCACCAGTCATTCCATATGGATGGCCTATTGAGATTGAGCCGCCATTGACATTGTAAATACTGTTATCGATACCAAGTTCGTCTCTACAGTATAAAGTTTGAACAGCAAACGCTTCATTTAGCTCCCAAAGGTCTATATCTTCAATTTTCAAATTGAATTTATTCAATAAATCTGGAACCGCATACACAGGACCTATTCCCATTTCCTCTGGTGCTAATGCTGATACAGTCATACCTCTGTAATATCCAAGTGGTTCTAGGCTTCTTTTTTCTGCTTCGCTAGCTTCCATTAGGACAACTGAAGCTGAGCCATCTGATAATTGAGAGGCATTGCCAGCTGTGATAAACTTTCCTTCTCCGTAAACCGGAGGAAGTGAAGATAAACCGTCTAAATTTGTCTCTGGTCTATTTCCCTCATCTTTTGTTAATTCAACCTCTTGGTCAGAAACTTCACCAGTTTCTTTATTTTTGACACTCTTCGTTGTAGTTGTTGAAATAATCTCATCATCAAACTTGTTACTTTCTTGAGCTGCTGCAGTTCTTTGTTGACTTTGTAGGGAATATTCATCTTGATATTCCCTCGAAATATTATATTTTTCAGCAACAAAATCAGCAGTTTCAATCATGGGCATGTAAGCGTTATCGGCAAGTTTTACAACATTTGGGTCTGGAGCAAATCTCAATTCAGCAGTTTGAACTAATGATATAGATTCAACACCGCCAGCAACAACAACATTCATATTGTCTGTCATTATTTGTTTCGCACCGGTAGCGATGGCCATCAGGCCGGAAGAACATTGTCTATCTATAGTCATTCCCGGGACTGTAATAGGTAATCCTGCTGCAATTCCACTCAGTCTTCCAATGTTTAATGCTTGCGACCCTTGTTGTTGAGCACATCCCATAATGACATCTTCAATCTCATTAGGATCAACTTTTGCTCTTTCGACTGCTTCTTTAATTGAATAAGAACCTAATGTTGGAGCGTCTGTTTTGTTATAAGCTCCGCGATAAGCTTTTCCTATAGGTGTTCTTGCTGCTGATACAATTACTGCTTCTCTCATTTTTATTATTCTTTCTTTTATTCTGTAACTATAAATAAAGTTAAAGGCTCAGCAATTGCTGCTGGTTTATCTTTACCTTCAATTTCAATTGTAGCAGTATGTTTTACTAACCATCTACCAGCTTTTTTGTACTGAACATCTGACAAAACAAATCTTCCTCTTATTTTACTATTTACAGGCACAGCTTCCATGAAACGAACCTTATCAAGACCATAATTTATTGCCATTTGTATATTTTCTGGCATAACAGTTTTGTCGACAGATAAGAAAGTCACCATACTCAACGTCAAGAATCCATGAGCTATTGTAGATCCCCATGGAGTACTTTTAGCCATTTCTTCATCAACATGAATAAATTGATGATCGTTAGTACCTTCAGCAAACTGATTAATTCTTTCTTGATTTATTTCAAACCAGTCTGAAACACCAACTTCCTGACCGATATATTTTTCCATTTCTTCTGCAGGTACAATCGTCATATTATCTCCTCTAATAAATTTTCATTTGCAGCTTTGTTTGCAAACTTTATTGTACTGTTCTTAAATGATTCTATTTCATTTTCATTTGTTTTTCCATACGATCCCATTGAATACCTGATATAAACTCCTTCCATTATCATTGCATGTTTCCAAAAAGATAATCTTGCGTAAAATTCAATATCACTTAAATCTAAATCTGAATTATTTAAATACAACTCTATTACATCCTTACGTGTTGGAAATCCTTCAGATAGGGTAGGAGAATAAATAAAAGGTGAGTCTTTCTCCTGTTTTGTATTCCAAGATGCTATTACTGTACCCATATCTGCAAGTGGATCTCCTAGAGTACAAAGTTCCCAATCAAGAACGGCAGCTACTTGATTATCCTTTACTCGTACATTATCTAATCTGTAATCTCCATGAACTATTCCAACAGTTTGTTGAGAGGGAATATTATCTAGTAATAATTTTGTAGCAATTTCTAATTCTTTTATTTCTCTAACTTTTTGAGATTGAAATTGTTTATTCCATCTATTTATTTGACGCTCAACATAGTCCTCATGTTTTCCTAAATCATTTAATTCTGAACTTATCACGTCAAAATTGTGTATTTCAGAAAGAGCTTTAATAAATGATTTAGTAATTGTATTTTTTTGAATTTCATTAAATTCATCAGCTATTTGGTTATTTGCTATTGTCTCACCCTCAATAAATTCCATAATATAAAAATCATCTACGGATAATTCTTTCTTATTGTATAAATACATAGGTTTTGGGACCCTTAAGCCATTTTCACTTAGAACTTTTAATATTTTGTATTCCCTGCCCATATTGTGTGCAGATTCTAACTTAAGTCCAAATGGAGGTCTTCTCAATACAAATGAGTTTGCATCATCAAAAATTTTGAATGTAATATTTGATCTTCCTACTTTAAACTGTTCAAAGTTAAAATCTTCTGAAATGTTTATAACTGAAGAGATATATTTTTTAAGTTTTTCACTAAAAAAGTCCATTTAAGAACATATTAATGAAAGTTTTTTGGTTCAGTTGTTTAAATTGATACAATAAGAATGATGGATTTTAATTTTTCTAATGAATCACTTGAATTACAGGATAAGCTAAAAACTTTTTTCGTAGATCATATTTATCCCAATGAAGACCATTACGAGAATGCAATTATTGACTCTGGTGATCCATTGCATATTCCAGAAATCCTAAGTGAACTCAAATCAAAAGCTAAAAAGGAAAATTTATGGAATTTATTTCTCCCTGATAACGAATATGGATATGGATTATCAAATGTTGATTATGCACCATTGGCTGAGATAACCGGTCATAATTGGTGGGCTCCAGAGGTATTTAATTGTTCTGCACCTGATACAGGAAATATGGAAATTTTAGCTGAGTTTGGAACATCAGAACAAAAAAAACAATGGCTTGAACCACTTCTTGAAGGAGAAATAAGATCATGCTTTGCAATGACAGAACCAAATGTGGCTTCCTCTGATGCTACCAATATAGGAAGTTCAATTGTCAGTGACGGAGATAATTATGTCATCAATGGTCGAAAGTGGTGGACTTCAAATGCTATAAATCCAAATGCAAAAATATGTATTTTTATGGGTGTTACTAACCCTGATAGCCCTCCATATCAAAGGCAAAGTCAGGTATTAGTACCTATGGATAGCGAAGGACTTTCAATAATCAGACCAATGCAAGTATTTGGATATGACGATGGATACACAGGACACCCAGAGCTTTTATTTGAAAATGTTGTTGTTCCAAAATCCAACATCATTGGGGGAGAAGGAATGGGATTTAAAATAGCTCAAGCAAGACTTGGACCTGGAAGAATACACCATTGCATGAGGGCTATAGGAATGGCAGAGAGAGCGTTATCTCTTATGATTGATCGCTCACTTGAAAGAGAAACATTTGGTCAAAAATTGGCTGAACAGGGCGTTATTCAAGATTGGATTGCTCGTTCAAGAATAAAAATTGAAGAAGCAAGGCTACTAACATTAAAAACTGCTTGGCTTATTGATACTGTTGGTAAAGAAGAAGCAAAAATTGAAATTTCATCTATAAAAGTATCTGTTGTTGAAGCAGCTTCCTATGTAATTGATAAGGCTATACAAACTCATGGTGCAATGGGGCTCTCCCAAGACACGCCGTTGGCAAGAATGTCTGCTGGTGCTCGCGTATTAAGAATTGCAGATGGACCTGATGAAGTTCATTTGAGATCAATTGCGAAAAGAGAAATTAATAAACATAGATAATTATGGAAAAAGTTGCTGTTATTGGTGGGGGACAAATGGGAAGCCAGATTGCTGCGTTATCGGCAATGTCTGGTCATGAAACTAGTATTTTTGATAACAATAAAGAATATCTCGATAACAAATTAATATTTACAAAACAAAATATAGAAAACTTAGTTTCAAAAGACTTAATTCAAAAGGAAAGCTTAGATAATTTAAATAAAAATCTTAAAGTCTATGATTCACTTGAAACTGTTGTAAAGGATAAAACATTCGTAATTGAAGCTGTTGTTGAAAGATTTGATGTAAAAAAAGATATCTTTGAAATTATTTCTAACATTCTTGATGAAAATGTTGTTCTCGCAACAAATAGTTCATTCATAGCTGCATCAGAAATTGCGCAACATTGTAAATATCCAGAAAGATTTCTAAATATGCATTTCTTTTACCCTCCGTTAAGAATGGATCTTATTGAAATTTCATTCCCAGAATCTACAAAAAAAGAAGTAGTTGACAGGACAAAAGAACTTGGCAATTTGATGGGAAGAACAGTTATAACTTTAAATAAAGAAACGCCAGGTTTTATCGTAAACAGAATGCTAGGCGCTTTAGTTGATGAAGCTTATGAACTATATGATGAAGGAATTGCCGACTTCAAAGACATAGACTTAGCCATTAAAAAGGGTTTAAATCATCCCTTAGGTCCGTTTGAATTAACTGATTACTCAGGCTTAGATATTAGTTATTATTCAAAACTTAAAATTTACAATGAGACAAAAAATCCAAAAGATAAGCCTAAAAAGTTTCTAGAAGAAAAAGTTAAAGATGGGAAATTAGGGGTAAAAACAGGAGAGGGTTTTTATAATTATGATAAACCTTCAAAATCTTGATCTTTAAGATTAAAAAAGAATTCTCTTTCAGCTTTTATTTTTAAAACTATCCTTTCAGATTGAATTTCAAATGGGTAAGGTTTATCCCAATACTTATGTGACAGATCGTTAATATTTTTTAAAGCTTCATCACCTGTAATTTCACCAACTACGACACCTCTAATTTCAACAAATTTAAACTCATTATCATGTTTCCAGATCATAACATTCACTCTTGGATCATCTTTTACATTTAAATATTTTCTCCGATGAATTTCTGTGTTTATTAATATATTTTCACCGTCTGTATCAACCCACATAACATGTGTCTGAGGAGCACCACTTTTAAAAAGTGTCGTTAAAGTTGCATAATTTGGCTCTTTTGCCATTGCAATCGTTTTTTTATCTAATCCCATATAATTATCATAGAATATTATGAAAGTTGTTTTACAAAGAGTTAAATCTGCTTCTGTAAATGTTGATAAAAATGTCATATCTAAAATCGATCATGGATTATTGCTTTTATGGGGTATTGAAAAAGGAGATACCTTTGAAGATATTGAAACATTAACAAAAAAAATTCTAAAACTTAGAATTTTTGCAGATGAAGAGGGAAAAATGAATAAGTCAATTATCGATGTTTCTGGTGAAATATTACTAGTGAGTCAATTTACATTAAATGGAGATATTTCCAAAGGTAATAGGCCATCTTTTGTAAATTCTGAAGATCCTGAAATAGCAAAACAAATGATTGAAGATGTTAAAACTGAATTTTCCAATTATTTAAAAGTAAAAGAAGGTTCATTCGGTGCATTAATGGAAGTTTCTCTTGTCAATGACGGCCCTTTAACGATGTATATTCAATCTAAAAATGGAAATATGGTTAATTAAGCAGACTGTAATTTTATATTCTTTTTACCCTCAGCCTCGCTAAGTTTTTTATCTAGATAATATTCTTCACCAGCCCAAAGATGTAAACCCAACCCAACTTTCATAGCGCATCTTTTGAATGCATCAGATTCTGCATGTTTAGCATTCATACCATCGCTTCCTTGATCATGCTCTACATCTCCAATTGAAGTAATTGTTACTGATTTTCCATCGATGAGAGTTGTTAGTTTACCAAAACAACCTACAACTTTTCCACTATTTTCTTGTCTGATAAGCTCCACAACTTCCCAATTGAATGGTCCACATACCTCCAATAATCTTTGTGTTATTACTGAGTGAGGAATGTAATTGCCAAATTTTCCTTTTGGAGCAGCCTTTATCCATTCATCTGGAAATTGTCTAGATAGTTCGTATAATTGATTCATTTTTTCCTTTCTTTATGACCTAATTCTTTTGCCCATTTTGGAGCTGAAGTATTATTTGTATTGATTGCCTTTAATTCTGATTTCTCTCTCCACTCTTTATAGAGAAAAGTGTCTCGAATCATTTCTGGATTAATATCCCTTGAATTTGAAAATGCATCCAACCCTTTTAGCTTTGGTACAAATGTTTGTCCCATGATTGCTAATAGAGAATCAACAAGGTCGTCGTTATCTTTTGACTTTTCAACTACCCATTGAATAAATTTTTTTAAATCGTGTACCTTCCAGCTGTATGATTTATTAAAAACAAAAACTTCATCTCCAAGTCTGACTGGACCATTTTGATTTATATTATTAGCTATATTTTGATCATTGAAATTTTTGATATTTGATGAAGCATTTTTTACAGTAGTTGAAGTATTTCTTGCAACCCATAAAAATTCAATATCATCTGTTTCTGATAATTTTTCGCCATATTCTGTGACAGTAATGTCTATATCTTCGCTATCTTGAAAAGATATTTCTTTCGTTAAAGACAATATCTCGTCTAAATTATTACTCATTTTTCTCCTAAACTATGCAGCTTTTCTATAATCTTCGTGACATCCACAATTGTCTGAATGTTGATTACATATGACAATAGCTTCTAACCCACTTGATTTAAGAATATCTTCTAAATTATTTTTTTTCATAAACATACAATAGAAAACTGGTATGACAAAAAATTTTAAATACCTAGACCTATAGATGGTTTGGCAATAATATAGCAATGTAATGACTAATACTGATTTATTTGTATCAAATATGTATAAAGAAGTCATCAAGCAATATGACGAAGTGTCGGAATTCATTAATTTGGATTCAAACATCAGAGAAAGATTGAAATTACCTCAAAGAGCTTTAACTGTAACGTTCCCATTTAGACGAGATGAATATGATGAAGTAGAAACAGTTGTTGGTTTTCGCGTACAACATGTCTTATCAATGGGACCAACTAAAGGTGGAATTAGGTACGATGCGGATGTTAACTTGGGTGAAGTCACAGCTCTCGCAATTCTAATGTCATGGAAGTCAGCTATTGTTGGCTTACCTTACGGAGGAGCAAAAGGAGGGGTGGCTATTGATCCTAACCCTTTATCTCGAACAGAAAAACAAAGAGTCACAAGGAGATACACTGCTGAATTGCTACCTGTCATAGGTGTTGATAAGGATATACCAGGTCCTGATCTAGGAACTGATGAACAAACTATGGCTTGGATAATGGATACGTATAGTAATTTTGTAGGATCACCACAACCGGGTATTGTAACCGGTAAACCAGCATCATTGGGTGGATCAATAACAAGAAGAGAAGCTACAGGTAGAGGCGCTGTAGCAATAGCTAATGCAGCATTAGAAAAAGAAGGTAAAGAGTATAAAAACTCATCAATAGTAATTCAGGGTTTTGGAAATGTTGGAAGATATGCGGCATTAGATTCCTTTGAAAGAGGAGCCAAAGTTATTGCTGTAAATGATCTTGGTGGCGCCATCTACAACAGAGATGGAATAAATATACCTGAGCTATTTAAATATATTGCAAAGAACAAATCTGTAGGAGGATTTGAAGGAGCAGACAAACTAGATGATGATATTCTCGAACTTGATTGTGATATATTGATTCCTGCAGCAGTTGGGGGTGTAATAACATCTAACAATGCTGAGAATATAAAAGCAAAAGTAATTGTCGAAGGAGCAAATTCTCCAACGACACTCAGTGCTGATAAAATTCTTAAAGAAAATAATGTAATGATAATTCCGGACATTCTTGCAAATGCCGGTGGCGTTACAGCTAGTTATTTTGAATGGGTACAAAATACACAAAATTATTTATGGAAAGAAAAGGAACTACACGAACGTTTGATTGATGTATTGACTTCTGCATTTGAAGAAATATGGATAATTTCTGAGAAAAATCAGGTAGATTTAAGAACGGCTGCCCTAATTAAAGGAATTAAAAAAGTTGCAGCTGCAAAATTAACTAGAGGATTATTTCCGTAAAAAATTCCCAATCTCTTTTACAATCTTATTTCTTTTGTTTTCAAGTTCATCCAATTCTTTATTTATTTCTTCTAAATCAGTATTTTTAAGAGGACTATTTTCAGGCAGGTTTTCTAAACCACCAACCATATTTACAGCTTCTATTGTTTCATTTATTTCATTTATTGTATTATTACACTCTTCTAATTCATCTGTGTTTGGAGAATCAGGATTAAACTCTGGACATATTGGTTTGTAATAACACCAATCACAAAGTGTATTTTTAATTGTTGGAAAGTCATTATTTTCAAATGATTTTTTTATGTTCTCCCATATTTCAAGAATTTCAGTTCTTGCATTCTCTAACATTTCATCATCAACTTTCATAGAGTGAATTGTTGAATTTTGTAAGTATATAAGTTTTAGCTCTGCAGGTGTTTCACCAATTTCATCTTTAATTAGTAAAGCATATAGTTTTAAAGCAAAAAACCTTGGTTCTTTATATTTTGCAATAGGTGCTTTTCCAGATTTGTAATCGACAATAATAAGTTCACCTTTGTCATTTCTATCCATTCGATCTAAGATTCCACGAAGATTTAAATCTTTTATTGCGCCTCTAACCCATCGCTCTCTTTCTAGGGGTTCAAAATTTGTAGGATCTTCCAAAGTAAAATAATTTGATAAAAGTTTCAATCCATCAATACCCCAATCTCTCTCTTGGTCCTGATTATCAAATAAGTGAACATGCTCATCATTATTTCGAACATCTGTCCACACCTTCCTAAATAAATTATGCAGATTTTCTAAACTTCTTTCATCTTGTGGAAGATCGAATAACTTCTCAAGAGCTTCATGTACAGTAGTTCCCTTTGCTTGAACCTCATTGGTCGGTTCTTTTATTTTGTCAATATTTGCATACTTAAATTGCCTAGGGCAAGTTTTGAACTGTGAAGCTCTTGAAGGAGATAAGTTTTTTATCATATATAAATAATAACTATTTATTGTTTATTTTATTGTCATGTAATCTTTGTCTGTGGAAAAGTTTTTAAAAATCTTACAAATTGTTGGAATATTATCATTCATTCTTTATTTTATAGTTGCTATTTTATACAATTCAGCAAGTTGGTATAACTACATTTTTAGTAACTAATTCAAAGTGTCCATTTTTGTTAAAACTCATATCAGTTAAAGTTAACGGGTGACCGATAAGAAAATAAAAATAGCGATTTTAGGCATAGGTAATTGTGCAAGTTCATTGGTACAGGGTCTTGAGTTTTATAATGATAACTCCAAAGAAGCAGGGCTTATATCTGACGTTATTGGAGGATACAATGTTTCGGACATCCAGGTTGTAAGTGCATTCGATATAAATAAGACGAAAGTTGGGAAAGATCTCTCAGAAGCAATATTTGAATCACCAAACAATACAACTAAATTTTCAGATGTTCCAAATCTAGGAGTTGAAGTCAAGCCAGGAAAAATCTTAGATGGTATTGGTAAATTTGTGGAAGATATAATTGACCCCACTGAAGACTCTGAAAATGTTGTTAAAGAATTACAAGAATCAGGTGCAGAGATTCTTGTAAACTTACTTCCAGTTGGTTCAGATGAAGCAGTTAAGTTCTACGCGGATTGTGCAATAGAAGCAAAAGTTGGTTTTGTTAACTGTATACCTGTTTTTATTGCAAGAGATAAATCATGGTACAAAAAATTCAAAGATAATAATGTACCTCTCATAGGTGATGATATAAAGAGCCAAGTTGGAGCAACCATAGTTCATAGAGTTCTTGCACAATTATTTTCTGATAGAGGAGTGGATTTAAAAAGATCTTATCAACTTAATGTTGGTGGAAATATGGATTTCCTAAATATGCTTGAGGAAGATCGACTTGAAACAAAAAGAACAAGTAAAACATCATCAGTGACGTCAGTTGCAAATAAAGGAAAAGGGATGGAGCCAAAGAATGTAAGAATCGGACCATCAGACTATGTCGAATGGCTCGAGGATAGAAAAAAAGCGTTTATACGCTTAGAAGGTGAATCTTTTGGTGGTGTTCCCTTGAACATTGAAGTACAACTTGAAGTCTGGGATTCCCCAAACAGTGCTGGTGTTGTCATTGATGCAGTTAGATATATGAAATTTTTTAAAGATTCTGGAGACTTGGAATCTTTAGATTTGGTATCAGCATGGTTAATGAAAGCACCGGCTAAAGCTGCTAAAGATTCTGATACCTTAAATAAATTACACGAACTAACTCATCAAGAAAGCGATTAAACTTTCTCCAACGCCTGATTAAATATCTCCATTGCCTCTCTGATTTGTGTAAGAGGAGTAGTTAGTGGTCCCATAAATCTTATAACATTTCCTTCTTTCCCACAATTTACTAAAAGTAATCCATTCTTTTTTGAGTTATTGATTATTCTCATAGCTAAATCCTTAGAAGGTATTTTATTATCTTTACTTTCTACAATCTCAACACCTTTCATAATTCCATAACCTCTTACATCTCCAACAAAATCAAAATTTTCTTTTATGTTTCCTAAAGATTTTTCCATAATTTTTGTTTGCTTATTCACTTTTTCCAGAAGACTATCTTTATCAAATACATCTAGAACACCCAGAGCAGCTGCACAAGAAATAGGGGATGCTCCAAATGTACTACCTATTCCAGCATCATGAACTGAATCCATTATTTCAGCTTTGCCAACGACTGCAGCAAGTGGAAATCCTCCACCTATACCTTTTGCTAATGTGACCATATCTGGCTGAACATTGATTTTGTTTGCTCCAAACATTTCTCCCGTACGCCCAAACCCTGTTTGAACTTCATCAAAAATTAATAAAATGTTATGTTGTTCAGCAACTTTTCTTAGCTGTTTTAGAAATTTTTCAGTTGCTGGAATATAGCCACCTTCGCCAAGTTGGATTTCTATTACAATAGCTGCGACATTATTCGGATCAAGTTTCTTTAATAGTGTATTTTCAATTTGCTTAAGTACTTTTTCATCTGATATGTCTCTGTAATGATACGGGTAATCAACATGTGTTATAAATTTAGGAAATGGCCCAAAGCCTTCTTTGTATGGTTTCTCCTTACCCGTAAGTCCCATCGCAAGATAAGTTCTTCCATGAAAACCTCCTTTAAATGCAATTATCTTTTCTTTGCCAGTTGCATATCTAGCAATCTTGATTGCATTTTCAACAGCTTCTGCACCACTATTTACAAGAAAGGTTTTAGTTTTCTTTTTAATTGGGTATCTTTTGTTAATTTCTTCACACAACTCAACAGCATTTTCATGAGGTGCAAAAGCAAAACAAGAATGAGAGTAATCATTCAATTGCTTTTTTACTCTTTGAACAACTCGTGGATTCAAATGTCCAGTATTTAAAACAGCATATCCTCCAACAAAATCTAAATAACGATTGTTATTTTTGTCCCATATTTCAGCATTTTTCCCTTTTGCTATGAAGGAATCCATTGTTGGATACCATGCAGCAGGCACATTTTTTTTGATTGTACTCATGTTTTGTCCAGGCATAGATTTTACTGTAACTGAAATAGGATAAATACTCAATTTAATAGCTATTAAAATGATTTAATGGAAACAAGCACCTTAAATTTAATAGGTACGTTAAGTGCTACAATTTGTGGAATAAGTGGAACAGTTATGTTATCGATGAACTTCTTAAGAAACTACCAAAGCAAAAAAATAGGAAATATTTTAATTTTTATTTCAGTAAGCTCACTAATTATTCAATCTCTGCTTGTTTCATATACGTATACATTGAATGAGAATATTGGATCATTCTATTTATTTTATGCCATTGTCGTACTTTTCACTCTCACATTTTTGTATGTCTATAGATTGCAAATGAATGAGAAGTATTATCTTTATTGGGGTATTGCTTTACTTTACCTTATGGGCTTAGAGATAAGAACAATAGATACAATTGGAGAATACTTAAACTAATGATTACAAAAATTTTATCTGATAATTTAACTTATTCCCAAGTAAATTCAGAGAATCCAAAAATTTGTTTTCTGCACGGATGGGGTGGAGAAAGCAGCAACTGGAAAAACATTTCAGGAGAATTTGAAAGCATTGCATTAGATATTCCTGGATTTGGAAAATCTGTACCATTTGAAAAAAGTTTTTCCCCAAAAACTTATGCTGAATATCTAATAGATATAATTCCAGATTCTGTCGAAATAATTGTGGGTCACTCTTACGGAGGTAGAATTGCAGTACATTTATCTCGCTTAAAAAAATATAAAAAAATAGTCGTAATCGCATCTCCGCTTGTGAAAATAGATAAAACTAAAGACTCAATTTCAATTTTTAAATTTTATAAGTTCATTCATAAATTAAATCTAATTAGTGATGAAAAACTTGAAAAGATTAAAAAAAAATATGGATCTGAAGATTATAAAAACGCAAACAAGTATTTAAGAGATACATTAGTAATGGCAGTTAATGATGATTTAGTTCAAATTCTTCCAAAAATAGATACTCATGTTGATCTTGTATATGGAGAGTATGATACGACGGTTCTTCCTCAAAATGGAACTACAGCCAATAAAATAATTCCAGATTCTGATTTAACAATTCTTCCAAAAGAAAATCATTTTTGTTTAAGTTCCTCAAAAGAAAAAATAATTGAGATAATAAAAAGATGAATTTAGTTTATATATTCACGCTAGCCCTTATAACCATTGCAACTTGCATTAATTCTGTCAGGTGGGAGAGGATTGCACAAAGAGAGCACTATATACCTAGTTATGTCTCCAAATTTTATTTTCGTTGGGTAAGGTCACGAGGATTAAATAGATTTATCTTTTTTATTACCCTAATACTTTGTATTGTTTCCCTCTTTTTAATTTATGTTCCAATATTAATTAGCGCTATAAACTTAATTACTCCTATTGGTTTATCATTTAAGCCACGTACAAGCAAAGTAGAGAAAACTGAAAGACTTAAAAGAGCTACTTATCTTTATTTCTTTTTAGTTATTTCAATCTCGCTTGCCTCTTTTACTTTGGGTTACGGTTACTTACTAGCATTAGCCGCAAATATGTTTTCATATTTCATATATGATCAATCTTTAAGACTTTTATTTAATTACGAAAAGAAAAGATCAAGACATTTTGTTAATGATGCTTCAAAAAAATTAAACTCTGCACAAATACCGGTCATTGGAATCACAGGATCTTATTCAAAAACAACAACAAAAAATGTACTTGCTCAGATACTAGGTTTATCAAATAATGTATTTGTTACTCCAGAAAGTTACAACAATCGACTTGGAATTGCTAAATCAATTAATGCAAATTTTCAAGATGACCAGGAGCTTGCAATTATTGAAATGGGAACATATTCAAATGGAGAAATCAGAGAAATCTGTTCTTGGGTAAGGCCTCATATATCAGTGATTACTGGTATTGCACCTGTACACCTTGAAAGAATGAAATCATTGGAAAATATTTTAGATGCTAAATCCGAGATTGTTGAACTCGCAGGTTCTGTTGTGATAAATGGTGATGATGAAATGCTATTAACTGAAGCAAGATTATGGACAAATCAAAAAAATGTTTACGACTGTTCAATTACAAGCAGAGAAGCTACTGTGTGTGTTGAATATGAAGATGGTAAGCACGATATTTATGTTGCGAATAATCATCTAGGGTCAATAAATGGACCAAAATTACTACAGCTTTCAATCTCATTATCAATTGGCGTTATGTTAGCTTTGGACTTGGATATACGTGAGTACATAAATAATTTAGATACTTTAGATAAATCTAAGCATCGTCAAAATATTCTTGAAAGTGATCTTGGACATACAATCATAGATAACTCATTTAATTCAAATCCTATGGGAGTTGAATTTAGTCTTGAAACTTTGGGACAATTAGGGAATGAAGAATCCCTTAGATTTTTAGTTACTCCAGGGATGGTTGAGTTGGGTAGTGATCAATTCGCTATCAACTATGCATTTGCTAGTGAGGCAAGTCAAGTAGTTGATGAGGCATTAATAATCGGTAATACAAATAAAAATGCATTAAAAACTGGATTCCAAGAAAATAATACAAGGTATCAAATATTTACAAACAGAGATGAAGCAGTCAGTTATTTGAATTCAATAGTGAAACCAGAAGATATAGTTTTGTATGAGAATGATCTTCCTGACCACTATCCTTAATATTTATGAGTAAAAAAATTGGAGTTATTTTTGGAGGACCCTCTCCAGAGCACGATATATCTATACTTACCGGGCTTCAAAGCGTTAGGATACTTTCAAAAAAATATGAAGTTTCTTCAATTTATTGGTCAAAAGATAACAAATGGTATTTAGTAGATAATCAAAACGAATCAGTTGATTTTTTAGAAAATAAAGAGATATTTAAAAAAAATCTTGAATTGAAATTTAATGAAAATCCAGGATTCTATCAAAAAAGAAAAAAGATTGAACTTGATGTTGTTGTAAATGCTTGTCATGGAGGGCCTGGTGAAGATGGATCGCTCCAGTCTTTATTAAATATATTTAACATAAAATATACTGGTCCAGACCAAATATCTGCCCAAATTTGTATGGATAAGTATGCATTTTATTCTTTAATGAAGGAAAATAATTTACCAGTAATTGAAAAAAAACTCATAAACGTTGAGGAAAATGAATTTAACGAAGATCATATACTCAAGCCAAGATTTGGGGGATCATCTATTGGTGTTGAAGTTATAAATGATATTGATACAGCTAAGAAATTAGTCAAAAATTCTGATTTATATTCACAAGGAGCGGTAATTGAGAAATATCTGGAAAATTCAATTGATCTTTTAATTGGGGTTAGAAATTTTCCAACTTTTGATGTTTCTGAGATTGAAAAACCAATAAAAAATGAAACATTATTTTCATATTCTGACAAATATCTTGAAAACGGAGGTCTTGAAGGTTCTAAAAGAGAACTACCAGCAGAATTAAACAAAGATTTAGAAGCAAAACTTATTAATTTAGTAAAAAAAATTAATAGTTTAATTCCTACTCGTGGAATTTATAGATATGATTTTTTACTCCATGAAAATGATTTATATGTGAACGAAATTAATACCATTCCAGGAAGCCATGCACTTTACCTATGGAAAAATTTAGATAATTCAAAATTTGAACTTTTAGATAATATGATCGACGAAGCATTATCTAATATCTCAAATAGTTGGTCAATTACTGGATCAGATGGAATTGCATTAAAAAGCGCAAAAGACATTGACTCTAAACTAGGTTAATAAATGTTCGGCATCTTTTGGGACTGTGATGGAACACTTATGGATACCGAAAAATCATATGCTTATGCTTGGAAAGATTTTTTACTCTCAAAAGGACTGGATTTACCTATTGAAGATTTTGATAAGTTTGTTGGTGTTGACGACAGGCTTGTCCACCAACAATTTTCGAATTTAGTAGACCTTGATACCTTTGAGTCAACGATGGATGAACTTCATAAAATTATGAGAGTTGATTTTTCAGAAAAAATATTATTCAAAGATGCTTTAAATTGTATTCAGATATTTAATGGTGAAATTCTACAGGCTTGTGTATCTGCTGCACCAAAAGAAGTTCTTAATTTTAAATTAAGTGATGCAAAAATTGTAGACTATTTCGAATTTGTTATTGGTGGTAATGAGGTTGTTGAAAATAAACCTAGTGGAGAAATATACAAAAAAGCTATTGAAACGTTAGGAACCGATAAAAATATAATTATTGAAGACAGTCCAACCGGTATACAGTCCGGAAAAGATTCAGGTAATTTTGTTATTGCAATTGATAGAGGAATGTTCACTCATGACCAACTGTCAGAAGCAGATTTAGTAATAGACAAATTGAATCCTGAGGAAATTAAAACTCTTTTTAAAACCCTTTAATCCTTGAATATATCTTAAATAAATTACAAAACTGACTTAGGCGCAATTTGTGACTAAGTTATTTCTAATAACAATACTGGAATGGATCTACTTGTTCTATTTTGATACTGTTCGTAAATTCCATTATTCATATAATCCATTTTCTTCCACCATTCATTTCTTTCAATATCATAAATTTCCTTTGCAAAGACATTGAACCTATCTCTTCCAATTTGTATTTTTGCATTAGGATTATTTTTTAAGTTATGATACCAACCTGGATTTTTGGGATTACCTCCTTTTGAAGCCACAACACAAATGGAGTTATTTTCTTTCAGAAAAACTAATACGTTTTTTCTTAATTTCCCGGTTTTACCACCTATAGTTTCAAGTATTAAACATGGCCTATCTGATATTGTCTTTCCTAATCGTCCTTTCGAATAAATGTATGTGTAATTGTGTATGAAGAGCACAAAAAAAATAATTTTTCTTTTCATGATATAATTGTTGCTTTTTTTCTCCACGAAGAAAAACTTCTTGGATAAACATTAATTGGTTCAACGAGTCTCTTTGCTGGAAATTCCATTGTTGGTTTTACTATTTTAGTTATTCTTTTGTATTTTGGAACAGGAGCAAATGTAGACGCAAATTTTTTATCACTTAGAATATTTACTGGATCGTCCAAATAGACTTTAATTGATCTTTTTTGACTAATTTCTTTCAATATTTCTATTAAAAAAATAATTCTCTTTGTTGATAAATTTAAACTTTTTAAAAGGGTGGCATCAAAAACAAATATTATTGGTAGGTTTGGTAATTCGGCCAGTGCTGGGTCATCATCTCCCAATGATTCACCATTAATCCATACAAAATCCGGTTGATCTTTTGAAGTTTGTATCGATTGAGGACCAAAGTTTTTTTCTAAATTTAAATCTATATTCAATTCCTTGTTAGTAATACTTAAAACTTGTGGCCAATTTTCTATTGGACAATTGTTCATTAATTCACATTCGTTACACAATTTTGGTGCTCTTTTTTGTACCTGGAATTTAGAAAAACCATAAATTTTTCCAGTTTGCGACCCCATAACCCAATGCCATCCTAGCCTATTGCCAAATCGTGACCCATCAATTAAGTGTTTATACATATAATTTTCACTTTCTAGCCAATTTTTATTTGATCTAAACACCTGGTGCGATGAATACCACATTCTTGTTTGATTAACCATATATCCAGTTGATTCAAGTTCATTTTCTATTGTTCCAATACAATTCATCTTTTTTGTATCAACTACTTCATTTGGATCATTTTTTATATCAAAATTTAAAAATTCACGATTTTTTCTACCAATTATTGCGTATAAATGTCTTGAAAACTCTTGCCATAAAAGTTCATCTCTAAATTTACTTTTGTCTTCGTATTTAAATTTTTCAACATGGTTCCATACTTCTTTTAAACTCAATAAACCATGTCTTATATATGGTGATAAGTATGATGATCCTCTTTTTTCTGAAGGGTATACATTGTTTCTTTTTTTTGCATACCCACTTATATCAAGATTATTTAATGCTTGATCAGCAAATGATTGCCCACCCTTAAAAATTGATTCCTTATAATCATCACAAGTTAGATCTTTGAAGTAATCATTAATTATATTTTGATTATCAAGATTTAAATTTATTTCAGCCATTAACTTTTCTAATAGCCACCTTGACCAATTTTGACATTAGCAATAACTTTTAAATTTTCTTCTTCGTTTATATCAAAATTAATTCTTTGACCTTGTCTTAAGGTTCTAAATATTGATCCTTTAAGGGAGCCAGCTTTTATATAGACTTCTGTTTTATCACTATCGATAACTACGATTCCATTTCCAGAATTAGGATCGTATGTTTTTACGACACCTTGAGCCATTAAACTTTTTCGCCCCTAAGTCTTATTTCATTAACAACAGATTCAATCCCGCGTTTATCAATTATTTTATTTCCTCTTGTGCTTACTTTAAGTTTGATCCAACGGTTCTCACTTGCTAACCAGTATTTTTTTGTTTGAATATTTGGCTTAAACCATCGCGGGTTTCTTTTGTGAGAAAATGAAACATGTTTACCCGATCTTGGTTCTCTTCCAGTTACTTGACATCTATTTGACATTGTGTTCCCTCTAAAATACAAGTATAACTATAACTTGTCTAATAATTATTTGGTACTTTGATTTTAAATCTTTTTAGGTATTGTTTTTATTGTGGTCGACAGAAGTTTACATTATTTAAATGAAATACCTATATCTGAATTAAAAGGGTTTGGTGAAAAAAGGGTTAAGTCCTTGCATAAATCTGGAATCAAGTCTGTTACCGATCTAATTAGATTATTTCCAAAAAAACATTTTGACAGATCACAAATTATGAATCTTTCTGATGTATTGCCAGATTATGATAAAGAAATCACAATTTTTGGAAAAATTAGTGATGTATCTGTTTTTACAACTAAAACAAGACTAAGGATTACAACTTTAACAATTAATGATGACACTGGGCTTGCAAGAGCTAAATGGTTTGGACCTCAATATATAGCTAGTCGATATAAAAAAGACGATATTGTCGCAATAGCTGGGGTTCCTGATGTAAAAAAAACAGGAACCGTTGAGTTTAAAAACCCCGCTATCGAATCTTTCTCATCTGAACAAGAATTATCAGAAACGGGATCTTTTATTTCCTTCTATCCAAAAATAGAAGGAGTTCCTAATAAAATTTTAAGAGAGGGTATCAAGCAAGCTCTAAAAAGAATTCCTGAAATTAAAGATATAGTTGATGAAAAATCTTTAAACGAATATTCAATTTATTCCAGAATAGATAGTTATCAAAAAGTTCATTTTCCAGAAAGTTTTGAAGAGTACAAAGAAGCAAAAAAAAGATTAGCTTTTGATGAGTTTTTATATTTGCAGAGCTTATTTCACCATTCAAAGACACTTTATCATTCTGAAAAAAAAGCTTTTGACTTGAATATAGATGACTCATACTTTGATTTATTTCAAAAACAAATACCATTTGAGCTAACCTCATCTCAAAAAAAATGTATAGAGGAAATATATAACGATATAAAAAAAGCTTCTCCTATGAAGAGATTATTACAAGGTGATGTTGGATCAGGAAAAACAATAGTTGCTGCAGCAGCAGTTACTGCAACGATAAAAAACAATAAACAAGCAGCATTAATGGCGCCTACTGAGGTATTAGCTGAACAACATCTGATGTCTTTTAAAAAGTATCTTGAATATTTTAATATAGATATTCACCTTTTAACTTCCTCGGTAAAAGATAGAGGAAATATTTATGAAATGATTGATAGAGGAGATCCTGTATTGATAATTGGAACTCATGCTTTAATCCAAGATAAAGTAAATTTCAACAACCTAGGATTAGCTATCATTGATGAACAGCAACGGTTTGGTGTTGAACAAAGAAAAAAGTTAGTCGATAATGATGACTTTACTCCGCACCAACTTATTATGACCGCAACACCTATTCCAAGAACGACAGCTTTGGCCATATACGGGGATCTCGAATTATCTGTAATTGATGAACTTCCACCTGGTAGGAAGAAGATAAAATCAAGAGTATTATCTGGGGGAAAAAGAGACAATAAAGAGGTATATGAAACAGCTTATGAACACCTAAAAAATGAATCTCAGATTTTTGTTGTATGTCCTTATATTGAAGAAAGCGAAAACAGCGATATTAAAGCTGCAGAAAATGTATTCAAACTTTATAGGTCAGAATTTAAAGACTACAAAGTTGATTTACTACACGGAAAAATGAAACCGGAGGATAAAGAGCTTAAAATGTTTCAAATGCAAAATGGAGAAATAGATATTCTTGTGTCAACTGTTGTTATTGAAGTAGGTATTGATATAACAAATGCAACTTTAATGATTATTGAAAGTGCAGAAAGGTTTGGCTTAAACCAGCTACACCAACTGAGAGGTAGGGTTGGAAGAGGTGAGAAACAATCGGAATGTATCTTTCATATTACAGAAGGAAAAAGCTTTTCAAAAATAACAAATGATGGTCAATCTAGATTAAAAGCTATTGAAGAAAACGATGACGGTTTTAAATTGTCAGAGATAGATTTACAAATTAGAGGAGAAGGTAAAGTGACGGGTACAACACAATCTGGTCTCTCTGATCTGAAAATAGCAAACTTGAGAACAGATTATGAAATTCTAGAAAATTCGAAAAATTACTTTTCTGATATTCAAGGTGATGATTTAAAAAATGAATTATTTACGGAAGCAAAAATGTTATTTCCAAATTTTGGAAAAGTTGAGGACTCCACATGAGAATAATATCTGGTAAGTTCAAAGGCTCCTTAATCAATACAATCAATGATTCGTCAACAAGGCCAATGATGAGTAAAGCAAGAGAAGGCATATTTAACATTCTTCAGAACGATTTCAATAATTCAACTGTTTTAGATCTATATGCAGGATCAGGTTCATTAGGAATTGAATCATTAAGCAGGGGTGCAGATTTTGTAACTTTTATAGAATTATCAACTAAATGCTCAAAGATCATAGAAAAAAACTTATCTAATATGGAAGTCAACTTTACAGTTTTAGTGACAAAAGTAATCAATTACATAAGTCAATCAAATGAACAATTTGATATTATTTTTTATGATCCTCCATTTTCAACTTCTAAAACTGAAATTGATAATGAATTAAATATTATTCAAAATTTAATGAATAAAAATTCAAAACTTGTCATTCACAGACATAAAAGTTCTGACCAATTTGTTTATCCAAACGGGCTAGAATTATATAGAGAAAAAAATTATGGCCAAAGCAGAATAACAATATTGAAAAAATGAAAGTTTTAATTCCAGGATCATTTGATCCACCTACTAATGGGCACATAGAAGTAATCAAAAGAGCTTCAAACGTTTTTGATGAAGTTTTTGTAGGAGTTGTAGTTAACCCACAAAAAGATCCAATGTTTGAAGTTGCCGAGAGAAAAAAAATGTTATCCGAAATTTTGGTTGATATATCAAATGTAAATATTGAGAGTTTTGAGGGCTTGCTAGTTGATTTTGCTAAAAAAATGAAAATTAATGCAATCGTAAAAGGATTAAGAGCTATGACCGATTTTGATTATGAATTTCAGATGGCTCAAATGAATTTTAACCTTGCTGATTTTGAGACAATTTTTATACCAGCATCTCCAGAATACGGTTATGTTTCAAGCTCAATGGTAAAAGAAATATACTCTTACGGAGGAGATGTAAGTGCATTAGTACCATCTGTGGTTGTGGAGAGATTAAATAATGGGTGAAGAAAGTTCTTCAATTGATAAAGTTTTAAGCGGTGAAATAAAGTTAGAATATATTGACCAATTAGAACTGTTAAAAGAAAATTTATCTTCCAATTCTTTTTTAAACAATAGATCAAATAAAAAAGATATCTTAAAGTTAGTAGAAAACTTAATTGACTTAATGCCTGTTGAGCTTCGGACCGCCAGATTTATTGTTCGTGAACAAGAATTATATTTGAAAAAAGCAAAGGAAGAAGCCGAAGAAATACTTTCAAATGCTGACAAAGAGTCATCAAAATTAATATCGGAGTCTTTTGTTCTTCAAGAGGCTGTTGTTGAAGCAAATGCGTTAGTAAAACAAGCAGAACAAGAAGCAATTTTAAGTAGAGCCAGTGTTGAAGATAAGCTTGATAACAAATTAGAACAAATAAAGTCAAAAATTGACGAGTTATCAGATATTGTCGAAAGAGAAAAAACAAACCTAAGGCAACCAAGAAAAATTACTGAACCAGAGTAACAATGTCTTTTATTCAAACTAAATATGACATAAGTAGATTATTTAATTCAAAAAGTGAAATTTCATTTGAATCCAGTGGACATATAGATGTTAAGTATGCGGGAAACAAAACCACTAAAGATACCCCAATTAATTTGAAAATTCAAATGAGAAACGTGTATGAAAAATTAGAAATTGATTTAGAACTTGGTTTTACTTTTGAATCTGAGTGTTCAAGATGTCTTGATGTAAATTTAGTCAATAAAGATAGAAATTTAACAGTTGATTTTAATAAAAATCAATCTAATGATTATGATATTGATTTTGGTTCGGATGAAATTGAAATTTCACCGATCATTTCAGAATTAATCTTAAACGAAATGAAATTACAATATATTTGTAAAAGTGAATGCAAAGGCCTTTGCACTGAATGTGGTAAAAATCAAAATTTGACAATTTGCAAGCATCCTAAAAAAAATCTAAAAGAAAGTCCATTTTCTTCTCTAACTGAGCTAGATTTGTAAGTTGAAAGGAAATTTTTATGGCAGTACCAAAGAAAAAAATGTCCAAGTCAAGGACAAGAAGGCGAAAAGCCCAACATAAGGTTTCAAAGCCTCATTTTATAATTGATCCTGAAACAGGTGTAGCAAAACAATCACATCGAGTAAATCCAGTTGATGGCACTTACAACGGTAGACAAGTTAAAGAACCAGAAGTTAATTAATTTATCATGAGTACTATTGCTGTTGATGCAATGGGTGGAGACTCCGCTCCAGAAGAAGTTGTGAAAGGTGCAATTCTTGCAAAGCAAGAGGGTATTGATGTTATTCTTTCTGGTGATAAAAATCTTATATTGAGTTATTTGGGTGATGAAAAAATCCCTATAGTTGATTATCCACAAGTCATATCGATGGATGAAGATCCTGCAAAAGCAATCAGAACACAAAAAAATTCATCAATTTTAGGCGCGTTAACTTTACTAAAAGAAAAAAAGGCTGATGCAGTTTTTTCAGCAGGATCGACTGGAGCAACTCTAATTGGATCAATTTCAGTTTTGGGTAAGATCAAAGGTGTTATAAGGCCGACAATTGCTTCAGTTATACCAAGCAGCGAAAAGGAAGTAATACTTGTTGATTCTGGGGCCAATCTAGAAGTAAAACCTAAAATTTTATATCAATTTGCAGTCATGGGATCAAAGCTTGCAGAATTATTATTTGATATTAAAAATCCTAAAATTGGATTAATTAATAACGGTGAAGAAAGTACTAAGGGAAGAGATCTAGAAAAATCGACATACAAATTATTAAATACTTCTGATCTAAATTTTGTTGGAAATGTTGAAGGAAAAGATTTTGCTAATTCAAAAGTTGATGTATTTGTAACGGATGGTTTTACAGGAAATATTGTTCTTAAAACTCTTCAAGGTGTAGCTAAGCTCCAAATGAATCTAATAGCAGAATCTTTAAAAAAAAATTTATTCAAACCTCTTTTAAAACCTGTAAAGAATGCATTATCTCCAGTCAAAAAATTATTAAATCCAAACTCGACAAATGGATCTTATTTACTTGGTGTAAATGGTTTAGTTATTATTGGTCATGGTTCTTCAAACGCTGAAGCTATAAAAAATGCATTAATATTCACAAATAAAGCAATTGAAAAAAAATTTATTAGCAATTTTTCTGACGTTTCAAATGAGCTATGAGCAATAAAGATTTAAAAATTTTTGAAAAAAATATAGGTTATTCATTTAAAGATATAGAACATTTAAAGATTGCTTTAACACACAAGTCATTCATTGACGAAGAGCCCACAAGTCCCACAAATCAAAGATATGAATTTATTGGAGATACTATTCTTGATTTCGATTTATCACTTTTTCTATTCGATAATTATCCAAATTTGGATGAAGGTAGTTTAACAAAGATAAGATCCGGAGCAGTTGATCAAAATGCTTTAGTCAATTTAGCTAAGGAAATTAATATTGGAAAGTTTTTATTTATGAGCAAACCAGAAGAAAGCACTGGGGGAAGAGATAAAAGCTCAATTTTAGAAGATGCTGTAGAAGCACTTATTGCCGCTATATATTTTGATGGTGGGTTAGAAGAAGTAAATAAATTTATTTCGAAGTTTATATATCCATTAATTGATAAACTTTCCAAGAATCCAGGACAAAAAGATTACAAGACAAGATTACAAGAATACTTCGCAAAAAAAGGTCAAAAAGTCACTTATACAGCTAAATCTGAAGGTCCTGATCACAATAAACAATTTAATGCTCAAGTTATTCTTGAAAATAAAATTATTGGAAAAGGCATTGGAAAATCAAAGAAAAATGCGGAACAAATGGCTGCAAAAGATGCATTTTCAAAAATGAGTTAATAAATCTTTTTCAAAATTTAAACAAAATCCAAAAAATTTACTATTCTTATAGTTAACAACAGGGTTAAATATATGCACTTAAAATCTATAGTTGCACATGGCTTTAAGTCATTTGCTGAAAAAACTACTATTAATCTTTCAGAAAACACCAATGTAATTGTTGGACCAAATGGTTCTGGGAAATCGAATATCGTTGATGCAATTTCTTGGGTGCTTGGAAATCAAAGCCCAGGGTCTCTACGTACTAATAAAATGGAAGATGTAATTTTTGCAGGCACTGAAAAACTCACTGAGAAAGGATTTGCTGAAGTTTTTCTAGTTTTTAATCTTGACGATAAAGATGAAATTAACTCTGATGAAGTTTCTATTGGAAGAAAGCTCTATAGAGATGGAACATCTGAATATTTCATGAATGGACTTAATTGTAGATTATTAGACATTCAAGAATTCTTGAATGATGTTGGAATTGGAAAACAACAACATATTATCATTTCACAAGGTCAAATTGCTGAAATTTTAAATGCTAAACCTGAAGATCATAGAATTACTATTGAAGAGGCATCAGGAATTCTTCCTTTTAAGTTAAAAAAAGACAAAGCTTTAAGAAGAATTGAATCTGGTGAGAAAGAAATAAAAAGAGCTAAAGATGTATTACGCGAAATTAAAAAACAGATTGATCCATTAAGAAAGCAAGCTGAGCAAGCCAGACTTCATAAAGAGTTATCAGATCTTTTAAAGGAAAATAAAACTAAATTAAATGTTTTTCAATATAAAAATTTTAATAAAAAATATGAAGATATCAGATCTCAATTAGATGAGGTCAATAATTTTATTACTGACTTTGAAAAAAAACTTGAAGAATATAAATCTGACAAATCAAAGCTAAGAAAAGACTTTGGTGAAAATGTATCCATAAAATCATTTCTAACTGAGGCAATTACTGACGTCACTAAATTTAATGAAGAATTTAAAACTATTTATCAAATTTCATCGGAAAGACAACTTTCTCTTGAAAGAATCAACGAACAAAGTAATAGTGAATTAAAAAGATATAAAAATCAAATATTTGACAATAACAATAAAATCTCTCAACTATCAAAATCTGTTATTGATAAAAAACAAATTATTAAAATTAATTCAAAAAAAATTAAAAACTTAATGATTGAAATTGATGATCTCAAAAGTAAACAGTCTGCAAGTTTAGAGATTAATGAAGCTTTGTTAAGAAGCGAGATTAATAATTTGAAGTTGGATTTAGAGTCTAAATCCGAATATCTTAATAAATACTCTGAAAACCTAAATACTTGGAAAAAAGACGATAAAACGATTAATAAATATCTAATTAAGCATGATAAATATTTACAAAGAAAAAATTTGTCATCCAGATCTTTTAATAAAGTAAAAATAAACACTGAAAAAGTAATTAAAAGAGAAGTTAGTTATTTAGATAATGTTTACTCAGAAGCTTTAATCAATAAAAATAATCTTGAAAGTAGCTTAGAAGAAAAATTGTCTTTGATTAAAGAATATAATTCTGGAAATTCCTTTAAGAAAACTCTTGAAGAGAAAGAAGAAGTTTTGACCAATAAGAAAGCCATATTAGAAGATGAAACTTCTTTCATGAATGAAGAGCTTATTACTTCTACAGAAAAAATTAAATTTCTTACAAACGAAAATGAAAATATTTCAAATAAAATTACTGAATTATCAAATCAAAACAATACCAATGCTATAAAAAATTACAAGAACATAAATCGAAAAGCTTCAGAAGCATACAAAATTTTATCTCAACTTTCTGAAGAGTTATCACAAAGAAGTAAGAAACTAGAAAATGACTACAGTGATAATGATCTTGAGATTAATAAAATTGAGGACAGTTTAGAAAATATATCTAAAAATTTATTTACTTATAAAGATAAAAAAAGTAATTTAATGGTGAAAGAGTCGGAATACATGTCTCAGAGAGCACTGTTTTATTCAAATCTTACAAACATAAGTGGTTTAAATATTGAGGAAATCAATGCATTTGATGTCAATAATCTATCAATAAATGAGTTAGAAAATTCAATAAATAAAACTGAAAAAGATTTGGATGCTCTAGGAACAGTTAACTATCTAGCTTCTGAAGATTTTGAATCACTTAATGAAAGATATGAAAACATCTCCTCCAATATCGAAGAATTAAACTTAACAAAAAAAGAGCTTTTAAAATATATCGGAGAAATTGAAGAAGAAATCAAATTTAGAATTGAGAATTCATTTAATACAATTTCTGTAAATTTTGAAGAAGTATTTGAAAAACTTTTTCCTGGAGGTAAAGGTTCATTGAGTCTTACTAACTCAGATAATTTATTAGAGTCTGGGATTGAAATAAACGTCCAACCAAGAGGAAAAAAAGTCAAAAAATTAAGTTTACTTTCAGGTGGCGAGAGATCACTTGCTGCAATTGCATTTTTATTTTCTGTTTTTAAATCTTTTCCAAGTCCTTTTTATATTTTAGATGAGGTTGAGGCAGCTCTTGATGACGCCAATCTTCATAGAATGTTAAATTTGTTGGAATTCGTTAAAAATGATGCTCAATTTATAATCGTCACTCACCAACAACAAACAATGCAAGCAGGTGATGTACTGTATGGAGTTACTATGCAACCTGGTTCTGGTTCAAGAGTATTTACAAAAACTAAAAAAGATTTTGAATCTTTGATCTCAAAAGGAGAGTAATGGATTCTCAAGATAAAAAATTAGCAGAACTGGCAAGAGAAACTGCAAAAAAGGCATATGCTCCTTACTCTAATTTTAGAGTTGGCGCTGCGTTGATAACAGATTCTGGCAATATTTACACAGGCTGTAATATTGAAAATGCTTCTTATCCAGCAACAGTTTGCGGTGAAGATGTTGCTATATTTAAGGCTATTTCAGAAGGAGAAACTAAAATCGATACTATAGCTGTCGCGTGCATCGATGCTGAAAATGATACCGCTATATTTCCATGTGGTATATCAAGACAACGGATGTCAGAGTTCAATACTGAAAATGTTATTGTTGTCCATAATGATGAAATTAAAAAATATAAATTTGAAGAAGTTTTGCCTTTTGACTTTAAATTTTAAATAAATTTACAAATTTTCAGTGATTTTTGGAACTATTGACAAAGTATCTGCAACCAATCCTAAATCAGCAATTTGAAAAATAGGTGCTTCTTCGTCTTTATTGACCGCAATTATATATTTTGAATCTTTCATACCTACTTGATGTTGAGTAGCTCCAGAGATTCCAAGAGCAATATAAACATCTGGTTTAACAGTCTTTCCTGTTTGCCCAACCTGTTGAGAGTATGGCATCCAACCAGCATCAACAATAGCTCTAGTTCCTCCAATTGCTGCATTAAGTTTGGAAGCTAAATCTTGAACTAATGATAAATTTTCACTATCTACCATACCTCTGCCCGCAGAGATAACAATTTTAGAATCTTCTAATTGTGGACCTGTTTTCTCTTCAATAAAAATATCAAAAACTTCTGGGTCTTCAGAAGTAATTTCAACAGTTTCGAAATTAGTATTTAAATCTAATGCTGCTTCTTCAAATGATTTTGGTCGAATAAGCAAAAACTTATTTGGCGATGATATCTTTGAATTGTATTCGCTTTCACCACCATTAATTGAGTTTGAAGTAATAACACTTTCACCTTCAATTTCAAAGTTTATAACATTTGATACCTGGCTAGATTTAAAATCAACAGATAGAAATGCAATTAAATCTCTTCCAACATATGTTGAGGGTGCTAAAACAAGAGAGATTGTATTTTCTTCAATTATATTTTTTAATTTATCTGCTACTGATCCCAAGCTAAGTTTGTTTTCAGAACATTTTATGTAAGTATTCTTGAATGACTCTGAGCCTATATTTGGAGATTCCTCAGAACCAACAGTTACTATTTCATAATCTAAACCAAGATCATTAGCTTTTGTTACAATTTCTAAGGCTCCACTTGATAATTTATTATCTACAACTTCCCCAATGATTAATGTTTTCATATGGCTTTTAACTCCTTTAATTTATCAATAATAATTTGAAATCCTTCACCTTCATCGATTATTTTTTCGCCTTGCTTTGTAGTTGACACATCTTTTATATCAACAAATTCAAGGTTTTGTTGTGCATCGTAATTAATGTCAGCAATTGATATTCTTTCTATGGGTTTCGACTTTGCAGCCATTATGTCTTTGAAATTTGGATATCTGGGCTCAACACCTCCTGCAGTAACGGACAATACACAATTGGCTGGCATAACTACTTTTTCTGAACCTGTAGAGGTTTGTCTTGTTAAGGTTACAGATTCGTCAATATCAACAGCTTTTATATATGATATACATGGAACACCTAACATTCTAGAAACCTGTTGAGGAATTACTCCTGAATATCCATCTGTAGACTCGGTACCAAATATTGTTATATCCGCTTCAACTTTTTTGGATAATTCGCTTAAAACATTTGCTGTCATTAGAGAATTTGATCCTGTTAACGAATCATCTTCTAAAACAAGAGCTCCATCAGGACCCATTTGTAGAGCTTGTTGAATACCTTTTTCAGTTCCCAATGAACCCATTGAAATAACTGTAACTTCTGCATCAAATTTTTCTTTTAGCTGTAATGCAACTTCAATTCCATAACGATCTGTATCATCTAAAACTTGCTCATCTGGTCTATTAATATTCCCGCCATTGTAAGTAATCTCTAGTGCTGGATCAGGAATTTGTTTTGCACAAACAGCTATTTTCATATTTTCATTTTAATATCAGATATTTAAATAGCTAAATTAATTTCCTCTAAAAAACGTTTCATAAAACTTTGAAATGTTTGTGATGTTTTGTCTGCAATTTCAATAACTTCATCGTGAGAAAGGGGAGAATCGGAAATTCCAGCTGCTAAATTTGTTACTAGTGAAAATGCTGTTACATCTATACCGGCATGTCTTGCTACAATTGCTTCAGGAACGGTTGACATTCCTACTAAGTCAGCTCCAATTGTTTTTGCAAAATTTACTTCAGCTGGAGTTTCATAAGTTGGTCCTGTAAACCATGCGTAGACTCCTTCTTTATAGTCAAAAAAATCATTTGCAACAGTCTCGGCAATTTTTCTAAATTTATGATTATAAACTTCTGACATATCTGGAAACCTTGGTCCAAATTCATCTATATTTTTTCCTATTAAAGGATTGTTTCCAGTTAAATTTATATGATCTTTAAGTGCAACTATATCACCAGGTGAATAATTTGAATTTACACCACCAGCAGCATTTGTAATTATTAAATTCTTAATATTTAAATCTGATAAGACTCTTGTAGGCAGTACGATATCCTGAATATTGTATCCTTCGTAATAATGCGCTCGACCAGACAAAATCACGGTAATTTTTTCTTTAATTTCTACAAAGGTCATGGTTCCACTGTGACCTTCAACTGAAGGTTTAATAAAATTAGGTATTTCAGAATAATTAAATGACTTTAATGGCGTAAATGTTTTCTCAAACCCTCCCATTCCTGAACCTAAAATAATGGCTGAATGAATTTCTGAAGGGAATTCATTTTTAATAAATTGACTTGATTCTTTAATTTTATTAATCATTTTGCCTCTTTTATTATCATATATCCTGAATGAAACTTTTTCCTGGAAATATATTTTCTAAACCATAAAATTCAGAAATAGTAGAAGCAATGTTTGCAAAAGTGTTTCCGGAACTAATATTTTTTGGAATTAGGTTGTTTTTATAGATTACGAAAGGTACATATTCTCTTGAGTGATCAGTTTTACCATCTGTAGGATCAGTTCCATGATCACCTGTAATTATTAATACATCGTCATCATGTAAATTATCCATAAGTATTGAAAGATGTTTGTCGATAATCTTTAATCCTTCGTAATAACCTTGTGCATCTTCCCTATGTCCATAAAGCATGTCTAGATCAACTAAATTTATAAAATAAAAATCGTAATCTTCTGATTTATAGTTATCTAAAAGGATTTGCATTCCGTTTTCATCACCTTCCGTATGAATTGATTTATTTAGAAATTCTTCTCCAAACAAATCTGAAATCTTACCAATTCCAAGAGTTGATATATCATTTTGAAATAATTGACTTAACAACGTGTCGCCTGGGGGACTGATACCAAAATCTTTTCTATCATAAGTTCTTTTAAAATTTCCAATTGTTCCAATGAATGGTCGTGCTATAACTCTCCCTATGTTGTAATCATTACAATGTATTCTTGAGACTTCACAGATTTTATAAAGCTCATCAGTTGATAATATATCTTCATGTGCGGCAATTTGAAATACAGAATCTCCGGAGGTATAAAGTATCAACTTCTTAGTTTCTAAATGTTCTTTTCCTAGGTCATTGATTATTTCAGTACCTGAAGCATGAAAATTACCAATAAAGTCATACCCTATTTCCTTTGAAATATTATCAACTAATTCAACTGGGAAACCATCCGGAAATACGGCAAAGTCTTTCTTAGTTACTAGTCCTGCTATTTCCCAATGTCCAGTAGTAGAATCATTACCTTTTGATGCCTCCGCAAGTTTTCCAACAATAGAAAAACTATTTTGATTATTTAAACCTTCAATTTCTGTAATAGCTCCAAAACCAAGTTTTTCAAATGTTGGGAGTTCTAATCCTCCATTTGCTTTGGAAACATTGCCAAATGTATTGGAACCTTTATCTCCATAAAGTTCAGCGTCAGGTGCTTCTCCAACACCTAATGAGTCAATAACAATTAATATACATTTTGGCATTTTTGTTAAGTAGTTCCAAAAAGCCTATCGCCCATATCTCCAAGGCCAGGTACAATGTACCAATTTTCATCCAATTTTTCATCAATAGATGCAGTAATTAAAGTTATATCTGGATGATTCTCTTTAATCTTTTCAATTCCCTCTGGAGCAGATATAACTGTTAATGCGTGTATATTTTTAGGATTGTATTTTTTTACAGTTTCAATGGCAAACGAAAGGGATCCTCCAGTTGCTAACATTGGTTCTAAAATAAATACATTTTTATTTACAAGATCAGGTAATTTTTCATAGTAATTTTCAGGTTCAGCAGTCTCTTCATTTCTTTGAACACCGATATAACCAAAAGATATATTTGGTATGAGCTGTTGAACTCCATCCATTAATCCAAGCCCAGCTCTAAGTACAGAAATTGCAACTGAGTTATTTTCAATTTGTACACCTGTTGTTTTCGTAAGAGGAGTATTAATTTCTATCTCAGATGTAGTTAGGTGCTTGGTTGCTTCAACTACTAAAAAATAAGATAATTTCGAAGCAGATGTTCTAAACGTATCAAAATCTGTATTCTTGTCTCTTAAATTTGTTAAATAATGATCTTTTAATGGATGAGATATTTCAATTAATTCCATAATTTTAGAGTACATTAAATAATTAATCTTTACTAGGACTAATTATTGATAGTAAATATAATTTTTAAGTCATTAAGTTATAAGTTAACTATTATGATTAACTGCAAATAGATTAGGAATTTAATGCCAGTAAAAATTAGGCTAGCCCAAAGAGGCAAAAAAAAGAATAGAACTTTTAGAGTTATTGTTGCTGATTCTCGATCTCCAAGAGATGGAAAATTTATTGAAGATCTAGGATTCTATGATCCTCATGAAAATCCATCAAAAGTTGATATAGACGTTGAAAAAGCTGTTTCCTGGCTTGATAAAGGTGCACAACCCTCTGAAAGAGCTCAAAAGATACTTGAAATATCTGGAGCATGGGCTCAATGGAGATCATCTAAAGGTGAAGTGGTCTCGATACCAACTCCACCGGAACCAAAAGTAAAAGGTAGCTCAAAAGCAAATAATAAGAAAAATGAAGAGAATGTTGCAGACTCTGAACAAATTTCTGAAGATGTTGAGGAAAGTGAAAACAAAGGTGAAGAAGAATGAGTGAAAGTGGAAAGATTGTGAGAAATGTTGTTGAATATATAATCTCTCAAATCGTGGAGGATCAAAAGTCAGTAAAAGTAGACATATCCTCATCAGATGATGAAAATGTTGCAATTGAAGTTAGAACTTCCCCAAATGATATGGGTAGAGTAATAGGAAAACGAGGAAGAGTAGCACGCGCAATTAGAACTGTAGCTCAGGCTGCAGCAGATGAAGAAGGGCTTCAATCTTCAGTAGAATTTATTGACTAAAGATAATTTATACTACTTAGGAAAACTTGGAAAACCACATGGACTTCTTGGTTTCCAATACATAAATATTGATAAATATTTTAGGGATTTAGATTTATCTAATGTAAATGTTTTGATTGGTCAAAAAGAATACAAAATCGATAATTTTAAAAAACATTTGAAGGATAGAAATTTAATAAAATTTGAAAATATAGATTCAGTAGATGAATCTGAAAGTCTTAGAGATAATGAAGCATTTATTTCTTCTGAATATAAATACTTAACTAATAAATCTAATTTACCTTGGCCTAAGTTTTTTATTGGCTATGAATTTTCGAGTAATGTGAAGTTGGTTAATTATTTTTATTCATCTAATTTAATTATGTGCACAATATCAAATGATAAAGATGATATTGTTGTTTCTTATGATGATGACAATTTTAAGTATGTTGAGAACACACTCTATCTAACTATTGATTAGCCAATTGTAAATTTTATTTGTAGGTTCATCATCTAAATATTCTGGATGCCACTGAATTCCAATTGCATTCCATTCATTTGTTGTCTCAATTCCTTCTATAACACCATCAGGTGATTTTGCTGTAATCTTTAAGTCTTTTCCTAATTTATCAATACCTTGATGATGGATACTGTTGACTTCAATAATTTCATTACCAATTATTGCATTTAATTTTGAATCTTCTTCAATTTTGATTTCATGTATGTTCTTTCTTGCATTTTCATATGGTTTTTGATGATCTATATCTTGAAACCCAGCTTTTTCCAAATCTTGATACAAGGTTCCTCCTTTATATATATTCAATAATTGATGACCTCTGCATATAGCCAGTGTTTTAATTTTCATTTTCTCTGCAGCTTTAAATATATTTATTTCAGTAGAATCTCTTAAATTATCAACTCTTTCGATAGTTGCATCTGGGATTTGATTATACATTTCAGGATTAATGTCTCCTCCTCCAGTAACTATTAATCCATCAATGCCCTTTAAATTTATAGATGTTATTTGTTGCTGTGGGAGGATAATAACTTGTGCTCCATGTTCATTACATTGATTTATGAACTCAGAATTTAATACTGAACATTCTATTTCTCCAGCAGACATTTCAACGTCTTTATTTCCAGTACTTATACCAACAATAAAATTATTCATTTATATAAAACACAGATTGGACTTCAACACATACATTTAACGGCAAACTAGAAACACCAACTGCTGATCGGGTTGGTTTATCTGTAAAATATTCATCTAATTTATCTGTAAATCCATTCAGGACCATTGGTTGGTTCTCAAAGTCTGATTCAGAATTTACAAACCCAATTACGTTTACTGGAATTAATTTTTCAATTTCAGAAACTGTTAGAAGTGATGCAATTGTGAGTTCTGCACATAATGAAGAAGCTTTATAGCCCTCATCTATCGAAATATCATTTGGAATTTTTCCAATGAATTTTACGTCATCAGAAATAGGAACATGTCCAGAAGTATATATAAAATTTCCAATTTTCTTAATTGTTACATAATTTCCAGCTGCTTGAGGTGCTATCGGTAATTCTTTATTCACTAGTAGACAATTTTTCTAGTAGATCAACAACTCTGTTTGAATAACCCCATTCATTGTCATACCAACAAACAACTTTGATATGATTCTTGTTAACTATTTGTGTCGAAGAAGCATCGTAAATGCTTGAATGTGAATTTTGTAGTATGTCCGTTGAGACCAAAGGCACTTCAGAATACTGAAGAATTCCCTTAAGTTCATTTTCAGCTGCTTTTTTAACAGCACTATTTACATCGTTAACGGTAACATTCTCCTTAACTTCTACAACTAGATCTACTACGCTTCCGTTGGGTACAGGTACTCTCATAGCCATTCCATCAAGTTTTCCATTAAGTTCAGGTAGAACCATTCCGACTGCTTTTGCCGCACCAGTTGATGTGGGAATAATATTTTGAGTAGCACTTCGTCCTCTTCTAAAATCACTATGGGTTGTTTCAGCAAGTGCCTGGTCGTTGGTATAAGCATGAACAGTAGTCATGAGTCCAGACTTAATTTTAAAGTTATCGTTAAGTACTTTTGCAATGGGAGCTAGGCAATTAGTAGTACATGATGCGTTAGAGATAAGATTATCGTTCTCAGTAAGAGAATCATCATTCACACCAAGAACTACTGTTGCATCAATTTCATCTTTAGGAGGCACAGTAAGGACTACTTTTTTCGCTCCTGAACTTATGTGCTTTTCTAAAGACGATTTATCACGGAAAAAACCAGTTGATTCAACAACTAAATCAATACCTAAATCACTCCAAGGAATGTTCGCTGGATCATCGTGTGAGATTAATTTTATGGTTCTGTCTCCAACTATTAAATCATCACCTTTTAGTTCAACATGTAAATCAAGAACACCCATTATTGAATCATGTTTGAATAAATATACGAGATTCTCTCGATCTCCAAGGTCGTTTATTGCTATTACATTCAAATCTGAATTTGATTCGACAATTATTCTTAAAATTGACCTTCCGATTCTTCCGAATCCATTTATTCCTACGTTATTCAAATCGACTACCTAACATCGTTACAGCATCAATTATTCTTGAAGCATAACCCCAACCATTATCAAACCAAATAATGAGTTTTAATTTATTGTCATCAATACACATTGTAGATAGGCCATCAACAATTCCTGAGAGTGAGTTTCCTACAACATCAGAGGACACTATTGGATCATACGTTATACCAATAATTTTATGTAAATCAACTTTGGTAGTTTTTTCATCAAAGAAACTATTTATTTCTTCTTTTGATGTGTTATTTTTCAAATTCAATGTCAGATCAATAGTACTTCCATCAGGTACAGGAACTGTCATTGAAAAGGAAGCAATCTTTTCACTTAATTCTGGTAATACAGTTTCAATGACCTTAGATGAATTAGTAATTGATGGAATAATATTTTCACCTGCAGCTCTATTCTTCCGGAATCCTTCACCTGCTACGTCTGCCAATCTATTTGAGTTTGAATAACCATGTACAGTAGTTATAAATACTTCTTCAACCCCGTATTCATTGTTAATCACTTTTAATATAGGTGCTACAGCATTAGCAGTATTTGATCCAAAGGAAATTACGTTTGAGTCCAAATCTATTTCTTCATCATTGCAACCAGATATAAATATTGGTATTTCTTCTAAATTTTCTGGAGTAGAGGCAATAAATACTTTTTTCGCACCTTTAGATATATGCATTTCTGATTCCATTAAATTCTGGGGTTTTCCAGTTGCCAAAATAACTATCTCAGTATTAAGTGAGTTCCAATCTGATTCTTCTGCATTTTTCCAATTATTAAATACTGTTTTCTTATCGTTAACAAGAATGCCATCGTCCATAACTTTTATTTCATGATCTAGTTGTCCATAAATTGAATCATATTTAAGAAGATAAATAAGGTTTTCTTTATCAGCAGTATCAGAAACGGATACTATATTTATTTCTTCGTTATCTAAAGACTGTCTGAATAAATCTCTTCCAATTCTTCCAAAACCAACTAACGAAACGTTAATCATATGTCACTTTCCACTTATGTATTTTTATTAAATTCTTGGTACAATCAAATCATAATATTATCGAATTGTTAAAAATTATGTCTACTTTACATAAAAAAATTGAAAATTATATTTTTGGAGAGATCTCCACACATGAATTATTAGATACTGCCTTTACTAAAAAACAAGAATATTTTGGTAAGGATATAACATATAGCCCAAAGGTTTTTATTCCATTAACTACTTTATGTCAAGATTCGTGTGGATATTGTACGTTCGTTAAATCACCAAAAGAAGGTGGAACTTATTTAACATTTGATGAAGTAGATGCAATTGCATACGTTGGCCAACAAACAGGATGCTATGAGGCATTATTTACATTAGGTGACAAACCCGAAAATAAGTGGTCTTTTGCACTAGAACAATTAAATAAATTTGGGTACGAAAACACTTTTTCTTATTTAGTAGAGAATGCAAAACGTATAAACGATAAATATCATTTACTTCCTCATATAAACCCTGGTTTGATGTCACAAAATGAAATAATCGAATACAAAAAACATTCGCCGTCAGGTGGTTTGATGTTAGAAACATTTTCGTCAAGAATTAACAAAAAAGGTCACGCTCACTATGGAGCTAAAACCAAAAATATAAAATTAAGACTAGATACTTTAAATAATGCAATGGAAGAAAAATACCCTATGACTACTGGTTTGCTGTTGGGTGTTGCTGATTCTAAAGAAGAATTAATATTTGATATTTTTAAACTAATTCAGACTTGTAAAGAAAATACATCAATTCAGGAAGTAATTCTTCAAAACTTTAGAGCCAAACAAAATACTGCTATGAAATATAGTTCTGAAATAATTAATGATTTATTTTTAAGAATAATTGCTACAACAAGGATTTTTCTACCAAGCCATATCTCTCTTCAAATTCCACCCAATCTAGTTAATGATGTTGACTTGTTTATTAAATCAGGAATAAATGATTTTGGTGGTATCTCACCTAAAACAATTGATTGGGTTAATCCTGAACATACTTGGCCTAACATACAAGAGCTAAGAAAAAGTGTTGAAAGTACTAATCAAGAACTTATTCCAAGATTTCCTGTATACCCCTCATTTATAAACAGGGAATGGCTTAGTCCTCAAATATATGAAAAAGTAAGTAGTGTAGTAAATGAGAAAGGATATCCTCGTGAGCATGAATTTACAAAATAATGTATCTTTTTTAAGAATTAGACCATGTGATTCTGACAACGAGATATACCTAAACTCTCGCAAAAAAGAGGGCACATCGTCTTTTTATATAAATAAAAATGTAAATTTAGAAACCGTACATAAAAATGGGTTTCAAACAGTATCTGATGATATAAATGAGGAAGCCTTTCAATGGTTTGTTAATTATGAAAATTGGAAAGAATTTAATTATATTCCAAAAACTAGATTAATTTACAAAGTGTCATCAAACATTGAAAAGGATTTAGAAGTAATTACCCGCTTAAACCCTAGATACATACTTGTAAATAACCTCGACAACATAAATTCTGTAAAAAACCTACAACTTTCTCTGAGTTTTAAAATTTCAAAATATGTAAATTCTGTCGATGAGGCAATTGTGTCTATTAATAAAGGAGTTGAAGATCTTTGGTTAAGAGATTGGAGTTACAAAGAAATTAAAATCCTTAAAGAAAAAATAGATCAAAACCTATATGAAAGAACTATTTTCTCTCCAGTTCCACTTAATGAAGCAAGAAAAATACTTTCAAAATTACATTTTACAAACTATCTTCAATCCCGAGATGTCAGAGGGTATAAGCGCTTTCCTACTAATTGGTCTCCTGGCTCAGGAAAGGAAATCCCTAAACTAAATAAGGTAACTCATAATTTATCATCATCATTTAAAACAGATAATTTTGAAAATATTTTAGGAAAGGCTCAAGATGGATATGCAATTTCAAAAGATGAATTGAACGATTTGTTTAAAACATCAGGAAAATACATTAATGATATTGCTGAAGTTGCGAATGAACTTAACGAATCAATTCATCAAGATAAAGTCACGTTTGTAAAAAACAGAAATATTAATTACACAAATCAATGTTATTTTAAATGTGGTTTTTGTGGATTTTCAAAAGGTCCAAAAAGTTTAGACTTAAAAGAAAAGCCGTATAATCTTGAACCCCAGGAGGTTGTTGCAAGAAGCGTTGAGGCATATAAAGATGGAGCTTCTGAAGTTTGTTTACAAGGAGGTATTCATCCTGAGTACACAGGTCATTTTTATTTAGATTTAGTCCAAAAAATAAAATCTGAAGTACCTGATCTTCACATTCATGGGTTCACACCTCTTGAAATATGGCAAGGTGCTGAAACAATAAATTTATCGGTTGAAGATTATCTCACTTTATTAAAAGAAGCAGGTTTAAATACATTACCAGGTACTGCTGCAGAGATTTTGGATAACCGTATAAGGGAATTCTTGTGTCCTGATAAAATAACTGCAGAACAATGGGGATATGTAATGGAAGTTGCTCACTCTCTCGGAATTAAATCTACCGCTACGATCATGTTTGGACATATTGATGATATTGAATCATGGTCGAATCATTTTGAATTAATAAGACATATACAAAAAAGAACTAGTGGATTTACGGAAATTGTACCCTTACCCTTTGTCCATATGGGTTCACCTATTTTTTTACAAGGAAAAAGTATGCCAGGACCTACTTGGGATGAGGTAACTCTTATTCATTCCCTAGCAAGAATCTTTTTCTTCAATAGTATTGAAAATATTCAAGCTAGTTGGGTAAAGCTTGGACATGACGGAGTTTCAAAGTTATTAAATGCCGGGGTCAATGATCTAGGTGGTACCTTGATTAACGAAAATATAAGTAGAGCTTCTGGAGCTGATCATGGACAACACACTACTGATTTACAATTTATTGAATTGATTGAAAAAAACAATAAAGTTCCTTTTTTACGAAATACACTTTACACAGAAAAAAAGAATTTATCAGAATGCATATTATCTAAAGATGTTATCAAACTTTAATATTATTACACTATTTCCAGAAATTTTTAAAAATTGGCTTGATATTGGAATTTTATCTTCTGGATTTGAGAAAAACCTTTTTGAATTAACCACCACGAACTTGAGAGACTTTGGTATTGGTAATTACAAACAAGTTGATGATGCTCCTTATGGTGGTGGACCAGGTATGGTTTTAATGATAGAACCAATGGACAATGCAATCTCGCAATCAAAGAAAGATGTAAATATTTTTTTGACTCCTGATGGTCAAGAATTGAATGAGGACTTGATTGAAGAACTTCATACCTACAAATCAGCCAATATTATTTGTGGAAGGTACGAAGGTTTTGATCAGAGAATACTCGAGCTTCATAGTGATTACGAAATCTCTATTGGAAAAACAGTTGTTTCGGGTGGAGAAGTGCCTGCTATGTTTCTCATGGAAGCACTTTTAAGAAAATTACCTGGAATACTTGGTAATTCAGAATCACTTAAATATGAATCATTTGTTAATGATAAATATGACCATCCTACGTATACAAGACCTGAAGTATATAAAGGGTTTAAAGTGCCTGATGTGTTACTTTCCGGAGATCATAAGAAAATTGATGAATGGAAAAAGAATAATTTAAAAGACATTTAAAGTAGTTTTAAACCTATAATTTCAACTTGAGGCAATATGAATCTTATACAAGAAATTGAAAATAACCAATTAAAGTCTGATTTACCAGATATTAGATCTGGTGATACAGTAAAAGTCAATGTCAAAGTATCTGAAGGTAATAGAGAAAGAATTCAGACCTATGAAGGCGTTGTAATTTCGATAAATGGTGTCACATTAAACAAAACCATCACAGTTCGTAAGCTTTCTTTTGGAGTAGGTGTCGAGAGAATATTTCCTATTCATGCCCCAATAATTGAATCGATAGAAGTAACACGTAAAGGCAAAGTAAGAAGATCAAAACTTTACTATCTACGTGATCGAATTGGAAAATCGGCAAAAATTAAAGAAGATAGAACTTCCTAAAGTAAAATAAAATTATTATAAAAATTCTAAAAAATATATTTATTGTCTTTATCGCATTTTTGTTTGCAACTATTTTAAGAACATATATATTCCAAATTTATTACATACCTAGCTTATCTATGTTTCCAAACATAAATATCAATGACAGAGTTCTTGTACTAAAAGATAAATTATTTGATATCGATTATTCTGTCGGTGACGTAATAGTGTTTAATTCACCTGAATCTAGTATTCCAAATAATGCTAGCCTGCTTATCGAAAACTTAAAGATATGGGAATTAGTAAACAATGAAGGAAACAATAATCAAACAGTATATATAAAAAGAATTGTTGGTACTCCAGGTGATGAAATATTAATTAAAAAGAATGGGCAAGTATTCAATAATAACATTCAAGTAATTACAGAAAATGTAGTTTCTACACTTATCTTGGACGAAATTGCAATTAAATTAAGTGAAGATGAATATTTTTTACTAGGAGATAATAGAGATAACAGTTTTGACTCTCGATCATTCGGACCAATTACAAGTTCAAGAATCATTGGAAAAGCTTTCTTCAAAATTTACCCACTTGATCAAATTCAAAATTTAAATGATTGAAAATAAAAATTGGGACAAAAATAAAAATCAATTAATTATTGGTGCAGATGAAGTTGGACGTGGATCTTTAGCAGGACCCATTGTTGGAGCAGCCGTAAAATTAAAATTCCTTGATATAGATTTACTTTCAGACGTTAAGGATTCTAAAAAACTTTCTCCAAAAAAGAGAGAAGAAATAGTTGAGAGGATTACAAATAGCGATATTGAGTTTTCAATATCTGAATGCTCGAATACTTACATAGACAAGAATGGTATTTCTGAAGCTAATAAGAAGGTATTAAAAGAATCAGTACAATCTATTTATACAAACAAAGAAAAAGTTTACATTGATCATTTCAATATAAATGAATTTAGTGCAATATCATTGATTAGGGGAGAAGATCACAGTTATGCAATTGCCTTAGCAAGCATCATTGCAAAAGTACATAGAGATAAAATAATGACAAAATTTTCAAGTGTTTATCCAAATTACTTATTTGAAAAGAATAAAGGTTATGGAACTAGAGAACATTTAGACATGTTGGAGAGATATGGTCCATGCACTATTCACAGAACTACATTTAATTTAGGGCCCAAGCTACAACAGCAAAAGTAATAATCAGTGCAAATATTATATTTGCATAATCAATTTTATTAGCTTTATATGGCTTATTTGGATCAAACCCCATAGCTACATTCTAAATAAATTATGATTAAAATATTCAGTATGGTTTTAGAAAGTAATATAAAAGAAAACGCACTAATTTTGTCATTTAATAGTCCAAAAACTTCCAACTCAATTTCAGCAGAAGACTGGAAAGAACTTAAAAAGCAAATCAAAGATTTTGAAAAAAGTGAGATTAAGTATCTTGTTTTGAACAGGGTCAATGATAATTTTTCTTCAGGGGCACAATTAGCAGAGAATTTAAATGCATCAATGGAGGATGTTTCTGAAGCTTCAAAAATTTTATGGGAATGTAAAAAACCAGTTATATCTGTAGTAGACGGTGTTTGTGCTGGTGCAGCTTCAAATATGATTCTATTGAGTGACTTCATAATTGCTACCCCTGAAACAAGGTTTATTGAAGTATTTGCAAGAAGAGGACTTGTAGTTGACTTCAGTGGTTCTTGGATTTTGCCAAGAATAATTGGAGTACAAAAAGCCAAAGAATTAATGATGACTGCATCTGAAGTTAATGGAGAAACGTTAGATAAATTTGGATTACTTTATAAATTATCCGAAAAAGCAGAATTAGATAATGAACTTGATAACTTAATCAATCTTCTTGATAAACAAAGTTTCATTTCAATTTGTATGATAAAAGATCAGATTAGAAAGGGTCTTAACTCTAATTTTGATGATTCTCTAGCTAACGAAACTGTAAATCAAAATGATAGATTTGTACATTCAGATGTCATGGAAGGAATGTCAGCTTTTATAGAGAAAAGACAACCAAACTATAAAAATACATTAGATGAATAAATAAAAATTAATATATATTCAACTTAGTGAATATATATGCAATAATAAATCTATATATATGGAGGTCTATAACTTGAAAAGTAAAAAGACATTAATTTTATTTTTTGCTTTAGCAATGGTTGCAACCGCATGTTCTACTGCGGCTGTACCTTGTGATGAAGTAGAAATTACAACTGGTGAAAATGGTTTACCAGATTTAGATGGATGTGAATTCACTTTTGCCGTGGAGAATGCATATTTACCTTTCAACTACATTGACGCTACAACTGGCGAAGCAATGGGTTGGGATTATGATGTATTCAACTACATGGGCGAATTAATGAATTTCACACCTGTTTATGTTCCAACTGCTTGGGATGGAATGATACAAGCAACAGCTGACGGTCAATTTATGATCGCAGGTGACGGAATAACAATTACTTCTGAAAGAGACGAAATCGTTGATTTTTCAGATGGTTATATTAATTTAGCTCAAAGAGTTCTTGTAGCTGTTGGTAATACAGAAATCACAAGTATCGAAGATCTAAAAAATAATGATTTTGTTGTAGCAACTCAAAAAGGTACAACAAATTATGATTATGCAGTAGATGCTTTAGGCGCAGACAAAGTTAAAGCATTTGATGATTTCAACTTTGCAATTCAGGCTGTAATATCAGGTGATGCAGATGCATCAATAATTGATGAAACAGCTGGATTAGGATACATGGGAGCCAATAAAGGTGATGTGAAACTTGTTGGAGGAGACTTGACTTCTGAACAACTTGGATTTGCATTCCCTAATGGAAGCCCATTAGTTGATGTTATAAATCAGGGTCTGGCTGAAATGGTTGCTAACGGAGAATTAGATAAAATAAATGCAAAATATTTTTCTCCTGATTTTGCTGTTACCTATGCCGATATTGCAGAATGCGACGAAGACATTCCAGTAGAATATCGTCCAGATGACTGTGTAATTGAAGAGTAATTAACTTTAAGTTAACACAATTTAAATTTGTGATAGGCACGGAGATCCGTGCCTATTGCTTTAATATGGGTAGAAATGAAGATTAAAAATATTTTAAAACCTGAAAACTGGTGGATAATTATTTTGGCAACAATTATCTCTTGGATGTTGTTTACAATTTTTAACAATCCTGAATATAACAAAGCATTTTATTTTATTCTTCCTGGATTAAGAATCACATTCTTATCTACTATTATATCTTTTGTAATCGCCATTTTTCTTGGCTTAGTATCTGGAATTGGACGTATTTCAAGTAATAAGATTGCCAGTACATTATCGCGTACTTATATTGAATTTATCCGTGGAGTACCAGTATTAATATTAATTTTCACTATTGCTTTTGTAGTAGTGGTTGATGCCGCTGAGTTATTAAATATTAATAATGGCAATGTACCAATGCTTGTACGTGCAATCATTGCATTATCGGTTTTTTATGGTGCTTACATTGCTGAAGTTTTTAGGGCAGGTATTGAATCTGTTCCTGTTGGACAACGTGAGGGTGGAGCATCACTAGGTCTATCCGAGAGACAAATAATGAGATATATTGTGTTACCCCAAGCTTTTAGGAATATGTTGCCTGCATTAGGTAATGATTTTATATCAATGATGAAGGACTCATCACTGCTCTCTGTTTTAGCAGTAGAGGATTTAACATATCGAGGACGGCTTTATTCAGGAAGTACATTTAGATTTGCTGAAACTTATCTTGTTCTGACTGTCCTATATTTAATAATTACACTTTTACTTTCAGGATTACAAAGAAGGTTGGAATTAAGACTTGAGAATTCAGATTAAAGAGTTAACAGATAATTATTTAGAATACTTAAAAAAAATTAAAAATTACTCTGATCACACATGTAAAGCTTATAAAAGTGATTTAAAACAATATATACTCTATCTGAGCGAATCTGATAGTGACTTGTTCGATAATAAAAATTTTGTAAATTATTTATTTGAAAAAGGACTGGCAAAATCAACTATAAATAGAAAACTAACATCAATAAATAATTTTTTAGAGTGGGCATCAAAGATAGAAAAAAATAAATCATTTTATAAATTTGAAAGTTTAAAAACAGAAAGAAAATTACCAGATATTCTTACTTCAAATTATATAAATACGTTAATAAATGAGTTACCGATAAACACACCTAAAGAGGTAAGAAATAAAGCTATTGTTGAGTTACTTTATTCATCTGGATTAAGAGTATCTGAAGTTGTTAATTTGAAGCTTAATGATATGAAAGATAACAAATCTTTACGCGTTGTAGGTAAAGGAAGAAAAGTAAGAATACTTCCTATGACAGACCAAGCATATAATATTATCAAGTTATGGATAAAAAATTTTAGAAAGAATTTTTTAAATGATCATGACAATAATTACCTTTTTCTCGGAGTTAGAGGAAAACAATTATCCGATAGGGAAGTAAGAAGAATAGTTAAATCTAGTACTGGAACTTTTCCTCATAATTTGCGTCATACTTTTGCAACCCATATTTTAGATGGGGGAGCAGATTTAAGAGTTGTTCAGGAACTATTAGGCCATTCCGATCCAACCACAACACAACTTTATACACATGTATCCAAGAAGAAACTACAAGAAAAGTACAAAAGAACCCATCCAAGAGGTTGATTAAACCATTAATTAGATTACTATTTAAATGAAATAGACACCATATTTACAAGTTTCCTTGGTGAACGAAAGTTTGGAAACCGCATAAGCAAAGAAATATGGGATGAACAACCAAAGGAGAATTATGTCAGCAACAATGAAAGATCTGCTTGAAGCAGGAGTTCATTTCGGTCACCAAACTCAACGTTGGAACCCTAAGATGGATAAATATATATATGGAGACAAAAGCGGTATTCATATACTCGATCTAAGAATTACCTATGACACGTTAGAAAAAACTCAAGAATTCGTTCAAAAACTGGTAGCAAACAGCGGAAAAGTACTTTTTGTAGGAACAAAACCACAAGCTCAGAAAGTCATTGAGGAGCAAGCAATTCGCGCACAAATGCCATATGTAAATCACAGATGGTTAGGTGGAATGCTTACTAATTTTAAAACAATTATTAAGAGAGTCATTTATTTGAACGAACTTAATTCATTAGAAACATCTGGAGAAATTAATGCATATCCAAAACCTGAAAGATTAAGAATTAGAAGAGAAATTGAAAAATTAACAAAATCAATTGGAGGAATTGTAAATCTAAACAAACTACCGGAAGCAATATTTATTGTTGATTTGCTTAATGAGACAACAGCGCTTACAGAAGCAAAAAAATTAGATATACCTGTAATTGGTCTTGCAGATTCAAATGTTGATCCTGAAAATGTTGATTTTGTAATTCCTGGAAATGATGATGCAATACGATCAATTGAAGTCATTGCAAAAGCAATTGCAGATGCATGCCTAAAAGGACTCGGCAAAAGAGAAGATGTAGAAATTGGAGAAGACAAAGAATGAATATTTCAGCATCCGACGTTAAGAAATTAAGAGACATGTCAGGCGCTGGGATGATGGATGCTAAAGAAGCATTGAAGGAATCAAATGGTGACTTTGATGCCGCTGTAAAGTACCTTCGAGAAAAAGGACTTGCTGATTCAAAAAAAAGATCTGACAGAGACGCAAACCAAGGAACAATCGGTGAGTATATACATTTTCAGCAAGATAGAGCTGTAGCTGGAGTTTTAGTTGAATTAGCTTGTGAAACTGATTTTGTTGCTAAATCTGAAGAGTTCAAGGATATTGCAAAACAAATTGCAATGCATGTTGCAGCAATGAAGCCATCATATTTAAATATTGATGATATTCCTGAAGATAAAATTCAAGAAGAAAAAGAAATTATTGCTAAACAGTCAGAGAATGATGGGAAGCCTCAAGAAGTTATGGAGAAAATAATCGAAGGTAAAATCAGTTCATTTTTTAACGATAATGTTCTAAATGAACAAACTTTTTGTAATCCTGAAATATATGAAGGAAAAGTTGGGGTAATGATTGATGAAATGTCCGGAAAGCTTGGTGAAAGAATTTATATTAAACAATTTTCGCATTTAGAAGTTGGTAGCTAAAGATGTCCAGAGTTTTATTAAAACTATCTGGAGAATCTTTTGCTGATGATGAAACCAACTTTGGGATTGAGTCAAGCACGCTAACTAGAATTGCTGATGAAATTGCAAGAGCGAGCAATGATGGAATAGAGATTGGTGTTGTAGTTGGTGGTGGTAACTTTTTTCGAGGCGTCAGTGAATCTGCCAAAAATATGGCTCAAGCAAATGCTGATTATATGGGGATGTTGGCTACCGTTATTAATGCAATTGCACTTAAAGATGCACTTGATAAAAAAGGAATAAATACAAGGGTTCAGTCAGCAATAACTATGACGTCTGTCGCAGAACCCTACATTAGATTAAGAGCAATAAGGCACTTAGAAAAAGGAAGAGTTGTAATTTTTGCAGCCGGAACTGGAAATCCATATTTCACAACTGATACAGCAGCTTCCTTGAGAGCAGCTGAAATTGAAGCTCAGATTGTTCTAAAATCTACAAGAGTTGATGGTGTTTATGATAAAGATCCGGAAAAAGAATCAAATGCTAAATTTTTAAATGAACTCTCTTACAAAGAAGTTCTAGATAAAAAATTGTCAGTTATGGACTTAACTGCCATAACACTATGTGAAGAAAACAGTATGCCTATAAGAGTATTTAACGGAACAGTCGAAGAAAATATATATAAAGTTCTTAAAGGTGAAGAAATGGGAACATTTATTAAATAATTATGTCAGAAGATATTATTACCGATATAGAACTTGAAATGACAATTTCAATAGAACATCTTATTGAAGAATTTGGAAAAATTAGAACTGGTCGTGCAAATCCAAATTTGGTTACGAGTATACAAGTAGATTACTACGGTACGAAAACACCACTTCAACAATTAGCTTCTGTTAGCGTTCCAGATCCCAGGCTCTTAGTTATCCAACCATTTGATAAGAGTTCTTTTGAAGAAATAGAAAAAGCAATACAAAATGCAGACATAGGATTAAATCCTGCAACCGATGGTGACATAATAAGAATTCCAATTCCTCCATTATCTGAAGAAAGAAGAAAAGAATTATCAAAAGTCGCATCAAAAGCATCTGAAGATACAAAAGTTTCAATACGTTCACACAGAAGATCAGGAATAGACAAAATTAATAAATTAAAAGACGATTTACCAGCTGATGAAATAAAAAGGTACGAATCAAAAATACAAGAACTTACTGATAAGTTTGTAAATAAAATCGATGAACTCTATAAAATTAAAGAAAATGAGTTACTTGAAGTTTAAGTTTTTCTTTTCTTCTGATGAAGATGGAACTTTTTGGCCTGGTGTAGTTGAGTTACCCGTTGAAAAAGAAGTTTCAATTGATGATTCATCAAATGATGAAAATAAAAATCAAAGAATTATTACTGGAATAATTCTGTTTGCTGTTTTGTCACTTTTTTTTCTAAATAAGTTAAGCGCTTTCATTTTATTGATCCTTATAGCTTTTATTGCTGCAAAAGAATGGTTTGATTTATTTGAATATAGTATTTTTATACCATATCCACTTCTTCTTTTTTCTGCACTTGCTCCGCTAGTTGTTGTATATTTTTATGATTTATCAGACATTATTGTTCCATATTTTATCTTCCCCCTTGGTTTGATAATATATTTAGGTTTTTTTACAAATTATGCGATATACGATAAGTTTGGAAGCGCAATTGTTTTTCATTCATGGTTTTCAATTGGTATTGCTTCACTTGCTACATTAATTAGATATGAAGAACTTATTTTTGTTTATTTATCAATTCTTTCCATTTCCATATCGGATATATTTGCTTATGAAATAGGAAAAAGGGTAGGCAAAAGAAAACTTGCAGAAAATATTTCCCCAAATAAAACTATTGAAGGATTTTTAGCTGGTCTATTAATAGGCTCTTTATTTATGACTTTTAATTTAACGATAAACCTTGATAAACCATTATTACAATCATTATTTATCTCTTCATTTTTCATATTTTTTGGTGTACTTGGTGATCTTTTTATGTCAAAAATAAAGAGATCTATAAATGTTAAAGATTCGGGTACTATATTTCCTGGTCATGGTGGTCTCCTTGACCGAATAGACTCCTACTTAATCAGCTTTCCATTTTTGTTAATAGTATTTCACTTTTACTATTTAAATTTTTAAATGAGATAATGATTATATGAATGGTTTACTAACGATATTAATGCTTACTTTTTTTGTTGTTATGCATGAAGCAGGTCATTATTTTGCTGCTAGATTCTCAAAAGTAGCGGTTTCCGAATTTTTTGTGGGATTCGGTCCAAAAATATTTTCTTTTAAAAAAAATGGTACTGAATACGGCCTTAAGGGGATTCCTTTTGGTGGCTATGTAAAAATACCTGGAATGGACGAATCTGAAGCAACTAAAGATTATGCTGAGGATGAATTATTTCATACTTCCAAATGGACTACAAAGCTTTTTATTGCTTCTGCTGGAATAATTGTTAATTTCATCACTGCTTGGATAATTTTATTCTCAATATTTATTTTCAATGGAGTTACACAACCTACACTTCAAATTGATACAATCGGTCAATCTGTAAATAATGAAAAATTATCTCCTTCTGAATTTGCCGGGCTAAAACCAGGAGACACCATCACTCAATTTAATGGCTTGAATGTTGAATCATGGGAAGATTTAGTAAAAAATATTGAAATCAATCCTAATAAAGAAGTTTCTATAAAGTACATAAGGAATGGTGGCACATATCTTACAACTACAGTTTTGGAATCAAGAAATATAAATGGTAATGATTTAGGATATCTTGGAGTATCTCCAGTAATAGAGCAACAAAATGTTGGAATTATTAATTCGGCAATTTTTTCAACAAAACTTGAATATGAAATGACTTTGGCAGCGGTTGATGGAATCTTTACCCTATTAAGTCCAGAAAATATAAGAACTTTATTAGGTACATATTCTGGTCAAGAAATTCCAGATGAGTCTCGACCACTTAGTCCAATTGGTTTGGCCCAAGCAGGAAGTCAAATTGCTGACAATGGATACGTGAACCTTTTTAGCTTGCTAGCTTTTGTAAATGTATTTTTAGGAGTGTTTAATGCTATACCCCTCATACCACTTGATGGAGGGAGAGTTTTATTGTCTCTAATAGAGGGTATAACTGGTAAGAAGATTCCTGATAAAAATCTTTATCCTATTGCAGCATTAGTAATTATTGTTTTTGTCTTTATTGGAATAACAGCATTTTATTTAGATATAACTCAACCAATTAACTTATGAAAATAAAAAGAAGAAAAACCACACAATTATCCGTAGGTAAAGTCGGAGTTGGTTCTGACTTTCCAATCTCTGTTCAATCCATGACAACAACAAAAACAAAAGATGTTGAGGGAACTCTTGCACAAATTTATGAGATAGCTGCAAATGGAGCAGATATTGTAAGGGTGACATGTAATGATATTGATGCTGCAAAAGGACTCGTTGAAATTACTCAAAGAAGTCCAGTACCAATAATTGCTGACATTCATTTTCAATATAAACTTGCACTTGCAGCTATAGAAGCAGGGGTGGATGGTTTGAGGTTAAATCCTGGAAACATACGCAAAGAATCACAAATAAAAGATGTAGCTAAAGCAGCCTTAGATGCAAATATACCGATTCGAATTGGTGTAAATGGTGGCTCCCTTGATAAAGATTTGCTTGAAAAATATGGAGATTCTACACCGGAGGCGTTAGTAGAGTCAGCACTCAAGGAACTAAAGTATTTAGAAGATGTAGATTTTAATGATATAAAAATTTCTGTGAAACATTCAAATGTTCGATTAATGATCGAGTCTTATCGTTTGTTAGCTGAAAAAGTAAATTATCCATTACATCTTGGAGTTACTGAAGCAGGACCCCTTCCAGGCGGATTAATTAAATCAACAGCAGGTATTGGAACATTATTAAATGAAGGAATTGGTGACACTATTCGTTATTCATTAACTACAGATCCAATAGAAGAAGCAAAGAGTGGTCGCCAATTATTAGAATATTTAGGCTTACGTGAAAGAAATTCTTTAGATCTAATTGCGTGTCCGAGTTGTGGTAGGGCAGAAGTTGACGTTATTAAAGTAGCTGAAGAAGCTCAAAATGTTCTAAATAATGAAAACATTCCTCTTCAAGTTGCAGTAATGGGATGTGTTGTAAATGGACCAGGAGAGGCTAGGTCTGCTGATTTAGGTATTGCAGCTGGTAAAAATAAAGGTCATCTTTTTATAAGAGGTGAAGTTGTAAAAGTTGTAAATGAAAAAGACATGGTCTCATCGCTATTGGAAGAAGCTAGATTAATTGTTGAAGAAGGCATAGAAGCAAGGCTTGCTAAAGCAGATGAAAATGCAGCGGAAATTGCGCAAAAAGATGTTGATGATTTGTTAACTTCTCAAGGTGACATAAATAATTTTCTTGAAAGAAAAAAATCAGTTGTGGAGATTACGTCAAATCAAGATAATGAATAGTTAACGTAATAGAATACAAATATGGTAAAAAAATTAACCCCTATGTCAGAGGATTTTAATCAGTGGTATACAGAAATTGTTCAATCAGCTGACCTTGCTGACTATTCACCTGTTAAAGGAACAATGGTAATAAAGCCGTATGGATATGCACTATGGGAAAATATTCAAGCTTACTTAGATAAGAGATTTAAAGAAACAGGACATCAAAATGCATATTTTCCAATGTTTATCCCAAAATCCTTTATTGAAAAAGAAGCTGAGCATGTTGAGGGCTTTTCTCCAGAGCTTGCTACGGTGACCCATGCCGGTGGAAAAGAGTTAGAAGAACCATTGATTGTAAGGCCAACTTCGGAGACCATTATTAATCATATGTTTTCTAAATGGATATCAAGTCATAGAGACTTACCTATGTTAATAAATCAATGGTCCAATGTCGTAAGATGGGAAATGAGAACAAGACTTTTTCTAAGAACCTCTGAGTTTTTGTGGCAGGAAGGTCATACTGCTCATGCAACAGAGGATGAAGCAAGAGAGGAATCTCTTAAAATGCTTGATATTTACGAAGAGTTTGCACGAGACATAGCTGCTGTTTCAGTGATAAAGGGAACAAAATCAGAAATGGAAAAATTTGCAGGAGCAACAACTACGTATTCAATCGAAGCAATGATGAAGGATTTGAAAGCACTACAAGCTGGTACATCACACGAGCTTGGTCAAAACTTCTCTAAAGCATTTGATATTAAATTTTCTGATGAAAATAATAAATTACAACATCCATTTCAAACAAGCTGGGGTGTAAGTACAAGATTAGTTGGTATGATAATCATGGCACATGGTGATGACAAAGGATTAAAACTTCCTCCAGAACTAGCACCGCACCAAATTGTTATTGTTCCTATCATTCCTAATGAAGATGAGAGATCACGTGTTTTAAACGCGGTAAATAAGTTAATTGAATCATTAGATCATGTGAGAGTTTTTATTGATGACAGACCTGAAGTATCTCCTGGATTCAAATTTAATGAATGGGAGCAAAAAGGTGTACCAATTCGCATAGAAGTCGGTCCAAAAGATATTGATAATGAATCGGTATTAATTTATAGAAGAGATGATGAATCAAAAAATCAATATCCCTTTGAAGGAATCGATAAAGTGGTAGATAAAACCCTGAATGATATTCAAAAGAATCTACTTATTACTTCAGAAAATACAGTTAAGTCAAATACTTACCATGTTGATTCATATGATGAGTTGATTGAGACTTTAAATGATCAAAGAGGATTTGTTTCATGTTTCTGGGACGAAAATAAAGAAGATGAAATTAAAGTTAAAGAAAAGACAAGTGCGACATTGCGGTGTTACCCGATTAATAATAAGGAAATTGAAAAATCAGTTAACTCTAAAGATAATGATGGTAATTTTGCAATATTTTCCAAAGCATATTAAATATTCTTTATCTAAAATCATTTATCGGTTAATATAAACTTATACAACTTAACTACAAAATAGTGGGTTCAAAACCCACTTTTTTTATGAATGGAGGTGATCAGTTGATGATCAAAGACAACATTATCACTGCCATTTCATCCTTTTTATCATCAGAAGATTTAGAACTTTATGATTTAAATATTGCAGGTAATGAAGCCATTTCTAAAATCGAGATATTTGTATTTTCTGATGAAGAGTTGAGTTTAACTATTTTTGAAAGATTAAATTACCAGATTCAAAGATTAATAGAAGAATTAGGAGTTGAAAAAGGATCATACGAATTAGTTCTTTCCAGCCCTGGAATAGAACGTTCATTAAAAACAAATAGACATTTTGAACTTGCTTTAAATCAGGAAATAAAAATTAAACTTTCAACGCCTCATGATGGGGTATATACATTTATTGGTATATTAACCCAAGTAGATAGCAAAGAAATAAAAATATTAATTGATAATAAATCTATTGATTTTGAATTAGAAAATATTAAAAAAGCAAATATTAGTTTTGATAAATTTAAAGAAAAGGTAAATAGTTGAGGTAATTATGCAATTAGGAAGTGATATTAAACAAGCAATAGAATCTTTAGCTCTTGATAAAGGTGTTGCAGTAGAAAGTATGTATGAAGCTTTGGTTTCTGCATTCAGATCGGCATATATGAGAATCCCTGGTGCTGCAGAAGAAGCAAGAGTAACTTTAGATCCTGAGAGTGGACAAATTACAGTTTATGCTCAGGAGCTAGATGTTGATGGAAATGTGATTAAGGAGTGGGAGCCAGATATAAGTGATTCTGATTTTGGTAGGATTGCAGCACAATCATTTAAGCAAATGATGTCTACAAAAGTACGTGACGCAAAAAGAGCAACTGTTCTTGATGCTTATATTGGAAGAGAAGGGGAGTTAGTAACTGGAATCGTTACTCAATTTGATGCAAGATTCAATCAGACCATTATAGATCTACAAGATGCTGAAGCAGTTATTCCATCAAGTGAAAGAATCCCATTTGAAAGACTCGAAAGAGGAAACAGAATAAAAGCTTTAATTACTGAGGTACGGGAAGATGCAAAAGGAATACCAATTGTTGTAAGTAGAAACCGTGGCGAATTTGTTCAAAGAATGTTGGAACTAGAAGTACCCGAACTCACCGATGGAACAGTTGAACTTCGTGCTATTGCAAGAGAAGCAGGAAGTAGAACAAAAATAGCTGTTTTTTCAAACGATCCAAATGTTGATCCAAAAGGTGCGTGTGTTGGTTCAAGAGGATCCCGGGTCAGACAGATAGTAAATGAGTTAAAAGGTGAAAAATTAGATGTAGTTGAATGGAGAGAAGACAAAGTAAGATTTATAATCGAAGCGTTGGGACCAGCTGATATTGATGAAGTCATTATTGATGAACATACACAATCAGCAAAAGTAATTGTAAAAGATTCACAACTATCATTGGCTATTGGAAAAGAAGGTCAAAATGCTCGTCTTGCTGCGAAGCTTACTGGATACAAAATTGATATTGAAGGTCTAGGAGATTCGCCTCCAGAGGAGGAAGAACCAAAGCAAGAAGAAGAGTAAGTATTAAATGGCAAAAAAACGAATTCACCAAATAGCTAAAGAACTTGATATTGCATCTGCAGATGTTTTACATAAAGCTAAAGAACTAGGTTTTGAAGTTAAAACAGCTTCTTCAGGCCTTACTCCAGAAGATGAAGAATTATTAGTTTTAGCAATTAATGAAGAATCGACCACTTCTGAAGATCTTCAAGAGGAGAAAAAAGATTCTCAAGAGGAAAATATAGATCAACCGATTAAAGAAGATGATCCTGTTCTTGAAGAAAATGATGTAGAAGTCAATATTATTGAAGTTACAGAAGGATCAACACCTGAAGATATATCTTTGATTTTTGACACTGATTCTACAACAGTAGTTGGAGACCTAATGTCCTTAGGGATTATGCAGTCAATTACTTCTAATCTTCAAAATGAAGAAATTGAAAAATTATTTGAAAAATATAATGCAATCCCAGAATTTATTGAAAAAATTGAAATTAAACGTTCAGATATAATTCAATCTGAAGATTTTGATGATGATGAAAGTTCCTTAAAATCAAGGCCTGCAATTATCACTGTTATGGGCCATGTAGATCATGGAAAAACAAGTCTTTTAGATTATATAAGAAAAGAAAAAGTGGCCTCTGGTGAAGCTGGTGGAATTACTCAACATGTTGGAGCATATAATGTTACAAATGATTCTGGAAGCGTTACTTTCATAGATACACCTGGTCATGAGGCATTTACACAAATGAGAGCAAGGGGAGCTGATGTTACAGATATTGTCGTCCTAGTTGTAGCAGCAGACGATGGTATTATGCCGCAAACTGTTGAAGCTATAAATCATACAAAAGCAGCTGATGTGCCAATGATTGTTGCTATAAACAAATGTGATTTACCAGATGCAAATCCAGCACTCGTAAAAGCTGATCTAACAAAATATGAAGTAGTTTCAGAAGACCTTGGAGGAGATGTTCCAGTAGTACAAATATCAGCCATTACTGGAGATGGTATAGATGATCTACTAGAGACGCTTAATTTAGTCGCAGAGATAGAAGAATTAAAAAGTAATTATGATTCTGAACCTTCTGGATTCATTATTGAATCGAGGATGGAAGTAGGCAAAGGAAATGTTGCAACAATAATTGTAAAAAGAGGCACATTGAAATCAGGTGATTTTATATATGCTGGATCAGCATTTTGCAGAGTGAAATCTATTTTTGATCACAATGGAAAGACGTTAAAATCAGTAACTCCTGGATCACCAGCTGACATTATAGGTTGGGACGATTCACCAATCGCAGGAGATCAATTTGTAGCAACCAAAAATCAAAAACTTGCAAAAAGTAAGGCTGAAGAAAATAAAAATAAATTAAAAGAATTTGATGATACAAGTTATACCGTTGAATCAAGGGTTTCTGAAATGATGCAACTTCTTCAAGAAGGTGAATTAAACACAATAAATATAATTGTAAAAGCAGATACAAACGGTTCGGTAGAAGCCATAAAGGACAGCTTACTAAAGCTTTCAGATGGTGATGTAAATATCCAAATTGTTCATGCTGCTGTTGGAGGAATTGTATTATCGGATGTTGATCTTGCTGGGGCAACAGGATCATTAATTGTTGGTTTTAATGTAAGACCTGATAGTCAGGCAAGAAATATGGGACAAAGTAAGGGAATAGATATAAGAACATATAATATTATTTACGAACTTATTGATGATATTAGCGAGGCAGTTCGTGGACAGCTTACCGTCAAAACAGAAGAAACTGTTATTGGCATGGTGAATGTTCAAACAACTTTTAGAGCACCTAAAGTTGGTGTTGTAGCTGGTTCTGTTGTAGCTGAAGGAAAAGTTGACTTAGATGCTAAAGCACGACTCCTTAGAGATGGGGTAGTAATTTACGAAGGAAGTATTGTCTCATTAAGAAGGTTTAAAGATAATGTTGAGACTGTTAATGAGGGACTTGAATGTGGAATTGGGTTATCTGATTATAAAGATATAAAACAAGGTGACGTAATTGAAGTCTTAGGAGAAGTTGAAGTATAAAAATATGGAAAAGGGTTTGAGAGGAGGAAGAGTAAATCGGATCAATCCGATGATACAACAGATAATTTCTGATTGCTTTTTGAACAGCTCAGACCCTACATTAAACAAGGCAACAGTAACCTTAGTTTCTACGTCACCTGATCTAAAAAAAACTACTGTACTTGTTTCTTCTATAGAAAATAATAAATCTTCTCTGAATCAGTCATTATCTAGAAGTAAACAAAAAATACAAAGGGTTCTTGCAAAGGAAATGAAAACCAAATATGTTCCAACAATCATATTTGAGTTAGATCATTCTTTTGAAGATATCGATAAAATTAACAAAATTATTGGTTCACTAAATGACAAATAATATTTCAGATTACTTTAATATTGGTTCTGTTTTTATCACTGGGCATGTAAATCCTGATGGAGATGCTTTAGGTGCAGCACTTGCATTGAAATTGTATTTAGACAGTAATGATCTTTCAGCTGATATAAATTTTGACATAACTACAAAATTACCTTCCAACTTAAATCATTTACCATATGATCTAATCTCCAATAGTAATAAAGATAAATATGAAACAGCTTTTGTTTTTGACTGTGGCAATTCATCTAGGCTAGGTAAATTTGAAAATCTTGTTTTAGAAGCAAAAAATATTATTGTAATTGATCACCATGTAGATCCTTCATTTGGAGATGTACAGATCATTGACTCAGATGCCGCAAGTACTACTCAAGTTTTATTCAGACAATTTAAAGAAGAAAATATTGAAATTAGTAAGGATATGGCAAATTGTTTATTGACTGGTTTAATCACAGATACTGGAAGATTTCAATATTCAAATACTACATCTGAGGTTTTTAATATCGCTTCTGAATTACTTGATGCAGGTGCAAATCTATCACAAATAAGTGAAAATATTTATGGATCTATAGAATTTAATGCCTTAACGCTTCAAAGTAAAATCATTGAAAGAATAGTTCTTAAAGAAGAAATTAACTTCGCACATTCAATTGTGTACCAGAATGATTACACCGATTACCAGGTTGAACCAGAAGAAACAGATTTTTTAATCGATGTTGTCAGACTTGTAAAAGAGTCAAATGTAGCTTTGCTGTTAAAAGAACAAAAAGATGGGACATTTAAAGGAAGTTTAAGATCAAGAGGAGATATTAATGTTCAACAAATTGCTTCAATTTTTGATGGTGGTGGACATGTAGCTGCTAGCGGATTTTCAAGTAATGATTCTCCTGAGAATATCATTGAAAAAATCGAGTATGAAATTAGAAAATTTATCTAACTTTTATTTAGTAAATAAACCTCGTAATTGGACATCCCAAGATCTTTGTACCGTTTTTAAAAAAAAATATTCATTTTCTAAAGTTGGTCATTCAGGTACGTTAGATCCAAATGCAAGTGGTTTGATGCTTCTTGCCACGAATAAATATACAAAACTCTTCGATTATTTGAAAGATACAAATAAAACATATGAGTTTGAAGCATTATTCGGTGTTGAATCAGATAGTTTTGATACTGATACAGACGTTAGGGAAGTGGAGTCCATAAACTTAAAATTATTACAACAGGAGCTTGATGACGGTATTGCTAGTCTTACGGGAAAGATAAAACAAACACCTCCAATTTATTCCGCTATCAAAGTTGATGGCAAAAGATTATACAAATACGCTAGGCAAAATAAAAATGTTGATATTCCTGAAAGGGAAGTGGAAGTCAGCAGTTTTAATCTTTTAAATTTTGAAAATAATAAAGCTACATTTTCAGCATCAGTAAGTAAAGGAACATTTATCAGATCATTGGTAGTTGACCTTGCAAGTTACTTAGGAACAAAAGCTGTTGTATCCTCAATTGTCAGAACATCTATAGGTAATTTAAATAGTAAAAATTCACCAATTATTGATGAAATTGATACAAAAACAGAAAATGACATACCTGCTCCATTAGTATGGACTGAATTGTTCAATCTACCTGTCATTTCAGTCGGTGATGATTTAATTGAAGAAATTAGTAATGGTAATTTTCTATCTAATAAATATTTTGGGGAAAAGAAACTTTCAATTATTGAAAATAAAAATACTATTCTTGCAATTTACGAACCTTACAATGAGAATAAATTTAAACCACAAAAAGTATTGATATGAAAATTTACAATAATTCAAAACCTGATACAAATATAGAAAATAGTTCTGGAGTTGTATGTATTGGGGGATTTGATGGTATTCATTTGGCCCATCAACAATTATTTAAAAAAACAACAAGTATTTCAACAGAATTTGACATAATCACTTTTGAAGTAATACCAAAAATTTACTTTAATGAAGATTTGAAACCTCTTATATCAAATAAAGGTAGGGAAAAAATTTTTTCCGCTTTTAATCCAAATAATCTAATTTATTTAAATTTTGAAAATTTTAATAAAATTTCACAAGAACAATTTTGCAAATACTTGAAGAATAATTTAAATGTTAAAAAAATTGTTGTTGGCAAAGACTTTAAGTTTGGCAACAACAGGTCAGGTGATATAACTTCACTAATTGATTTTTTTGGTGTTGATAATGTTTATTTACTTGATGATTTTCTTATAGATAATGAGAAAGTCTCATCTACAAAAATTCGTTATTATCTTTCAAATGGTGAAATTGAAAAAGCTAATGTTTATCTTGGAAGAGAATTTTCACTTATTGGTACTGTAATCGAAGGCAAAAAACTTGGAAGAAGTCTAGGTTTTCGAACTGCTAATTTGTCATTAGACCAAGATACTTTTATTCCTAATTTCGGTGTTTACGCAGGAACAATAAATATAGATAATGATATTTTCAATGCAATAGTAAATATTGGAATAAATCCTACTGTTGATGATCAATCAACCGTAAAAATTGAAGCTCATATTTTTGACTTTTCATCTGATATATACGATAAAAAGGTAGAACTCTCATTAAACAAGTTTATTCGTAATGAAATAAAATTTAATAATATTGATGAATTGAAGATTCAAATAGCTAAAGATATTAAAACAGCAAAGAAATACTTTTAATTTACACTTTAGATTCATTAACTACTATCATTATTTCGGATGAAGACCAAAGAAGAATTAATTAAAGAATACGGCAAATCAGACAGTGATACCGGGTCAACAGAGGTTCAAGTAGCCTTACTTACAAAAAGAATTGACGATCTAACTGGTCATTTAAAAGAACATAAAAAAGACCATCACACACGAAGAGGACTTTTAATGCTTGTAGGTAAAAGAAAAAGGCTTCTTCAGTATCTTGAAAATCAAGATGTTGAGAGATATAGATCTTTAATTGATAAACTTGGTCTAAGAAAGTAAATAAAAATAAGATAGAGCGTTGTTAATTGAGAGCTTTTAAGGAAAGCTGGCAATTAATAACCTCATCTTGGAAAAGAGGATAAATGTCCGTAACAAATGTCACATGTAATATTGGTGATAAAGAAATAAAATTCGAAACAGGTAAATTAGCACTTCAGGCACCTGGATCAGTTGTTGTAACATCTGGAGATACAAATGTTTTAGTAACAACTGTTGCTAATACGTCGGTTAGAGAAGGTATTGATTTCTTTCCTTTAACTGTCGATGTTGAAGAAAGAATGTATGCAGCAGGTAAAATACCTGGAGGATTTTTTAGAAGAGAAGGAAGACAAACTGAGAAAGCTATTTTGGCTTGTAGATTAATAGATAGACCTTTACGACCATCTTTTGCAGATGGTTTTAGATGTGAAACTCAAATTATTGCAACTGTATTAAGCGTTGATAATGAAAATGAATATGATGTGTTATCACTCAATGCTGCTTCTCTTGGACTTCAGTTAGCAGGCATACCACTAGAATCTCCCGTTGGAGCTGTAAGAATGTCCTTAATTAATGACGAATGGGTTGTTCAAGCTACTAATACTGAACAAGAAGAATCAATATTTGAAATGGTCATCGCTGGAAAGCTTAATGAAAAAAATGAGATTGACATAGTTATGGTTGAAGCGGGCGCAAAAGAAAACACCTTTGAAAAAATTGATTCAGGTAGTGTTGCTCCCTCTGAAGATATTGTTGCAGACGGGATAGATTTATCTAAAGAATATATCCAAGCCTTAATAAATGCTCAAAAAGAATTAGTTTCTATGAATGATGTACCTTCTGTAGATTGGCCAATTATTGAAGACTATTCCGACGAATTAAAATCAAAAATTGAAGCAAGTTGTAAAGAGGAATTAAATGAGATTTCTTCCATTACTGAAAGATCTGAAAGAAGTAGTCGACAAAATGAATTACAAGAAAAAGTTGTAGAAGAGTTTTTAGATGAAGAAGAGGATAACTCGAAACCAATTAAGTTAGCCTTCAAATCAATATTTAAAGAATTGGTAAGAGACAGAGTAGTTAGTGGTGGTCCAAGACTTGATGGAAGATCACCAACAGACATCAGAGATATATCTTCCGAGATTAACTTACTACCAATGGTCCATGGTTCATCCTTATTTCTAAGAGGAGAAACACAAGTATTGAATGTAACAACTTTAGGTATGTCAAGACTTGAACAAATGCTAGACACCATAGATACTGTTACTTCAAAGAGATATATGCACCACTATAATTTTCCACCATATTCAACTGGTGAAGCTTACATGATGAGAGGTCCAAAAAGAAGAGAAATTGGTCATGGAGCATTAGCTGAAAAAGCAATGCTACCTGTCATTCCTCCAAAAGCTGATTTTCCTTACACTATTAGAGTTGTTAGTGAAGCAATATCATCTAATGGATCAACATCCCAAGCCTCAGTCTGTGCATCTAGTCTTTCTTTGATGTCAGCAGGAGTCCCAATAAGAGAACATGTATCTGGGATAGCAATGGGTTTAATTTCTAAAAATAGTGAATTTGTAACACTTACAGATATCTTAGGTGCGGAAGATGCATTGGGAGATATGGACTTTAAAGTTGCAGGAACAAGGGGAGTGATTACTGCTCTTCAATTAGATATGAAAATTGAGGGCTTGCCTTCAGATATTTTAAGAAAAGCTTTGGAACAAGCAAAAGATGCAAGACATCACATCTTAGACATAATGGAAGATACCATTTCAGAACCAGCTGATTCATTATCAGGCAATGCACCAAGGTTAGAGTCAATAGAATTACCAAAAGATAAAATTGGCGAAGTTATTGGACCTAAAGGTAAAAATATTAGAAAGATTGAAGAAGAAACTGGAGCTAGCGTAGAAATTGATGATGATGGAATTCTTACTTTAGGCTCTACTGAACAGGAATCTTTAGATACTGCTAAAGAAATGGTAATGGCAATTATTGATCCAGAAGAGCCTGAATTAAATCAAGAATATGAAGGTGAAGTTGTAAGTCTTGCTAAATACGGAGCTTTCATCAATATACTTCCTGGTAGAGATGGATTAATGCATATTTCTAAATTTCACTCTGAATTACGAGTGAATAACCCTGAAAAAATCTTAAATGTTGGAGATAAAATCATGGTCGTAGTTGATTCAATTGAGAATGGTAAAGTTGGCCTTACACCAGTAAATGATTTAGAAATTCCAGAAGATGCTATTGAAAAAAGACAATCTAGTAATAAAGATAGAAACTCAAGATCATCAAAACCAAAAGATAACAAAAATGGTAACAAAAACCGTAAAAGAGTATCTTTTGAGGATGAATTCGAAAAAGGTATCTAGTTACTTACGATTTCCGGTTAGTTTTGTAGGATTTGTCGATTCAGTAGTCACATAAGCTTCTGGATTAATTTCAGAGACAATTTTAAGAACATTTCTTACTTTTTTACGTGGTGCAACGCACCAAGCTATGCTCACTTCACCTTCCATACCTTCACCATTTATTAAAGTAACTCCAAAACCGTTATTCCTTAATTCAGTTGCGACTTTTTGGCTGTCGGCATCTTTAGGTGAAAAAATTCTAACAACAACATCACCTATTGCAATACTTGACTCAATATAAGAACCAACAATAGTGCCTGCTGCAAAACCAAGTGCGTAACCTATTGCTAAAAATGGATCATTTAAATCTCTAATTACTTGTGAAATAGCAATTATCCAAATACCAGATTCAACAAAACCTAATAGTGCGCCAAAAAGTGGTTTTCCTTTATTAACATAAAGAGTTCTTAAAGTACCCAAAGATTGATCAATTAATCGTAAGATGAATATGTAACCCGCGGCAAAAAGTAATTCCATTTTTAACTTTTGAGCTTTAAAGTCATCTCGTCATATACATTTTTCATTTTATGATGAGTGTCTTTTACAAGTTGTTCAATACTCTCTTTGTTGTACTTTGACATATCGATTGGTTCTAGTGTTTTTATCATTGCTTTACCACTTTTCATAAATTTGCTTCCTCTTGGCCAGATATCTCCAGTACCAGCAATTACAACGGGCAATATGCGAACATTATTTTGCTGAGCAATATGAAATGCACCATTTTTAAATTCTTTAAATTCATTTTTATCAACACGTGTTCCTTGAGGATAAACCATTAGTGACCATCCATTTTTGAATAAATTTTTTGCTTGTTCATTTATAGATTCACGATCATTTGGGTTGTCTCTATCGACTTTTATAAAATTGAAAGATTTTGCTGCTGTTCTAAAAACGGGTAGTTTATACACTTCTTTTTTTGCCATGAATGCCCATTTAATTTTTAATAGTTTAAAAAGGATCAAAGAATCAATATTTGATAAATGATTTGAGATAACAACAAAAGATTCATTATTTTTATATTCAACTGCTTTTGTAAATGTAGTTTTTGCACGTGCGGCCCATAACCATGGATTTACCCAAGATTGGGCTATATAATATTTTAATTTTCCGTATTTATTGAATAGACCAACAAACCAAATTGCATAAGTTACAGGGATTGTGTAGAGAGCCATAATAAACAAATTGAACCAGCTTAATACTTTATTCTTGAGCATGGCCTAATAATACAGTGATATGATATTCATAAGTAAAAATGATTGAAAAAAATAAATTAAGAAGTAACTTAAAAAATTTAGATTATAAAGATTTTGCTCTCTCAGAAATTAATATCATATTTTTAAATACATTAATTCATCAAAAAAAAGTTTGTACATACATCCCAAATAAAATGGAGATAAATATAAATAAATACTTAGTCAATTTTTTAGAACTTCAAACAACTTATTTAGATGACGAGATGCTTAATATTTGTTTATTGAACGAACCGTTTGTAGAAAATAAATACAAAATTGCTGAACCTGCAATAAAGATACCCGTCACAGATACTCAAGTATTTCTAATTCCAGGTCTAGGATTTACAAAAGAAGGTATCCGATTAGGAAGAGGTAAAGGTCTCTATGATAAGCTATTGTCAAAATATTCTACAGCTTTAAAAATTGGGATATGTGCAAATATAAACTTATTAGATGAGATACCAACGGAAGAACATGATATATTGATGGATTATGTTTTGACAGAGAACGAAAATTTCAAAATACATTAAAATTAAATAATTATGGATGTAAGCATTAATGTTGGATACTTTGGTCCACATATATCAGATGACAAAGATTTATTTAAAAAACTCGATGACATAGGTGTCTCTTGTGTGTGGACTGCAGAGGCATATGGTTATGATGCTGTAACACCACTTGCATATTTTTCAGCCTTAACAAACAATATGCATATTGGGTCTGGAATAATGCAAATACCTGCTCGTACTCCAGCCATGACTGCCATGACCGCTGTTACGCTTGATCAGATGTCAAAAGGAAGATTTAGGTTAGGACTTGGTGTTTCTGGGCCACAGGTAGTTGAAGGTTGGCATGGCGTACCATATGGTAAGCCACTTGCAAAAACAAGAGAATACGTACAACTAGTAAGAAACATTATCAAAAGAGAAGGAAAAGTTGAGCACAATGGTGAATATTACCAACTACCTCTGTCCGGAGAAAATACTACTGGTCTTGGAAAGCCATTAAAGCTTATTGATCAACCTTTAAGAGATGAGATACCAATTTATCTAGCAGCAGTAGGTCTTAAAAATGTTGAAATGACTGCAGAAATTGCCGATGGGTGGTTACCTTTTATGTACTCTCCTCTTAAAGGCGAAGAGATTTATAAAGACTCACTAACAAATGGATTTAAAAAATCGGGAATATCAGACAAAAAAGATAAATTTGAAATTGTAACAACTGTAATTGGTCGCGTATGTGATGAAGAAGAGGTTGATGAATATTTATATCCAGCAAGAAATGTTTACACACTTTATGTTGGAGGCATGGGCGCAAAATCCAAAAATTTCTATTACAACCTTTTTTGTGAATACGGATATGAGGATATTGCCGATGAATTACAAAATCTCTATTTAAGTGGTAATAAAAAAGAATCAGAGAAAATGTTTCCAAAAGAATTACTAGAGGAACTTACATTAGTTGGCACAAAAAAAGATATTGAAAAAAAAGTAGAAATGTGGAAAGAAAGTAATGTAACTGAAATTTCTTTATCACTTCCTATTGATTTTGAAACTGTTAAATTTATAAAAGAATTACTTTGAAAATTCTTTTAACTTCTTTTTATGATTTAGGCAAACAGCCAAAAATTATTGCAGAGATTGCGGATAGATACAATAACACTGAAGTGCATTTTGATTTTGTTGATTTTTCAGTAGATAATCAAAATACAGATTTAGATACTTTTGATGTGCTTGGAATTTATGCACCAATGCATACAGCAACACTCCTTTCAATTGAATATATTAAAGATAAAAAACTGCCCGATAAAGTATTTACATTTGGATTGTATGGATCTGTTCTTGAAGATTTCAATCCTTTAATAAAATATATCAAAGATATTGAAAGTGAGGAACTTACTTCTTTTTTAAAACTTAATGAAAACCCAAAATTTTCATTAAAAGACAATATACCTAATAGACAAATATTTCCCGATATCTCAAATTACGCACATTTAGTAGATGGATCAAATAATCTTATTGCTGGATCAGTAGAAACTACTTACGGTTGCAAACATTTGTGTACTCATTGTCCTGTCCCAATTTCTTTTAATGGAAGTTTTAAAACGTATTCTTTAGAAAAAATAGTCAATGATGTCCAAAATCAGGTGAATCAAGGTGCAGAACATATATCATTTAATGATCCAGATTTTTTTAATGGCCCAATTCACGCATTGAAAATTCTTGAGGCATTAAACCAAAAATTTCCACAAATAACCTATGATTCAACAATAAAAGTTGAACATATTATAAAATATCAAAAATACTTTAGAGAACTAGCGTCTTTGAATATGGCTTTTGTGATTTCTGCATTCGAAACAACTAATGACAAAGTTTTAACAATTCTTGAAAAAAACCATACAAGCAATGATTTAAATAATTCAATAGAGATTTCAAAGGAATTTGGTATTGATATACGACCAACATGGATGCCTTTTTCACCATGGACAGAATTAGAAGATTTATCAAATATCGTAGAATTAATCGAAGGTTATCAATTACGTGAGACTGTAGATCCCATTCAATTAACTATAAAATTGTTAATACCTAAACACTCCCTCATAATTAAAAGACCTGAAATAAAAAAATATTTAGGTGATTATGAAAAAGAATCATTAAGTTTTCAATGGCAATATGAAAATATTCATGCTGAAAAATTACAATTTACCCTTTTTGATTTTATTTTGAATAATTCAGAATTAGACGAGCATAAACAATATCTAGGGATGGTAAGTATTATTGAAGAATTTACACGTACAAAATTAATATCAAATACAAACTATGACTTTAAGAAAGTGCCTAAGTTATCGGAAACATGGTTTTGTTGCGCAGAACCCAGTAAAATTCAACTCGATAGAATAAAAACAAATAAGGCATTGATATGACAGAAATTTCAAGTGAGGAGATAAATGTTTCAACATGGAAAATTCCAAGTCCATTAGGTATTATCGGTAGTCATTCTGATGGGCGATTCAACGGAATGACAGCTAGTTGGATAACACAAGTTAGCATGGAGCCAGCGCTTATCGGTGTTGGAATAGATAATAAAAGTGTTACTTTTAACCTAATGAACAGCAGTGATTATTTTTCATTAAATATGTTCTCTTCTGATTACACTAAAGTTTTTGTAAAATTTTCAAAACCAGCAGAATATACAGAAGGTTTTTTGAATAAGGAACCGATTACATTAACAGATAACTCTGTTCCAATTTTTGATAATGCGACAGTATGGTTTGAATTAAAAACTACTCAAAAAATAAATTTAGGAACTCATACCTTTTTTATTGGGGAAATTATTGATTGTAAGACTCTTAATCCTGATGAGCGAGTTGCATATATGGGTGATACTCGAATGAAGTATGGCGGAGTCCCTAGAGGTGGACACTAGTTTACAATAAATTAACAAACTCAATGTCTTATATTTAACATCAAACTTTATAATTGACTATCTTCGAAAGGATTAAATGAAATTAAAAAAAGGCGACAAGATTGAAGAGATAACATTACCTTCAATTGATGGTACAACTTTCAACTTTGAGGCAATAAAAGGAAAAAAAGCTATGGTATCTTTCTATCGTTATTCTTCTTGTCCATTTTGTCACTTACGAATAAATGAAATTATAAATAAAAAAAATGAATTTGGTGATAATTTTGTTCCGATAGCAATATTTGATTGTGATTTTGATGATTTAGTTAAGAATTCGAAAAAACATGACGGCAATATCACAATTTTATGTGACGATGACCGCGTTTATTTTGACAAATATGAAGTACAAAATAGTTTCTTTAGATTTTTATTTGGTATAACAATTAGAGTAGATCGTTTTTTTCGAGCCCTTTCCAAGGGGTACAATCCTGCATCAAATATGAGTGGTGCTTTTTTAGGATTACCAGCAGATATTTTAATAGATGAAAATGGTGTTGTAGAAAAAGCATTATACGGTGCTCATACTGCAAACCACATACCAATGAAAGAGGTAATTGAGTTCTCAAATAGTTAATATATAAATTATTGAGAAAACAAAATTTAGAATTTAAGTTCACAGATCCTGAACGGGTTTATAACGTTAATGAGAAAAATAATAAATCTCTCTTAATTGATATTAAGTCTAGTAACGAAGATCCATATTCCTTATCACCTGCTTTTGAATCAGTGATTGAACGTTATTGTTGGGTACCAAAAAATAATAGTGATGTATTAAGTCTTGATTTATCAGTCCAAAAAGATACAAAAATCTATTTAAATAATAAACTTGCTGACTCAAGCAAAATCAAAATATCTGCGAAAGACGGTCCCCAAGAATATAATTTTATATTTCGCAAAGATGACCAGATTGCAAAATATTCTCTAGTTTGTTTACCAGTAAATTTTCCCCCCTTAAATATCAATATAACTAATTCATCCATGGTTGCAGATGGCAATATATTCACTAGTGTCTTCATTGTTCCTAAAATTGTGCATTGGCCTCTAATTATCAGAGATGTAATTAAATATTTTCCAGAATTAAAGAAATACTATATTAAATATCTTTATCAGAATATAAGAACAAGAATAAATATTCCAAAAATAGTAAAACATCAAACTGAAAAAAAACTCACTAAATCTAGAAAATATCTTCCTTACATCATGATGCTAGATAAGTTCGGTGTTCCAATATGGTACAAGATGGCAGGTATAGGTTTTTCAGCATTTCGTCCATACAAAAATGGATATTATTACGGAGCAGTAAGCAATTACCCACAATTTGCTATTGGTTTAGGAAAAACTGTTCTATTAGATGAAGATTTTAAAATAGAAGGTTTTAAACAAATTATGGAGAATGATATTTATACAGAACTTCACGAATTTCAGTATTTAGATGATGATACAGTAATCCAAATAGGATCCAAAACTCATAAATTTCAAAATCAAAAAGTAGATAGTGGGATAATCTCAATTGAAAATGAACAAAAGGGTACTAAATTTTTATGGGACTCTATTGATCATGTTTCCCCCGAGTTTTCAAAAGTTCCAACCAAAGAGTGGGGGATGAATACTAATGATTATTTTCATATGAACGCTGTAAGAATTCTGAAAGATGGTAACTACTTAGCTTCTGCTCGTCATACACAGACAATAATGAAAATTGATAAAACATCAGGAAAAATTTTATGGCATATGGGAAAAGGACAATTAAATAATTTTAAATTTATTGATGACCCCTATGATGGCTTTTCTCATCAACATGCTCCAGAAGAGCTTGAAAATGGAAATATACTGATTTGGGATAATGGTATTGATTCGATAAAAGATGGGTCAAGAGTCGCTGAATATAAAATTGATGAAACTAGTTATAGTGCGACACTTGTTTGGTCAAAAGAATTTAAAAATCTACAAGCAAATGTTGCTGGTAATTGTCACAAAATAAGTGAAAATAGTTATATAGCCGCATTTGGATCTCAGGGATATATTGAAGAATTTAATAAATACGGAACAAAAGTTTTATCTATTGACCCAGGTGGATTGATCTACCAAGTTAGAAAATCTTAAATTTCAATTTCTACTTTTATATACAGCATAAAATCCAACCAATATCGAACTTATTAAAAAGTAATTCAAAGCTACAATTGTTATAACATTTATACCTAACAATGAAGCTACAGCTGCTGCAACAGGAAAATTTTGTAATGTACCTTCAGCAAGTATTCCCATTCTGTCTTCTTCACTAATTTTTGATATTTTCGAAATTAAATTAATTCCAATAAAAATAGTGATTAAATTTAAAATTACGAAAATAAATGATGATCTGAAGATATCGAATATAATGTCTCTAAGTTCTATCGGCACTCCAATTGCTATGACCAAGGTAACAACTGTAAAGACTTTTTTGATTGATGTTTGTGAATTTAGTGCCTTTTGTGGGAAATAATGTTTTAGAATCATTCCAATAAATACTGGTATTAGAACAAGATATAGTAGTTGAATTAATAATTCGGTAGAGTTGATTTGTACTTGAAGACCAATGTTCTCATTGAAAATAGAGGCTATATTTAGCCAAAAAGGTATTGTTGCAAATGCAATAAGTTGAGTAATAATTGTAAGAGAAGTTGTTAGTGCAACATTACCTTTCATCAAAGACGAATACATTGAAGATATATGACCCCCTGGTGCACACATTATTACAATTATTCCAATTGAAATTGATTGATTATCTATAAATAAACTTGTCACTATTCCAATAATTGGCAATAAGGTTATTTGTATTAAAAGACCTACCAGTGAACTTCTTGTATTTACTATTAAATTTTTAAAACTATCTATGTCTAAATCTGTACCAACACCAATCATCAACAAAGGAATCAAGTAAGGTATTAGATCTAAAAAAATTGAACTAATTTCCATCTCATTAATTTTATTAGAATAAATAATGAATAGTATCAAATGTAAAAAAACAAATTAAACATAATATGTTTCCTTTTTATCGCAAGGTTCAAAATGTAGAAGTAGAATTATTTTGAGGTATCAATGAAAAAAGCAATTTATTACATTCAATCAACAATAATGTTATTTATATTTGCTCCAATTGCTCGATTAATTAATAAATCTTGGTATGAAAAAACGGTTCTTCCAAACACAATTAATAGGGGTTGTTCATCTAAGCCAACAATGTACCAAAGAAAAAAAATCATACCATCAGCATCAGGTGAAGTTCTTGAAATAGGAATTGGGCCAGGTATAAATATTCAATTCTATGATTCCAGTAAAGTTACAAAAATTATTGGTGTCGATCCATCAACAGAGTTGAATAAAATTGCCAAAAAAAATGCTGATGAAGTGAAGATTCCAATAGATTTTCTTATTACAACAGCAGAAGATATACCATTACCAGATAATTCTATAGATACGGTTATTTCGACTTACACACTTTGTTCCATTCCAAACCCTTCACTATCCTTGAAGGAAATTTTTAGAGTTTTAAAACCTGAAGGAAAATTTTTATTTTGTGAACATGGCATAGCCCCGGCTAAAGGTGTTGCAATGTTTCAAAATGCCATTGATTTTTTCTGGCCTGCTATTGCAGGTGGATGTCATTTAAATAGAGATATGCCTTCATTATTAAAAAGTAATGATTTTAATTTACAAGAATTAGATGCAATGTACTTACCTGGAACACAACGATTTATCGGTTACAACTATTGGGGTGTAGCGACTATTTAGATATCTTTTATAGAAAGAATTGCTTCAACACAAGCATCTGGTTGATCTTCTTGTAAAAAATGTCCTGCATCTTTAATGGTTACATGAGGCATCCCTTCACAACCTGGTACTAGTTTGTAAAAGGAATTTTCAACTCCTGCAAATATTGGATCTTTATCACTAAATGCGCATAAAAATGGTTTATTCCATTCTCTTAAAATTTTCCATGCTTCTTTATTGGGCTCTGCACTTGGAGTTCTAAGCGTTCCAGGTACTAAGTTTGGAAATTGTCTAACTCCCTGTTTGTGATCATCGCTGGGGAACGGAGCATTATAAGCAGCAAGTGCATTATCATCTATGCCTTTAGTCGTGCCATTTCTCACTTGTCCTGCGACATGAAGATCAGATTTTATTTGTAAAAACTCCCTAAAGACAGCAAACCCTTCACTTAAAGGAGCTTTACCAGTGGGTAGTCCTGTATTAGCTGCAATTATTTTTTCAAATCTATCACCATATTTAGCTGCTAGCCGTAAGCCGATCAAACCTCCCCAATCTTGACAAAAGAGTGTTATGTTTTTTAAATCAAGACTTTCAATAAATTGGGACATCCATTCAACAAATCCTTCGTAGGTGTAGTTGTACCTTACTGAAAATTTATCTGATTTTCCAAACCCAGGAAGATCTGGAACGATAACTCTATATCCACTTTCTTTTAATGGATTAATCATATTTCTGTAGAGATATCCCCATGTTGGATTTCCATGCATTAATAATGCAACATCCTTGCTTTCACTGTTTTCATCAACATAATGAATATTGATATCACCAAATTCTGAAGATACAGACAAAAAATTTTCATTAAAATTCCATCCAACAAGATTTTCAAATAAACTTAAGTCAGTTTTTAAAATAGTCACTACATTTATAGTAGTTTTTAACAAACAATTTTTCATCTCAATTTTTTTATAACTATCAACCACCGTTTGTTTTAATTAATATAAATGTAATGACTAACTTAATCAAAAGATTCACTCCGTATTTGATTGGATTTATTTTAGGAATTTTAAGCTTTATCCCGTTTACAAGACAAACAACTGTCGCATCTTTTTTAACTGGTTTTGGGAGTAATACAGTTAATCAATGGAATTATTTTTTGGATTATGGATTAGAATCACAAAATATTTGGCAAAGATCATATGTATCACTTCTTGGATTGTTACCAAGCGCAAGTCCAGAAGTTATATACTTGCCCGCTTCTGTAGACGATAATGGTGATGGCTTAATTGGTGATTGTGAGTATACATTAAGTGGAGTGGTACCTAATGCAAGATATTGGAGTTTTGCAATTTATGGGAATGATAATTATTACCTACAAGATCCTAATAATTTAATAAGTGACCCTACCTATGAAGATTTATTTGCACAGGTAACAAATGGATATGAACTTAGTACAAATGTCGGAGAAAAATATGAAATTAAGATAGGAAATAATTTGGTAAGTCAAGATGGGACCTTAAGTCATTTTGGAAATGATTTCAATTTAATTTTAAGAATCTATGGACCAGATTTATCATATTATGAAGACCCAAGCTCTATACCGGTTGCCAAAATTTCAAAAAATGGTTGTAAATGAAAAGTTCTACTTTGAAAATTTCAATAGTTGCTATTGCAACACATTTAATTCTGATTTTTATGGGACCATATATTGTTATGAATCAGCTAGATAGAAACATTGCAGATGCTAAAGCCAATCCTTATGAAGGTTGTGAAGATACTTATGACGGTATTGTCGGTAATTTAGATCAAGTATGTATATCGAGAAGATCAGCTGCACGAATGCCTAATTATGATTTTATTTACACCATGTGCAGATATGATCTCTCAGAAGGAGATTTGTATGTCTCTATGCCAGTTCCTGAGGATGAAAGGTATTGGGTTGTTCATGTGCATAATAACAACACGAATGTTGCTTTTAAGATAAATAATTTAGAGATTGAAACTGATAGATATGAAATGATGATTACAAATAAAGAAAATTTAAATAGTTCTATTAAAACGATCAGAACAACAGATAAAGGCACAGTATTTTGGAGGTTACTTGTAAATACAGTGGATGAAATAGATATATTAGATAAACAAAGAAGGACAACTGTCTGTGAATACAGATAACAACTATAATCCAATAGAGCTTTCAAAGAAATATCTTCAACAGTCAACATTAGATAATCAAGTAAGCATTGAAGAGGGATTCAATGTCGAATTGTATGAAGTATCAAGTAATCTTGCATTTATTAAAAATTTTGGAAATATATCTGTTTTCAAAAATAATTCTTCAGGATTGTTAATAGATACTGGAATGGGAGTTTCTTCAATACAAGTTGTTGAAAAATTAAAAGAATGGGGCATCTCTTCTATCGACTATATTATTTATACTCATGGTCATGTCGATCATGTCACTGGAACTGAGTATATTTCAAATTCATTTGAGGGTGAAACAAAAGTTATTGCACATGAAAACGTAACAAAAAGGTTCAATAGATACAAAAAAACTATAGGGTATAACGGAATTATAAATCAAAGACAGTTTGGATTACCCTCTCCAGTATTTCCCAATGATTTTATCTACCCAGATATTACTTACAGCGAGGAGTATGAGCTTGAATTTAATGAATCAATCCTGACACTAACTCACGGTAAGGGAGAAACTGACGATGCAACGTATATTTATTCTTCCAAAGAAGATGCTCTATTTACTGGTGATTTTTTTATATGGTCACTACCAAATGCTGGCAATCCTTCTAAAGCGCAGAGGTATGTTGGTTCTTGGGGCGAAGTTTTAAAAAAAATGTCAGAATATAATCCAGAATATTTATTCCCCGGGCATGGTCCCTTAATAAAAGGAAAAAAGACAATAAAAGAAATGCTATTAGATACAAGTAATTGTTTACTGTGGATTGAGGAGGTCGTCCTTAAATTAATGAACAAAGGATATTCTTTGCGTGAGATTCAATCGGAATTAGTTTTACCAGAAGAATTTTCTAAACCATATCTCGTATCTGCATATGATGATTTTTCATTTTTAATCAATTCTGTATGGAGACAATACGGTGGTTGGTATACTGGTACACCATCTGAGCTGAAACCTCCAAAACTTGATGATATTGGAAGAACTTACATAGATATGGCCGGTAACGATAATAATTTACTTAAGTTTTTAGAATCTTTGGTAAGCTCTCAAAAGTACAGAGAAGCTTCTGTAATTGTTGATGCGGCCTACAGTGTTAATTCTGATTTATTCTCAGACATCAAGAAAGAGATTTATTTGAAACTAGCCGAGCAAGAAACCTCTCTCATGGCAAAAGGAATTTACAAGTTTAATCATGATTCTTGATTAGAGATCATGTATTACACTAGTGACCACACCCCATATCTGGGCTTCACTTTTTCCATTTAACTCAATTGGTTCGTAGTCTTCATTTTCTGGCTGCAAAACGATAGACGACCTTTTTTTTAGATACCTTTTTACAGTAAGTTCACCATCAATTATTGCAATTACTACATTTCCATTTTCTGCTTTGATACTTTTATCAACTACCAAAATATCATTTGGGAATATTCCTGCATTTATCATTGAATTTCCGGAGGCACGAACCAAAAAGGTTGATGCGGGATGCTTTACTAGGTATTGATTAAGATCAATCTTATCTTCTAAATAATCATCAGCAGGGGATGGAAAACCTGCTGCAACCCTCTCTGTATACAATGGGATCTCATAAAGACCTTTACTTACTATCTCTGAAATGTATTTAACTTTGCTTTCAGGGACTCTTATAGCTTTGGTTGACTCCCCATATTTTCCCTGTCCTCTTGGTCTACCAGCACCTTTTCTTGCTCCGCCTTTTGTCATAAAAATGTCTTTCTTTTATCTTAGAATAGTGTACAGTATTCAAAGGAATAAATAAAGAAATGAACAATAAAATTTTTGCTTTGGTCGACTGTAATAACTTTTATGCATCGTGTGAACGAGTGTTTAATCCAAAACTTGAAGGAGAGCCAATCGTTGTTCTTTCCAATAATGATGGGTGCATTGTTGCACGATCAAATGAAGCAAAAGCACTAGGTATTCCAATGGGAGCTCCGCTATTCAAATATGAACAATTAATAAAGAGAAACAATGTTCACGTATTCTCATCAAACTACACATTCTACGGAGATATGTCAGCAAGAGTGATGACATCTCTTCGTTCAATAGTCGGGGACATCGAGATTTACTCAATAGATGAAGCTTTTTTAGATATAAGTAAATTTTATTATTGTGATTTAAAAGAGACGGCAAATGAGATACGAAGACAAATAAAACAATGGACAGGAATACCAATCTCAATAGGCATTGGGCCATCCAAAACATTAGCAAAAGCTGCAAATAGACAAGCTAAAAAATATGAAGAATCAAATGTCTTTGATATACGAGAGGAGTCAGAAAGAATTAGAGTCTTAAAAAGTTTAGAACTTGAAGACATATGGGGGATATCAACAAGATGGGGTAGGAGGCTTAGAACTATCGGGATCAACTCCGCGTATGAGCTTTCAACAGGAGATCCAAGACAGATACGAAAAACACTCAGCATTGTGGGAGAGAGGATATATCACGAACTTAATGGCATATCGTGTATGCAAATTGAAGAAGTTAAAAATAAAAAAAATATAATCTCATCAAAATCTTTTGGAAAAAAAGTTACAAAAGTATATGAACTTGAAGAAGCTGTTTCAACCTATGTTGCAAGAGCATGTGAAAAATTACGATCCCAGAACTCAAGAGCTGGAGGAATCCATGTATTTTTGAGAACTAGCCCATTTATAGATATTGATAAAAAATACAGCAATGGAATGAGTTCATTTTTTACAATTCCAACCAGTAACACTTCAAAGATAATCAAAGAAGCAAAAAGATTAACGAATAAATTATTTCTCCCAAACTATGAGTATCAAAAAATAGGAGTTATTTTATTAAATATTTCTGATGCAAGGAATGAACAATTCAGCTTTCACGAGAGGGAGAATTATGAACAGTCAGATATCCTCATGGGATCGTTAGATCATCTAAATGACAGGTTTGGAAATGGAACTATTTTTATGGGAGCACAGGGCATTCAAAAAAATTGGAAGATGAGAGCTGACAGAAAGTCAGCGGCATATACAACAAAATTATTAGATATTCCCGAAGTAAGTTAAGTTTTAATTGATTTCCAAAAAGATCTAGTTCTTAAGAACCAAAAGAAACCAACACTAAAACCTAAAGCTGGAAATACTGTGAATAAAGTCATCACATCGTATTTTGTTGCTAAATAACCAATAATTAGATTCGAGATAGTAAACATTAAAAAATAAAAAGAATAATCCAATCCTGCAATTCTTCCGCGTATATTATCTGGTGTTAATATTTGAATTCCATAAGATGAAAATGCCCATTGAGCTCCACCACCACAATGTCCCAACACAAGAAGAATTGTCGTTACATACAAAGTAGGAGAGAAAGGTATAAGAAAATAAAACATTCCCCAAATCATAATGGAAGGACCTATTGTAGATAAAAGTTTTTGATCAGTTTTGCCAAACAAATATCTAAACAATACTGGACCTATAAATGCACCAATACCTCTCGCACTCCACATAAGTCCAGCGCCTAAATCACCAGTATCATAAACTTCTAAAGAAAGAATTGTAAATAAAGAAAGTAATCCAGCTGCTGAAATACCAAACATACCTTTTGTAATTGTTAAATAAAATATTTTTTTATCAGATAAAACAAAATTAAGTCCATCTTTAAATTTAACTTGCTCATTTTCAGACGTAGATAATATATTTTCACTTAAGTTTGTTTTAATTAAAAAAACTAAAAAAGCTGAAAACATAAATGATAGAAAATTAATAGTAAATAATTGGTTTCGTGATAGAAACTCTGATAAAAATCCACCTAAACCTGCACCTAGACCAGCAGCTATTCCCCATGTAGAGAAATTTAATACATTAGCTTCTGGTAAATTATCTCTTTTAACTACATTTGGTAAGGCCGCATCAGAAGCTGGCATATATGCACAGTTAACAACACCAAGAAGTGAAAACGATAAAAGAATAAATACTACATTTTCAGTTGATACAGAATACATTATTAGTAATACTGCACATCCAGATAAAAACTCAGATATAGATATAACAACTTTACGATCAAATTTATCAGCTAAGAATCCACCAAAGCTACCTAGTATGACATAGGGAGCACTTTGTACAACTAAAACGATAGATGTAATAAGAGGACTATTTGTAATTTCATAGATAATACTTAGTAAAGGTACTGTTAAAAACCAATCTCCCATGTATGTGATGAATTTTGCATAAAAAAGTTTTTGAAAATCTTTATTTTTGGATAATAAATATGAATATTTTTCAAAATTTTTCATAACTCAATTACTGTAACTGGTATCTGTTTTATGGGTATAATTAAGTCTATGAAAACAGTACTTATAACAGGTGGAACAAGAGGAATAGGTTTATCTATAGCTCAAAAATATTTAGATGATGGCGATTCAAATGTTATCGTAACTGGACGAAAACCTGACACTCTTGAAGAATTAAAACAAACTGTTAACAATGAAAACTTCCATACGGTTATGGCTAAAGCTGATGATGAGGCAGCAGCTGACCAAACATGTAAAGAAATTAATGAACAATTTGGATCATTAGACATATTGGTCAATAATGCTGGTACTAATCCAGCTGGTGGAAATCTCATGGATGTTGATATGGGAGCACTCGAAAAAACGTGGGCAGTTAACCAAAAAGGTCCACTACTTTGGGCTAGGGCAGCATATAAAAATGAGCTAAGCACCGCAATTTTAAACATCTGTTCAGTGGCAGGTTATTTTCCTTCTGATTTAATGGGAGCATATAATATTTCGAAAGCTGCATTAATTTATATGACAAAACAACTTGCTTATGAACTTGCTCCAGATATAAGGGTTAATGGAGTAGCTCCAGCAATTGTACGAACTAAGCTATCTCAACTTTTATGGGAAAACGAAGAATATTCAAAAAATTTACATTTGTTACAAAAACTAGGAGAGCCGGAAGATATTGCTGAAGCAGTTTATTTCCTATGTTCTGATGACGCAAGCTGGATTACTGGAGAAATTTTAACGATAGATGGCGGATTTAGTATTAACGGAAACTCGTTATCTTAATCACTCCATACATTTAAATTTAATTCTTTATCATATGATCTTCTGATAAATAATCTCTTAATAAAGGTTGGCTCTCTTATTATTGCTTCAATCAACCAAGTTTTAGATTCCTCTGTGAGATGTCCACCAAAAGCTTTTCCATCTTTGTCAGATACAGATATGTGTATATGAACTAGTGGTTTGTCATCAAATAAAGTTATATTCCCAAGGCCACTTAAAACTTCAAAGCCACCTTTAAAAAAGTGTTCTTCGTATTCTTTTGATTCTTGATTGAAATAAAGTACATTTAAATTCTGAACAGCTCCAATAAATGATATTTCAGCTGTTTTTATTTTATTTTTGATTGCATACTCAGTAAGTGATTCAAGCAATAATGTATCTTTTTCAAACTTTACATAGTGAACAATTTCTCTATTTACTTTATATTTACGAACGTACATTTTATATTTTTAAGTTTAATTAACCTATAAAATATTTTGCTAATTCGTTATACAGAGGAATACCGATAATGATATTAAATGGAAAAGTAACACCTAAACTCAATCCAAGATATATTGCGGGATTTGCATTTGGAATTGCATCTTTTACTACAGCAGGAACTGCTATGTAACTTGCACTTGCTGTTAAAACCATCAGCAACGTTGCATTTCCAACCGTTAGTGTGAACAAATTTGATGCAAACAATGCAAGAATAGATCCTATTAGGGGAGTAACCAAAGCAAACAAAATTAAATTCAAACCTTTTTTTCTTATTTCTGATAACCTTCTTGCTACTCGTGTGCCCATTACAAATAAAAATAGATAAAGAACATAATCAAAAATGGTAACGATAAAAAAGTCAATATTACCAATTAATTGATTTTGAAAAATTATTCCAACAAAAAGTGATGTTATTAACAATATGTTTGGTACTTCCAAGAAAGCTTTTTTTATTGTTTCAAAATTATTCTGTTTCTTATTTTTATTTTTTGTCACTAAATAGAGTGCCATAAATATTGCTGGAAACTCCATCACAACAAGTACTGCGGACATATAATTATCAAATTCTTGTGAACTTGAAGTAAGGTATGTTAATGCGGTAACAAATGTTATTGCACTTACTGATCCATAAGTACCTGAAAGGGCTGCAGCATCATCGATTTCTAAAATATTTTTTAAATAAAAATATGCGATTAGGGGTATTATTAACGCAAAAAATACACCAAGCGATAGAACATTCGTTACTTCTGAGGTAAATCCATTTTCTCTTAAGCTTATTCCACCCTTTAGTCCGAGCGAAACTAATAAATAATATCCCAGGTATTTAGAAAGAAATTGAGGAAGTGTGTCCTTAAATATTTGTCCAATTGCAATTCCTGTCAAAAATAAAATAATTGCTGGATTGAGTATGACTTCCATTCAAATAGAAATGATAGTAACCAATGAGATATTTTAGAGTTTTATTAGAAATTAATTTATTTGGTCGATTATTTTCCTTGTTCTCTCAAAATCAACAGGATTTTCTACGTTGTTGTCTAACTTAAAACTTGTTCCAATGATCAATATATCTGCAATATCTTCATATTTATCTATATTTGTTTCATTTACGCCAGATCCAATTGCTAACTTACCAGATGGAACTATATCTCTTACTTTGTTCAAATCATCAATATTTATTTCATGACCTGTCCCATCACCAGTAACTATTACAACATCTGCTCCTGCGCGGTTGATTAATTCCTCAGTATGGTTTTCTATTTTTGATCCTTCTGGCGGAACAGCATGCTTAACGAAGACATCGGCAAAAATTTCTATATCTTTATTTAAACTTTTATTGAATTCTGCGATTTTATTTGCTTCACCCTCAATTATTCCCTGATCTGTAAACATCATTACATTATTCAAGACATTTATTCTTACAAAATCTGCATTTGTTGCTTCAGCAATAGACAATGCAGCAATTCCATCATTTCTTAAAACATTTACACCTATTTTTAATTTTGAATCAATATTTAGATTTTGTATTACCGAAGTAAAACTTGCTACAGTTCGCTTTGAAACATCATTTTTGACGAACGGTACATCACCAAAATTTTCAACAATAATTCCATTAACGCCAGCTTTTGAAAGGTTGTCAATGTCATTTTGTGCTAGTTCTGTAATTTCTTCAAGATTTAATTTATTAGACGGTGAGCCAGGTAAACCTTTAAGGTGTATAACACCAAGAATTATCATGTTCTATATTTTGGCGTGTTGCAGTTTGATAAATTTTTTAGCATAGTCACCTTCGGTAGTTAACGTAGGCTTAAATCCCTTACCCGTTCTTCCGGTTACGATTCTACACCAATCGCTTGCATTTCCTTTTATGCTATTTTCAGATTTCTCATTTCCAAATTGCCAGGCTCTATATTCTGGACCTATTAATTCAATTCTTAAATCCTTATGTTTAAGTTTATTTTGTTTACTTGTAAATTCAGCATTTAGCCATCCAAATAAAGCTACGTGCTCAATTCTCACAGTGTCTTCGTAGTCTTTTTTCATACTGTCATAAATATCTAATCCATGAGCCCATGTTTCAGCAAGCTTTGAAGATGCAAATGTTTGATAGTCTATTTCTTTATTCCACCATTTAATTTTTTTACCAGCTGAACCTTTAGCTAAAATTTCAACAACTTTTGCTCTCGATAATCTCCACCACTCAATAACGTCTTGTGGTCGCATGTCGTTGCCTTTTTTAATGCATTCTTTTTCAAATTTTCCTAATCCACTTGGACCTCTGAATCTATTAAAATCAGTGCCTTTGCCCTTCATTGCATTAAATGCTAAATCTTCTAATCCTGCAAGGTAGCTTACATGGTTTGTTATATTCCAATTTTTAAATGTAGTTTTAGTGTTCCAGTTTCTTACGGGAATACTTTGGAGATACTGGTCTAGAAGTTGTTGCTCTGCAACTAAACTACTTAATAAATCTTTCACAATACAATAATAATTGTGAAAATCACTTTTCCCAATAAGAACATTAAATAAAATGCTTTATTTATAACTTAAATCTTCTTATTATCTATATATGAAGAAAATCTTAAAGTTATTAATTTCAACAGTTTTGTTAAAAGTTTTTTATGATGTTTTCAATGAAAATAAGTTTGTTAAAGAGCAAATCGACAAATTAAAAGAAGAAGTTACAAATTTAGAAATGTCAGATATTGATCAAAAAATAAAAGATTTTCAAAACAAAATCGATGGTTTTAAAAATAAGAATCAAGACTCTCCGGAGTAATTTATCTGGAAAATATTAGGCAAAACATTTTCTTATTGGCCTACGTGGCTCGTCAGATTTATCACATTTTTGCACACAAAACTGATAAAGTTTAATCAAACAAAAGTTGGCAAGATATTAATAGGGGACAATATATTACTTCTTGAAACTATTGGACGAAAATCAAATAAAATTAGAAAAACTCCTTTGACTTATGTTCAGATCGATGACGGGTATTTAGTTGCTGCATCATATGGTGGTCGTGATAAAACTCCTGATTGGTTTTATAACATAGATAATCAAAATGTGAGAGTATTTGTTAATAAAGAATACCAAAACGTAAAACCTTCCGTTGTTAAAACTGATGATAAAGAAAAATATTGGAGTTTGTTAACTGCTGTATATCCGACATTTAATTTATATCGTTCAAAAACTGATAGAGATATTCCTTTAGTGAAATTGATTACAGAACAGGTTTGAGATTAGGGCCATTTCTCACAACTGTATTCCATAACGTAGAATAATGGTCTAAGTCCTCTGGGTTAACATGAGGAAGTACCATGTTGTTCCAGGTCTCAAAAAGAGGATCAGATGAGTTTTTGTATAGATCTAAACCAACTGGAATCCTTTCAACTACCGTTCTTAAACTCATAGGTGTCTCAATGTTTACGCTTATATCATCTGATAAAAATGAGTTATTGATTTCGATAGCTAATTTGATAATTAAATCTGTAAATTCTTTTTGTAATTTTGGATATCGTTTTTTAAAAATTGATTCAAGTTGTTCTTTATTAGGAAATGGCTTATCCCAAATAACCCATCTATCAGCAAATGCTTTATTTAATGTTTGTGTACCTGCATAATCTCTAAGGCTAGTTGGGTTCATTGTTCCAAAAATGTAGGAATCATTCCTTAATTCAATCACTTCACCGTTTGGTAACTCTAATTTTTTATGCCTATCAAGCAAAGAGTGCAAAGCAAAAAGTACTTCAGGTCCAGCAGCATTAAGTTCTGATAAATTAATAATAGATGGACCTCTCAAAGCTCTTGTTAATTCACCATCTTGCCATTTGCTATCAGTTCCACCCACACCATCACCATATAGCTGAACTGATCCAAGTAATGTAACATCTCTTACTTCACCAGAAAGTGGAATTCGATAGTATGGATATTTTAGCTTTGCAGCAAGTTGTTCAATATCATGATCTTTACCTGTGCCCATGTGTCCTTTTAGCGCAATATGAATTGGTATTTCATTGTCGAATGTCTTTTCTTTACTTTCAATGATTTGTGCTAATTTAAATTGAATTCCAAAATCTACATAATTTTTATCAACATCTGGAATCCGTTCCGACCTTGAGTCGTAATCGTTTATTGATTTTGTTAGTTTACACTCTTTAAGAGTTACATTTCCCTTTCCATTGGGATTTTTAAAATTTTGATCTGCCATTATGCTACTCCTGTAGATTCCTCAATATTCTTTATAAGTATATCCTTTGTGATGTTTACTATTGAATGTATTAGTTCTTCAGGTTGATTTATCTGTGTTTTGTTTATATATTCTTTCCATGTTCCTCTTTCACCTATTCCGATACCAATGACATCAATACCAACTTTTGTTGCATAGTTGATTGAACTTTTCAAATCGTTTAATGAGCCACGTGTCATACCATCTGAAAGTACAGCTAGCAATTTTGTTTTTGATCCTTTTTCCAATAGTCGTTTAGTTGAAAACATAATGTTTCTTTCGTCAACATTTGTTCCTCTCTCAAACATACTTGCTGGAGGATATTCATCTTTGATATCTAATTTATCCAAGGACTCTCTTAAATTCCTTGAAAACTCGATTAGTCCAATAAATTTTTCGTAATTTGCTTTCCAAGAATCATCAAACCTTTTGATAAAGTAATGGTTTGTAGTATTGAAATAGTATTCAGCATTTGAACCATAATTTGTATTTAACATCGACGATACTGCCATCTTTCTTTTTATATAAAGCTCTTCATTTTCTAATTCATCAGCAGCAAAACTTCTATTAAAGATTGCAACTTCAAAATCTATATCTAATTCATGACATATTTGAGCTAGATAACTTGCTCCAATTAGTGCAGCTGATAATGACCATGGATAAAATTCTCCTTTATCTTTTTCAAGCATTGATCCGCTTCCATCAATTAATAATGAAACAGCATAAGATTTATTTGATAATCTTTGTTTTTGCTCAAACATTCTTTCGTATCTTCCAGAACCAAGCATAAGTGGAACATGTGGTGATAAATCTCCCTGATCGTAACCACTTATACGTAGCCTTTTTTTGTTATGAATAAAGTAAGGCTTTATTTTATTAGTAACTTTAAATACAGGAAGGTCCCATTCCTCTAAAAGTGAGTTGTAAGTTGCCAGACCATTTTTATAAAGGCTATTAAATGTTCTTGGTAAATTAGTACTTACAAGCTTTGAAACTTTACCATTTGGAAGGTATACAGTTGTTGATGTACCAATTTTAGAAACGTGATCATCCATAAAATTTAACTTTTCATCATCTGATTCTTTACCTTTTTTTCCAAGAAACTTTTCTAGTGTATTGCCTGTTGTTATATTCGTACTTGACGGGATTAAAACTTTATTTAGATCGTCTATGACTGAATCTTCAAATTTTTCTATAGATTCTCTTCTTTCACCTAAAGTTTGACTATCAACATCAGGTAAAAGATTGTACCTTCTGCAAATATCAGCAATTTGGATCGTAATTTCAATGGTGTCTTCTACAAGGTCTCTGTCGTAAGAAAAATTATTTAAAATAGCCAAAGTTTCTCTAACTGATTCTTTTATATTTTTTGGATAAGATTGAAGATCGATTTCAATATAACCAGCAATACTATGAAACATTAAAATCAAAAACTTATTGAAAGGTTTTAGATTTTTAATATTGATACTGGATTCTTCATAAATATCCTGAAGGATTGACCTTAGGCCTTTGAAATCTTTTACAAATTTATATTCTTCAAAAGAATGAACTAATATTTCAAAGATATATTTCCCAAATGGTCCGGAAAGCACTTCAAGAACTTCATTAATATCATTTAATCCATCAGTCTCATCTTGAAATTTTGATAAGTCTTTATCTATATCAAATTTATAATCTTCCATGGAGTGTATGGCTTCATGGATGACTGTTCCTATGACGACTTCTTTAAATTCTAAGTCAGAATCTGAAACAGAGTTAACTAATATTGATGGATTTATATTTATTTCATTTTTATTTTTACTTTTTGTTTTACCTAGATTTAATACTATTTTGTCATTATTCATCGTGCTTTGAATAAGCCGAGTTATAGCTGGGCTAATCTTTTGAAAAATTTCTATTATCTGAGTTTCTAAAGTTTTTTTCTTAAATTCCATTTTTTATCATTATCATTAAAGACTGACAATATAAGTATAAGGTGAAAAATAAGTTGAATGAAATTACAAACAGGACCGTAGTTGTTGTTGGTGGGAATGGAAACATGGGAACCATGGTTTCAGAATTCATTGATGGACTTCAAGGTTATGAAGTTATTGGCATCATAGATCCAAATAATTCTGGCACTAAATTTAATTCATTGACTTTTAGTGATGATGTTATTTGCGATTATATGTTTGAGTTTTCACCATCTACTGTAGTAAATGAAAACATTCCGAAACTAATAAATAATAAATCTAAATTAATAATTGGCTCGTCTGGAGTGAATAACGACTCGTTAGAGCTGTTAAAGAATGCTAATAAAGCAGTATCAGTCATTCCTAACTTTTCTGTTGGAGCAGCTATTCAAAAACTTTACTCACAAAAATTAACATCTATTTTTCCAAATGTTCATATTGTAGAAAAACATCATAAAGGAAAAGAAGACGCTCCTTCAGGAACTTCAAAAGATTTGGCCAGTTCTCTGGAGAATGTTAAACCATCAGAAATAAGTGGTGATTATTATGCTGTATCAAATGAAAATTCTTTAAATATATATTCATTGAGATCAGATGAATACCTAGCTGAGCAGGAAGTCGTATTTTCCGAAAGTTATGAAGAATTTATTCTTGAACATAAAGTATTTGATCGGAAAGCATATTTGTCAGGCGTTCAATTAGTATTGCAAGAAATGGAACAACAAAATTCATATATTCACGGACTTGAAAATTTATTAAATAAATCGATGGACATATAATGACTGATTTTGGAAAATTATTAACTGCTTCAATCACTCCTTTTGATAGCAATGGTGTAATCAATACAGATACATTTTGGAGACTCTGTAGAAAATTAGTTCATGACAAATCAGATGGACTTGTTCTTACAGGAACTACGGGAGAATCACCTAATCTTACAATAAAAGATAGAGAAATTATTTATACAACTGCGCTAGATTCTGTCGGGGATAAAGCAAGTATAGTTGCAGGAACCGGAACGTACTCAACTTCTGAAACTATAGAAATTACAAGAATGGCAGATTCAGTTGGTGTTCATGGAATAATGATTGTTACTCCTTATTATTCGAAACCATCACAACGCGGAATTCTCAAACATTTTGAAGAGGTATCAAAAGTTACAGATCTTCCAATTATGGCATATAACATTCCAGGTCGTACAAGCACCTTGATTGAATTAGAAACATTAGTATCACTTGCTGATGATATTGGTATACATTCAATTAAGGATGCAGTAGGAAATTCTGATTTTTCTAAAAAAGAATTAGAAGCCCTACATGATAAAGTTGACATTTATTCAGGTAATGACAATGAAACTCTTGATTTCATGAAAAACGGTGGCAAAGGTGTTGTTTCAGTAGCTTCGCATGTTGTTGGAAATGAAATATATGAGATGATGGAGTCGGTTCAAAATAATGATATTAAAAAAGCTGAAGCAATAGATAATGACTTAGGGAAACTTTTTAAAGCACTTTTTGAAGAACCAAGTCCAGGTCCAATTAAAAAAATATTATCAGAAAGTTGGGAGGATGTAGGGGAGCCCTTACTACCTATTACCGATATTTCTACTGAATTAGCCAATAAAATTAGGGGTTTTTACTCAAAAATAAAGGAAAAATAGGCTTTTTTCTAATATTTTATGGTATAATGAACCGTGGCTGTTAAGACATCCACTCGCGAAAGGGTTAGTGGGCGTAAGCGGGTGTCTAAACCAAAAAATTTAATAAAAGTACCAAGTTCTTTAAAAAGCTTAGGTAAAGGTACGAAGTCTCTCTCTTCTCTATTTTTCAAGTCTTATCAAACTGTATCTATCTTTATGCTTTCACTAGCGATTCTTATAGCTCTATCTTCTTTTGGTAAAGCAGGACCAATAGGAGAGTTTGTAAATAATTTAATTACATGGTCCTTTGGTTATGGCGTTTATTTGTTTCCACTACTACTTATCTACGGATCTGCAATCTTAATTAGAGATAAAGATTTTATTAATACTCAAAAAGTATTTGTTGGTACACTGTGGGTTCAAATTTTTACATCAGCTTTGTTTCATTTTTATATCCATGCCGAACCATTATCAATTAGCGTCGGTACATCGGCTTTACAAAAATCTGGTGGATTTATTTCTGCATTTATTGTTTACCCCTTAAATAATCTGCTTGCAGCAGAAATGACACATGTTGTTTTATTATTTGGATTGATCATATCTGTTCTTTACATGACCGATATTGAGCTAAAAGATCTTATTGGTGGAGTTCAAGCTATATTTGTATACTCTTATAGATTTATTTTTGCTTTCTATAAAGCAAGAAGGGAAGCTTCCAAAATTAACTTTGATTTAATTAATAATGAAAATGATGAACCTAAAAAAGATTCAAAAAATAATGTTGTTACATTAAAAAAAGAAAAAAGTAAAAAATCTGTTAAGTCTGAAGTTACTGAGAAGCCTAAAGCAGTGAAGTCAAAAGCTAAACCAAATAAGAAAAAATCGACAAATTACATTCTTCCACCATTAAAACTTCTTAAAAGTGGAACTGATGTTTCTACTTCTAAAAAGCTACTTCAACAAACTGCAACAGATCTACAAAATTTATTAAAAGAGCATGGTGTTGAAGCTGAGTTAACAAAAATTGTTCCAGGTCCTACTGTTACTCGTTATGAGATTGAGCTTTCTCCAGGTGTTAAAGTCTCAAAAGTTACTTCACTTTCACATGATATTGCTTATGCTTTAGCTACTCCAGACGTACGACTTTTAGCACCTATTCCGGGAAGAAGTGCTATTGGTATTGAAATACCTAATAGGCAGAGAAAATTAGTTTCTCTTGGTGATGTGCTCTCTTCTTCAGACGCTCAAAAACTTGACCACCCATTAAGTGTTGGTCTGGGATTAGACATATCAGGTTCGCCAAGGCTTATGAATCTCTCAGAGCTTCCTCATGTACTTATAGCTGGTCAAACAGGTGCAGGAAAATCTTCATGTATAAATTCAATTGTTACTTCGTTGTTAATGAGAACTAACCCTGACGAAGTAAAAATGGTAATGGTCGATCCTAAACGTGTTGAACTAGGTCAATACAATAATGTTCCACACCTTTTGACTAAAGTCATAACTAATCCAAAAAAAGCGGTTGATGCTCTTTCATGGGCAGTTTCTGAAATGGACAGAAGATACGATCTTTTAGCTGATGGTCAGGTCAGAGATATTAACGGTTATCACGAAAAGTATGACGCAGGCTTACTTGATACTGACAAATTTGATAGGTTTCCTTTTATTGTTGTTTGTATTGATGAGTTGAATGATTTAATGATGGTTGCTGGTAGGGAAGTAGAATCGGCTATCGTTAGGCTTGCTCAGATGGCTAGAGCAATCGGTATTCATTTAGTTGTTGCAACACAAAGACCATCCGTCGATGTTATCACTGGCGTTATGAAAGCTAATATTCCATCTCGTCTTGCTTTCTCAGTTGCCTCAACAACAGACTCACGAGTTATTTTGGACCAATCAGGTGCTGAAAAATTAATTGGATTAGGTGACATGTTAATTGTTACTGCTTCAAATCCTAGACTTGAACGAATTCAGGGTGCATGGGTTACAGAAGCAGAGATAAAAGATGTTGTATCATGGGTTAAATCACAAAAAGAAGCTGAATATAATCCTGCTGTCATTGAAGAACACAAGTCTACAACTGTTCAAAATAATGAAGACCTTGGAGAGGATGAAGAACTCATTAAAACAGCTACAGAACTTGTTGTAAGATCACAATTAGGCTCCACGTCAATGTTACAAAGGAAGTTAAGAGTTGGATTTGCTAGAGCAGGACGATTGATGGATATTCTTGAATCACAAGGAATTGTTGGACCATCAGAGGGTTCAAAAGCTAGAGAGGTTTTAATCACCGTAGAAGAGTTTGAAACAGATTCACTTAGTTCTATTGAAGATGATGTTTCTGAAGATCTAATTGAATCTGACGAGGCAATTGTTGAAGAAGTAAGTGATAGTGAAGACGACGATAACTGGTACGAAGAGTAATTAACTTTTAATAGTCTTTCCTTTAATAATACGATTTCTAATTGCCGCTGAAATTGTATCTGCAGTTAATACCAAAACAATAGTACAGATTAATACTGTACCTGCTCTTGGAAAGTCCCTGAATCTAAGCTGATTTATCAATTCTTGACCAACTCCACCAGCACCTACAACGCCAAGAACTGCTGATGCTCTTAAATTAATTTCAAAGCGATAAAGCCAATAAGATGTAATAGTTGACATAACTTGTGGTATAACTCCAAAAGTAAGTTCGTTAATTTTTGATCCACCTGACGCTTTAATAGACTCAAGAGGTCCTTCATCAATGCCCTCTATAACTTCTGAAGATAGCTTCCCTAAAGTTCCTATTGAATGAATACCTACAGCTAGTGTTCCTGTTAATGGACCAAGACCTGTTATTGGTAAGAAAACAAAAGCCAATATCAATTCTGGAAATGCTCTTATACCGTTAAGAATCTGTTTAATTACTCTGTTAACAGATCCAATTGTTATATTATTTGCTGCTAAAAACGAAATAGGAAAACTAAATATTGCTCCAATAACTGTTCCTGCCCATGCGATAAACAAAGACTCAAATACTTTTGGAATGATTCTCTCAAATGCTTCTGAACTTAAATCTAAAGGAAACATGGCACCAACCAAAGTAGCAATTTGTGCTGGAGCATTAAGTATTCTATCAAGAGTTATTTCTAAACCTGATGCTGACCAGATTGCAGAAACAACAATCAAACTAGTTAATGAATACTTAAATATTCTTTGGTTTAATGGTTGCTTTGGAATGTTCATAATATTTTTCTTCTTAACCAAACGCTAAATTGTTCTATCAATATGACAACTACAAGAATCAGGACAATTATTGGAGAAATTCTGTCAAATCTAAGAAAAATTCTTTGTGTCTCAATTATTCTTCCAACACCACCCGCACCGACTAATCCAAGAATCACACTTGCTCTAATACATAATTCAAATATGTATAGAAAATATGCTGTAAAGTTTGGTAGTACTTGTGGCAAGGCAGATGTAAATACAGACTGATTATGCGATGCACCTGTGGCTTTTGCTGCCTCCATAGGACCAGGATCAATGCTATCAATAGTTTCGGATAATAATTTACCCATTATTGCAAGTGAAAACATTAATAATGCAAGAACACCGGCAAATGGTCCAATACCTACAGCAACAGTAAAAATCATAGCCCAGAATAAATCAGGTATTGTCCTCACAAGATTTAAAAATGACTTATATACAAAATAAGAATACTTGTTCAGATTTGTAGCCCTTGATGCATAAAAAGATAATGGTAAGGCAACTGCACAACCTATAATACTTGCCAATATTGCAATTTGAATAGTCTCCACTAATGCATCAGATGAATTCTCCCAAGCCCAGGCCCATTTAGGATTAAATAAAGGATCAGTTACAAGATATCTATTAGATAGGTTGTTTTTAAAATCTTGAAAATTAAAACCTATCTGAAGAAATGAAAATACTGAAAAAAGTATTCCGGCAGGTATTCCTATTAAAACTAATAATGAAGGACTTGGTTTTTTTGGATAATTAATCATTACCTATTAAATCTGATTGCTTTATTGATCTTCCATAAATATTTTCAAAGTCTTCATCTGAAACGTCGTCAACTTTTCCATCATAAACAAGTTCACCATCGCGTAAGCCAATTAACCTATCACCAAATTCTTTAGCTAAATCAAGAAAATGTAAATTCACTATTGTCGTAATTCCAAGTTCTTTATTTATTTTTTTAAGATAACTCATTACTACTCTTGATGTGATTGGATCAAGTGAGGCAACAGGTTCATCTGCAAGCATAACTTTTGGTTTTTGAGATAGAGCCCTCGCAATACCTACTCTTTGTTGCTGGCCACCAGAGAGGTTGGAAGCCCTCACATAAGCTTTTTCAAGAATCTCAACTTGATTTAATGCTTCAAATGCCATTTGTTTTTGATCTTTTGGCCATAATCCAAAAATCGACCTAATGGTGGAAACTTTACTTAATCTACCTGTCAATACATTTTTCAACACTGTTGATCTATTCACTAGATTAAAAGTTTGAAATATCATACCTATTTCAGATCTAATTTGTTTTAGTTGCTTTTTATTTGCATTAGTTATATCTTTGTTGTCTAAAAATACAACACCATTGCTTGGTTTGACTAAATTATTGATTGTTCGAAGTAGAGTTGATTTACCTGCTCCAGATAAACCGACAATAATTAAAAAATCTCCTTCGTTTATTTCTAAATCTAGATTTTTTAGGGCTTCTACGCCACCTGGATAGGTGACACCAACATTTTCGAATTTGATCATATAAAAATTTTAACCGGGCTGAAGAACAACCCGGTTAAAATCAAGATTTAATCGTCGTATAGACCGAATTCTTCTGCTGCTTCTCTTACAACATCGAACTCAGAGTTAAGTGCTGGTACTAAATCAGTCCATCCATAAATATCATCCATTATGGCCAAACCTTCATCAGTTGCAATATATGCAGCTAATATGTCATATATTTGTTGTTTGATGTCTTCAGGTAGATCAGTTCTAACTGCAATAACATCGTTAGGAATTTCTTCTGTTATACCAAAAGCAATAACCTTTTCACCAACATCTGCATTTGTTTTTCTTATAGTTCTTCTTGCATCATCATATGTGACACCAAATTTTGCATCACCATTATATAATCCAGAAATAACTCCATCATGTGACCCAGCGTATCTTTGAACAATATCACTGGTGTAATCGATACCAGCTTTTTTCAATTGTAATGATGGATATAAATACCCTGAAGTAGATCCTTCTTCAACAAAAAGAACTTCCTCACCAATCATTACAGATAGATCAGCTTCACATGCAAGACCAGGGCTAGTTGTTACACCATCTCTTACTTCAGGTATAAGTCCGTCGTCTCCAAAACCCCATCCAACTTGTAATGCTTTTACATCAGGTGGTGTTGTTGCTGAACCTTCAACTAAAGTTGCAACTCCATTGATGTTTTCGAATGCACCAATCACAGGTGTTGTTTCGCAAACGCTTGCATCTGTTGTCCAGAACGTACCATGGTATGATCCTGAACCGTATCTTACAGATTTAGCAATTGCCTCAAATCTTGTAGGGAATGCGTTCATAGCTGTAACGTAACCCAATGTAGCAAACGCACCAACGTCTGCTTGACCAGATCCCATTGCAACTAATAATCCCGAATAGTCACTTGTAACAAAACCTTCAACTTCAATACCTAATCCGTCTGATAAAACTTGCATCATAGGTTGAATGTTATCTAAAAGTTCTGCTTGTTCTGCACTTGGCACGAAACCGAAAACAATTTTATCAAGCACTTGAGCTGTAGTGGTAGCTGGTGCATCTAAACTTTCTGTTTCTTCAACAACTGCAGGTTCCTCTACTGTTTCTTCTTCTGCTGTACCGCAAGCAGCAAACACAAGAGAGAGACAGAGTAGAATTAAAATTGTTTTTTTCACAATTTCCTCCGCTTGATTACACTCTTATCATACAATTTCTTGTGATAACTGCTTCGTAATTAAGTTAAATATTTGTAAATTATAAATCGTTTGGAACGTAGCCATATTCTCTAGAAAGAATAGTTCCGTCAGTATCAATGATTAGTGAAATCGGTTGACCGATAATTTTAAGACCGTCCCTCAATTCAGGGGTAGAAAATCCAATTTCTAATTCACCAACTAAATTTTCGGAAATCCAAGTCATTGTTGAATCTTTGTCGCTATGAGCAAGAGCAATTACATTATAATTTTGACTAACGGTAGCTAAGTTAGCTTCTAAGAGAGGCAACTCCTCTCTACAAATACCTCAGTAATCGGCCCAAAAAACAACCAACGTTTTTTTATTTGTTAAATCAACATTTATCATTGTTCCAGTTGTATCTTCATAAACTAACTCTTCAATATTTGAAAGAGCAGCGCTTTGAGTTGGCTCTTCACTTGTTGAATCTGAACCTGATGAACAAAAGGTAAGCAATAATAGTAAAACAAGTGACTTTCTCATAAAACTATGATACATATATTGGAATTAAAGCTTGCTAATCTTAAAATATGAAAATTGGTTTTCTATCAGTCGGAACAGAAATATTATTGGGAGATACAGTAAACACTAATCTAACGAACTTAGGTAAAAGATTGTATGATGCAGGTTTTAAATTAAATAAAGAAATTACTATATCTGACAATGAAAAAGAAATTCATGATGCGATCATATATCTTCTCGAAAGTTGCGATGTAGTTGTTACATCTGGGGGATTAGGTCCAACTGAAGATGATATAACAAAAGAAGTTATATCAAATTCATTATCTTTGAATTTAGAACTCGATGAAACTCATGTTGAGTGGATGAAAGAAAGATGGAAAAGTCGTGGTCTCATTATGCCTGAAACGAATATCAAACAAGCTTACATTCCAACTGGTAGTGAAAAATTAATTAACACACAAGGTACAGCTCCTGGTATCAGAATATCTAAAGACGATAAAGAAATATTTATTTTTCCAGGACCACCAAGAGAATTTATTCCTCTCGTTGAGGACGAACTGTTACCTTATCTTTCTCAAAACTTTGAAAAAATTGATACGGACTACCAATTTATTATTTTTTTTAATCAAGCAGAATCTTCACTTGCTGCAGAGATAGATAAATTTAAACCTGAAGGATTAGATATTGCATATCTTGCAAGTAGAGGAATTATCAAATTACGGTTTGATAGAAATTCAGTGAGTAAGAACGCTTTTGATATATTTATAGATAAGATTGATGAAATATTTTCTGATGACATTCTTGCCTATGAGAATATATCTGTTGAAAAAGCACTTGGTTCGCTATTAGCTAAAAATGATATAAAGGTTTCATTTGTTGAGAGTATTACTGGTGGACTTTTGTCTTCATTGCTTGTCAAAAATCCAGGTATCAGTAGATATTTTATTGGTTCGGATATCGTTTATGGGAATCAATCTAAATCCATCCTATTAAACGATAATGATATAGATTTCGAAAATTGGGAAGAACTTTGTGTTAATTTAACCCATTCTTCATTAGAAAAATATAAAACTGATATTTGTTTAACAATTTTGGGTGAAGCTGGACCATTATCTTCAAGCAAATATCCTGTTGGTACACTATTTATTTGTATATCTAATGGTGACAAAACTGTTATAACAGATCATAAAATGAACGGTAATAGGGAAGAAATACTGCAAAGATCAGCAAATAAAGCTCAATGGGAGCTGATAAAATTCATTAAAAACTTGTATTAGAACATTTGTTCTAGTAAAATTGTCATACAAAGATGTTTTAATATATATTTATTATTGTTAAAAAGGAGAAAAAAATGGATAAAGACAGGGCAAAAAAACTAGATACAGTTTTTGAGCAAATCGAGAAACAATTCGGTGAGGGTTCATTAATGAAACTTGGTGCCGATAATATCAAAAAAATACCCGCAATATCTACAGGTGCATTATCTATAGATCTTGCGTTAGGGATTGGTGGAGTGCCTAGAGGAAGAGTTATAGAAATATACGGACCAGAGGCATCCGGTAAAACAACACTTTCTTTACATGTTGCTGCAGAAGCCCAAAAAGCTGGAGGAGTTGCAGCATTCATTGATGCTGAGCATGCTCTCGACCCTGTTTACGCTAGGGCATTGGGAGTAGATGTTGACGAATTATTAGTATCACAACCTGACACTGGAGAACAAGCATTAGAAATTGCCGATATGTTGATACAATCTGGTGGGGTCGACCTTGTTGTAATTGATTCAGTTGCAGCCCTTGTTCCTAAAGCTGAAATTGAAGGAGAAATGGGCGATACGCATGTAGGTTTACAAGCTAGATTGATGTCACAAGCATTGCGTAAATTAACAGGATCAATCAATAAATCAGGAACAACTGTTATATTCATTAATCAGATTCGTGAAAAAATTGGTGTAATGTGGGGATCTCCTGAAACAACAAGCGGTGGAAGAGCACTTAAGTTTTATTCTTCTGTAAGAATCGACGTACGAAGAATTGAAACACTAAAAGTTGGTCCTGAACAGATAGGTAACCGTGTAAGAGCAAAAATAGTTAAGAATAAAGTTGCTCCACCTTTTAGAGAAGCTGAATTTGATATTATGTTTGGTCAAGGTATTTCTCGTGAAGGTAGCTTACTTGATGTTGCTGTAGAACATGGCATAGCTAGAAAAGCTGGTGCTTGGTTTACATACGACGAGGTTCAGCTTGGACAAGGTAAAGAGAATTCCAAGCGTTTTCTACGAGAAAATCCTGATCTTGCGTTACAGTTAGAAACTGCGGTATACAAAGCAGTTGGAATGATTGAATCTGATGAAGAAGAATCAATTGAAAGTGATGAGACTGCTGAAGTAGATGAAGAAACATCAGAAGAGCCTAAAAACAAAAAATAACATAGTTTTCTTAAATATAAATTTATAATTTATAATGTGAAAACATCTATTCATATAGAAAATAAATTAATATCTAAACCATCAAGATTAGGTTTTAAATATCATATTAAAACTTTTGGATGTCAGATGAATGAGCATGATTCTGAAAAAATTGCTGGAATTTTTAATAGTGATGGAATGAGTAAGTCAGAAGATATTGACCAAGCTGATATCTTATTTGTTAACACTTGTACCATTCGTGAAAATGCTGACGATAAATTATACGGAACACTTGGTCACTTAAAAAAATGGAAAGAACAATCTTCAGATAGAAGATTAATTGTTGGAGGATGTGCAGCTCAAAAAGATAAAGAGTTAGTTCGTGATAGAGCTCCATGGGTAGATGTTGTCATTGGTACGCATAATACAAATGATGTTATTAATTTATTAAATCAATCTGAGGACTGGGGGCCGATCACGAAAATAGTAGAAGAAACATTAGACATCGAAACTGAAATATTACCTGTTCGTGAATCTGGATTTAGTGCTTTCGTTACTATTCAAATTGGATGTAATAATAGTTGTACATTTTGCATTGTTCCCTCTGTTAGAGGTGTTGAAATTAGTAGAAGGCCTTCCGATATCATCAATGAAATCAAAAATCTATCAAATGAAGGAGTTAAAGAAATTACTCTTTTAGGGCAAAATGTTAATTCATATGGAAGAGATTTAATGATTGACAACAAAAGAAGCCCATACTTTACACAGCTACTTTATAAAATTCATGAAATCGATGGTATTGAGCGAATTAGATTTACCTCACCACATCCAAAAGATTTTAAAGAAGAGACATTGATTGCTGTTTCGGATCTTCCTAAAATTGCAAATCAAATTCATATACCACTACAAAGCGGTAGTGACAAAATTCTTTCCTCAATGCATAGAGGATATAATCAAAAAAAATATCTATCAAAAATAGACATGATTAAAAATATAATTCCTGATGTGTCATTGTCTTCTGACGTTATAGTTGGTTTTCCTGGCGAAGATGATGCTGATTTCGATGAAACAATGAAAGTTGTGGATTATGCAGAATTTGATCTTATTTATATGTTTAAATTTTCACCACGACCAGGTACAGTAGCAGCTGATTACTCAGATAAGTTTGTGGAGAAACATTTTATTGATACAAGATTCATGAGACTTAAAGAAGAGCAAATTAAAATTAGCCAAAACAGATATAATAGATTCGTAGGTTCTACACAACAAATGTTAGTTGAAAAGCCTTCAAAAAAAGATCCCAATGTTTTAACTGGACGAATTGAGGGTGGTCATATTGTTCATTTAGAATCTACTCAGAATATTATTGGACAATTAATTGATGTTAAAGTGTACGATGCAACACCGTTTTTTTTGAAAGCTACTCTTTAAATTTGTTATACTTTCTAACTGGTATGACTGCTTCGGGTAAGTCAGCCCTTGCACACAAAATAGCTATTGAAAGAAATTTAGATATCATTTCACTTGACTCAATGGCTGTATATAAAGGTCTTGATATTTTGACTGATAAACCTACTGAAGTAATGCGGTCACAGGTTTTATATTACGGTATTGATATAGCCGATACTGATCAAAATTTTTCAGTTGTTGATTATCTTAATTATTTAATAGAAATGGAAATACCTGAGAAATCATTTGTTAAAGATTTCTTGGTTGTTGGTGGAACTGGTCTTTATTTTAGATCATTAATTAATAGTTTCGAATTTAGACCAACTGATCCGGCAATAAGGTCTGAATTAGAGTTACTAAACGTTGATCAATTATTAAAATTTCATAAACTTTATGATATTGATCCACCTGAAACTGAAATTAATAAAAGACGTTTGATCAGAAATATTGAAAATTCTATTCTTGAAGATGTTAAATATATCTTTCCACCTATAAATATTCCTGAAAAGATAGTTGGAGTATTTTGGAATCATCCTGATTATTTGAAGAGAATAAAAGATAGGACTTCCAATATGTTAGATAGAGGATTAGTTGACGAAATGAACAATATTCAAAATCCATCTAAAACAGTTCTTCAAGCTATAGGAATGAATTTAAGTAGCGACTTAGAAGAAAACATTAATTTAAAAACTAATCGGTTAGCAAAAAAACAACTCACATGGTTTAAACAAGAAGATAGAATAAAAATTATTGAAACTAATGATGAACTTGTTGTTAAAGATGAATTGGAAAGAATATTAGATGAAAAATGAAGTATATATGTCTGGAACTGGCAATGATTTCATATGCAGTTCATATGAAAGAGATCTCTCTCAGATTGAAATTATTTCTATAGTTGGAGATTCTCTTCTTCCAATTGATGGTGTTATTTTTATTGAACAAATTAATTCTTCAACTGTCAAGATGCATTATTTCAATAATGATGGAACGCCGGCAGAATTATGTGTAAACGGTGTTCGTTGCACAGCAAAATTTGCCGTTGATAACAACCTTGTGGATAATTCAAAGTTAATTGTTAGAGCTCCTGTTGGGGACATTGAAGCGGTTGTTGAAAATGATACAGTAAAAATTGAGGCACCAATGCCAACTATAGGTAAAGAAGTAGAAATTGATTCTTTAATATGTACAAAAAGTAATGTTGGTAATCCTCATTTAATGCTTGAAGTAGATGATGTTGATAAATTTGATCTTGATTCATTTTCAGACAAAGCACGAAATACTGATTTGTTTAAAGATGGTGTAAATGTTGAAATATATTCAGTTGTTGATGAACGATTTATTTACGCAAGAGTAAATGAAAGAGGAGTGGGAGAAACTGATGCATGCGGCTCCGGTGCGTTAGCTTTATATTCTTATCTTAGATTTAAGAATAAAGTCCAGGATGAAGCAGTTGTGTTATATCCTGGTGGTGAGCTTGATATGAGTTTTGAAGACGGAAAAATTTATTTAAAAGGTTCTGTCACATATCTCTAATTAGGGATACAACTTTACCTATAGGTTGAATATTCTCATTTACTTGAATCTTCTTATAATTTTTATTTGCGGGAACTAAGTAGTTCTTACCCTCAATATTTCTTAAAAATTTTATTGTACCTTCAGTGTTATTAATTAAAAAAGCACCAATGTCACCATTTTTAATTTGTAAAGATTTGTCAATTATTACTAAATCTTTTTCATGTATTCCTTCATCTATCATGGAATCACCAGAAACTGATAATGCAAATAGCTCTGTTGCTTCCTCTGCATGCGGATAATTTACAGATCCAATTACGTTTTCTTCTGCCATAAGCAATGAACCAGCAGCTATTTCACCAAGAATTGGTATTTTATTTTTAGACATCTGTGAATTTACGGTCAATGCTCTAGATTTTTTGTAGTTTTTTTGTAAGTAACCCGAATTAATTAATTTTTCTATATGATATTGGACGGTACTTGTTGATTTTAGCCCTACGCCTGTACAAATTTCCCTAACTGAAGGTGCATATCCGTTTTTTTCAACAAAAATGTTAATAAAATTTAATATATTTTTTTGTTTGTCTGAAACCATAACATAATATTAGCACATTTGTTCGAATAAAACTGTCATATCCTGTTTTTAATATTTAATTATGAAGGAAAAAATCATTACTTTACTATTTTTGATCATATTTTCGTTAGTTACTACACCAATAATTAAGCCATTATCGTCAACAAACAATGACTTTTATTACAAATCAACCTATAGGGTGACAAAAGGTGATTCCCTCTGGGGGATTGGTATGAAGTTCGGAAAAACAAATATTGAAAAATTTCTTTTTGAGACTAAAAAGGTAAATAATTTAGAAAATTCAGAGATTTTTGAAGATCAAATTTTAATAATTCCTTAATTTATTTGTTACAAAATTCTCTAATTTCTATAATACACTATATATGGTATGCCCATTTTGTAATGCAGAAGATACTGCTGTTGTTGACTCTAGAAAAAACGCTGATGGAGACGCAATAAGAAGACGTCGAGAATGTTCTGCTTGTGCTACAAGGTTCACAACTTACGAAAAATCTGAAATTGAACTTATTGTTAAGAAAAGAAATGGTAATTTAGAAGAATTTCAATATGAAAAGCTTTTTAATGGAGTGGAGAATGCTTTTGGAGGACAAGATTTAAGTGATAAACAACTCAAAAATCTTGTCGAAACAATTTACCTCGATTTAAAATCACACGGAAAAAAAATAGAAAGCAAATTAATTGGTGAAACTGTACTTATTCACCTCAAAGATGTAAATGAAGTTGCTTATTTAAGGTTTGCTTCTGTATATAAAGAATTTTCCGATGTAACTGACTTTGAAAAAGAAGCAGCAGAGCTAAATTAAGGCAATTTTTCAATATTTTCCAAAATTGATCCATATTTTTCCTGAAAATCTAACAATGTGTCATTAAAAAAGGAAATTTCTGAATTTTTGTTCAATTTAATAGCAATTATGAGTGTATTAGCGACTTCAACCTCATTATTTCTAAGTGAAGCAATCAATCTTCCATGTAAATCTTGAGCTGTTACTAAAGCTGAATTAACTAACTGTTTATGTTCTGTAAATTCTTCAATATTGGGCAATGTATCTCCGTTAAGGTTACTTTTTGCTCCAATTGAGGACAACTCGCTTGCAAGATCATCAATTACTGTATCTTCGTCTATATTTAGAATGTCTTCATATATTAAAATTTCAGAATGCATTATTCTGTAAGCAAATAACTGATCGAATTTATCTACAATACTAAATAGCTGGTTTAGAGACTCTTCTACGCTTGATCTGTTTGGTATTTCTCTATCAATTATGTCCGTTTCATACTGGATTAAAGAAGTTTCAATGATTTGTAAATTTGCACTCGCATTGGAGACATCATATCTAGAATAAAAAGGGTTTGTTGCCACAGCTAACAATTTTGGCAAGTTATCAATAGAAATATTTGTATTTTCAGTAATTGAGCTAGTTAACGTATCTGAGGCTATATTTTCATTACGTATATTTATAAAAAATATCGATATAGAGCTTACAATGAAGACTCCCGATACAATCAACAAAGCTGGTACAACCCATTGTCTTCTTTTTTCTAAGTCTGTCCAGATTTTTCTAATTTGTGTTGTTATGTTTAATGGAACAAAAGTCTCAGTAGGTGAATCATCAGTTATTTCTTCTTGTACATTTTGTTCAGTTGAATAATCAGTATTTATTAATTGTTTAGCAATTTCAACCGCTTCTATTTCCTCATCAACAATCTCTAATTCAGATGATACTCTTAAATTATCCATTTCCTTAATAATGTCGGGTGTTTGAATCAAGGTAACGTCACTCTCAAACCCTAAAACATCTAAAATTTTGATTTTATTTGATGATTTCGCTTTCCTTATAAAAAGATAATCTCTAATATTCATCAATGAAAGGTTACCATTGAATAAAAATATTGAGATAGAAATACAACTTACTAATAATAATGCAACTTTACCATCTCGAAAGTATGATTCTGATATAGGCTATGACATAAGTTCTTCTGAAGATGCTTTAATTCCTTCGAAAGAAGTACAACTAATTAATACTGGAATTGCAATAAATTTACCTAATTTATGTGCTGGGTTTGTTTTACCCCGTTCTGGCTTAGCTTCAAAATATAAAATTACTTTAATTAATAGCCCAGGACTAATTGATCCCGGATACACAGGTGAATTGATGGTGCCACTTATTAATCTTGGGAGTACTGATTATCAGATAAGTACTGGTGACAGAATTGCTCAATTGGTACTTATAAATACAAATAGTGTTGAATTTAAAATTGTAGACAACTTACCTGATACAGAAAGATCTACAGGTGGTTTTGGATCAACTGATTAATTCTTTTTATAAATAACGTAGATAAACTATTATTAATTTATTGCGGTAGTAGCTCAGCTGGCTAGAGCGTCTCGTTGCCAACGAGAAGGTCGAGGGTTCGAATCCCTTCTACCGCTCATCATGGCGACGTGGCGGAGTGGCTACGCAGAGGTCTGCAAAACCTTGTACACCGGTTCGATTCCGGTCGTCGCCTCAAATATAAATGATAGCGATAACTGGTGCAGGAGAATATTTAGATATAATTCGTCCCTATGACGAAATATTGTTAGATAAATTAAATAATGACCCATACGTCCTTTGTTTTCCCACAGCTGCTGGTCTAGAAAGTAATGAAAGAATTCAATATTGGTTAGATCTAGGCGATGATCATTTTTCGAAACTAAATGTAAATCATAAATCTATACGAGCTCTTAATGTTGATGATTACAATAAACCAGAAACTTTAGCTGAAATTGAAAAAGCAAATTTTGTTTATTTTTCAGGAGGTAATCCAAATCATCTTTATGAGACTTTAAGTTCATCGTTAGCTTGGGAAAAGCTCTTAACCATCCATAACAGTGGTGGAATTCTTGCTGGTTGTAGCGCAGGGGCAATGATTATGGGTGAAAAAATGAATAAAGGTAAAGGTTTTGGTTTCTTCAAAAACTCTATGGTTTTGCCACATTGGAATGAAGTTCTCTATAAAGCAATACTTTCTTCCTCTAAACAAATACACAAATCAAAGTACAAAATTTTGGGATTAGAAATGAATACTTATCTTGTGCTTAATAATGATAAATTAGAAGTTATAGGAGATCAAAATGTACATATTATGCACAAGAAAGATGAACATACCTATGAAAATGGCGATGTATTAGAATTATCAGTCTTGGATATATAAATGTGCGGAAGATATTATTTTTCAATTGATTTAGGCAATCTTTCATTTGTAGAGAATATTGATGGGTTTTCTTTTGAAGAGAATTTCAATATTGCACCACAGACATCAGTTCCGGTTGTAATTGACAACAAGTTAAAAGAATGTACCTGGGGATATTATCCACAGTGGTTAAAAGATCAAAGTAATTCTAGACCATTGTTTAATACAAGATTTGAGTCACTTTTAGAAAAGAAAACATTTATATCTGCATTCAAAAAAAGTAGATGTCTAGTTCCAATATCTGGATGGTTTGAATGGAAAGTAGTAGATGAAGGAAAACAACCATATTTTTTTAAAAACACAAATGATGAAAATTTGCTAGCAGCTGGCTTGTATTGGGATCGTTCTGATGGTTCAACGGAATTTACAATTATAACAACGGCTGCACCAGTTGAGATAAATGAAGTACATGATAGATCTCCACTTATACTTGATGATGTTTCAACAGGTGTTTGGTTATCAGACGATAATCCTGAAGACATACATTCAGATATATCCCATGATTTTGGAAATCGTATTGAGTTTTATCAGGTATCTAAATCAGTTAATAATCCAAAAAACAATAATGAAGAATTAATCAAGGAATTCACGGATCTACCTTTCTAATGAATAGCCAGTCACCCATATATTCGTTTAAATTTACAATATCTTGGATCATTGTTTATAGCTTGATTGTGTTTGCTTTAATTCAATTAATTAACATATTTATTGCTTTGTATATAGGTCTTTGGATTTTAAATCTAATTATTGAACTTACGGAACGATTATTTCTACGATTTGGAAAACGATTAGTAACAGTAGAAGAATAATTATTCTACAAATCCTATTTATACTGCTATATTTTTTTATACGGGAGATTAGCTCAGTCTGGCAGAGCGCTACCTCGACAAGGTAGATGTCACAAGTTCAAATCTTGTATCTCCCACAAATTTATTTTTAAGATTATTATTAAATTGTGAAAAGTTACTTTATTATCATTTTTTCTTTAACCATCACATTTTGTAGTGTAGATTCTGATGGTTCTAACATATCTGATGGCACAATTTTATCGGATGAAGAAATTATAAATGAGTCTACTTCTGAAACGCCTAATGATGAAGATAATTCTACAACTTCTTATCTTGATAATCGTGAAATTAAATATTTTATCGCTTCCACTGTTTCAAATGAACATCAAGAAATGTTGAAAAAGTGGGTTGCAATATCTGAAGAACTATATTTTACTCAACCAAATGTAGTTATTGAAAATTTATATCCGATATACCTTGTACAACTTGATCGCAATAATTCAGAATCTGCACTAGCACTAGAACCTGTATATTGTGAATATTTAGAAGAAGAGCATAAAAAACTATTTATACAGGATAGTTATGACAGTAGTAGATGTAGTGATAATGAAGATTCGAGGGAAGATTATGAACGTTATGGTTTATTTGTTGAGCCTGATGGTCGTATTGCCCATTCTCAAATAAGTAGCTCAGTTCAAAGAGATGGATACAATTTATTCATTAGTAAGACACATGACTTGCCTGAACATGCTTCATCCATGGGATATGTAACATTACATGAAATGTTTCACATATTTCAAAATTCACATATAACCTCTACCACTGAGGTTGATGAGGTGTATAAACTCCTTGGTAGATACTCTGGTGATAATCCTGAAGATGATGTTCCGTGGTGGCAAGAAGGTGCCGCAACATACTTCAGTTACATTGATTATGCAAGAACAATCAATGACATGAGTTGGTTTAAGAATGAAATGGAATGTGCATTACTGTGTGAATTTGACAGTTATGGTAATAAAAGTAGATTAGAGATTCTTAAAGAAACCGGTGTAAAACTAAATAATATAACATATGGTGGAAATCCTGAACCTATTAATAAACAGATAGGTTATGAAATTGGAGCTTGGTTTGTAGCGTATCTTGTAAATGAACACGGAGAAGATAAAATCCTGGATATTTATTCTTTGTATGATGAATTTGGGTTTGAAAAATCATTTGAAATGCAATTTGGAAAAGATTACAGTACTTACCTTGAAGAATTTTATGAATTTTTAGACCTTCCTGAAGATCAAATAATGAAAATTTTATCATCTAAATAAATTGTGAAAAATTACTTTATTATCATCTTTTCTTTAACTATCACATTTTGTACTGTTGATTCTCATAGTTCTAATTTATCTGATGACACAATTTTATCTGATGAAGAAATTTCAAATGAGTCTACTTCTGAAACGCCAAATGAAGAACAAAATTCTACAACCTCTTATCCTGATAATCGTGAAATTATATATTTTATTGCAGAATCAGTTTCAAATGAACATCAAGAAATGTTGAAAGCCTGGGTTGCAATATCTGAAGAACTATATTTTACACAACCAAATGTAGTTATTGAAAATTTATATCCTATTTACCTTGTACAACTTGATAAATACAATCCAGAATCTGCACTAGCACTAGAACCTGTATTTTGCGAATTTTTAGAAGAAGAGCATAAAAAACTATTTATGCGGGACGGTTATGACAATAGTAGATGTGGTGATAATGAAGATTCGAGGGAAGAATATGAACGTAATGGTTTATTTGTTGAACCTAATGGTGGTGTTGCCGGTTCTGCAATAGGTAGCATACCTCAAAGAGATGGATACAGTTTATTCATTAGCAGGACACATGACTTGCCTGAACATGCTTCATCCATGGGTTATGTGACATTACATGAAATGTTTCACATATTCCAAACTTCGCATTATTCAACAGATAGTTACGACGGGCAAAGGATGCTCAATGGTAGATTTTCGGGAGATAATCCTGAGGACGATGTTCCATGGTGGAACGAAGGTGCGGCCGTTTATTTCAGTTATATTGATTATGCACGGACAATCAATGACATGAGTTGGTTTAAGGAACAAATGTATTGTACGATACTGTGTGAAAAAGATAGATATGGTAATAAAAGTAGATTAGAGATTTTTAAAGAATCTGGTTTAAAACTAAATAATATAACATTTAATGAAAATGCTGAACCTGTCGATAAACAAATTGCTTATGAAATTGGAGCTTGGTTTATAGCTTATCTTGTAAACGATCACGGAGAAGATAAAATCTTGGATATTTATTCTTTGTATGAAGAATTTGGGTTTGAAAAATCATTTGAACTGCAATTTGGAAGAGATTACAGGACATACCTTGAAGAATTTTATGAATTTTTAGATCTTCCTGAAGATCAGATAATGGCAATTTTATTATCAAAATAAATTTTCAAATTTAATTTTGAACATATTTACCTACTACTGAGCAGCTCTGTAACTTTTTCTCTACCTGCAATAATTTTTGCTTCGTCATAAGGAATATTATATTTTTCTCCATGATCGACATATAGTGCTTTTATATAATCTGAATATGGAGCACTGATAGCTATTGCTACAGCTACGGAAATTCCAATTTGTGTTTCAAAACATTTTGCTGATATATCAGCACCTGCATCAAGAAGTATGGTGACCACTTCTGTATTCCCCCAAGCTGCTGCATTACATAGTGGAGTAAAGTTGTCAGCGTTTACTAGGTTTAGATCTGCGCCGGCATCAACAAGAACTTCAGCAATTTCTGTTAATCCATAAATACCCGCAAAATTTAGGGGAGTATTTGAAAACGTTTCGTCTTGAAGGTTTATATCTGAACCATAAGCAATATGTTGGTTTACAATTTCTAAATTGTTGTCTTGTACAGCTGTTAGTAAATCAATATTAGGCTCTTCAACATTTGAATCTACGTTACTCACTTCAATCTGTGTACTTTGAGTGCTTTCTGAATCTTCAGTTCCACAAAAATTCAAAAGAAGGATTAATAAAAGTAAACTGTATTTTTTTTTCATTAAGGTGAGTTTAGTTTCATTTGTATTTCTCTGGAGGTTTAGGATTATTTTTAGGTTGAGTATCAAATTTGTCTATGGATTCTATGGTTGATAAATTGAGAGATTTGATTTCTTCGATAATTTTTTCCGCAATATTTTCTTTATAGACTTGCTGTTTATCTACGTATACTGAATGAATTTTTTTATATTTAGCTTTTTTAATTTCATCTTCAATTGTGTCTTTAGTCCATTTATATAAAGAATTATCTGTTTCCTTTTTGTTTTCACATTCTCTAACAAAGAATTTAAATGCATCGTATTGGCACATCAGTGATGCATTATTACTTTCCAAAAGTTTATTGAGTACTTCATTGTCAGTGAAGGTATCTGAAACATTTAATCTAATTTGGAAGAGGATTTCTCCATGATCTGCGTAATAAGACACTTAAAACCTAATCTGCATATTTCTCTGCACCCATAAAATGAATTGAGACATAATCTTCATCTCCAACAACCCAACTATCATGTGGGGTGTTGGATACATAGAAAATATCTCCAGGACCAATAACCTTTGGTTCTTCATTTTCAAATGCAACTGTAGCATTTCCACTAATGACCATTCCCAAATGTTCTGTCTCACAAAACTCTGTACCAGAAAGGGGAGAGACATCATCTGACCATTTCCACCCTTTATGATATGTAGCTTTACCTATTGTCATGTGTGGTAAATTTACTACTTCATATTTACCTTTATCAAACTCTCTAACCTCATCAGGGTTTTCGAATCTTTTTATGATGTAATCATCCATCTGCTTATAATAATCCATAATGGCTAAACAGACACAAAATATAATAATTGTATCTTTATTTTTATTAGCAATATATTTATATAGTTTTACTGCTAACAATATCGAAACAGAGATTCTTGGCTTTAACTCATTTAAATTTTTAATAAGCATGGCTGTCTTAATTCAATTTGCAATATTTTTGCCATCATTCTTATTTCAGACCGAAAAATTTTATGATCTCACGGGAAGCCTGACTTTTATCTCAGTAACTAGTATTGCTTATTTCTCATTAGATAATCCAACAACAATTGATACCATACTTTATCTTTATGTCATAGTCTGGGCTGGAAGACTTGGAATTTTTCTATTTAGGAGAATAAACAAAGATGGTAAGGATGAGAGATTTGATAAAGCGAAGAAAAAATTCTTTTGGTTCTTACAATATTGGATGGGTCAAGCTGCATGGGTAGTCTTTACAGCCGGTGCTTCTATACTTGCTATTCTTTCACCTGTAGAAGCTGAATTAGAAGTTCTTGCCTTTATTGGAATAGTTTTATGGTGGTCAGGATTTTTAATTGAAGTTATATCTGATTATCAAAAGAGAAAATTTAGGGAGATTTCAGATCCTAAAACAATGTTTATTTCTACGGGACTTTGGGCAAAGTCTCGTCATCCAAATTATTTTGGAGAAATTACGCTTTGGGTGGGTATGGCTGTAATATCACTCAGTTCTTTATCTGGTATTGAGTATGTAACAGCAATAGTATCTCCAGTTTTTGTTTATCTGCTGTTAGTAAAATTAGAGGGAGTCCCTATGTTAGAGCGTATAGCTGATGAACGTTATGGTGAATTACCTGATTATCAAGAGTACAAAGCAAACACACCTGTTCTTATGATGAAAATATTTAAATAAGAAAAGAAAAGTATACACTTTAAAAATATGAGTCAAAATATAGTTGAGACTGAATATCTATCATCATTAACAATTAGGGGAACTTGTCACCAAGATTTTCAAAATGTAGCAGAGACATTTGCTATCAATTTTGATAAATATAATGAAATAGGCTCATCTCTGTCCGTAATAGTAGATGGAGAGATAACTGTCGATATTTTTGCTGGGCATACGACACAGGAAAAAGTTGAAGATTGGAACGAAAATACTTTATCTGTGGCGTTTTCATGTACAAAAGCCGCCGTTGCATTATGTGCTCATCTCTTAATTGATAGAGGCCTTCTTAATGCACAAGAGAAAGTAACTAAATATTGGCCTGAATACGGAAAAAATGGAAAACAAGACACGACAGTAGAGATGATTTTAAATCACTCTGCTGGTTTGCCTGCTCTTAAAACTCATGTAGAAGATGGTGGATTTTTAGATTGGAACTATGTAGTTGAACTACTGGAAAATGAAGAACCATTTTGGACACCAGGTGAAGAGACAGGTTATCACATGATGACAACGGGATGGTTAATTGGTGAATTAATTAGACGAATTTCAGGAAAATCTCTTGGTCAATTTTTTAAAGATGAAATTGCCGAACCGTTAAACCTTGATTATTGGATCGGATTACCTGAAAGCCATGATCATAGAGTTGCAAAAGTTACGCCTTTTACATCAAGCCCATCAGATAAACCAAGTAAATTCGCAGACATATTTAGAAATGATATTACTTCAATGCAAAGATTATCACTTACTAATACTGGCGGATACGACTACAACTCTACAGATACTTATAGATCTGAATTAGGTGGAGTTGGTGGTATTACTAATTCAAGATCTTTAGCTGCAATGATGACCCCACTTGCTAAGAATGATGAAACTTTACTTTCGAAAGAAGGGGTCAAACGTCTAAGTAAATCCAATATGAGATCAAACATAGACAGCATGCTTTTACTTCCAACAAATTTCTCTGAAGGATTTATGTTAAATATGGACAACAGAGGAAACTTTGAAGGAGAGGGAGGCTCCTTCTTGATCGGCAATAATGCGTTTGGTCATGTTGGTTTTGGTGGAAGTAGTGCAACATTTTCAGATCCTGACTGTAATTTATCTTTTGGTTACCTTGTAAATAAATTAGGCGGAGAATATTTAATTAATGATAGAGGCCAAAGCTTAATTGATGAAGCATATAAATCATTAATTAATTTCCACTAAAATCATTTACCAACAGCATTATTATTTTGGTTAGAAGAGTTTCTTACCTAAAATCTAGAAGTGGAAAAAATTTAATTACTGCACTTATTTCAATATTGCCATTATCAATTTTTTAATGTTTAATTAATAATCATTATTTGAAACATTAAATTAATAACATATATTTGTTATGTA
>CABYLQ010000001.1 GCA_902519845.1 uncultured Candidatus Actinomarina sp. | reverse complement strand
TTTCATTAACGCCATTAATAAGTTCTATTGAAGCTTCAAAACCAGTCTCATCAAGTAATTTTTGACTAGATACTTGATAGTTTCTTGCATCCTCAAAGCTCATAGGGGTTACCTCTACTTCAACATCTTTTACTTTTTTTTCTATCTCTTTTGCTATGTCTATAATTTTATAATTCTTGTAGTGAAGATTATATATTCCAGTTACCTCAGTGTTTAAACAGTGACTTATTGCATTTGAAACATCATTTACATGTAGGAGTGGTCTCCATTGATCTCCACCAAACACACTTATTTTTTTATCAATAAGTGCTTTGGCTGTAAGAATATTGACAACTAAATCAAGTCGAACACGTGAAAATTCATCGCTTATGCCAAAAAGAGTTCCAAGCCTAAAAATAAGAGCATTTGAATCTTTAAGATGCTCTTCAGCTTGTAATTTAGATGATGCATATTCAGATAGTGGATTTGTGTCTGAGGCCTCAGTCAAGATTCCATCTTGAGCCCCATAAACTGAACAGGTTGACAAAAACACAATTCTTTTATCAAAATTTTGAACAAGATTTTTTACACTTTCTGTATTAATTTCACGAGTTAGTTCCGGGTTAATAGCACAAGCTCCATCACCTACTAATGCTGCTAGCCAAACTACAACATCAAAGTCGCTTAAAATACTATTTAATTTTGAAGAATCTCTTATGTCACCAAGAATAAAATTTACTTTCTTACGGTATGAAGTTTCATAAATTAAAGAATCATAAACGGTAACTTCATGATCTTTTGAAAGCTTATCAACGATTCCTCCACCAACGTATCCAGCACCACCTACAACTAAAATATTCATCTTAAATATAGTATATGTTGAAGATTTCTAATAAAAGAGTATTTCAAAATCAAGAATTCTCTTTCTCATTCAGATACAAGAAATAGCTAAAATAAAAAAACCAAGATACAGAATGATTTTGTAACAGATCACTAGATAGACTTAAAACAAGAAATGCTATAACAGCCATCAAGTTGGGTGAGTAATTTTTAAAATCTCTAAATTTTACAAGATTTAATATAAGATCTTTAAAAATCAATATAAATAATAAAAGACCGATAATCCCATAATTTAAAAATATAAATAAGTATGAATTATGTGGACCATATGAGAAAGGATTATCATCAAAATTTTTTGAATCAAGCACTTGATTGCCTTTCACAACAAAAGTATCAAATCCTCTTCCAAAAATATTATTTACAAGAGAATCATCAGCTACAAACTCTAGTGTTCCTGATTGCATCTCAACCCTGTCTTGGACTCCACTATTATCATCTTGAGAAAATCTTTCAACTAATCCAAAATTGACGCATATCAATAATGATCCAATTAAGAGCAATAATCCAGTGGACTTTTTATTTTCAATGCTGATCCTCAAAAATATAAATAGAACCAATATAAGTAAAGAGAAACGGGAGTAAGTAAAAAAACAGCCAACAATCGAAAGTGGAATAATTACTTTTAAGTGTCTTTTATCCATTCTGAACATTGAATAGACACCGGTTATGGTAATTAAATCAGCAAAACTATTTGGACCCCCTGCTTGAAATCCATTTGTTCTACCTTTGATATAATCTATGTCGCTTAGGTTAATGCCAATATTCCATGTCTCGTATATATCTTTACCAAGGTTTATTGAAAATAGATATGAAATCACTGAAAACGAAGTTAAAAATAAAAATAGGTAGTACGGGAATGTATTTATATAATTTTTTTGTCCAAATGTTGATATAAATATAAAAATTAATAAATAAAATCCAAAACGTAATATTTCAGAATGTAAGAAATCACCTTTGACAAAAAGATTTTGAACAATTAGATAGAAAATAAAAAACAGAAAATACATGTATTTTTCAATTATTAACGAAAAATTCTTACTTTTAATAAATAGATATATTGCTCCTACAAAAAATAGCAACACAGGAACATCGTCTGTATGGATAAATCCAGGAATAAGATCAAAGTGAGGAATTATTGAAATGAAAAAAAGAATGTATAAAGGTGAAAGGCTTTTAAGCGTATTTATTTATAACCCCCATTATTTAAGATTTTACCTAATAAATACATATAAATAGTATTTAATTCTTTTATCAGAATAATAATTAGTTTTGTTAGCATATACTAAGTGGATAAAAAAGTAGTAGTTACCGGCTGTTCTGGATTTATTGGGTATCACTTATCAAATACTCTCTTAGATGATGACAAAACTGTAATTGGAATTGACTCATTAAATAATGCATATGACGTCAAATTAAAACAAAAAAGATTAGAAGAGTTAGAAAAAAAAGAAAATTTTGTTTTTTTAAATAATAATTTAAGTGAACAAAATAGCTTAAATGAAATTAAAAATTATGAGATTTCAACAATCTATCATATGGCAGCAAGAGCAGGAGTCAGACAAAGCTTTCTAGACCCACAAAGTTATATTGAAGATAATACATTTGCAACTGCAAACATTTCTAATTTTTCTAAACAAATGGAAATTCCAGAGCTAATTCTTGCATCAACATCATCAATATATGGTGATAGTGGTCAGGATTTAATGGTTGAGGAAAAAGACGAGAAAATAAAACCACCCTCTGTTTATGCAAGCACTAAATTATCGGGTGAATCATTGTCAAAAATAATTCTTGAAGATACAAATACAAAATTAATTATTTCAAGATTTTTCACTGTATATGGCCCTTATGGGAGACCTGATATGTCAATATTAAGGTTTATACACTGGATAATGAATGAAAAAGAAGTAAAAGTTTTTGGAAATGGAGAACAACAAAGATCATTTACATTTATTGAAGATGTTATCGCTGCCCTTAGAAAAATGTCTGGACTAGAAAAGTCAAATACCTTCAATGTGGGTTCAAATATCACAGTTTCTTTAAATGATGTAATCAAATTAATAGAAGAGTTTACAGGAAAAAGTGCGAAAATTGAGAACTTAGAGAGAGCATATAAAGATCCAGATGTAGTTCGTCCAAATCTAAAAAATATTAAAAATACTATTGGGTGGGAGCCTTCAACTAAAATAGAGGAAGGTATTTCAAAAACAGTTTCGTGGTATAAAGAAAATGAAAGCTATTTAAAAGAATTGGTATATATAAATGAATAAAGTTATCGTAACCGGTGGTGCAGGTTTTATTGGTTCAAATCTGGTAAGAAGATTAATTGATGATGGAGTTGATGAAGTATTAATAATTGATGATTTTTCAACTGGTAAAGAAGAAAATCTTGATGATTCTCCAAAAATTAATCTCGTTAAATCAAAACTCGAAGATATCAATAATTTAAATAGCATGTTTGAGGGTTACGATTTCTGCTTCCATCTTGCAGCAGGAGTTGGCGTTAAATACATAATGAACAATTTGAGTGAATCAATATTAACAAATATTCAGGGAACACACTTGGTCTTTGAAGCATGCAAAGAAAATAATATCCCTGTATTAATTACATCAACCTCAGAAGTATACGGAACATCAGAAGAAAAAAGTTGGGATGAAGAAACAAAGAGCTTAATTGGTCCTACTACAAAACTTAGGTGGTCTTATGCAGTTTCAAAAATGATTGATGAATTTCTTGCCTTATCAGAATACGAAACTGGAAATTTAAAACCAATAATAGTACGACTCTTTAACACCATAGGCCCAAACCAAGCTTCTGAATTTGGTATGGTAGTGCCAAAATTTATTGAGTCTGCCCTAAAAAATGAAGATATAATTATCCATGGAGATGGTTCCCAATCTAGGTCATTCACATGGGTTGGAGATGTTATTGAATATTTTATAAAATTAGTTGAGTTAAAAAACTATGGAGAAATATACAACATTGGTCAAACTGAAGAAATATCCATAAAAGAGCTAGCAAAACTTGTAATAGAAACTTCAGAATCAGATTCTGATCTTAAATTCCTAAGCCACGAAGATGTATTTGGTGATAAGTTCGAAGACCCAAGTAGGAGAACACCTAATATAGATAAAATTGTTGAAGCAACTGGAATTAAACCTAGTTATGATATAAAAACAATGATTAAAGAAATTGTGGAATACAAAAGACAAAATTAGTTAAATTATGGAAATTTTGATAACTGTGGGAATCTTCCCACCAGATATTGGAGGACCCGCTAGTTTTGTTCCTAAAATCTCAAAATATATAAAAGATAACTACAATTATGATCCTGAAATAATTTGTTTATCTGAAAAAGAGAATTTAGATAAATCAAGTGATTTTTATGTTCATAGAATAAACAGAAATTTACCTATTGTCATAAGATGGATAAAGACAGTTTTCAAAATTTACAAAATTGGTAAAAAGAAAGATCTTATATTTGTAAATGGACTTGGAACTGAGGTTTCAATTGCAAATATATTATTAAAAAAGAAAATCGTAAGAAAAATTGTCGGTGACCCTGTGTGGGAAAGATTATATAATAAAAAAATAATTGAAGATAATTTTGATAAATTTCAAACTAAAAATTATGGACCATATATTAAATTGCAAAAAAGTATTAGAAACTGGAGTATCAAAAATACAGATATTGTAATTACTCCTTCAGAACATCTAAAAAATTTTATAAAAAAAACTGGATACAAAAAAAATATTGAAGTCATTGAAAATGGAGTATATATAAATGATGAAAAGTTCACTCCATTTTTAAGTAATAATTTAAATATGATAGTTGTATCAAGATTGGTAGTTCAAAAAAATATAGATCTTGTAATCAAATCAGTTTCAGAAATTAGAAATATTAATATAAATTTAAATATTGTAGGAGAAGGAAGTGAGCTAAATACGCTTAAAAAATTAGTAAAAAAGTTAAAGAAAGAAAAAAATATTAAATTTTTAGGAAAGCTAGATACTAATAAAATTTCAAAAGAATTAACCAAAAATGATTTATTTGTTCAAGCATCAAATTACGAGGGATTGCCACACTCATTGTTGGAGGCTATAAATAAGGGTATACCAGTGATAAGTTCAGATTCTGGTGGATGTGGAAAGTTGTTAGGTAACGGTAAAAGGGGTTATATAATTTCACATCCAATTACTGTTACAAAGATTTTAGATACAATCACTGAAGTTTATGAAAATAAAAATGAAGCAGTAAATAAATCTTTGAAAGCAAAAAATTATTTAATATCAAATCATAATTTTGAAACTCAAGCATCTAAATATTTTCAAATTTTCAAAAACTTAATTTCGAAATGAAAAAAATTTTAATTTTTAATATTGCAACAGATTCTGACGACACTTCATTAGGTTTTGCGATTTCTTGGCTCAATTCTTTATCAAAAAATTATGATGAAATTGATGTTATAACCTTAAATAAAGGAAATATTACTTTGCTTTCTGAAAATATAAATATATTCGAAATAAAACAGAACAAAATTAGCATAATAAGAATTTTTTATGTAATAGCAATTGTTAAAAAACTTTTGATAAAAAATAAATATTCATATTGCTTATCCCATATGTCACCTTTGTTATCGATAATTAGTTACTATCAGTTGAAAAGAAAAAACGTACCAAGTGTGCTTTGGTACGCGCATCCAGGTCCAAAAAACATAAAAAAGAAATTAGTACTATTTATAAGCAAATTTACGGTAGATAAAATAATTACATCAACTTTTAATTCTTATCCTTTAAAAAGTAAAAAAATTAATCCGATTGGACAAGCAATAAACTATAAATATTTCATTAATGAGAAAAAAATCTACACAAATGAAAATTTTTTAATATTAAGTCGAATATCTAAATCAAAAAAAATTGATGAGTCTATTAATGCTTTTCTTGAAAGTACTTATTCAAAATCAAACAAAATCTATATAATTGGAGGACCGGCTGCGCAAACTGATGAAAAATATTTTTTATTTTTACAAGATAAATATAAAGACTTCAAAAATGTCATTTTTGAAGGTGCAGTTCCACATAATGAGTTGAAAACTTACTTTAATAACATAAAATTTCATATTAACAGCACTTCAAAAGGGAATTATGATAAAACAGTATTGGAAACAAGTCTAAGCGGTATAATAAATTTTTACAAAAATCATGACTATGATAAATTTTTTCCTGATAAATATATAAATTATTTAAGATTTGAAAATAACACTGATGATTTAGTAAAGAAAATTTCAATGGTAAAAGAACTGCATGATGATGACATAACTAAAATAATCAAATCAAGTCAGATTATGATTCAAAACGAAAGCTTAGAAACCTTAGATCAAAGAATACAATCTATTCTCTGATTAACTCTTTATTTATCCAATCAATTGTAATTTTTAAACCATCATCAAGATTTATTCTTGGCTCCCAATTAAGTTTATTTATTGCTTTTGTTATATCAGGCTTTCTTTGCTTTGGATCATCACTGGGTAAAGGTTTGAAAATAATTTTAGAATTTGAGTTTGTTAGTTTTATTATTTTTTCAGCTAACGTTAAAACTTTGAACTCATTTGGATTACCTATATTAAAAACATCATATTCATTTGATCTCATAAGTGACAATATTCCATCAACTGTGTCTTCGACGAAGGAAAAACTTCTTGTTTGAGAACCATCACCATAAATAGTTATATCCTCATCTTTCAATGCCTGTACTATGAAGTTAGTTACAACTCTTCCATCGTTTAGCTGCATTCTTGGCCCATAAGTATTAAAAATTCTTACAATTTTGGTTCTTAGATTATATGATCTTGCATAAGTAGCCACTGCTGCTTCTGCAAATCTCTTCGCTTCATCATACATGCTTCTTTCACCATTTGGGTTAACATTTCCCCAGTATTCTTCATTTTGAGGGCTGACTAGTGGATCACCGTACACTTCTGAAGTTGATGCAAGTAAATATTCTGCCTTATGCTTTTTTGCTAAACCTAGAGTGTTTATGGTCCCTACACTTCCAGCTTTAAGCGTATTAACTGGATGCTCTGTATATGCTTTTGGTGAAGCAGCACTTGCAAAATGTAAAACATAATCTACTTCATCTTCTATCTCAATATGATTCTGCACATCGTGTTCCATAAATATAAAGTTTTCATTATCCATAAATTGTTTTATATTTTCTGTAGAACCTGTTAATAAATTATCAATAACAACAATCTTGTGTCCATCGTTTATAAGATTTTCACATAAATAAGATCCTACAAAGCCTGATCCACCTGTGATTACGATATTCATAGCGACCACGGAATATAAGTTGTAGAATTAGAATCTTCAATGATTTTATTCAACCTATCAAGTGTTAACTCTTTAACCGGATACATTAAAACAAATAAATGAGGAGAATTCAGATCCTCAAGATAGTCAAATTTGACTATATTTTCATCATTAATTATTTCGTCAAATACAACAACATTTTCAATTGAACTTTTCAGTTTTTTAAATACTTCTGTTGTTGGTGAGTTTCTCAAATCATCTGTGTCTTCTTTAAATGCTGCACCAATAAGAACTACTCCTTCTAATTTTTTTGATTCATACAATTCTTTAATATTTTCTGAAGTCCAATCTGCATGAATATCGTTTGAATTTATAATGTTTGAGATAAGTGGAAGATTTAATCTATCTTTATCATAAAAATTATTTACCTCTACAAGGTCTTTTGGAAAGCATGATCCACCCCAAGAAGGTGATGGTCTAAAATAATGCTTTCCAATTCTATTGTCTAGGCCAACACCTTTTAGAACATCATCTAAATTTCCTCCAGAGTAGTCTATTAACCTTGTTGCTTCATTCACAAAAGATAATCGGAGTGGAAGATAAGTGTTTGCGAGATATTTAATCAATTGAGAACTAATCGAATCAGTTGTAATAATCTCACAGTCAAAGCCGCTGTAAAGCTCTTTTAATTTACTAAGTTTTTCAGTGTCAGTACCACCAAGAACAATCCTATCTGGCTTAAAGAAATCTTCAACAGCTGTTCCCTCTCTTAAGAATTCTGGATTGAATGTTAATTTACTTGGATCCATTCCAACTTTCTCACATACCTTTTCTATCTCGTATGGAGGAATTGTCGATTTTACAGTTATTACTAAGTCATTATTGTTTACATTATTTATTTCTTTGATAGCAGATTCTAAAAACTTTGTATCTACTGAATTTGTTTCAATATTGTTTGGTGTTTGAACGCAGATAAAAACAATATCAATGTTCCCCCATTCAATACTTGCATAATCTGACGAGAAAGACATTCTTTTAAATGTTTCATTATCATTGAAATATTCTTCAAGTCCAGGCTCGTAAAAGGTAATTTTTTTACTAGATAGATCTTTAATTTTATTTTCATCCAAATCAATAAAATTAACTACGTTATCACGACTAGCCAACCCTACTCCAGTGACTAAGCCTACATACCCTGTACCTATGATGACAATGTTCATATTATGCAATGTTAACAATTTTAACACTTAAAATGTTATTAATGATTGTTTATTTAGCACATTGGGATTGGATATTAACTCAATCAAGAAAAGACATTGTATCAAATATCAACGATTCAAATTTTGTGGCAATTTGCCCTTTTGGTCGAAATGAAATTGAACTTGAAAATTATTACAAAGAAGCAATTGATTGGAAATTAAATCGAAATAAAATTTTTGACTTTTGGGGAATTAAAAATCTAAGGAATTCAACAAAAGATTTAAAATCTGATGATATTGTGCACGTATTCACTTTAAAATCTGGTCTTCTTTTTGCTATTGCAAACCTTTTTAGAAATAATAAAACCAAAAATATATTGACTATAACCGGATTAGGCTATCTATTTAGTGATAACTTCAAAGCGAAGATTTTGAAAATATTTTTAAGTTTTTTTATAAGACCTCTAATTAATAAGAATTTTGATTTTTTGATGTACCAAAATGGAGAAGATCAAAAAACATTTAATAATTACTCAAAATATAATGGTGAATCTTTTATAATTCCAACTTCTGGGATAACCGTGAAGGAACTTGAGTTAAAAAAAGAATATCGAAACTCAAATTTAAAAGTAATTATGGCTACAAGGTTAATTAATGACAAAGGTGTATTTGAATATCTTGAGCTAGCTAATTTGATGAAAGATTCAGATTTTGAGTTCTATCTAGCTGGTGATTTAGACAATGGAAATCCAGATTCACTAAGTGAATCTCAGCTAAATGAAATAAAAAATAGTAACTTTATAAATTATTTAGGACATATTGATATAAAGAAAGAGCTTCAAAATTTCGATATAAATATTGTTATGTCAAAGTATGAGGGATCTTCAAGAATACTTTTAGAATCTTTGTATGTAGGATTAATATGTTTATCTAATAATATTCCAGGCACATCAGAGCTCAGCTCAAAATTTAGAAATTCTTTCTTTATAGATGAAAACAATATTGAAGAATTTAGAAGAAATCTTGATGAAATAATTAATCATGATGCTTTTTTAGATAGTACACAAAATATTCTTTTTGGAGAAGATGCCAAATACAATAGAGAATTAATTGATAAAAACTATACATCTGTCAAAATTGCAGCTGCATATAATAAAATTTATCGATATTTAAGAAAAGAGATCGAGAGCTACAAAAGTGAATTTATCTAATTTTCAAGTATCAATAACAAGTGCAGCGATAGCAACAATTTTATTATCCCTATTCTTTAATTGGATAACTCTACAAAGAACAAAAAACTTTGTACCGAGTATAAGAAAAAATGAAGAAAGATTATCTTCAAGATATGTCCCACCATTTGGTGGTATTGCTTGTTCTATCGCATTTTTGATATCTACAAGACTTCTAGGACAGGCTGAAAGTAATTTCTTATACGTAGGTTTTTTCGCAGTAATAATTTCAATTATTGGCTTGCTAGATGATTTGTATAATTTTAAATGGTATATTAAATTCTTCTTTCAAATAATCATTGTCTACATACCTTTGTATAACTTAAATATTTTTATAAATTTTGAATCACTTATTGGCTTAGAATTCAATAATTCTTTAAATTACATAGTTTCAACGATTTGGATTATGTTGATAATGAATGCAATAAATTTTATAGATAATATGGATGGGCTTGCCGTAGTTGTCTCTTCAGCTATATGTATACAGATTGCAGTCTTAACAAATTATTTAAACCAGTATAAGTTAACAGATATTTCTATTCTTCTACTTTGTACAATTGGAGGTTTTTTATTTTTCAATTTCCCACCTGCAAAATTATACTTTGGAGATTCTGGTAGTTTATTTATAGGTTTTTGTCTAGGATTTATGAGTATTATATATAGCTGGGTCCCAGAAGATGTTACTGTTTATTCAACTACACTCAGCCCAATATTGTTAGTATTTTCAGTTCCCTTAATAGATTTTCTTGTTGTTGTTACCTACAGAATTAGTATAGGAAAATCACCTACTATCGGTGGAACAGACCATATCTCACATCGATTACTTGCAAAAGGATTTTCTGAAAAAACAGTTCTTTCAATATTTCTAATTTATAGTCTTGGAACTTTTTTATTAATTTATCTCTCAATTTTTACTTCAACCCAATTATCACTTTTAATTATTGGAGTTTTGTTTACTGTTTATTTTCTAACTTACTTAATTTCAATAAGATTGAAGGTCTTAACTTAACTTTTCTTCAAGTTCAATAATTCTTTCAGGAGTTCCTGCATCGATCCACCAGCCATTTATATTTAAGTTCATACATTTATTTTCTGAAACAAAAATATTGCATAAGTCTGTAATTTCATATTCTCCCCTGGCAGATGGTTCTAAAGTATCAATCTTATTAAAAACAGAATTATCAAACATGTATAAACCCACAACTGCATCATTGGATTTAGGATTGGTAGGCTTTTCCTCAATTGAAAGAACTTTTCCGTCAATATCCATCTCAGCTACTCCAAATTCCTCAGGGTTGTTTACTTCAGTTGTAAATATACATGCACCTTGATGAAAATTTTTGAAATCAAAATTATTAAATGGACTATTTTCAAAAAAATTATCGCCTAAAACAAAAAATATTTTCTCATTTTCATCTACATAATCTCTTGCTTGATATAAAGCATGTGATATTCCTTTTGGTTCTTCTTGAATAGTAAATTCTATTTCTAAATCTTTAAATTCACCAAGAGTAACTTCTTGTATCATATTGAAGTATTCCGGGTTAGTTATAATTACAAATTTTCTCATTCCCCAGTTAACAAGTTGAGAAACTTGTTGATTAATCATGGGGGTTCCATTTACGTCTAAAAGTATTTTTGTAGATTTATTTCCTCTAAATTCTTGCAATCTTGTTCCAAGGCCACCTGCGGCTATAATACATTTGATATTTTCCACAACTAAAGAATACATAGTTATATTATGTAATTTGGTATTGTATGAAAATTTTTAATAAATATACGTATTTATTTCTAGGAATACTTGTTATTGCAACAATAGTAATTTTTAGTTTTATCCCAAATCTAGAGACTGAAGAATTTGATCAGGAAGTCATTGATGACATTATAGAGGGTGTTACCACTACGACAATTAAAGAAAATAGTGAACAAAATACTCAAGAATCTATTTCATCCATGGATGAATTGGTTTTGACAGAGGAAGAAATATCAGATATTGATAAAGTTCTCCTATTAAATGAGTTTGAAAAGGAAATAACTAATTTTGACGTGTATTTATTGATTGGCTCAGATGAAAGATCTGCAGAGATTGCCTTAACAAGGGGTGAAATAACAGGGAAGCGAGCAGATGTAATTATTCTTGGGCTTGTTGAGAAATCATCAAAAGAAATTACTTTACTTTCTTTTCCACGTGATCTGTTAATAAAAAACAATTGTACAGGAAAATTAGAGAGGATTAATGCAGCGTATAGTAAAAATGAGTGTGGGGGCAGAGCAGAAAATTTAGCTGCAGCCATATATAGCATTTCAGGAATACGAGTTACAAATTTTGCAAGCTTTGACTTTGAGGGCTTTGAGGAAATTATTGACTCAGTAGATGGTATCGAAATTTGTGTTGATAAGACTCAACGTGAGGGATTTAGCTTTGAATTACAAGAAGGATGTCAGACAGTTAATGGACTAACTACTTTGAATTGGGTTGTTTCAAGATCAACTGAAGAATTAGTAGGTGAAAAACTTATTGATAATAAAGGAAATGACATATCTGAGTGGAAGCCTATGCTTGGAGTTAGTGATCTCACAAGAATTGACAGGCAACAATATGTTGTAATGCAATTAATCAATGAGTTAAAAGAATTTGAGTCAGTGAATGAACTCAATTCTTTTATAAAAGCTTTGGAAAACTCATTCATTATCGATGAAAATTTATCAATAAATAAAGCAGTTGAAATTCTATGGACTTTTAGAAATATTGATTTAAGTAATGTCCAAAAATTTACAACACCTGTCGATTACTTAACATTAAATGATGGAAGGCAAGTGTTAGTTCTAAATGATACAATTCATAATTTTTTGAAAAAAAATTCAGTTCTTGACTCTTAAAGAATTGGAAATGAAATAAATCGGAATTAGCCAAAAGTAAATTCCAACATCTGGTGCATATACGAGGTCATTTGTAAGGTTTTGTGCAACGAACATTAATAACAAAGAAATTTCAAATCCAAAAGATTTTTTAAAGTTCTTAATTAGTGAATAAGCAATCAAAAATATAATGATCGATATTGGGAATATACCATATTCAACAGACATTGTTAAAAAGCCATTATGCGCAGTAGTAATCTCATCATATTGAGATAATGAAAAATCTGAAATTACAGAATCAAATACTCCATTGTTTGAAATTAATTTTCCAGATCTCAAACTTTGTCCTCCTACAAAATTTGAATATCCTGATGTTACATTTTCAATCCAAAAGAAGTACATCCTACCATCTATAATTGACCACTTCCAAGACTGATCATTAAATTTATCATTAAGTTTTAAGATTGAACTTTGACTTAACAATGTTTCATGACCTTTTGGAACTGATTGAAGATTTAATTCAATAGTTACCTCAAAATCTTTTCCAGACAAATTAACTTCATTTGGCAACGCTAACCAGTAACTTCTTGGTCTTTCAAGTCTTATAGAATTATCATTATATTCGACTTGTCTTTCATACTGATTTTTATTTAATGGAGTGAGTAATAAATAGTCAATATCTCTGTTTTCTTTTGTAAAGTTATATTCTCTTTTATAATCATCTGTCTGAATAATTGTCTTTTTAACAAATCCACTAAGGTATTGATCCCCAGGAGATTGACCATCTCCCCATCCACCAACCTCAAAAAAAGAATCATTTTCAATTAAATCAATTACTACTCCACTTGTATGATCAGAACCTAATTGATTCCAACTTGAACCATCATTTGAATAATAAAAAGAAATAATTGATCTTGGTAAAAGATTGTCTTGATAATCAAACCTTAATTTAAGAAAGCCTTCAACTGGCATTGAAATTTCATTCTCTGTAGGATCTAAAAGTCTTGACCTTTCTTCTTCTGAATAGATAATGTTGAATTCATCAAGAAGTATATCTTCATCCAAAGTAACTAAATATTCTTCATAAACACTTTTAATATAATTTCCACCACCTGCACCGACAAATATTTCTGTATTTTTCGCTCCTAATGAGTTAAGAAAAGATCTATTGGTTTCCTTAAGAAATATTCCCGGAAATGTGTAAATTGAAAAGACTACGATAAGACTAAGACTTGTCACAAAATAAGTTTTAATAGCCTTATCAATTTTTTCAGAAAACATAATTAAAGTTAGTAAGCCAATAAATAATGCAAGATATGATCCTCTAGAAAATGTAAAAATTAGATTAATCAGAGATATAAAAAGCAAAGAGGCGTTGAGTCTATCTTCAAATAAAAAAGTTCTTATATTGCCAGAAATAATTAATTTGTGAACACATAGTAAACAATAAATTGCGCATATTATACCAATTACATTAGGGCCTCCTCCTTGAAAACCACCTAGTCTGCCTGATGCAAATGGATTTATACTATCAGTATTGTTCAACACCCATCCATCAATTGTTCCAGGTAGTTGAATTTGAAAAATTATAACTATGAAATTAGCCAACATCACAATACCTAAAGGTTCAAAAAGGTCGATAATTCGATTTTCATTTTTTTTAAGTAAATCTATACACAAATAAGAGAGCATAAAATAAAAATAAAATCTTAAGTTAGTTTGATTAAATAATTTAAATTCGCTGACCGAAAAAGTTGTGTAAATTACAAAGAATCCTAAAAAAGATAAAAATATGATGTCGAATTTTTGTAAAGTAAAATTCTGTATTTTTAGAATCAGCAATACAAGAAAAATGACTATTAATGGTATATCTTCAAAATTGATTCCGAGAAGATTAATACCGATGTTTTGTGGAATTAAAAGAGAAATAGCAAATACTGAACCTATGGTGCGAGAATTTAATTTACTCAATTTTTTGTTTTCACTCACTGTGGGCCCGGCAGGACTCGAACCTGCGACCGACGGATTATGAGTCCGTTGCTCTAACCAACTGAGCTACAGGCCCTAATTTAATTACTTGCCTAAAAATGATTGAGTTTTAAGAGCAATTCCCATATCACCAGAAACTTTAAGCTTTCCAGTCATAAATGCAGCTTGCCCACTGGTTTCACCGTTCATTATTGATTGCATTGTTTCTGAATCAATTGTCATTGTACAATCTGCCTCTTCGTCACTTCCAGAGATTTCTCCATCTGGTTTAACAAAGACAATTTGATCATCAACAACAAGCTTTACAGTTCCTCCAAGAACACTTAGATCTTTGCCTTCTGCATTTGTTTGGATTAGTTCTACTAAATTATCCATTATCCTCCATTCACATGTAATTATACTTTTTTTTTCTAATTAAAAAAGCTCCGAGGGTGGGACTTGAACCCACAACCAACGGATTAACAGTCCGCTGCTCTGCCAATTGAGCTACCTCGGATAGCAAATTAATAATAGTATGTATTAAAGAGTATTCTGATAAAATTCGATTTTCTTTTTCAAATGTTCTAAATCTTCGAGAATTGACAAGTCATTTGATTCGTCCATTACCTTAATCAATGTGTCAATTTTATTATCTGCGAAATAAATATACAATCTCGATACAGCTTCTCTAAGTTGCTCATCTGTATAAGAAATATTTTGATACTTTTCGCTTTCTTCAGGATTTTTATTAGATTTTATGTCTAATATTAATTTTTTGAAATTTTCATTAATATTTAAAAGATATTCAATCTCATCATCATAATCAAATTTACTTTTAATTAAATCAGCAATTAATATTTCTTGGAATGTATTGATGTGATTAATGTCACTTTTTTCAAACTGTTGTACCTCATCCGATTCATTGTTAGATTGGTAATTTAATTCATTTAAAATAACTTCTTTTGTTATTCCTATATTTTCACTCAAAAAACTTATCGCTAAATCTTTTTCTAATGGACTCAGAAACTTTGTAATGTTTTTAAATTCTTGAAAAGTTTTCTTTGTATCATTTGTGTCAATTATCATATTGATACAAAACTCTACCAACTCTTCTTTTTGATCAAATATATTTTTAATATTTTTCTCTCCGTCTTCAAAAAATTCAGATATGTCTTTGTAATTATCTGGCAAATTCAATTTAAAAAAGTTGAGGTCTGAAGGTTGATTATTTTTAATTTCAAGAATTCTTTTTGTAGCCATATCACCAGCTGTATCATTATCAAAACATATATAAATATCTTTCGTATATCTTGAAAGAAGATTTAATTGTTGAACTGTTAGAGCTGTACCTGAGGGCGAAGCAACATTTGCATATCCCAATTTATTAAATGCAATTACATCAAAATACCCTTCAACAAGAATCACAAATTTTTTCTTTTTTACAACTGATAGAAAATTGTCTGTAAAATACAAAGCCCTGTTCTTTTTATAAACTCCCGATTCAGCAGAGTTAATATACTTTGGACCAAAGTCTTCAATTGCTCTTCCACCAAAGCCTATTGTGTCATTTCTTAAGTTTGTAATGGGAAATATAATTCTATTTTTAAAAAGAAGATTTCCTTTATCGCTGAGCAACCCAAGATTTCTTAATTCATTTTTTGATATGCCTAGCGTATTTATGAATTTAAAAATATCACTTTCATTTTTTTCGGCAAAACCTATTTTGAATTCTTTAATATCCATCCCTTCAAGGTTTCTTGATTTAAGATAATTTATTGAATCTTGACTTTTACCCTCATTCATATTTTTTACAAAATAATCAGTTAACTTATTCATGTAACTAACTAAATTTTTTTGATCGCTTTCAAATTTTGAATCTGTATATGTAAGGTTGAAACTATATTTGTCTGCAGCAATTTCAACTGATTCTTGAAATTCAACATTATTAATTAATTGAATATATTTAAATATATCCCCGCCTTCTCTACAGCCAAAGCAGTGAAAAAGATTTTCTTCATCTGTAAAGCTCATACTTGCTGTCTTTTCACCATGAAAAGGACAGAGTGCCATCCCTTTATTTCCTCTAAGTTTTCCAGTTGTGGAACTTAAAATAAAATCGCTAATCTTTGATTTATTTTTTAAATCTTCAATTGACTGTTTAGAAATTCCCATTAAAAATTACTGAAATAGTCTCTTAAGTCTTCGATTTTGATTCTTTCTTGTTCCATTATATCTCTGCTTCTCACTGTCACAGAATTATCCTCTAAAGTATCAAAATCTACCGTTACACAATAAGGAGTACCTATTTCATCCTGTCTTCTGTATCTTTTTCCAATAGATTGGGTAATATCAATTTCTGTTCTAAAGTTTGATCGAAGAGAAGAGTTTATCTGATTGCAAACTGTGATTAATTCTTCTTTTTTGCTTAACGGAAGTATTCCGATTTGAATAGGTGCAAGATCAAAATTAAATTTAAATAGCGTTCTTGTTTCATTTTCTATTTCTTCTTCTTCATATAAAGATAATAAAACAGCAAAAAGGGTTCTAGTTAGACCACCTGCTGGCTCTATGACAGATGGAGTAAATTTACTTTCTGTAACCGGATCAAAGTATTTTAAATCCTTACCACTGCTTTCTTGATGTGCATTTAAATCAAAATTACCTCTATTAGCAATTCCTTCAAGTTCACCCCATCCCCATGGATACTCAAATTCAATATCTGATGTTTTTTTCGCATAATGAGCAAGCTCAGATTTTTCATGATTTCTAATTCTTAATTTTTTCTCTGGAATACCAAGATTTTTATACCAATTTAGTCTATTTTCAACCCAGTAATCAAACCATTTATCCTCTTCACTTTCATCACAAAAGAATTCAATCTCCATTTGTTCAAATTCCCTAGTCCTAAAAATAAATTGTCCGGGTGTGATTTCGTTTCTAAAAGACTTTCCAATATTTCCAATTCCAAATGGAATTTTTGCTCTCATGGTACGTAAAACATTCTCAAAGTTAACAAATATACCTTGTGCAGTTTCAGGTCTTAAATAAACAGCTGAGTTTTCATTTTCTACTGGACCAATACTAGTTTCAAACATAAGGTTAAATTGACGTGGCTCCGTTAAATCTTCTTTTTTTAAATCCGTAGGTACCTGATCCGCCCTGTATCTTTCACCAGTAGGTTTATGATCAACCATTGGATCGGTGAACTCAGCTAAATGGCCAGATGCCTTCCATACTTCACTTGACTGTATAATTGCAGTATCAATTGGATAGATTTCAACATCAAGGCTGTTAATACTACTCCACCACATGCTTGAAATATTATTTTTTAAAAGTACCCCAAGTGGTCCATAATCATAAGAACTTCTTAACCCACCGTATATAGATGAGGCATTAAACACAAATCCTCTTGCTTGAGCAATTTTCACAACCTTATCAAATATTTCTTCAGGCATTTCCATACTTTCTAACTCGATTTTCAAACTCTTTAACAGCCAAATCTAATTGATTTTCATCAAAGTCTGGCCAAAGTGTATCGACAAACATAAGTTCAGTGTAGCTCAATTGATAGAGAAGAAAATTACTAACTCTCTTCTCACCAGCGGTACGAATGAGTAAATCAGGATCAGGCATTTCTGGAAGCAGTAAGTTAGACCTAAAAGATTCTTCATTGATTGCATCAATATCATTTTTACTTACTTTTGTTATAGCATCGTAGATTTCTTTTCTTGATCCATAATTAAATGCAAAAACAAGGTTTAAATTTGAATTATTTTTTGTTATTTCTTGAGTCTCACTCATTAACCTTTTATTTTCATCAGGAATTCTTTCATCTGCTAAATCACCAATAAAATGAAATTTTACTCCTTTATCATTAAATTCCTCTCTCCTTCTGATTAATATATCTCTATTGAAAAACATTAAAAAATCAACCTCTTCTTTAGACCTTGACCAGTTTTCTGTTGAAAAAGCAAACACCGTTAGCCACTCTAGATTATTGTCCAGGGACCAATCTATTGAACGAGAAAGGGAGAATTCACCAGCTGCATGTCCAGCTGTTCTATCCAACCCTTGGTTTGTAGCCCATCTGCCATTTCCATCCATTATTATGGCTATGTGATTGAGATCTATATCCTTAAGATTCATTCCAAATTCTTTTCATAAGTTCCTCTTCATAGATCTTCAATTTGTCATTTTTTTTATGTGAATAACCTATTAAATGCAAAAGACCATGAATTACAATATATTGTAGTTCTTCAGAAAAATCTTTATTATAAATTTTGGCATTCTTTTTAATAACATTACGACAAACGAACATATCACCCATATCTTCTGACATATTTTTATCTAAATTATTAATAGAGTCTATGTTGTTGTACAAGGGAAAAGATAAAACATCTGTTGGAAAGTTCTTATTGAATGTTTTTTTATTTATTTTTCTAGACTCATCTTCATTTATTGAATGAACTGTAAAATAAAAATTTTTTGGAATATTGAATTTTTTTGAAAATTCATCAACAGCTATTGAGACCTTAAGTTTTTCGTGATTATAAAAATATCCGTTAAGAAGAATTATCAATATCTATTCTTCTTCGTCGTCTGTAAATTCTGGATATAGAACTCTTTGATGATACAAGCCCTCAAGGCTTGCCTGAAATGACTGTTTTATTTTTTCAAGATCCTGAAAGGTAATCGGAGCATCTAATAATTGCCCGTCATTAATCTTTTCATCAAAAATTTCATTTACTAAGTTCGCAATTTTTTTGTCGTCAGCATCCTCATACTGAAATCTAGCCCTGCATGCAGCTTCAAGTGAGTCTGCAAACATTAAAATAACAGTTTCTTTTGAACTTGGCTTTTGTCCAAGATGCCTAAAGTCATCTTTTAAAACATCTGGATTCATTTGTTTTTCTTTCTCATAAAAATATCTCATTACTGAATCTCCGTGGTGTTCAATTATTCCTCTATAAACAGCTTCGGGGATTTTAAATTTTTTAGCTAATCTAACACCATCAGGAACATGTGATCTTATAATTTGTACTGAATTGTCGGTAGTTAAATTATCGTGTGGATTGCTTGAGCCGAATTGATTTTCAACAAACATAGTAGGATTTTCAGTTTTTCCTAAATCATGAAAATATGCCATAGCTCTTACTAATTGTGAGTTTGCTCCAATGAGATTTGCTGCCCTGTCTGCAAGTGTTCCCACTACTAGTGAATGATTAAATGTTCCTAAAGCTTTTTCCTCTAAATACCTAAGACCTGGGTGATTTCTGTCCGCTATTTCTGACAACCTAAAATTCGTAGTTAATCTAAATGCCAGTTCAATATAGTTTATAAGTGAAAATGCAGCTAAATTACCTACTAATCCGCCAATCAACGAAGAAACTATGATTTCAATAAAGCTAAAATTCTCTCTCAAAAAAAAGAATATTCCAAAAGCAACTATCGGTTGAGATAACGTAATGTATATAATTCTTTCACGTAAAGTAATCCTGTCTATATCTTCTGATAAAAATATTGAAGGCACAACTGTTAATACAGCACCCATAGCAACTAAACCTATATTTCCACCACCTGCCAGTGCTAATAAAGAACTTGAAAGTGACAAAATCAGGGTTGCTCTTAAGTTAAGTAAAACTGCAGATACTACCCCAACAAACGAGATTGGAACAGCATATTTTAAGTAATTCAAGTCAAAACTCTGCGAAAAATAAGAAATACCTCTTAGAAAAATTGATGAAACAAGGATCAATGAAAGCAGTAAGAGAAACTCGTTATCATTGTTCCACATTGAGTCTTTGAAACGCCAAAGAAGAAAATAAATTAAAACAAAAACTGAAAAAATGATGGGGATTGCAGCTGTTTGTATACTTCTTGATTCACCCGATAAATAACCAAAATTATCTAATGCATTGTATTGAACTATGTTTATTTTCTCACCTTCACTGACAACGATGTCTTCTTCAAAATATTTTATAATTACTGGCTCAACTGAACTTGCTACCTTGTCTTTTTGCTCATCCCATAGTTCTTGTTCTAATTTTTGATTAACAATCAGATTTTCTGCAATAAGTTCCGCAACAGAAGACCTCAATCTACTTTCTGGTATTAATGCAAATAAATCACTTGATAAATCAAGATATGGTGGATTTGAAACAAGATTCTGCCTTGTCTGGTTTAAATTGTCATTATTTATACCAATTAAAAGAATTTCGTTTGCAAGACTTTTAGCCTCGAGCTCTAACTGTGAAAGATAACTGGATTTATTTTGTAAGTCATAATTTGAAATCTCAACTAAAACTTCAATATTTGCTGTTGATATGGTCGAGAATAAAAGTGAGCTAGCGATTCTTTCTATTTGTTGAATTTTGTTTAAGTTAACAATTTCTACTGTTGGCTGTGCATTTTCGCCAACATCCTCTTGGTCGGCTGCAATTAAAACTTCTTCTGTTCTTGATTCAATTACAGTTAAAAACATATTTGTTACTCCATTCAAAACTGTTTGATTTAAATCAGTGTTTATCGAATATATTGGATTTACAGATTCAACCGCTTGTTGAATATTTATATCTGTTTGCTGTTGGTCAATAATTTCAATATATTTAGGTGCTAAAAATGTTGTAGGAGATTCTTCTCCAACACTAATTTTAATAACTTGATTTTCAGGAAAGATTGAGAATGAAATAAACCAAACTAGGCCCCCAAATAAAATTATATAAATGAGTTTTTTACCAAAAGAAATATAATCTCTCATTATTTTTTTGGAAAAACTTCTAATATTTTTGACACTATAGGGTTCCTAACAATATCAGAATTTTCAAATTCCATTACAGATATTTCTTCAATATTTGAAAGAGCTTTTCTTGTTCTTTTAAGGCCAGAGTTATCTGTATTGTAAAGATCTATTTGAGATTCATCACCAGTGATAATAACTTTTGAGTTCTCTCCTAACCTTGTTAAAAACATTTTAATTTGACCTGATGTTGCATTTTGTGCCTCATCAAGAATAATGCAAGCATTATTCAATGTTCTACCTCTCATATATGCAAGAGGAACTATTTCTATATTTCTTTTTTCAATGAGATACTCCAAGTTTTCATTTCCAAAAAAGTATTCAAGTGAATCGAATAAAGGTACTAAGTAAGGATCAATTTTTTGTGATAAATCACCTGGGAGAAATCCTAATTTTTCACCTGCTTCAACTGCAGGTCTCGTTAAAACTATCTTTTTGATTATATCTTCTGAATACAATTTTACTGCGCTTGCTACTGCCAAAAAAGTCTTGCCAGTTCCTGCAGGACCAACTCCAAAGGTTACAGTAGAATTCATGATTGTATCAATGTACTTATATTGACTTACATTTTTAACTTTTATCGATTTATTATTTGTGATGTTAATTGTACTTAGTTTTTTATTATCACCGTTTAGTGAACCATTCATATTCATTAATAATTCTATGTCTGTAATCTCAATTGATTGTTTATTTTGGTTTAAGGTGATCATTTCATCAATCAAACTTAAAAGTTTATCTATATTACTTTGATTTCCATCTAAGTAGAGAATATTTCCTCTCGCATTTATTTTTACATTTGGGAATATTTTTTTTAAGTATTTTAAATTACTATCGTTTATGCCGAATAAATTCAGTAACTCAACATCTGTAGGAATAACTTTTTCTACTACCACTTTAGTTTTTCTCCACCAATTAGATGAAGATGTATATGGTAAACAGTCTGACCCCCATCATCATTTGTATTAAATATTAATCTATATCCACTTTCATCTATCTCATATTCTTTTGCTAAATTCTTTGCTACTTGGAACATCTTTCCAATTAATAATGTATCTCCTTCGGAAATATCATTTATAGTATTAATTCTCTTTTTTGGGATTATCAATAAATGAACAAGTGCAATTGGGTTAATATCTTTAATTGAAAATATATCTTCATCTTCATAAATTATTTCCGATTCTAATTCTTTATCAAGAATCATCTCAAATATTGATTTTTCTTCCATAATTTATTTTACATCAATAAGGATACACCAAGTATTGATGCGGTTTCCGTTCTAAGGGTAAAATCAGCAATTTTTGAAATATAATCAAAATTTTCAATTTCTTTATCCGACCACCCTCCTTCAGGACCAATAGCAATATCTTTTTGATCTAAATTATTTTTTATATTCTCACCAGATATGTCAAAAGCATGTTTAAATTTTTTGAAATCCAATTTATCAACTAAATTTATTTCCGGTTTAAAAGCATTTCCAGATTGCTCTACAGCAGAAATAGACCATTTTTCTAATTTTTCGCTATTTATTTTTAATTTCTGGGAATGTTCGGTTGGACCTATAGAAATTGAATTAACAGAAAGTTCGGTAAGTTTTTCGATAATAAAACGTAATCTTTCTTTATCTTGAATAATTGCAATAAAAATATTTAAATCACTTTTTCTTAAAAATATTTCATTAGATTCGACTGAAATATTTTTATTAGATAAATTACCTGTATAAATCTTACCTTTTCCATTTGAAATTTTAACCTTAGTGTCATCCTTAATTCTTAAAACATTTTTTAAATGATGATGCTTTTCAGTGTCAAGAGCAAAGATAGTATCTTTATCAGAAATCTTTGGATTGTAAATTGTAGGAATATGCATATTATTGTTTTAAGAATTCTTTAAATGCTTCTTTTGGAACTTCTACACTTCCAATATTTCGCATCTTCTTTTTTCCTTCTTTTTGCTTTTCAAGCAATTTCCTTTTTCTGGTAACATCTCCACCATAAAGTTTGGCGGTAACATCTTTTCTTAGGGCTTTAACAGTTTCTCTCGATAATATTCTTGATCCAATTGCTGCTTGAATTGGAATGTCAAATTGTTGACGAGGTATTAATTCTGCCAACTTTTTTACTCTATTTCTTCCAATAAAATCTGCACTTTCTTTTGATAGAATTGAGCTAAAAGAATCAACAACCATTCCATTGACTAAGATATCAAGTTTAACTAAATTTCCATCTTCAAAATCAAGAATCTTGTAATCAATGGAAGCAAAACCTTGAGAAATTGATTTCAGGGTATCGTAAAATCCAGAGACAAGTTCAAGTAAAGGAATTTTATATTTAAGTTTTACCATTGTTGTGCTTAAATAACTTAAATCTTCTTGAACTCCCCTCTTATCATTTAGCAAAGTCATAATTGATCCAAGATATTCTTTAGGAAACAATAAATCTACTTCGCAAACTCTTTCTTGAAGTTTTTTGATATCAGTGTATTCATCAAGTATTGAAGGATTCCTTATTACTCTTTCTTCATCATTGTTTCTAATCATTTTAAACTCAACGGAAGGTGGGGTAACAATCAAAGATAAATCAAATTCTCTTTCTAATCTTTCAATAACTATCTCTAGATGCAACAATCCCAAGAAACCACATCTAAATCCAAATCCAAATGCTGAGGAAGTCTCTGGTTCAAAAACAAAACTTGCGTCGTTGAGTACATATTTATCTAATGATTCTCTTAATTTGGTAAAATCGTCAGAATCTGAAGGAAAAATACTTGAAAATACAGTTGGTTGAGACTCCTCATATTCTGATAATATAATTGGTTTTTCATCGTCTCCTGCAACTAAAGTATCTCCGACTCTGATTTGAGATAAATCTTTTGCTCCTGTCACAATGTACCCAACTTCTCCAAATTTTAAATTATCTGATTTTTTTGGATCAAGGTCAAAATATCCCAACTCATTTGTATCAAATTTGAAACCTGAATTTACAAGTTTTAAATTCATTTCCTTTTTTATTTCACCACCAAATACTCTTACTGAAGCTACAACTCCTTTATAAGAATCGAAATATGAGTCAAAAATTAATGCATTTACTTTCTCAGACTTTTCTTCAGGTGGGGTAATTAAGTTTGGAATTTCTTTGATAAGGTCCTCCACTCCCTTTCCTGTTTTAGCTGAAATATTAAATATTTCTTCATCATTTGAACCTATAAGATTATGTATTTGTTGTGAGACATTATGAATATCTGCATCTACAGAGTCTATTTTGTTGATCACAGGAATAATATCAAGTCCAGCTTCAATCGCTGCGTAAGAATGTGCAAAAGTTTGAGCTTGAACTCCTTTTGTTCCATCCACCAATAAGATAGCTCCATCGCAAGCAATTAATGCTCTTGATACCTCATAAGAAAAGTCAACATGACCAGGAGTATCAATTAGGTTTATAATCAAATCGTCAAAGATTAATCTTATCGGTTGAGATTTGATGGTAATTCCACGCTCTCTTTCAAGATCCATATTGTCCAAAATTTGGTCATTATGATCTCCACGGGTGATTAATCCAGATAATTCAATTAATCTGTCAGCTAAAGTAGATTTACCATGATCTACATGAGCAATAATAGAAATATTTCTTATATTTTTATTTGTTAACATCTTTAATAAGTTATTATCTTATATACCAAGAGGTTTTAGATGGCAAATATTAGTTCTCAAAAAAAAAGAATAAGACAAGACGAAAAGAAAAACCTTAGAAATAAGGACAAAAAGACAGCTCTTCGTTCGTCTATAAAAGCAATTTTAAATTCTGAAGGTACAGTTGAAAAAGATATGAAAGATACTGTTATCAGAAATCTTGACAGAGCCTATACAAATGGAATAGTCACTAAAAACTTTAGAGATAGAAATAAATCAAAAATTTCAAAATTGTAAAACATTTTTAATAGATACGATAAATCTTTTTGCATTTTCTTCACTAAATTTAGTGTCCGAATTCAGTTTTTCTATTTTATATATCATTACTAGTGAATTACTAACGTCATCTGAAGATAACTTACTTTTTCTTTTTTCAGCGAGTTCATATTTATAATCAATTTTTTCGGACAAAAGCTCTGATACTTCCTCTTGCTCATATTTGTCAAGTAGTGAAATCCTTTGTAATTCTTTATTGAAATAGGTTAGAAACTGTCTAAAAACGATTTCACGACTACAAAATTTATCCAAAATTTCATTAGTAATTTTTTTTTGATTAGAAAAAATAATATTTACAAGATCCCAGGGATAAATATCTAAGTTCTTCTTTTTGTCTGGAAAAAATGTTTGAATAAGACTTGAAACTTCAGAGAATGATTTTAAATTTGATTTTTTAACTTGAAATATATATTTATCATCAAAGTTGTAATTTAATTTTTTTAACTCGTTAAATGTAAGAAATTCATCTTCGATAAATTGATAGCTTTCATTTTTAAAAAGTGCTGCATTATTACTTTCAATAAATTCATTCTTAGATATTGAAATAATGTTTTCATCACTATCAATCTCTGATTTAATTTCATTTACATCTGAAATCAAGGCTTCGGCTATTATTAATTTTGTCACTTATTGCACTATATTAATTATTTTGTCTTTTATAAAAATTATTTTTTTTGCTTCTTTAAAGTTTATATCGAAATTACTTTCACACAATGTAATTGCATCATCTTCTTCAATTCCTGTTTCAACCATAATTGCATGCTTTTTTTTACCATTTATTTGTACAACTAATTCATACATAGGGTTCTCTAATTTTGAATCATCATAATTTGCCCATTCCTCAGTACTTATATCACTTTTAAAATAACTTTCATAAATTTCAGATGCCATATGCGGAGACATGGGATATAAAAGTATAAGTATATTTTTTATGAGTACATCTTTTAATTCTTTTGGCAAAATAGAGTCATGTTTTAAATATTCACTAAGGTCATTATTAAATTTCATTAAATCAGATACAGCAGTATTAAATTCGAACTTTTCAAAATGTTGGGTAACTGATTTAATAGTCTGATTTATTTTTCTTTCTAAGGAATTATCCTCCTCACTTAATTCTTTTTCTGTATCTTCTTGATTTATGATTTTTAACAAGTTGTCCCATAGTTTATTTAAAAAGCGTTTAGTACCCTCAATACCTCCATCATTCCATTCAACCCCATCGCTGGGAGGTGCCATAAACAAAATATATAATCGGAGAGCGTCTGCTCCATGTGTTGCAAAATATTCTTCGGGGTCTACAATATTACCTTTAGATTTTGACATTTTTGCCCCTCCAAAATTTATCATGCCTTGAGAAAATAAATTGTGAAAAGGTTCGTCAATAGTCATTAGACCAAGATCGCGAAGGGCTTTCACAAAAAAGCGAGAATACAATAAATGTAAAATTGCATGCTCTACTCCGCCAATATACTGATCAACCGGTAACCATTCATTAATAAAGTTAGAATTAAAAGGTTCTTTTTCATTCTTAGGATCTAAAAACCTCATGTAATACCAGGATGAATCTACAAAAGTATCCATAGTGTCAGTTTCACGAAGAGCTTTCTTAGAACATTTTGGACAATCAGTTTCAACAAATTCTTTACTCTTGGATAGAGGAGATCCATCTGTATTTATATAATCTTTAATTTCTGGAAGTAATACTGGTAAATTTTCATATTTTTCTGGTAATAATCCACAGTCTTCACAATTGATTAATGGAATTGGACAGCCCCAATACCTCTGTCTACTGATTAACCAATCTCTCAAACGATATGTTGTTTTTTCATCGCCAATCTTATTTTTTACTAAAAATTCATTTACCTTTTTACTTGCTTCTTCGTGAGAGCTTAAGTCATTGAACTCTCCAGAATTGATAAGGACTCCATTACCAGTAAAGGCCTCTTTGCCTACATTTATTGTTTTTTCTTTATCTATAATTACCTGTCTAATTTCAATATCGTATTTTTTTGCGAATTCATAATCTCTTTCATCGTGAGCTGGAACAGCCATAATCGCACCGGTTCCATAGTTTACAAGAACATAGTCTGCTATCCATAAAGGTACTTCCTCATTTGTGATTGGATTCGTAACTTTCAAAATGGTATCCACTCCAGTTTTTTCTTTTGTAATAGACATTCTCTCGAATTCTGACTTATTTACAATCGAGTCTAAATAATTTTGTATCTCGTCCTTTTTATCGGATTGTTCCATAATTTCGTTGATTAATTCATGCTCTGGAGATATTACAGCAAAAGTCATCCCAAACAATGTATCAGGTCTTGTTGTGAAAACATCAAAAGTAAGGTCTGTTCCAATTATGTTTAATTCAAACTGAGAGCCTTCAGATTTTCCAATCCAGTTTCTTTGCATTGTCTTCACGTTTTCTGGCCAATCACCAATCTCATCAAGGCCTTGTAATAATTCTTCAGAATATTCGGATATTTTTAGAAACCATTGGTTTAAATTTTTGGGCTCAACTGCTGTATCACATCTCTCACATGATCCTTCTATAACTTGTTCATTAGCTAGAACTGTTCTGCATGAATTACACCAATTTACTGGTGCGTCCTCCTTGTAAGCCAAATCATTTTCAAACAATTTTATAAATAGATATTGAGTCCATTTGTAATAATCAACAGAGTGGGCTGCAACTTCCCTATCCCAATCATATAAAGAACCTAATCTGATAATTTGAGATTTCATATTTGCAATTCTTTCTTCTGTAAATTCTCTTGGATGAATACCAGTTTTAATTGCTGCATTTTCGGCAGGAAGACCAAATGAATCCCAGCCCATAGGAGATAAAACATTAAAGCCATTCATTTGTTTATACCTTGTAATAACATCACCGATCGTATAATTCCTTATGTGTCCCATATGCAAATCGCCTGAGGGATAGGGGTACATACAAAGGTTGTAAAATTTTGGTTTATCAGATTTTAAGTCACACTTAACAGTTTCACTATTTTCCCAGTGATCTTGCCATTTCTTTTCTATTTTACTATATTCAAATTGACTGTTCATATACCTTTACTAATTTTGGAAATATATTTTCCTTACTTGATTTTTCTAATTTCTTTTCAATATTAAACAATTTTTTTTGTATTAACTCAATATTGTTTTCTAAATCTTGAATAGATGAAACTATTGAATTTGATAATCCATCAACATCATCAAACAAATAACCCGAATCTTCATCTATATAATTTGTCATTGGCAAAATATTTCTTGTTAAGCAAATCTTTGAAAAACTCATAGCTTCAAGAAGTACTAAACCTAAACCCTCTGAAAAAGATGGAAATACAAATATATCTATATTATTAAAGAATTCTTCTCTATTTTCTATATATCCAAGAAAATTTACTTTTTCAGTTTTGTCTTGGTCGATCATATTTCGTAATTTTTCTAAATACTCTTCGGTCCCACTTCCACCAATCATTAATTTAAAATCAAGTGATTTAAGCTGGTATGAATTAAGTGCATTAAGTAGGTCTTCTATCCCTTTATTGGCATTTAGTCTTCCAAGAAATCCAAGTGTTACGGTACCTTTTTTTTCAAAAGTTTTAGAATTTTTAATATCTATCCAATATGGTATGACCTCAACATTCAATTCATGATTAAGATTTTCAATCCAACTTTTTACTTCCTCAGAAATTGCAATTATCGAAGAAGCAGATTGCCAATGTTTAGAGAGTCTCTTCATAAAGTATTTTCTTAAGTTGTTACTTAAACTACCTTTTTCTAGATATGTATCATATTTTCCATGAACACTTACAATCCATTTACTTTTTTTTGATAAATATTTATTTATTCTAAAAACCATAAAATCGCTCCGAGGTTGATGTGAGTGGATAATATCAAATTTTTCATTTCTGAATTTTGAATACATTGAAAAATAGGAAAATAAATTGAACATTCTCGGACCATTAAGTCTTGTAATGTTAATTCCATTTTTAAGTAGTTCGCTCTCTATTGAATATGATTCAGTGTTATCTTCGCCAATTACAGTTACATGGACATCCATCCCATCATTTAGCTGTGCATTAATTAAGTCCAACAAATGCGATTCGGCGCCTCCCCTGTTTAAAGAATTTATAACGTGACAAATTTTCATAATCTTGGAGTTATCCATGTAGATTTTGGAGGAAAAAGAGAGTCGTTTTCTTCAATTTCAGATACTTCTATGGGGGTAAAATTTACAATTATTTCATCGTTAGATTGATGTTCATCGACCGCTGAACTTATATACTTGTTGACGTAACAGAAATTTTTAAATTCATAAAGTTGATAAATGTCCTCGATTTCCTCATTGAAAAATTTAACATCATCTAATGAAACAAAGAATTTTGAAGAGGCATTGTTTGAAAAATTATAATTTTCAAGAATATCCTCAAATTCTTTTTTTCTAATTGTTAAACGTGATGGGTAAGAAAGAATTTCTATATCATCAATTGAAATAAGAACTATTTCAATTGATTTTTCAATATCATTTCTTTTCAAGTATTCATATCGATGATGCCCGTCTAGAAGAATCATTTTCTTGCCTCTTAAATCATTTACATTACTGATATTTGTTATATTCATATCAATTCCAAATAAAAGTGGCTCAAAAGATTCTTCGATGTTTTCAATTGGGGAATTTATTTCTTCATGCGTCTTTATCTCGATAAAGTCGGTATTTGAAAAATTAATTTCAAGTTTTAGACCCTCAACGTCATAGTTTTCAAATTGATAAGCTGTGAAGTTATTATTTTCCATTATCTGCAAAAAATTTGTCCATAAATTCTGACAAGTAATCGACCATCTCATCTGTAATTGAATTGTAAAGGCTAATTCTTATTCCCCCCTCGCTTCTATGTCCATTCAACCCAAGTATTCCTTTTTCAGTTCCTTCTATAAGAAATTTTTTTTCCAAATCCTCATTTTTAAATTTAAAAATAATATTGGATCTACTTTTTGAATAGTCACTCACAGGTAAGTTTATAAAATCCCCATAGCTCCCTAATTGTTCATATAGTCTTGATGATTGTTTAGTTGATTTCTCTTCAAAATGTTTTATACCTCCCATTGCAATCATCCAATCGGTTACAAGCTTTAGGACGTATATCGAAAAAGTAGGGGGTGTGTTCAACAAAGACTTCTTTTCTACCAATTGTCCAAGATTGAGGTATCTAGTATTATCTTCTGAATTTAAATACTTTTCATTTCCAATACAAATTGAGACACCTGGAATGCCCATATTTTTTTGAGCTCCTGCATAAATATAAGCTACATTGTCCCATTCAAAACTATAAGAACCAATATCTGAGGACATATCAATGAGTAATGAATCATGCTGAATTTTATTGAATTCTCTTAATTGAACTCCATTTATTGTCTCGTTTGACGTTAGGTGCAAATAATCAACACCTTCAAGATCCCATGGTGTTTGAACATAATTTTCAATTTCATTCTCACTTACTTCAATTATTTTTGTATCTCTAATTTTTGAAAAATCTTCAACTGAGTACCTCCCCCATGTTCCTGTTACTAGGCATCCTAAAAGTTTATTTTCTTTATCAAAGTTATTAGCGATAAATGTATTCTGATATGTTGCCCCCCCTTGCAAGAGAAGAGTGAAATAATTGGATGGAATATTAAAAATATTTATCATATTTTCTTGAAGAGAGTTTACTAATGTCTCAAAATCTTGAGATCTGTGACCAATCTCTAGAATTGATAAACCAGTTTTTTGATAATTAGCTATTGCCTCTTGGGACTTACTAATAATAGAAGGATCTAATCTAGCTGGACCTGGTGAAAAGTTATATATATTCATTTTCTTTCTTACTTAATAATATTTTTGCAAATCCAATAAGTAATCCATAATATGCATTTACTTCTTCAATTGGGCTCATTAAAACGAAAGATAATATATACAAATAAAGAAATAAATTAAAATTAATTTTCTTTGTAAAAAAAAGGTTTAAAAAATATAAAAACAAAAATAATAAGAAAATATATCCAAATCCAATCGTATAAAAAACAAAAAGATTTTGAACATTTGGCTTGGAGTCTAATAATGAATAATAACCAGTACGAAAATTTTGAGAATTATATCTTGTCAAAAGATACTTTGGCAAAGTTCTATTGATAAAGTACATTTCTTCAGAAATTTCTGATACAAAATGTTCTTGATATTTTGAGGTTACATTTTGAATCCCAACCGGTTTTAAATTAGTAATATTGTCTAAGAAAAAAACTACAACATTTGATCTATCACGATCTAAAAAAGGTTCATCGTTATTAGTTCCGGAAAGTATTCTGAAGTCACCTGAAGAATTAATTTTTTCAACTGTCTCTGGATATTCTCTGCACTCTTTACTTGATTGATTTACGTTGCATTCTAAAAGCCCGATTGAGGAAAAAATAAAAATAGACGAAAATAATATATAGATTGGTATGTTTATATATTTATTTTTAAAGTAATAAAATATCAAAATAATTATAAATATTAGAACATAAAGTTTTAGATAATTACTTCTTGTTAATCCAAGAGATGCACCAGAAATTATTGCTAAGATATAGTTGTTTTCTTTTGTATTGATGAAATAAAGTAGAACCATTGGATAGTAAAAAGCTACTAAAAAAATTGGTTCTCTGAATGTTCCCATAGCCCTATGAGGTTGAGATAACCAAAAAGTTGATTGTGCAGAATTACCAAGTAAATTTGTATTAGCTCTATTTCTTAATGGTTCATACAAATCAAAAATTTGGGCAAAATATATGTAAATAATTATTAAGGAATAGGTATAAACAAACAATTTAACAAATTGTAAAAATTTTGAATAATTTTTATTTTTAAAAAAATTCAAAACAAAAAAATATACTAAAAAAAATGAAATTAAATTTAAATACCTCAATAAGCTGTATGGTTCAAAAGAATAATCAAATTTATTATAGATTATATTTATAAAGCTATTTAGATTGAGAACGAAAAGAAAAGCAACAATATAAAAAAAGTATTGCCTAAAATTTTTATCCTTAAAATTTGTAACTGAAGGAAGGATTAAAAAACTTAACCCAATCCACGAAACAGGAACAGAAAAAAAACTATATGAATCCATAAAAATTAGAAGTATTGAAAAAAAGGTTATAGCTAAGTAAAGATTATTTTTATTTAGCTTCATAGTTAATACTTTAATGCTTTTTAAAAAAAATTAAGATTTTAATTTTTTCCTATAAATTATATATTCAAAAGTTTTTTGTAAAAATATAGCTATTGTTAACGATGCAGAAATCCCTATTTCTTTAAAACTATTGGCTAGAAAAGAAGATAGCACTAAAAAAGCTGAACAATAAATTAGTCTTCCATATGAATGGAAATGTATAAGATTATTTAATAAAAGAGATTGTCTTATCCAAAATGTGAGTAAATAAATTATAAACCCAATACATAAGATAATCATTGGGTTGTATGAATTTAAAAAACTTTCTGATCCAATTTGTAAAATAATGAATTCACCTAAAAATACATACAGTGAGAATAAGAGAAAACTAATTGGTATTAAAATCATTTTTACAAAAGATTGTATATTAAAATCTTTTGAATTATTTTTAAGTTTGTTTTGAATCCATGGTGTAAAACTATAAATTACATAATTTATAGGTTCTACCAACCTTTTGGCAAATTGATAAATTCCAACTGTCCCAAAATCACTCACTACTGACAAAAAGATAATATCAAAATGTTGAGGTATTAATGAAATTATTTGATTTATCCTAACCCTATTGAATGATCTTTTAATTGATACCACAAATTGTTTGAACTCGTCGTATGAAAATTTATTCAATTCATATTCTTTTTTAATTAAAAATAAACTAAAAAAACCAGAGTATAAAAAATAAAAAATATTAGCAAAAAGATAACTTTGGATTGTTGGACTTATCCCTAAAAGAATAATTATTAGAACAAATCTAAAAACTATAGAGGATGATTCTAAAAATGAAAAACTTTTCATTTTGTTTTTAAAAACTAATATACCTTTACTAGTTTCAGAAAAAGTTTGAAAAATTTTTGAGAATAAATATAAGACTATAGTTACTGGCAATACGTCTATTGAAGTTAACTGGTTGATAGAGAATAATGGATTTATTGGATTTAGAAATACAAACATAGAAAGAGTGAATGAAAAAAGTCCTAGGATAAAATTTAAAAATAGTGATTCTGACACAATATTTTTTCCATTTTTGAGTGTTAATAAAATAACATCACTATGGTTTGCATGAATTGATCGAAAGACCAAATTTGGAATAGCTATTAATAATGCGATTACTCCAAAATTTTCAACGCCTAACTTTTTAACTACATATGAAACTTGAATTAAACTTATTAATGCAATTACTGACTGAGAACCAATTAATTCTTTGGTTTGAATAAATATTTCTTTAATATATTTTAAATTCATATTTGTTTGTGGAGCTGAGGGGATTTGAACCCCTGACCCCGTGCATGCCATGCACGTGCTCTGCCAACTGAGCTACAGCCCCAATACAATTAAGATTACCCGTACTGAAGCATTAGATTGCTATCAAAAAATAAATCATCTAAGTTATAGTATTCTCTTGCTTCTTCCGTGAAGAAATGGATACCTACACCTTCAAACTCAACTAGTGCCCATGAAGAATCTAAACCCTCAGAAAAGATGTTTTTATTTTTAGATTTAACTAATTTCTTAAGCTTTTTTATAGAAGAGACCATTTGGGTATTTGAATTTACATTGCACATAATAATTACATCAAAGTAGCTATTATTTTCAATTTCAAATGCTTTAATGTTTGTACATTTTTGAACCAGAAGTATATCGATTACGCTTTCAAAGAAAAAGTTATGTAAATTTTTTATTTTTTCTTCTGCCATTAATAAATATGTTACCATGTAAAAAATAAAGACACTATTCTTATATTGAGGAGAGATTTGAGTAGAGTTAGAAACTTTTTTTCTTTATTAGAGACAATTTTCAACAGTAGACGCTTAAGGACCATTCTTGTAGCGTTAATATTTTTCATAGGAATTTTCGGCTACTTATTTTATGCTTCAGAGCCACAAGTTAAAACTTTTGGTGACGGTATCTGGTGGGCATTGGTAACTATTACAACAGTAGGATATGGAGACATCACACCTTTAACCACCCTTGGTAGAGTTGTGGCTGGTTTGTTGATGTTATTGGGACTTGGATTGATAGCTACTATTACAGCAATTGTTTCTGCAAAATTTATCCAAAATTATGTTGATGGTCATACAAACGATGATGTTTTAGAAAAACTCCAAGAATTAGAAACAGAAATAGAAAAAATTGAAGAATTAGAGGATAATGTTTTGGGAAAGCTTAAAGAATTAGAATCAGAAGTTGATGAAATTAACAAAAAAATTCAATAAATTTTATTTTCCTTTATATAATTAAAAATTTCTGAAGGTAATTCAATATTATTCATTTTATTTTCCTCCAATTTTTCTCGTAATCCAGTTGAACTTAAATCTAATTTTTCACCTTCAATTAATTCATAATCAAACGGAAAATTTTTAGAAAGTGTCTCAAAACTATCTTCTTTTCTAAGAGCAATTAAGAATTGCGTTAAATTTGATAATTGACCATAGTTTTTCCATGTTTTTATATTCATTGCGGTATCTGAGCCAAGTATGAAGTACAAATTTTCTTTTGGATGCTGTAGCTTTTCAAGTGTTTCATATGTATAAGAAGGATTTTGTTCTGAACTTTCAAGGTCGCTTAGTGCAAATGAATCAGAATTTTTAATTAAGATTTTTGTCATTTCAAATCTGTGACTATACGGCGTCGAATCTTTTTTTTGCCAAGGATTACCAGATGGAATAAAAATGATTTTATCTAGTTTAAATTGATTTAAAGATCTTTCTGCAATTTTAAGATGTGCTTCATGTGGAGGATCAAAAGTTCCACCCAATACACCAATATTTTTCACTTGAGGTCTCGTTTAAAATCAATTGAATTTACGAAATTTTTCATTTGAGTGTAGTTTCTAACTTCTGATGTATTGTTAGTTACTCTATCAAATTTTCTTATCAAACTATCACCAGTATTCCAATACTTTAATCTTTCGGGATTGAGCCAATATATGTTCTTGAATAATCTTCCAACCTCATTAACTAATCGATCATCTATATCCCTATAGTTATTTCTAGCATCCCCAATTACTATCAAACATTTATAGTTAGAGTTACTTTTTTTTATTTCTTCAATTAGTTCTTCAAAAGTTCTTGAATAATCTGAATGACCATCATGTTTTACATAGTTATTCCAGTTTTTAAGAAAGGATTCAATTTCATTTTTTTTAAGCTTTTTAATGTCTTTTGTAACTTCTGTTATTCCATCAATAAATACAAAAGACTTGATTGAATTAAACCTACTCACCATGCCATACAATAATGTAAGACCAAAAAGAGAATATAAAGCCATTGAACCACTGATGTCACATAGAATTACTAATTTGGGTTTTTTCTTGTTTTTTGGTTTAAAAATGATATTTTGAAGAACTCCACCAGACTGTATAGATTTTCTGATTGTTTTCCTTAAATTAAGATTCCCTTTACTTGAGTATTTAATTTGTTTTTTAAACTTTAGAGCAAGTTTATTCCCCAACGCATAAGTTTGTTCAAGAAGTTTTTTTCTTTCATCTTTGTTTGTATAAAGATAATCTAGTTCATTTAATTGATCTTTATCATTTAATTCCGATGGCTGATAAGCATCTCTTGTTTTATTTCTTTCATCTTTTAATAATTCCAATAATTTCATATCTAGATAGTTTGAAAAATTCTCCATATTTAACTCGTTCATAATGTTTTCAAAGGAATCCTCAAATTGAATATTGAATAAACTCATTAGCTCTTTGTAAGCTTTCGTTTTTTTTAATTGATTTAGCCAATATGCATTAGAAACTGGGCGAGTAAAATCTAAATTCTCAAAATCTTGAATTATATCAATCGCTATGGAAGAAAAATCAATATTGATGTTATTTTGATCGATAAATACATCTTCAAAGCTATCGTTTAATTTATATTCATCAAGATAATTAAAATAAAAATCCGGTGTTTCTTCAGTACTAAAATTAAAAAATTCTTTAATAAGGTACTGAAGTTGATCTTTCTCGTCTTTATCTTTAGGTATTAGCAAAAACAGATATTTTAATTTATCATCTTTAGATTCGATTTGTTTTGATTCAATATATTTGAAATAAGTTTCAAGTTTATCTATTGATATAAAAAACTGATTTTCTTTACAAAATTGTGAAAAATCAATTATGTCATTCTTGAATGAGCTCATTGGTATTTTCAATTTGTTCTTTATATTTCTCTTGATCAGATTTGTCTTTCAAAAGTATTCCAAGATTGTCAGTATTAGATTTATTTTTATTAATTAAATTGTATTTAACCCACTCTACAGATTCGATTAGAGACGGTATTTTATTAAGGTTTAAATTTCTAACATATGAAATAAAGGATGCGTATGTCCTTGCTTGTTCTTCTGAAATTTCAGAAATACTATTCATCAATACTTTCGATTCAATTTCTACTGAAGGAAAGTCTAGATAAAAATAAAGGCATCTTCTTTTTAGAGCGTCTGAGAGTTCTCTAGTACCATTAGATGTGAGAATAGTAATTCTGTTATCACTTCCATTTATTGTTCCGAATTCAGGAATTGTAACTTGATTTTCAGCAAGAATCTCGAGAAGCAAAGCTTCAAATTCTTCATCAGAACGATCTATTTCATCAATTAAAAATAAGCTTTCTTTTTCAGAGGTTAATGCATTAAGTATTGGTCTTTTGATAAGGTAACTTTCATCAAAGAGATTTTCAGCATTCTTATCTTGCTGAATGCTTAATAGTTGTTTTTTATAATTCCATTCGTAAACTGCCTTATCTTCATCAATGCCCTCGTGACACTGAAGCCTAATAAGTTCTAGATTAAAAAAAGATGAAATAGCCTTTGCTAAAAAAGTTTTACCAGTTCCGGCAGGACCCTCTATGAGTAATGGTTTTTTTAAAAAAATTGCTGCGTTTATAACATCAACTAAATTTTCATTTGAAAAATAATTTACTGATTCTAAATCTTTTATAGATAATTCTTTATTCATCCTCTTACAGTTCCTTTTCCGCTAATTACATATCGTTCTGTCGTTAATGCTTCTAAACCCATAGGACCTCTGACGTGAAGTTTTTGTGTGCTAATTCCGATCTCTGCACCAAAACCAAACTTTTCTCCATCAGTAAATCGCGTTGAAGCATTAATAAATATTACTGAAGAATCAATTGAACTTGAAAATTTTTCTGAAACTTTATCTGACTCTGTAAGTATTCCTTCAGTGTGTCCGGAAGAAAAAAGATTTATATGCTGAATTGCTTCATTTTCATTATCAACAATTTTAATTGCAATTTTTAAATCTAAGAATTCTGTTGCATAATGCTCATCATTAGCAACCTCTAACTCAAGAAAATCGTCTTTCATTTGTTCATCAATAACTATTTCTACATCATTTTCTTTTAGTGCATCAATAATTTTTGACCCATGTTTATCGTATATATCTTTGTGAAGAATAAGAGTTTCTAATGCATTACATACACCTGGACGTTGTACTTTTGAATTGATCACAATTGGAATTATATATTCTTCTTTTGCATCACTATGAATATAGAGATGAACATTGCCATCACCATCCAAAATAAAAGGTACTTTGGAATTATCAACAAGAGTTTGAATTAATCCTTTTCCGCCACGAGGTACAATTAGATCAATATATTCTGTCATGTTCATAAATTCAATAGTGTCTTCTCTGTCCTTACTTTCAATAATCTGAATGCATTCTTTTGGTAAATCATTTTGTTCTAGGGATTTTTGTAAAGTTTTTAAAATCATTAAATTTGAATCTAAGCAATAACTAGAGCCACGGAGAATAGATGCATTTCCTGACTTCAGACATAAACCAGAAACATCACTAGTAACATTTGGCCGTGCTTCATAAATTATTCCTATGACGCCAAAAGGTGAACGAATTTTACTAATATCAAGTCCATCTTCTGATTTCCAAGATTGTGTAACTTGTCCTACAGGATCATCTAATGGGATAATTTTTTTAAGTCCATCGGACATACCTTGAATTCTTTCTTTGTTTAGAGTCAATCTGTCTGTGAGTGCAGCTGTTAATTCAAGTTGTTTTGCGTTTTCTAAATCAATTTTATTAGCATCAATAATCTCATCAACATCTTTAAGTAGTTCAGATGCCATATTGTTTAAAATTTGATTCTTTGTTTCTGTATTTACTGTTTTAAGCTGTTCTGCAGCCTTGACAGCATTTTTACCGATTTCTTTAAGCACATAACAAGAATAATTTGATTTGTTAGAAAGTAAAATTTTTTAAAGAATTAATAAGTTGTCTTTATGGATTACTACAGTATTTTCACTATTTTTTGAATCTTCAATTTCTTTACTTGATAAATTTACAACTCCCCTACCAATTAAAGTGTTTTTTGTGTTTTTTATCTCTACACCGGTATTTTCTTCAAAAGTTTGATTGACCTTTAATACGCCTTTTGAAAGGAGTGAAGCGTCTTTTACTAATGCATCCTCTGCGCCTTCATCAATAATAATTTCACCATCAATTGTCATTCCAAATCCAATCCAGATTTTTTTAAGTTTAATATTCTTATTTGAAGGTTTAATAATTGTTCCAATTTTTACATCATCAATAACATCATCTACACAATTTGGAGACCAGGAAATTATTTGGGTTTCAATTCCTGAAAATCCAGCCATTTGTGCAGCCATAATTTTTGTAGAAAATCCTCCTATGCCTTTTCCTGAAACAGATTTAGGGATCAATTCATTAAGTTCTTCAGAGTTATATTCAATATTTTCTATTTTCTGAGCTTCTTCACTTATTTCTGGATCCGAATCATACAAACCCTCTTTATCTGTAATTAAAACTAACTTATCTGCTTTTAATATGATAGAAACTATTGCTGAAAGCCTATCGTTGTCACCAAACTTTAATTCTTCAGTTGCAACGACATCATTTTCATTAATTATCGGCAATATATTTTTAGAAATTAGGCCATTAAGTGCTTCCGTGGTGTTTATAAACTGACTTCTATCTTCCAAAACATTTTTTGATATAAGTATTTGAGCAATGTTTATATCGTGATTATTAAATATCTCTTTATAAGTATTTATTAGACTTACTTGTCCTACTGCTGATGCAACTTGTAATTCTTTTAAATTTTTTGGTCTTTCTGATAAGTTCAACTCATTAGCACCAGATTGAACAGCACCCGACGTAACAATCACAAAATTAATATTTTGTTTTCTATACTTTTTAATAGAGCTCGCAAGAGTATTCAACATATCAAAATTAATTTCAGCATTATCGAACAATGTATTTGTTCCAATTTTTAAAACAATTAATTTGTTACTCATATGAAAACTCGTGTCCGTTTAAATCTACTATATCACCCTTTTCAATTCCTCTATTTTTTAACTCATCAGAAATTGATGATTTTTCAAATCTATAAGATATCTCGTTTAAGACTTCATGGGAATTGCCCTTTAGGTTAGTGATTTTATCTACTTTTCTACCTGATACAATCCAGTTATCTTCATATTGATCAATAATAAAATTATCTGATTCAAAAAATATTTTTTCAAAACTTTTATTTACTCTTTTTAATTCCTGAAAATTAACTCTATTTAACTCATTTACAAGTTCATCAATACCCTCGTTTGTTAGGGTTGAAATATTTATGAAGTCTGGAACTTTATTGTTTAGGTCTGATTTATTGACAACTTTTAGAACCTGTATATCTTTATATCTTGGATCAAATTTTTTAACCTCTTTTTCAAGTAAATCAATTTGTTGGTTTACATCATATTCTGAGTTGTCCGGATCGAGTAGATAGATAATATATTTTGTATTCTTGAGATGTCTAAGTACAGATTTACCAAGTCCAGTTCCTTCAGCTGCTCCGCTTATTAGTCCTGGCAAATCGCATATTGTTACCATCCCATAATCGTTTGTATAGGCTCCCAAGCTTGGGCTTATTGTTGTAAAAGGGTAGCTGTCAATTTTTGAATTTGAGTTTGTAATTGTTTGGATCAATGAACTTTTTCCTGCATTTGGTAATCCAACTAAAGCTAAGTCAGTAATCAAACTTAATTGCAGATTAATTTTCATTTTTTTTCTTTTTTCACCCGACTCACATATCTCTGGATTAGGATTTCGTTTAGATAGCATATCCTTATTCCCTCTACCTCCCTGTCCTCCTTTGCAAATAAGATATTCTACATTTTCTTCAATTAGTTCTGCTATCAGTTCACCTTCATAAAATATTGAAGTCCCTATGGGTATTTTCAACTCTAAATTTTCTCCATTTTTACCATTTTGAAGATTTTTTTGAGCATCTTCTCCATTATCAGCTTTAAATGAACCTTTAGATTTTAAGTTTGAAAAGTCGAAAAGTTTAGAATCAGTTTTAAATGTTATAGAACCCCCGTTTCCTCCATTTGCACCATTAGGGGAAGTTTGAGAACTTTTAGAGTTAAAACTTACAGAACCAGAACCACCAGCACCTGATAAAAGATCGATTTCAATATTGTCAACAAACATGACATTAAGGGATTATATTTACTAGTTTTCTTCCATTTCTAGTTGAATATTTCACCGTTCCATTCACTTTGGCATAAAGGGTATCATCTCCACCCTTTTGAACATTGTTGCCAGGATGAATTTTTGTTCCTCTTTGTCTTACAACGATGGAGCCTGCTGAGATTTTTTGACCGTCAAAAACTTTAGTCCCGAGCCGCTTAGACTCTGAATCTCTACCATTACGGGTTGAGCCGCCGGCTTTTGTTTTTGACATTTACTCTTCTTCTCCCGATTTGCCTGATGAAATAGATTTTACTTTAACAATTTTAATATCTTCTCGATAACCTAATTTTCTTCTAATACCTGATTTGTTTTTGTAAGTAAAAATATTAAGTTTTTTTGATTTCTTTTCGTCTACAAGTTCAAAATCTACTGAGTAACCTGATAATTTTTTTTCATCAGTTATCATAGAGCCTTTTCTTGCACTCATTAAGATTGGAGTCTTTGATTCAATAACGAAATTTGCAGGAACAGATAAAATATCACCTACACTTACTTTTTCTTGAGAAGCACCGACTTTTATAACAGCGTATTTACTCATAACTCAACTACTCTACTACGACATCTGTTTCAAGTAAATCAGTATCAACTGAATTATTAGAAAATATATCACCAATGATTAAGCCTCTACCATTGCATTCTTCACATTCATCTGAAAAACTTTCAATAAGTCCAGCAGAAACATTTTTTCTTGTCATTTCAACAAGTCCTAATCTTGAGATTTCAAAAACTTGCGTTCGTGTTTTGTCCTTTGCTAATTCTTGTTTAAATTTATTTAATAATTCTTGTTGTCTTCTTTGAGTTTCCATATCAATAAAATCAATAACAATTATTCCACCTATATCTCTTAAGCGTAATTGTCTTGCAATTTCTTCAGCAGCTTCAAGATTATTTTCAAACACAGTCTGTTCAAGACTGTCTTTACCAACAAACTTACCAGTATTTACATCAATAACTGTCAGAGCTTCTGTTCTATCAATAATTAAATGTCCACCAGATGGTAACCATACTTTTCTATCTAAAGCTTTTTTAATTTGATCTTCAATGTGATATCTCTCAAATAAATCTAAGCTATCTTCATACTTTTCTACAATTCCACTTAGTTCAGGTGAAGTATCAGATATATACTGTTTGACATTGTCGAATTGTTTATTATTTTCGATTAATAATTTTTTAAAGCCTGAATTTAAATGTTCTCTTATGACTTTTATGGAGATATCTGGCTCTTCGTGAATAAGAACAGGTGCGCTTCCAGAATCTTTGCTTGATGTAGCTTCCCACTCGCTAATTAACTTATCTATATCATTTTTGAGTGACTCTTCGCTTACGCCTTCTGCAGCTGTTCTAACAATAACTCCAAATCCATCTGGCTTAATTTTTCTAATGATCTTATCAAGACGGCTTCTTTCTTCATCGGGTAGCCTTCGTGAAATTCCTTTTGTGCTTGAATTTGGAATTAATACAAGATACCTTCCAGGGAATGATATTTGGCCTGTAAGTCTTGCACCTTTTTCTCCCATTGCATCTTTAACAACCTGAACCAAAATTTCCTGCTCTTGTTTAAGTAAATTTTCAATTTTCGAATTACGTTTAGAATTTGAAACATCTGCAACATACAAGACACCATTTTTTTCTTCACCTATAGATACAAATGCTGCTTCCATTCCAGGTAAAATATTTTTTACTTTTCCAAGATATATATTTCCTACAAGAGATTTAGATTTAGCTTCTGCAGTGTAATATTCAACTAAAGTTGCTCCTTCTAATATTGCAATTTTAGATGATCCTCCCTTGAAGCTTATTAACATTTGTTTTCTATCAACAAAAGGAACTGGTAATGGAGTTTCTCTAAACCAGGTTTGGCGGTTAGCTTTTTTGTAGTCTTCTCTTCTAGTTCTTGATCTAGAAGTGCCTGACTTTATTTTTACTTTTTGACCGTTGTACCGCTTAGTCTCAGTACTACTGTACTTATCTTCGCTTTTTCTTATTACTTTCGACTTTTTGAAAATACCAAACATTAAAACCTCCATATTTGTGATGTGAATATATATTTAAAAACTTCATATGAATAGGTTAATAGGCTTTAAATATTAAATCGTGATGTTATTTTCTATAAATATTCTATTGGTTATCCCAAAAATTATAGCAATAGAGACCATTGAAGAACCTCCTAAACTTAAAAGTGGAAAGGGTAACCCAGTTACAGGTATTATTCCAACAACAGTTGATATATTTACAAATATTTGAAATGAAAGTAATGCGATAAAGCCAGCTATTACAAATTTATCAAAATCAGAATTCGAAACTATTAGAATTCTCCTCAGCCTGTTTATTAGAAGACCCCACAAACCAAGTAGAAATAAGATTCCAAAAAAACCGAAGTTATATGCAAATGCAGCAAAAATGAAATCTGTTGTCTCAACGGGTACAAAAACTTTTTGAATGCTTTCTGCCGAAAAATATTGTCCAAATAAACCCCCACTAGAAATGAGCAATCTACTTTGCGATTGAGAGAAATCCAAATCAGTTGAAAAGAACTCATTTATCCTATCAATTTGATATTGAGTAACAATATTTACATTATCAAACCGTGATCCTAATTCGAGAAATAGAAAGAATAAAAATAAACTGATGAGAATAATCACCAAAAAATAGCGTATCTTCATATCCGAGAGAAGCAACATTGATAAAAACACAAATGAAATTATAAAAGCTGTTCCTAAGTCTGGTTGAAATAATATAGTAAGTACAATCCCTAAAATTAGAAAAATTAATAAAACTTTACTGAAGTTTTTTGAAAGATAATTTGCTATAAATACCACAACAATTACTTTTGCAAACTCTGAAGGCTGTATATCGATTGGACCCAAATCAAACCATCTTCTAACTCCCAATCTAGGCTGGGTAGTAAGCAAGACAGTCAAAGCTGAAAATGCAAGAAAAAATAAAATATTTGAATAATTTTGGAGATTTTCGATAGATAAATATGTAAGTAAGAAAAACACTATTACCGATGCTACAGAAAATACAACCTGCCGGGTCAGTATGTTGTTGACATCAAACTCTAATCCTTCAAATTCTGTAAGAGTATAAAGAGTAAACCATGAAATAAAAATAAAAATAAGAAATATCAGAAAAATAAATAAGTTGGTTCCTTGGGGTCCTAAAAGAGTAATTTGTCTATTGTTCATTCTGTAATCTCTCCATACTTTACAGGAGTTAAATCTGAGCCAATTAGATGTTGAATAATTCTCCTACTAATAGGTGCTGCGATGGCACTACCCGATCCACCTTCTTCGACAACAGTTACTATTACATGATTTGGATTTTTAACAGAGTCAATTCCTACGAACCAAGATGTGTTATTTTTTTCACCAGGGTTCTGTGCAGTTCCTGTCTTTCCTCCTATGTCGTTTGCTTTTCTTCCCATAATTTCAAAAGCAGCGTATGCAGTACCACTTTTGTTTGTCACAAGATTTAAATCATTTTTTAGAAAAGTAACCAACTCATTTGAGATATTATATTTTTTTAATTTAAGGTTATCAGACACAGAGATATTTAAATAAGGACTTGAAGAAGTTGATGTCAAAAGAGTTTTATATGCATTTGCCACTTGTATTGGCGTTACTGTAATTGCACCTTGTCCTATGATTAAATTCATCAAATCTCCACCTAACCATCCTTCAGGTCTGACTAAATCTGGTCGGCTTATAGTCCATTCTTCAAAAACTTCTCTATCAGGAATAATTCCATTTCTTTCAAATGGTAAATCTATATTTGTTAATTCACCGAAACCTAAATTTCGGGCATAGTCCTGAAGTATTGACTCACTTTCAGTTCCCTCATACGTTCTCCAAATTTTTAAAGCTATATCCCAAAAATATACATTACAAGATTGTTGCATTGCAGAGCTTAGATTTACCCTTCCATGTCCATCTTCTTTCCAGTCTTGATAAACTTGTTGAGATCCATCATCGAAACCAAATGACAAACTTCCTTCACAATCTATACGCCCCCTCCTAGAATTTAAACCTTCTGGAAAAAGACCTTCATTTTCTGCGAGCCAATATGAAACAACCTTAAATACTGAGCCAGGAGGATAAAGTCCTTGTATTGCAAAGTTATTAAATGCTTGTATCCTGTTTAATTTTTCATATTCTTGATTAGATATTCCATCTATAAATTGATTAGGATTAAAGTCAGGAATCGATACCATTGAGACAATTTCACCAGTATTTACATCTAGAACGATAGAAGCACTTCTTATAACTTCATCGAGAGTATCCTCATTTTCATTTGCTAGTTCAATACCCTGCAATAAGGATTCTTTAACAACCCGTTGCGTATCTATATTTAGAGAAATATTAATGTTTTGACCTTTTGTAGGTGGGATATATTCAATAATGTCACTTCCTCTAAATGTTATTTCTCCAGGTGTTCCAGTTAGAGTATCTTCATAATATTTTTCAAGTCCATTCTTACCTACTTGCAATGTTTGTTTTGTATGTGGAAATTCTTGAAAATCATCTGAAGTTGGCCTGCCGACATATCCAATGACATGAGAGGTGAGGTTGTCATAATTATATATTCTTATTGGAAAGTCAAATATTTCAAATGCATCTAGTTCAAGAAGTTTCTGCCTTTCTGTCGCAGTAAAATCACTAATATTTTCAATTATTTGAATATTTCTTCTATCCAAAAAGAGATTTACTAGATCATCTTCTTCAAGTTCAGGAAAATTATATTTAATAAATTGTTCATAAAATTCTAAATTATCATCATCTATTTTTCTTAGGTTCAGAAATAAATGTGGTTCCATAGAGGAGGTAGCAAGCCGTTCACTGTTGATATCAAGTATGTCTCCCCTGGGCGGAGTGATATAAAAAGTATCCAGTGTTTGGTTATCAATATCACTTAAAGCCTCTTCTCTTGATAGAACTTGTAGGTCAAATAGAAATGAAATTATATATATAAATAATCCGACTAAAAATAAAGCATATACATTATATCTTTTGTTTAAGAACATTTTTCTCTATGGTAATGTTCAAAATTCTAAATAAAAAGTAATTGACTAATGATGATATTAAAAGAAGGTACAAGAACTGGGGTTGAAGAAAATCAAAAGAGTAAGTGAAACTATAAAAGAATACTCCTACTACAAAAGCGGCTAAGTCCTGCAAAGTATTTTTGCTTTGGTTATTTGTTAGAAAATTTAATATGACACACGTTATCAAAAATTTTGCACTGGTGAAACCTAAAATATTTGATGAAAATAATGTGTCATAATAAATTCCTGCAACCAAAAAAATCGATATATAAAAATTTGAAAACCTTCTTGTTGATACGAAGAAAAGTGCAATGTAAAAAGGCATAAATAGAACATATTCAAACACAAATATTGTATTAATTAATAGTTCAGAAAAAAGTAAAAGAACAAAAAATAAGATATTTAATATATTTCTAAGGTAAATCATTTGCTTTAACTACATAGATATCAGTAAAGGAAAAGTTAACATCTTCTATTTCAAGAGATGTAGATATTTTGTTTTCATCAACTGTCACATTTATCTCGTTTAATGAAAGTATTGGAAACCTCGATGGTTGATCAAATTTTGAATCTGTAAATATAAAGTCAATATTTGAGGTTAATTCATTTACAGATGTTGTGTAGATCAACAACTCCTCTCCACTATTTTCTACTAAATACTCATTTCCAAACTTATCAATTGCGGGCATCGAAAATTCACTATCATAAATAAAAATAACTTCTGAATGATTTTGAAAAATTTTATCGACGAATCCAATGACAAATCCCTCTTCATTAATAACTATATCATTTTTAACAAAATTTTTATCATAGCCACCTGAAACAAGGTAATGGTTTTCTTGATTTCTCATAAATGGTGATGTTTTGATGTAAAAGTAATTAAAAACATCAACTGATTCAATCAGATTTTGGTTTGATTCTAATTCTTCTTTTAACAAATCATTTTCAACTCTTAATTCTCTAAGTTCTAAAATTTCATTTTTCAAACGGACGTTTTCATTAATTAAATTATTTCTCGTTTGAAATAAATCGGAATTAAAAAATTCAAAATATTCATTAAAATTTATATCAGAAGGAACTAAGAAGTTTATTCTTTTCGAAATTGTTGTAGAAATTTCTTGATTTGAAAAAAAATCTAAAACCATTAATGAAAAAGAAAAAAATACAAAAATGATATAAATTATGTAATTTCTCGCTGTTAAATTAGCATCTCTCATCTTTAGTTAGGTTTTGGAGATGATTTTAATACTGATTTATAATCAGCGAATCTCTCAAGACAAATTCCTGAACCTACAACCACAGTACTTAACGGATCCTCTGTCATGTTTATAGGTATACCAAGGTCCTCAGCAATTTTTCTATCTATTTGTTTAAGTAACGATCCACCACCTGTAAGCCATGCTCCATATTTATCGATATCAGAAACTAAAGCTGGTGGTGTTTGAGATAAAGAAACTCTCACAGCTTCAATTATTTCTTGAACAACAGGACTTAAAGCTTGTCTGACATCAGAAGCTTCTAAAAGCACTTGCTTAGGTACACCTTTGACTATATCACGGCCAGTAACAGTTACTTGAGGTTCTTTATCAAATTGATAGGCAGAACCTACTGCATGTTTTAAGGACTCTGCAATCCCTTCATCAACTAACATAGAATGTTCTGCTCTTAACCATTCAATTAGTCGGTCAGTCATATCTTCTCCACCTACTCGTACTGAATTTGCGTTTACAATATCACCCATGGAAATAACAGCAATTTCAGTAGTTCCTCCACCTATATCAATTACCATATTTCCAAAAGGTTCATATATTTGTAATCCAGCCCCTATGGCTGCAGCCATAGGTTCTTCCACTGTAAAAACTTCAGAGGCACCAGTCGCATGAGCAGCTGTTTCAATTGATCTTTGTTCAACGCTAGTAACTCCATTTGGTACACACATAACAATTCTCGGACTAGTGTAGGACCTCCCTATTGCACGAGTTAATAATGTCTTTACTAACTCTTCTGCCATCTCGATTTCAGAAATAACTCCATCTCTTAGAGGCTTGATAAGTTGGATTGAGTCAGGGACCCTTCCTACAAGATTTTTTGCTTCCTCACCAACTGTCAATATAGATCCGTCCTCTTTATTCACTGCAATAAGAGTAGGTTCGTCAACCATTACTCCAACACCTTTTACGTAAATGAGAGTATTTGCGGTACCTAAATCGATAGCAATATCATTACCGCCAAAAAGTGAACGTCTTAAATTAAAACCAGCCATGTATATCCAGACTAATAGACTCAATAATCAAGTAAAATAAAAATTTAATTGTTGAAGAAAAGGCCTAATTCTCTTTCAGCGCTTTCTTCTGAATCTGAACCATGAACAACATTTTCCTCTAATTTGGTAGCAAAATCTGCTCTTATTGTTCCAGGGTCTGCATCTGAAGGATTTGTTGCACCCATAATCCTTCTTACTTCACTGACTACATCTTCCCCTTCAACCTCCATTGCTACAACAGGACCACTGGTAATAAATGAGACTAAATCTTGAAAGAAAGGTTTGTCTTTATGCTCTCCGTAATGTTCTTCAGCTAACTCACTACTTATTGTCATCATTTTCATCTTCGAGATTTTAAAACCTTCTTGTTCAACTCTATCAATGACTTGACCTACGATATTTCTTTTTACTCCGTCTGGCTTAACCATAAAAAAAGTTTTCATGTGTATTCCTTTTTATATTCTCCAACTAAATATAAACTTCCCGTTAATATAGATGGATTCTTTGAAAGATTAAAATCTTTAATTGTCCGAGTATTAAATGAAATATCGTTGGAATTCAAAAAATCTTCAAAAACTTTTTTGTTTTCTTGAGCAAAGAATGAATTATCTTCAATAAGAAAAATATTTAAAAATTTTTCTTTTGCAATCCTTTTTATAAATTCAATTGTTTTTTTATCCTTTTTCATACCAATGTAAATATCGAACCCTTTTATTTCAGAATTAGAACTACAAAAGCTAAGTAAAGCATGCAAGCTTTCAACATTATGAGCACCATCAATAATTTTTAATGGTTCTATTGATACTATTTCAAATCTTCCCGGTATCTTTTTGAAATCATCTAATGAGTAGTTATTTGTTTCATTTTTTGCATCAAAAAGATATGAAATAGCACCTAATACTTGTAGTGATGTAGAAAAATTAACCATTTCATAGTCAATTGATGAGGTGCTTAGAGCTTGGTGATCATTAAAAAAAATTGCTTCTTCATCTATTTCAAAATTATTGTGTACATAATTTTCATGTCTTTTGTATAAATCATATTCTCCAAAAATTATTTGTTTCGGATTTTCTGATATGTTGATTTTTTGAATAAAAATTTCATCTAATGTATTTCCAAGCAATTCTGTATGGTCAAGACCAACATTTGTTATACAAACGGTATCAGCATTAATAAATGATGTTGTATCGTACATACCTCCAATACCAGCCTCAACAATAAAAATATTAAGATCTAATTGAATAAAATGGAGACAAGCAATGAGAAAGAGTACTTCAAAATATGCGAATTCAATGTTGTTTTCTTCTTCAAATTTAATTAACTGATCTAAATAAAAAGATAGTTCTTTATCCGAAATGTCATTATTATTAATTTTTATTCGCTCGTTGACTTTTACCAAATGTGGTGAAGTAAACGTACATGTTGCGACATTATTTTTTCTTAATAGTTCATTCAAAAAAAAGGAACATGATGTTTTTCCATTAGTACCAACAATGGAAACTGATCTTTCTTGGAGAATTTTTAATTGATTTTTTTCAAAAAAATTATGAAGAATATCTAAATTTTTATTTTTTTTACCTATTTTTGAGTTTAAATATTTATCAAATTCATTAGACACTGAATTGATCCCGTGTCTCTTTCAAAAGTTTAACTTCGTTTTCTACATCTAGAATATTTTGCTTTTCTTTTTGAATAAGCTCTTCTTTAGCGTTCTGAACAAACTTCTCATTTTCTAAACGAGATTTTGAGACGGAGAGTGTTTTTTCTAGATTATCAATTTTTTTATTTAGTTTTTTAATCTCAATATCAATATCAATATAGTCATCGGCAAAAAGGAAGAATTCTAAATCACCCGATTGAAATATTATCTGTTTTTGATTATTTCCATCATCATCAGCCTGACTGAATTCAATATTTCCAATTTTTTCAAGTTGATTACAGAACCAATCTTCAACTTCTTTTTTAGCATTGATTTTTAAAATGTCTTTATTTTTAAATTGATAAGTTGCTTTAAAATTTCTGATTTGAGAAATAATCTCTTTTAAATTTTCGACAATATCACTTTTTACATCATTACTTTCTTTGTAGGTTTCAGGCCATGAATTGTTGATTAACAAACTATCATCGAATGTTGACCAAATTTCTTCAGTCACATGAGGCATGGCAGGATTTAGTATCTTTATACTTTTAAGAAATACAGATCTCAATACAAACATTGTTTCATTTTTTGTTTCATCGTCATTAATTAAATTTTTAGAAAATTCAAAATACCAATCAAATAAATCTGACCAAATAAAGTTGTAAATCAATTTATAAGCATCAGAAATTTTATATTTTTCAAAGAGTTCATTGAATTCAATTAACACTGCGTTAAATTTATTGATTATCCATTTATTTTCTGGACAATTAATCTCTTCTAATTCTTTGTCTTGTAAATCATTTGGAGAGTACATATGTACAAACTTTGCACCGTTCCAAAGCTTGTTAGCAAATTTTTTTGCGGCAATTGTCCACTCTTCATCAAAAGGAACATCCTGTCCTGGTGCTGCTTTTTCTATTAAGGAAAATCTCAGAGCATCTGCTCCATGTTTTTCAGAAAGCTCAAGAGGGTCAATTGTGTTTTTGAGACTTTTTGACATTTTTCTTCCTTTTGAGTCCCTGACCAGTCCATGAATCAATATATCTTTGAAGGGCACATCATCATTAAAATTAAGTCCCATCATGATCATCCTTGCTACCCAGAAAAAGATAATATCGAATCCTGTTACAAGTAGTGATGTTGGATAATATTTGCTCATATCATTATTATCTTCAGGCCATCCAAGTGTAGAAAATGGCCAGAGAGCAGATGAAAACCAAGTGTCCAAGACATCTTTATCTTGAGTAAGTTGTATTGTTTCTGAAAGATTATATTTTGTTCTTACCTCTTCTTCTGTTGAGGCAACATAAATTTTACCTTCATCATCATACCAAGCAGGAATTTGATGCCCCCACCAAATCTGTCTTGATATGCACCAATCTTGAATGTTGTACATCCATTCAAAGTAAGTTTTCTCCCAGTTCTTAGGAATAAACTTCATATTGTCATTTTCAACTTCTGCTATTCCTCTATCAGCAAGCTCTTTAGTCTTTACAAACCATTGATCAGTAATCATTGGCTCTAGAATACTTTTTGACCTGTCCCCTTTTGGAAGTTGAATAGTGTGTTCATCAATCGCTACTAGTTGCCCAAGTTCTTCTAATTCTTGAATTATTTTTTCCCTAGCTGCAAACCTATCTAAGCTTCTGTAGGACTCAGGCATGAATTCGTCATCTGACATTGTTCCATCTAATTTCATACAAGAAATTATTTCTAGATCATGGTTTACGCCTATTTCATAATCGTTGAAATCATGGGCAGGGGTAATTTTTACACACCCGGAGCCAAAATCTTGATCTACATAATCATCTGCAATTATTGGGACTTCTCTATTAACAATTGGAATTATTGCTTTTTTACCTATAAATTTTTTATATCTCTCATCATCTGGATTTACAGCAACTGCGGTATCAGCAAGTATCGTTTCAGGTCTTGTTGTCGCTATTGTAATGAAGTCATCCCCACACTGATATTTAACACTCCACAACTTACCCATTTCTTCATCAAGATTTACTTCCAAATCAGATACTGCTGACATTAATTTTGTATCCCAATTAACCATTCGGGAACCTTTATAAATAAGACCTGAATCGTAAAGTCCTACAAAAACTTCTCGTACAGCATTTGATAGTCCTTCATCCATTGTGAATCTTTCACGAGACCAATCACAACTCATACCAAGTTTTTTCATTTGGCTCGAAATATTTTCACCCGATGCTTCTTTCCATTCCCATACTTTTGATATAAAGTTTTCACGACCAACATCTTCTTTTGTAAGACCTTTTTCAGATAATTCATTTTCAACAAGTAATTGAGTGATAATACCTGCATGATCTGTACCAGGCACCCATAATGTTTCAAAGCCTTGCAGTCGTTTGATTCTTACTATTACGTCAATAATTGAATGTTCTAAAGCATGACCCATGTGTAATGAACCAGTTACATTGGGCGGTGGTATAACGATCGAAAATTGTTTATCAGACTCAACAGGTTTAAATTGATTTTTTAATTCCCACTCTGATTGCCATTTCTTTTCAATACTTAGTGGTTCGTATGAATCATCAAGCATAAATTTAGGCTGGTTTAGAGTCTTTTTTATCTTTGCTCTGTCTTAAAACCATCTTAGGTTGAATATCGTCAACCACATTTTCTTTATCAATAATAATTTTTTCGATGTCTTTTCTTGAGGGAGCTTCGAACATTTCATCAAGAAGTAATTTTTCGATTATTGATCTAAGACCTCTTGCACCAGTTTTTCTTTCAAGGGCTAACTCTGCCATTGCATCTAAAGCTCCATCGGTAAAGCTAAGCTCAACATCATCTAACTCGAAGATTTTCTTAAATTGCTTTGTTATTGCGTTTTTTGGTTCAACTAGAATCTTTATTAAGGCATCTTTATCTAATTCATTAACACTAGTAACAACAGGTAATCTTCCAATAAACTCTGGAATTAAGCCATATCGTCTTAAGTCTTTTGGCTCGACATTGTCATAAATTGTATTTAAATTTACATCATCTTTACTGCTCAGACTCGTGTTAAAACCAATTGAGTTGTCCCCAAGTCTTTTACCAATAATTTGATCTAGGCCATCAAAAGCTCCACCAACAATAAACAAAATGTTTGAGGTATCAATTTGTAAATATTCTTGTTGAGGGTGCTTTCTACCGCCCTGTGGAGGAACTTGAGCAGTCGTGCCCTCTAAGATTTTTAATAAAGCTTGCTGTACACCTTCACCTGACACATCTCTAGTGATTGATGGGTTGTCAGATTTTCTAGTAATTTTATCGATTTCATCGATGTAGATAATTCCTTTTTCAGCCTTACCAATATCAAAATCAGCAGCTTGAATAAGCGTAAGTAAAATGTTTTCTACATCTTCTCCAACATAACCTGCTTCAGTTAAAGTTGTTGCATCAGCTATTGCAAAGGGTACTTGTAAAATTTTTGCTAAAGTTTGAGCCAGTAGAGTTTTCCCACTTCCTGTAGGGCCAAGAATTAAAACATTAGATTTTTGAATTTCAAGTTCATCACTTTTTGCATCATCTTTATATATTCTTTTGTAGTGATTGTAAACTGCGACTGAAAGTGTTTTCTTTGCTTCAGATTGTCCAATTACAAACTCATTCAAAGCATGGTTAATTTCTTTTGGTAGTGGTAAATGTGTCTCACTAGTTGACTCGAGCGTCTCAATTTTCTCTTCTTCAACGATCTCAACACAAAGCTCAATACACTCGTCGCAAATGTAAACGCCAGGACCAGCGATGAGCTTGATTACTTGTTTTTGTGATTTACCACAAAAACTACATTTTAACGGATCAGTAGAAGATTCTTTATTAGCCATAAAACCTACCCTGTCGTTATTTTTTGTCTGCTAACTCCCTTTGAGTTAGTACTTCATCTACTATACCGTATTCCAACGCTTCTTGCGCGGTCATCCAAAAATCTCTGTCAGTATCAACAGCTATTTGTTCTACATCTTTATCAGTAAAATCAGCCAAAAGACCATTTATTTGATTTCTCATATCTGTAATCAATTTTGCTTGAATTTCAATGTCTTTTGAAGTACCTTCTGCACCACCAGCTGGTTGATGTAACATTATTCTTGCATGTGGAAGAGAGTATCTTTTTCCAGGTGTTCCACCGGCTAATATTACTGCGCCAGCAGAGGCTGCAAGTCCCATACACACTGTTGCAACATCTGGTTTGATGTATTTCATTGTGTCATAGATTGCAAATAATGATGTAATTGAGCCACCAGGTGAATTGATATAAATATAAATATCTTTTTCTGGATCTTCAGATTCTAAATGTAATAATTGTGCCATTATAAGGTTTGCTACACCATCATCAATTGGTGTGCCAAGAAATATAATTCTATCTTTTAAAAGCCTTGAATATATATCAAAAGCTCTCTCGCCTCTATTTGTATTCTCAATAACTGTAGGTACAACATAATTTGAAGGCTCTTTTTTCATGTTATTCTTCCTCTCTTGTATCTGTATCTTGATTGTACACATCTTGAAGATATACTTTTTCACCATTTTTGTCTACTGAGCTACCTGACTTTAAAACATGCAACATAGCTTTATTTCTGAGTGATTCCGCTTCAAGATTTAATCTACGAGTAGTGATTTCAACCTCGTCAAGGCTATCTAATGTCTTTATATGTTCATCAATAAGTGCAGTATCTTCTTCTTCTAATTTGATATCTAGTTCTTCAATTACTTTATCTAGAATTACTACCATGGTTAAATTTCTTGTAGCCTGCTTATTTAAGTCATCTCTTAAAGCTTCTTCAGTTAATCCAGTAACTTGAAAGTAGTCCTCCATTTTTATATTATTTTGAGCCAATTCATTTATAAAATTTTGAAGAATACTGTCCATCTCAGCAATAACTAATTGCTCTGGTAGTTCAATCTTTGCCTCTTCAATTAATTTATTTGTTAGTTCACCCTGGTATTGAGAAGCTACTTGTCTTTTTTTAACCATCTCAATATTTTTTTCGAGTTCCTCTCTTAAGTTTTTTATATCATCGAATTCTGTTGTGTCTGATACCCACTCGTCTGTAAAGTCTGGAAGTATTTTTTCTCTTACTTCTTTTACCAAAACAGTTATCTCAGCATCTTCTATCTGTAATTGTGGAATAGTATCGTTTAGTTTTACGATTGCACCGGGTGAAACACCTATCAATTTAGAATCAAGTTGGGGTGTTAACATATTTGTTCCTACCTCATATAAATAATCACTGTAAGCAAAATCTTTAAGCTCTTCATTATTTTTCTTTGCAGAAACATTAATCAAAGCATAATCTCCACTATCAAGTGACCTTTCTACTTTTGAGACTTCAGCAAATTGAGTTCTTACTCTATCTATCTGATCATCCATTTCTTCATCGGTTGGCTTGATTGATTCAACTTCAACTTCTTGCTCTAGCTTTGGAAGTTTTGATAACGTAGGCCATAAAGTAATTAAAACCTCAATATCATAATTTTTATCTTTCTTCTCAATCTTCTTTATGACTGGTCTAGTGGCAGGATTTAATTCCTCATCTTTTAGAATTGTGAAAAGATTTTCTGGAAGATACATTTCAATTGCTTCTTCATTTATTGCATCTTCTCCGACTTCCCTTGTAACTATGTTTGCTGGTATTTTTCCAGGCCTAAAACCCTTTATATTCAAATTTTTAGATATTTTATTTATAGCTTCATTCTTATATTGATCAAGATCTTGAAAGTCAACTTTTAAATCGAGCTGCTTTTCAAAATCACCTGCATTCTTTACTTTATATTTCAACTTTTCTCCTAAATAAGGTGGGGTGACCGACGGGATTTGAACCCGCGACCTCCTGGACCACAACCAGGCGCTCTAACCAAACTGAGCTACGATCACCTCGGCGCTCTCGATAGGACTCGAACCTATAACCTACAGATTAGAAGTCTGTTGCTCTATCCATTTGAGCTACGAGAGCCTCTTGAGCGGGTGAAGGGAATCGAACCCTCATAGCCAGCTTGGAAGGCTGGAGCTTTGCCATTAAGCTACACCCGCACTAGTCGGGCTGGTGAGATTCGAACTCACGACCTCCTGCTCCCAAAGCAGGCGCTCTAGCCAAGCTGAGCCACAGCCCGCACGTCTAATTATTGTTCCATGATAACGCTTTTATGGAAACAATAAATCAAAAAATTTATAGTTAAGTATTATTAGTTAAGTTAATCTGTAAAAAGGGTCGCTAGCTCAATTGGCAGAGCAACGGACTCTTAATCCGCAGGTTCGGGGTTCAAGTCCCCGGCGACCCACGCGACATTTAGCGGATGTGGCGGAACTGGTAGACGCGCTAGATTTAGGATCTAGTGAGCTTTGCTCGTGGAGGTTCGAGTCCTCTCATCCGCACTAAAAATTAGAAAATTTGAACAACAAGTTCAGTTGAGGATGCTGTAGCCAAAAGTTTACCGTTCATATCTTTAAGTTCTCCAGATACAAAAATGACTTTTCTACCTAATTTATCGATCTTACCAGTAGCTACTATCTCACCGGTATCAACTGTGATCTGGCTCAAATAATTTACTTTAATATCTGTTGTTAAAGCTATAAATCCTTTATCTAAATTGCATTGTGCTGAGATACTATTGCAGGAATCTAAAAGCGTTGCTGCAAGACCACCATGCACACTACCAATTGGGTTATAGTGAAATTCCTCAGCCTTGCAATAAAAAGAAGTGTGGCCATCATCATCTATTTCAATTTTTGTGAATCCCATTAACGAGCCGATACCCGTTGAACCAGGTGGGTACTCTCTCAAGAATTTTCGACGGTCTTCTTTGTCTAGATTTAATAATGTTTCAGCAACATCCTTTGGTGTCTCCCATGAGTGAGTTCTTTCATTCATCAGCTGACTCTGATGATCTGGTTTGTAATTCTGAAACGATATCTGCATTTGCAAGTGTTGTAACATCTCCAAGTTTTCTTTCCTCTGAAATATCTTTAAGTAGTCTTCTCATTATTTTTCCACTTCTTGTTTTTGGAAGGTCATTTGTTATCACAATACTTTTTGGTTTTGCGATAGGTCCTATCTTATCACTTACATGTTGTCGTAGAGTCGTGATCAGTTCATCATTTCCTTCAAAGCCACCAATCAAGGTTACGAAAGCTGCAATTGCCTCTCCAGAAATTTCATCTGCTCTTCCAATTACTGCAGCTTCTGCAACAGACTCATGTGCAACAAGGGCGCTTTCAACCTCAGCTGTTGATATCCTATGACCTGATATATTCATTACATCATCCACTCTTCCAAGTAACCAGAAATATCCGTCATCATCATATTTTGCACCATCTCCTGCAAAATACATTCCATCATATTTTGACCAGTAGGTATCGATATATCTTTTTTCATCTCCAAAAACTGTTCTCAACATTGAAGGCCATGGTGTTTTTATTGCAAGGTATCCACCTTCTCCTTTTGAAACTTCGTTTCCTTTTTCGTCTACAACAATTGCATCAATTCCTGGCATCGGTCCACAAGCAGATCCTGGTTTTGTACTGGTGATACCTGGAAGTGGAGTGATCATGATTGATCCTGTTTCAGTTTGCCACCATGTATCAACAATCGCACAAGATTCGCTTCCAATATTTTCGTGGTACCACATCCAAGCTTCTGGATTAATTGGCTCTCCAACTGTTCCTAATAACCTTAGAGAAGATAAATCATGTGCTTGAGGATGTTCTACTCCCCACTTCATAAATGCTCTTATTGCAGTTGGAGCTGTGTAAAAAATATTTACTTTATATTTTTCAACAATACTCCACAATCTTTTTTCATCTGGAGCGTTTGGTGCTCCCTCATACATAACGCTCGTTGTCTTATTGGCAAGAGGACCATAGACAATATAGCTATGACCAGTTACCCACCCACAATCAGCAGCACACCAGTATATATCATCCTCTTTTACATCAAAAACTGCCGAATGTGTAGTAGTTACTCCGGTAAGGTATCCGGCCTGTGTATGAACTATTCCCTTTGGTTTTGCGGTAGTGCCAGATGTATAAAGTATGTAAAGCATATCTTCTGCATTCATGACCTCTGGTTCACATGTTGAATCTTGTTTATCTACTAAATCGTGATACCAATAATCTAATCCCTCAACCATATCTACGTCATTATTAGTTCTTTTTACAACTACAACACTTTCAATATGGTCTGTTAGTTTTAATGAATCATCTACATTCTTTTTTAAAGGGACAATATCTCCCCTTCTCCATGCACCATCAGCGGTAATAACCACCTTTGCTTCTGCATCATTTATACGATCAGCTAATGCTTCAGCAGAGAAACCACCAAAAACAACTGAATGAACAGCTCCTATTCTTGCACATGCCAACATTGAAATTACGATCTCTGGTGTCATGCCTAGATAAATTGCTATTCTATCCCCTTTTTTGACTCCTAACTCTTTTAAGCCATTGGATAATTTACAAACTCTCTCATAAAGATCTTGATAGGTAATCTCTTGAGTGTCTCCAGGTTCTCCCTCCCAGTAAAATGCAACTCTGTCTCCATCTGTTTCTAAGTGACGATCTAGACAGTTATAAGATAGATTTAATTCTCCATCTTTAAACCATTGATAAAAAGGTGAATTGGAATCATCTAAAATTTCGGTTGGCTCTTTATACCAAGTAATTCTCTCAAGGGCCTGTTTTTGCCAATAGGCTAATCTGTCTTGCTCAGCTAAATCAAACCATTCTTTAGTAGCGTTTGCGTTTTCAACAATACTTGAAGGTGGATCAAAAGTTCTATTTTCCCCAAGTAGATTTTCAATTTTTTCTGACATTTTTAATTACCTAAGGTAATTATAAAAATTTTACGATGAACTTTCCATAAAATAATAATTAAAACCATCACACAAGGCATTCCAAGATGCGTTGATAATATTTTCATGCACACCGATTGTGCTCCAAATCATCTCACCATCCGTAAACTCAACTAGTACTCTTGTTTTTGCTTCCGTACCATCTGATGAATCAATAATTCTTACTTTATAATCAGTTAATTTAATCTTATCTACATCAGAATAGTTATTTTTTAAGGCAGATTTCAATGCTTTATTCAGTGCATCAACAGGTCCTACTCCTTCACCAGTTGTTACAAATCTGTTTTCTTCAACAGTAATCTTACAAACTGCTTCGGAGACTACATTCTGTGAATTTCTTCTTTCGGAATAAACTCGAAAACTCTCAAAAGAAAAAAATTCTGGTTCTTCACCTTTAATTTTTTTCATCAATAAATATAAAGATGCATCAGCAGCCTCATATTGAAAACCTTCATATTCTAAGTTTTGTACTTGTTCAATCAAATTTTTGGCTTCATCGTTTGAAAACTCAATATTAAATTCTTTTGCTTTTGTAATGACACTTGCTCTACCAGCTAACTCAGAAACTGTAGTTCTTGTATAGTTTCCTACTTGGCTTGCATTGATATGTTCATATAATGTATTATCTTTTGACATACCTGATGCATGCAACCCTGCCTTATGAGTAAATGCTGATGACCCAACATATGGATGTCTTGAGTCTATTGCAATATTTACAAGTTCTGCAATGTGATTAGCAATAGGAGTTAATTTTTCAAGAGACTTTTCAGGAACTGTTTCTAGATTCATCTTGAGAGATAGATTTGGTAACAAAGTACATAAATCTGCATTTCCTGTTCTCTCCCCATAACCGTTCATTGTTCCTTGTACGTGCTTTACACCTAAATTTACAGCTGCCAAAGAATTGGTGACTGCACAGCCATTGTCATTTTGAAAATGAACACCAAATTCTTGATTTGGATATTTCTCAATTATTGGATTTAAAAGTTCCGTAACCTCATGTGGAAGAGTTCCTCCGTTTGTATCACAAAAGATGAAACACTCAACACCTTCTTTGACAACTAAATCGAGGATTTTTAGAGTCACTTCTGCATTCTCTTTTAAACCATCAAAAAAATGTTCTGCATCAAAAAATACTTTTCGATTATTTTCCTTCAAGAATCTCACAGTGTCTACTGCCATTGAGATAGCATTGTCTACATCCGTCTCTAAAGCTTTAGTGATGTGCAGATTTGAGGATTTTCCAACAATACAGACATATTCAGTTTCTGAATCAATTAATGCTTGAACTTGTGGATCTTCTTCAACTTTGGTATTTAATTTACGTGTAGATCCAAAACTAACTAATTTTGCATTGTTTAAATTCAAATCTTTCTTTGCTGTATCAAAAAACTCTTTCTCTTTTGGCGATGCCCCAGGCCAACCACCTTCGATAAAATCAACACCCAGTTCATCAATTAGCTTTGCAATAGCTAATTTATCTTTTACAGACGGTGATATGCCTTCTTGCTGAAAGCCATCTCTTAGTGTCGTATCAAATATGTCTATCTTCATTCTTCTTCTTCCAAAAAAAAACCCCTGCAACGCAAGGGTAACAACGAAAAGTTCGTTGTTCTTAAATAATAATTATGAAATTAATCATGAATTCATAATAGTTTCGTTTATTAGCTTGTCTACACAAAAAATATTTATTCTGCAAAAGTATCTGTTAACAAATCACACATTTTTTTTGCAGCAATTTTTCTATGACTTATGTCAGTCTTTTGCTCAAAACTTAACTCTGCCAGGGTTGATCCGTCTATTTCAAAAATAGGATCGTATCCAAAACCATTGTTACCTCGGGGAGTCGTAGTTATTTGACCATTTAATATTCCTTCAGTATCTAACCTGGTTTCTCCATCAAAAAAATATATGACCGTTTTAAAAAAAGCCTTTCTATTTTCTTCATTTGATAAATTTTTCAACATCTTTTCGATGTTTTCTTGGTCTGAAGCATTCTCCCCTGCGTATCGAGCAGTTGAGACTCCAGGTAGATTTCCTAATTCTTCTACAAATAGTCCTGAGTCATCAGAAAGGACAGGAATGTTATGCTTAAGAAAAATTTCTTCTGATTTTTTTTGAGCGTTCCCTAAGATAGTATCTTTATCTTCAACCACATCTTCAAGGTCGTCATCAAATATTATTTCAAATTTTGAATCTTTAAAAATCTCTTTTATTTCTTTGAACTTGTTCTTATTTTTACTCGCTAATAAGATTTTCATACATTCTTTTGTACATCAAAGACTTTATTAACCTCTTCTTTGGTCATTTCAAAAAGTTTATCTAAGTCTTCTTTAGAAAATGGCTTTTGCTCAGCAGTTCCTTGAATTTCTAATATCTCATAATTGTCATTTAGTACAAGATTTAAATCTACTTGGGCACTTGAATCTTTTTCATAATCTAAATCAGCAATAAAATCTCCATCAACTATTCCAACTGACAACGCAGCAATTTGGTTTGTTAAGGGGTTTTGAATTAATTTTTTTTGATCAACAAGGTTATTGAAAGTCTCATTAAGTGCAATCCATGCACCATTGATTGATGCTGTTCTTGTTCCTCCATCTGCATCAAGAACATCGCAGTCGACTGTGATTGAGTATCCATTTAATATTCCAAGGTCACATACAGATCGAAGTGATCTTCCAATTAGTCTTGATATTTCTTTTGACCTTCCCCCTTCGAAAGATTTTCGTGAAACTCTTTGATCAGATGAGCCAGGCAACATGTTATATTCAGCTGTAATCCAGCCCTTATCTGAGTTTTCAAGCCATCTTGGAACTCTATCTGAAATAGAGACTGTTATTAATACTTTTGTATTACCTGACTCATAGAGAACTGATGTATTTTCAGATTTAATAAAATTCTTGGTTACTTTGATATCTCTCATAAAACTTTTTCTTAAGGTGATAGTCTAGTTATTTCCCATGAATTATCATTTTTAACGTAAATAAAGCGATCATGGGTTCTGCTTCTTCTTCCCTGCCAAAACTCCCAAAAACTTATATCAATGGCATATCCACCCCAGTTATCAGGTCTTGGTATATCTTTTCCTTCGAATTCTTTTTCTAATTCTTGAATTTTCTCTTCAACTGTTTCTCGTCCTTTTATTTCAGAACTTTGACTGGATGCTATTGCACTCAATTGTGCACCTCTTGGCCTGGAAGCAAAGTAGTTGTCAGAAACTTCATCTGAAGTCTTCGAGATAATACCTTCAAGCCTTATTTGACGGTGGAGTTCAGGCCAGAAGAATAATCCAGAAATATTTGGATTGTTATCCATCTCTTTACCCTTACTGCTTTGATAATCGGAGTAAAAAACTAATTTATCATCGACAATATCTTTAAACAGTACATAGCGAGACCTTGGTGTTCCTTCTTGAGTTATAGTCGATATAGCCATAGCGTTTGCCTCATTTACTTCAGCGTCGATAGCAATTTGAAACCATGCATTGAATTGTTCTAATGGATCTTGATTGAGGTCTTCTAAATTGAGTGGCTTGTCTTCATACTCAACTCTTATCTTTTTAACTTTGTCAGAGATGCTATCCATTTATTTAGATTTGATGTAATTTAATGCAGAACCAGCAAAAAACCACGATATTTGATCAGAAGATAAAGAGTGATTGGCTTTAATGGTTTCTTGCTCCCCGTTTTCTTTCTCTAAGACAATCTCTATTGGTGTATCTACTTTTATATCGCTAAGACTCTTTATTGTCATTTTGTCGAATTGTTCAATTTTTTCATAATCATTTTTATCATCAAAAACTAAAGGCAAGATACCTTGTTTCTTCAAGTTTGCTTCATGAATCCTTGCAAAGCTTTTTACCAGAACTACTTTGCATCCTCTAAATCTTGGCTCCATTGCTGCATGCTCTCTTGAAGATCCCTCTCCATAGTTTTCATCACCGACTGCAACCCAGCTAACATTCTCAGCATGATAATTTTTTGCAATATTTGGTAACGTATCAACTTCTTTTGTCAAAACATTTACTCCATCGCCAGCATTTTCTGCGAAAGCATTATTCACTCCATTAAATAAGTTTTGAGAAATGTTCTCTAGGTGACCTCGAAATTGCAGCCACTTACCGGCTGGTGATATATGATCAGTTGTACATTTTCCTTCTGCTTTCATTAATACACTCATTGATTCGTATTCACCTTCATTAGGTGCTTCAAAAGGAGTTAGTCTTTGTAATCTATTTGATTCAGGATCAATTACCACCTCTACATCATCACCTGGTGTAGGTTGAATAAATCCCTCTAAAGTTTCTTCAAATCCTTTATCAGGTAATTCATCTGCAATTGGTGGATTGAGTGTTATCTCTTCACCATCTTTACTTGTTAAAGTATCATCAAGAAAGTTGAAATCTAGCGTGCCTCCAAGGGCCAGTCCTATTACTGTTTCTGGAGATCCAATAAAAGATAACGTTTCTGCGTTACCATCATTTCTTGCAGGGAAGTTTCTATTAAATGATGAAACAATTGAATTACTCTCCCCTTCTTTTATGTCATCTCTTTTCCACTGTCCAATGCAAGGACCACATGCGTTGGCAAGGACTGTTGCACCAATTGCCTCTAAGTCTTTAAGATAGCCATCACGCTCAATCGTAGCTCTTGTTTGTTCAGATCCAGGAGTAACCATTAAAGGAACTTTTGCTTTTAAACCATGCTTTGCAGCTTCTCTAGCAATAAATGCAGCTCTTCCAATATCTTCATAGGATGAGTTTGTACATGATCCAATCAATGCACTAGAAATCTTAAGTGGATAGTCGTTTGCGTTTGCATCTTCTTTTAATCCAGAGATAGGGCGTGCTAGATCAGGCGTGTGCGGTCCAACAATATGTGGTTCTAGTTCATCAAGATTAATTTCAATAACTTGATTAAAAAAGTGTTTCGGATTTTTGAAAACTTCTTCATCAGCAGTTAGTAAGTCCATTCTAGAATTTGCTAATTCAGCTATCTCTTCTCTACCGGTAGCTTTTAGGTAATCGCTTCCTTTTTCATCGTATGGAAAAATTGAACATGTTGCACCAATTTCTGCACCCATATTTGTAATGGTTGCTTTACCAGTAGTTGAAATAGTTTGAGTTCCCTCGCCAAAGTATTCAACTATTGCATTTGTAGCTCCCTTAACAGTGAGAATTTCTGCTACTTTCAAAATAATATCTTTTGGTGACGTCCAGCCGCTCAATGATCCTGTTAATTTAACACCAATCAAACTTGGAATCTTTGTATTAAATGGCATACCAGCCATGACATCAACAGCGTCAGCACCTCCGACTCCTATGGCGATCATTGATAATCCCCCAGCATTAGGTGTGTGGCTGTCAGTACCAATCATCATTCCTCCAGGAAATGCATATTGTTCGAGAACAACCTGGTGAATAATTCCAGCCCCTGGTCCCCAGAATCCTATTTCATACTTTTCTGAAGCAGTTCTTAGAAAATCAAAAACCTCTTTATGTGTTTTGTTTGCAACTTGAAGATCCGTACTTGCACCCTCATATGCTTGAATTAAATGGTCACAGTGGACAGTTGTTGGTACTGCTGTTTCAGGTAAATCTGCTTGCATAAATTGTAATAAAGCCATCTGAGCTGTTGCATCTTGCATGGCGACTCTATCTGGAGCAAAATCTCCATAATCTTCACCTTTATTCAAAGAAACAGATGAAATGTCTGTTGCATGTCCAAAAAGAAGTTTTTCAGCAAGAGTAAGAGGGGCATCTTTTCTTGCCCTTAAACTGTTTATATTCTCGGTTAATTTTTCATAAACCGAGGAAACTAAACTTGCTGGTGTTACTGATAAATCCATCAATTTAATTATATTCTCATATAGTTCTTACTAAAACCTTATCTATATTCAGGACATGTTGTTTGGTAGTCACAATTAGCACACCAATCACCAACATTAAAAGAAGGTGATAACGAATCATTAGGATTCCAATTCGCGACTGTTTGTGCTTTATCCTTGAATTTTTTAATTATTGAATCAAACTCACTTTCGCCAAATTTTCTCTTTTTTAACTTTCCACCATCTTTATTTGTATAAATATGAAAAACATACACTTCGTCTTCTTTAAGCAATAATTTTGCACCTAATGCGTATAGCTCTGCCTCTGTTAAATCATCATTACTTTCTTGACCAGTTTTTAGCTCTATTACGAGCCCTTTACCCTTATATCGTCCAACAAGATCTGCTTGCCCCATAAAGGTAACCGCTACTTTGTGATCTCTTAACTCCATTTTTGAATTAGAAACTATCCCATCCGTAACTACTGAGAATCCAAGACCGTACTCCGATAATTTAATTTCTAGATCATTTTTATTTTCTACTTCAGTATCTAGAGCTTGAATAAGTTCTTCATATTTTTTAAGGATTTGTACCGCAAATTTTTCTTCTTCGTTTCCAAGCATTTCTTTTAAGCGCTCTATTTCTTTTTTCCCAAATATATCTTCATTTTTTTCAAGCATTATTTGTGAGTAAGTATGAAATTTTTGCCCAAGTTCTGCTTCAAACGATTCTTTTTCAATATCTTTTGGAATTGCATATTGAGCTCTCCAAGATGTCCAACGTTCACATGTTCCTAGATTCATCAAATTGGATTTGCTTATGAGGATCCCTCTAAAATTTGACTTTGGTTCCTGTCCGTCAACTACAGGGTACTGGCCACATCTCGATGGACGAGAACACATATAACAATGTAAACCAGGTGTTGCTTGCTTTCTATTGGTTTCAAATTCTCTGATTGTCTCGAAATAGTTTTCAATTATCTCTTTAGAGTTTTCAGGTTCTTTTATTTCATCAAAATCATCATTGATCAGTTGAGCTGTTAGAAATGTCTCTCCTTCAAGTTTGGTTTCAGCGATTATTGCTTTATCTATGTCTTCTACATCTGATACTCCTGCTTTGAGTTTTATATATTCAGTATTGTCTTCATCCTGAAACTGATATTGGAATGATGTATACATACCTTTTTGTTCACCATCAATATCTTTAGATACTTCTTGTCTAAAAAAATCTATGTTTACTTGTGGTAAAGGTTTTGGAACTAACGCCCTAAATCGTGCAAAGAGTTCTGACATTATTTTTCTCTGGAGGGGGTCATAATACTGAAAGTTTTCTTCCGCTACTTTTACCGCTACTTCGTCATCAGCATCGTTAACCATCCAATCAGATATTGCATTATGAACGCCACTCCATCTGTCCAATCGAGAATTTGGCGTTAAGGTTTTTGGCCCAATAGATTGATGACACTCGGATATTTTTTTTACATCGTATGTTTTATAGAACTTAATGCCCTGGTTCATACTCTAAAGATAATTGAAAGTTTCTAGAGATCATGTATTTCAATGTAATTTAGGTATCAAATATTAAAAAATGAGGTGTTTTTGTTGGGTTAGATTAAACCTTATAAAGGACTTTCTGAAAATCTAAGAATATATTCCTTGCATCAGTCAAATCGCCTAAAATCTGCTTGGCATTTTGTAAAGATTTATATTTAAGCTCAAGAAGAATTGGAAGCTTCTCATCATCTAATACTAAAACACCTTCATTCTCATATTGACTTAATACAAAATTTATAAACTCCATTTGATGTTCGTTAAATTCATGTTGCATTATTTCTTCAGCATCTTTTATTCTTTTTAATCTAGTTAATGGTTTCTTAGCAAAAGCAACAAACTCTAAAACATCAAAGATATCAGATTTTTCAGCATCAATAATTTTTTGTATTTCAACCAAATCATTAAATCCAAATCCGGCATTTTCTAAACTTTTAAGTAAGGCTTTCCTTGTTGATGGAACAGACCACAATTCCCTCAATTTATCTTCAGACTCAAATATCTCGGGAAGCATGCAGGTGTTGTAAAGCTCTTCAATAAACTGTTGGGCAGTAAGCGTTTGTCCTTCTTTTCCAAAGAAAAAAGTTCTTGTTGTATGGGTAATCTCCCTCTCTCTCCCATCACTTAGTTCAATAATAACTTTCTCTCTAGGCCCTCTTGGTTCTTTTGGTTCCTTAGGCTCTCTAGGTTCTTTGGGTTCAGTTGGAGGATCTGGATCAATAGGCTCTCCATCCCAATCTTCATCAAAAAACTTTAGATAGACATCTTCAAAGTCATAGATTGTAAAGTAATCTTTTTGTTCAAAGAGTCTTGTCCCTCTTCCAATAATTTGTTTGAATTCAATCATTGAACCTACTGGTCTAAACAACACAATATTTCGGACATTTCTAGCATCTACGCCAGTAGAGAGTTTCTGTGAAGTAGTTAAAACAGTTGGGATAGATTTCTCATTATCTTGAAAGCTTCTTAAATGTTCTTCACCTATTTCACCATCTTCAGCAGTTACTCTGTGACAGTAATCTACATTTTCTGATTCTTTATATTTATTTATTAAATCTCTAACTAATAAGGCATGTTTTTGAGTCGCGCAGAATACTAATGTTTTCTCATTCTGATCAATTTCAGTAAGAAGCTTCTTTACCCGCTCTTCTTCTCTTTCTTCAATAATGATGGATCTATTGAAGTCTTTTGAGAAGTATGCTTTACCTTCCTCTATCTCACCTTCAAGAACAATGTCTCCTGGTCTATAAACATACTCTTCATAATCTTCGTCAAAAAGTGTTTTAATATTTTGTACTTTGTAAGGGGTTAAGAAACCATCTTGGATACCTTCTTTTAGTGAGTACTGATACACAGGTTTACCAAAATATTTATAAGTATTTGCATTATCTTTTGTTCTTGGAGTTGCAGTTAAACCAAGCTGAACTGCTGGTTTAAAGTACTCCATAATACCTCTCCAGTTTGATTCATCTTTTGCTCCACCTCTATGACACTCATCAATAATGATGAGATCAAAAAACTCTGGTGGGTACTCTTCATATCTTTTTAATTCAAACTCTTCTATATCTTCATTTTCTTCACCAGTACCTGTCATAAAGGTCTGAAATATTGTAAAGAAAATAGAACCAGATGTACTGACTTTTCCAGGCCTAATTCTTACTAATGCATCTTCAGCAAAAGCATTAAAAGAGTTGTATGCTTGATCAGCAAGTATGTTCCTATCAGCTAGAAATAATATTCGTGGTCTCTGATTCTCTGCATTTCTATTATTCCAGCGAGCATTAAAGAGTTTCCAGGCAATCTGAAAAGCAATAAAGGTTTTACCTGTTCCTGTTGCAAGCGTTAAGAGAAGTCTCTGGTCTCCATTTGCTATGGCTTTTAATATATTATTTACTGCGTTTTTTTGGTAATAACGCATCTGTTTTGTGCCACTATAGGTTTCAAATGGTACTTCATTAAACTTTGTCTCCCAGTCAGTAATATTTCCATGCACCATATCCCATAGTCTCTCTGGAGTTGGGTAGTTATGAATTTTCTCTTCTTTACCTGTCTCCATATCAATCTGTAAAATCTCTTTACCATTTGTTGAATAGGTAAATCTAGTCTGGAGTAGTTGAGCATATTTTTTTGCTTGAGCTACTCCTTCGCTTAATGGTTTTTCATCTGATTTTGCTTCAATAACTGCTAAATCCTGGTCATTAACTGTTAATAAGTAATCAGCTATTTTTGGATCTGTATTTCTTCCACCAGTGAGAATTCTTCCATTATTTATCTTGAACTCCCTAGATACTTTTACATTATCTTCAGTTGTCCAACCAAGATCTCTTAATGCTGGATCAATTAACTCTGCTCTTGTTTCTGCTTCATTCATATTTAAATTCTTTTGTCAATATTGATGTTTTTAGTTCTTTTAAAAGATTTATCATTTGTTTATAGTTATTTTCCAACAAGTTTCGTTTTTTCAAAAAAGTATTGATTTTAATAATTAAATCTTTTTGAATTTTTTTATTTAAATTTAATATTTTAGCCCTGCCCAAGTTTGTCTGGCTTAAAGTAGGGGTTGCAGTTCCTCCAACTATACTTTCTATGAATTTTTTAAACTTTGATGTTAATAACTGGTAAAACAAAATTTCATTATCTATGTTCAAATTTTTTAAAACAACAAGTTGGGGATTTAACGTAGCTTTGTAATTTAAATCTTTTACTATTGCCACCTTTCCATAGGTTGACCCTGTCTTACAAAAAATAATGTCTCCATCATATATTTTTATCTCTGGTGACTCTTCATACTTTTCCCATGAAATAAAAGTGTTTTTAATGTAAGTCATTTCATCATTTTTTATATTGCTAGGGCTTAATGACAAAGCTCCTGAACCTTCAGAAACAAGATCTTTTTTTGTATAGCCCCTATATCCAATTCTCCCAACTATCGTAGATACATCGTCTAAGACTACTTCATCTGCTGTATCTTCGTAGTTAAAAAAAATCTCGTCTATGTATGATTGTTTTAATTTAGAAATATTCTCTAATTTACTCTCGTAAAATTGTATTGACCCACTAATTGAAGAAAAAATTTCATCCAACCTCTCAACAATTTTTTCTTGTTCTCGAAGAGATGGGACTGGGATTTTTACTTGAGAGATTTGCTTTAAATTTACAGAAGGATATGCACTATCTTGAGCAAGATTTCTTGAATCAATTGTTAATAAAAAATAATATAAGTAATAATCATTTAGGAATTCTGGGTTTGCTTTTATACCTGCTAAGTGAGAAGCTATTGCTCCTTCTTTTTTTATTATCACTCTGTTGTTGTTAAAAGTAGATGCTCCACTTTTTGGAAATAGTATTGTGTTGACTGGAAATATTTTTAAATTTGAGTATGTTTCTTTGTTAACTTTGTCTCTAGATTCAAAAATTTCACCTTGTTTAATCTGGCCGACATCGTAAGTACGATAAAAATTATATTTACCATTAACAAATGGCTCTTCTCCTTGTGGGGCTGAATTGCCAGATTTTATGTTAGTTACTTCACTTAAATATTTAGTTTTCATTGATTATTTGTTCCAAGTCAGAAAGCAGTGAAGTTGATTCTTTCTCAAGCTTTTGTATTTCTTTAAGTATTTCACTTGGTTCAGGTAAAACATCATCTTCAATATGTGGATTAACAACACTTAAATCATAATTATCTTGATTAATATTTTTAATATCAAGAGTCCAGATGTTATCTGAATTTGAATCTTTAGTTAAATTTCTAAATTCATCAAGGTCATCTAAATTCAGAGGCTGTCCTTTGCCAATATTTCTTTCTAAATTTAATTGATAATACTGAATTTCTTTAGTTGGAGAGCCTTTTTCAAAAAATAGCACAACTGTTTTAACCCCAGCCCCAGGAAAAGCTCCTCCAGGAAGGTCTAATATTGTATGTAAATTACAGGTCTCTAGTAACTCTTTTCTTAGTGAAATAGATGCATTATCTGTATTTGAGAGAAATGTATTTTTAATTACTACACCTGCTCTACCACCACCTTTGAGCAACTTAATAAAATGTTGCATAAAGAGATACGCTGTCTCACCAGATTTAATAGGAAAGTTTTGTTGTACTTCTTTTCTCTCTTTTCCACCAAATGGAGGATTAGCTAAGATGACGTCATGGCGTTCCGAGTCTTGAACATCTAAAACATTTTCAGTCAATGTGTTGATATGTAAGATATTTGGTGCATCTACACCATGTAAGATCATATTCATTAATGCAATAATGTAAGCAAGAGACTTCTTTTCTTTTCCATAAAATGTTTTAAATTGTAATGTCTCTACATCTTCAACGTTTAATTTGCCTTTAGACATTTGTTTAAATGCCTCAACTAAGAAACCTGCAGAACCAACAGCTGGGTCGTAAACAGTCTCACCAATTTTTGGATTTACTTTTTCAACTATTGCTTGGATCAATGGTCTTGGAGTGTAGTACTCTCCTCCAGACCTTCCAGCATTTCCCATGTCTTTTATCTTTTCTTCATAAAGATGGGACATTTCATGCTTTTCTTCAATAGATAAAAAGCGAAGTGTGTCAATATTATTTAATACATCACGAAGGGTGTATCCGCTTTGTAGCTTGTTACTAATTTCAGAGAATATCTCACCTATTTTATATTCCAATGTGTTTGAGTTTTCAATATCTGTCTTAAAGGTTTTAAAATACGGCATAAGTTTAAGGTTTACAAACTCAAGCAAATCATCTCCCGTTAGTGCATTAACTATATCCTGAGAGCCATCGTCGTTTTTTGGCACTGCCCAGTTATCCCATTTAAATTCATCAGCAAATAATGGTGTGTACTCTTTGCCTTTAAGCGTTGCCTCATCAGACCTCTCACTTTCTAAATCTGAAAGGTATTTTAGAAACAATATCCAGGAGGTTTGTTCAATATAATCTATTGGTGTAGCGCAACCTGCATCTGTTCGCAAAATGTCATCAACAGCTTTTAATGTTTGTTCATACGACATATTCATATATTACTTTCCTTTTCCAAATGAGATCATCTCAAAATCTAGATTCTTATTAATCACTTAAACTAAATTTTTAACAAATAGTGACAATGTGTTTTCAAATTTTCAATAAAATTAAAACAGAACTTATGGCAAACGAATATGTTATGTTTCCTTTTGAAAATACCACACAAAGGGTTGACTATGAATTTATAAAATTAACGTACAGACATTTATTGAATTTAACTCACTTTTTAGGAATTTTTATTAACCTAGAATACCAAGATGGATCAAATGCAGACTTTAATGCCTGGTCAGAATATAAATTTTCTAATAAAAATGAACACAATAAAGAGCAGGCAGAAAATGTCTTCAAATTTTGTCAGGAAATATTCGCTAATTTAGAGTACCCAAAAATTGTAAATATCTTCGATACCATTCCAACTAGAAAATCTGGACAAAAAAATAGTCTTCCAACTAAAAAACAAATTTATGATTATAAGACAAACACACAAAGAGAGTATTTGTTACTTGAATCATTGTTTTCCAAAAACTTAGATTCCGAGAGAAATATGAAATCTTATAAAGAAAAACTCGGTCAGACTATTGAAAGTCTAAATTATTATTATTCAGAAAAGGAAGAGGGAGCAGTTTACGGAATGATGCATAGATTTAATCATTTAATATTAAATTTTCCTAATTATTTTATAAACTTTAGAGATGTTGAAAATGTTCAAAACGCTGAAATCCTTAGATATAAGGAAAACGAAGAAGTAGAAAGAGCCTGGGAGACAAGTTATAGCTACTATGAAAAGAAAAGTCTTTATGTAGATGATTTATCAGACAATGCTTTAGAGTGGTTAACAAATTTTGTTGCTGATTCTGATGAACTCAATACAGAAAATATTATTCATCTAAATGATAAAACTTTTTCTACAGTTAATAAAATTAATGAACTCTATCAGCCTATTTCCGATCAAATTGATTGGGATAAACCCAATCTAACTTTAGAAATTCTTGAAGATATTGAAGAAAAAATCGTCAAATTAAAATTAAATAATGAAATTTATGATTTAGACAAATTGGATGAAGCTTTAGAGTACATCGAATCTATGAAAAATAGTGCAGTAACGATTTCAAAAGTACAAAATGTTAAAACTACGTCTGTATTCATTTTCGTAATAAGTTTCATATTAATGTTTATTGTTTTTGTAATTTAATTCATATTTAATATTTTTTTATGTTTTTGCATATCCGCGGTAACAAAATGGTCTTTATCACTGCCAAAACTGCCAAAAGTAAATAGGTCCATTATGTAAAGTCTCTAATTACAAAAATATACATATAATTAATTATGGATTTTTTTGATATTGCAATTTTATTATTGGTTTTTGGACTGATGCTAAATAAATTTATATCGAAAAGATTATTTTTTTTATCTTTAATTTTGGTTGTTTTATCTTCTTTTTCTCAAATATACATAGTTGGTTTTAAGTGGCAATATGTTCCACTGTTTCTAATGATCCTGATTTATGTTGTGAAATATAGATTTGAATATTCTGCAAAAAATAATTTCCTTAAATTTGTTTCTTTTTTTCTCTTATCATCAACTTTTATTATCAGTGGGCTATTGATTTATTTTTTACCAGTACCAAGTTTTGAAAATGAAAATAAAAAATATTCAGTTGGTTATGAAGAAGTACATATTCAACTAGATAATAGAAAAAACCCAGTTGTGTTTGAAGAGCTAAGTAATCTCCCAAAGGGTATTAATAGGGAGCTTATGATTGATATTTATTACCCATCAAATGAGGAGACTAAGCTAAATCAGATTGTTAGATATAAAAGCGAAAACTGGGGTGTATCAGTCATACAATATTTAAACCGTACATGGCAGATAAATATTCCAGAATTTTTGTTTAATCATCTTAAGCTTTCCCATATTGAAGTTGGAACTGACTTAGAGTTTTCAAATTTTAAAGCTCCTGTGGTTGTGTATTCTCATGGATGGGCAGGTGAAAAAATTTTTGCTACTGATCAACTCATTCATATTGCCTCTGAAGGCTATGTTGTTATAGCAATTGATCATACAGGATTGGCTATGTTTACTGATCTTCCTAGTGGGTCTATTTACAATACTGGCTCAACAGACGCGTCATCTAATGTTTTTGGAGTGATGAAAGAAATGGCAATAGACATAGACGACACAATTAAGTTTTTAAAAAATGGTCAAAATTATTCAGAAAATATTCAAACTTTAATAATGGAGCATACGAACTTCGATGACATTTCAATTTTAGGACATTCTACCGGAGGAGGTTCCGCGCTCCTCTACTGTATGAGTAATGAATGCAATAAATTAATACTTCAAGATCCTTATTTTGTTCCAGTTGTAAAAGAACTTAATAAAATTGAATTGAATTCAGATACATATTTTATTTACAGTGAAGATTGGTACTCAGGTTATACGGATTCAGATTCACTGACTGAAATTGAGGTTTATAGAAATTATGTTGAATCTGATAAACAGACTTTTGGATATTATCTGAAAGCATCAAGACATTATGATTTTCTTGCATTTGGGTCAATTAGCCCTTTAACAAAATATACATTTTTAAAAGGCTCAATTGATTACAACACATCCCTTGCAACTAATAATTACTTTAACACGAGGGCTTTGGGTGGAAATTTGTTGAGAGAATCGGATTATTTGATAAAAATCCAAAAATAACAAAACTGCCAAAAATCGATATACCTAAAAGATTCAAATAGAATTAGAAAATAAATAATATGTTTCTATGAGATTTAAGTACTTTTCTTTTTTATTAATTCTTTTCATATTTTGTTCATCAAATCCATATGAGGAGGAATTAACTCTTAATGGTGATGCATTATTTACAGAAATAAGCAATTTTGAAGATATAGATAGAGATCTAGATAGCCAATGTTCATTGCTTGAGGAAGAGCGGGAGTACCACGAAAATGATAGTTTGCCCCTTGCATTCTTTATTGAATATGAATATTACAAGTACAGATATGTTGGTGGATCTCCAGAAAATGTGGAGAAATATCTAAATTCATTATTTTTTTATTGTGACATGGGAGATGTTTTTACAGAAAATTGGAATAGCCTGGAATATCAGGAAAATCTTTATCAACAACTAGCTTCCGCACCCATTGAACCAATTGGAATTATTGATAAATAAATTATGAACTAGAAGTTAAAGATTGAATCTGGTGAATAGCCAATTGACTCAAGCGCTGGCTTAACTGCTTCAGAGTTCATCTTTGGTGGTCCGCATAATAGTATTAATGTCTCCTCACTAGGTTCAGGCATAGTATTTTTAATCATTTCCTCATTAATGAAACCTGTAAATCCTAACCATCCATCTTCTGCTTTATCTAATGTATAGTGAACCTCAAATCGATCTGAAAAGTCTCTATCTGGATTTTCTAATTTGTCTCTTAAAATAATGTCTTTCTCTTCTTTATTAGCAAACAATAGACTCAATTTTGTTGGATCATTTTCATTTCTTAAAACAGCTCGAATAATTTGAATCATAGGTGTTATTCCAGTTCCTCCTGCAATCATTCCGACATTCTTAACTTTTTTTTCAATGATTTCACCACCCTGTGACTTGAGTTGTTTAATATTAAATACCCCATCCCCCATATATTCAAGTCTTCCATTAGGACCTCGAAATGAGAAGCTATCACCTATCTCAAGGGTATCAATCTTTTGAGACATTACACCACCTTCGGGAAAGTCAGGGTGTACATTTGATCTGTAAACTTTAATCACAAAATCAACAAACCCTTTGTCAACATCTGAAGATACTGGCGTGTATGATTTTGATACTGGTTCACCATTTTCATCCTCAAACATAAGTGAAATATGTTTACCAGTAGGGAGTCCTAAAATATCATCTTCATTTGGGAATCCAAATCGATAACGATTTGTATCATGAGTTATTTCAACTTTTTCAATTAATTTGAGTTCAATTATTTCATCTGGTTTTAGAATTGTGTTCATAAATTAAGAGTAATAAACGAGCAAATTAAGACACAAAAGAAATATTGAATAAATGCATACCTGTGGCCTCAAATAGGCTCTATCACTGCCAAAACTGCCAAAACTCTGAAAAGTAAATGTTCAATTAAGATCCAAAAAGACTTGAAAATAAACTCCTGTATTTATCAGAATCGCTTTCAAGGGCTTCTCCATGATTACGACAGTCAGTAAAATCTTCAATAGAAGAATTTACACCCAATAATTCCTTCAAATCTTGTATTTGTCCTTCAGGGATGATTTCGTCATTACCACAAGAAATTAAAATTGTGGGAATTCCTATTCCACTACTTGAATCAAACTTTTCCTGAACAGAATTAAATTCAAAATTATAAATGAGATTACTTAACAAAACTGTCCCTGGTTTAAGCAGATTTGCCATTGCAGTATTAAGAGGCGTCCTATAAGCAACTTGGTCGGTAAAAACAGCTAATAGGTCCATATAGGGACTTTCTGCAAAGATTCCAACAATCTCAACACCTAAGTTCTGCTGATCTAAATCTAATCCTGTAAGTAATGCAGTTGTTGCGCCATAACTAAACCCCCAAATGCCAAACCTAGTTAAATCTTTGGCATCTCTGTAATATGCAATCGTATTAAATACGTCATTTACTTCGTCTACTCCAAAAGTAAAATCACCTTCCCCAGATTTTCCATGATTACGGAAATCAACTGCAATAATTGAATAACCAAGATTGTTAAACTCTGCGATTTTATCCAATATTTCCTGATCAGCTTTTTGACTTCTCAGCCCATGCAACATAATTATTGTGATATCAGAATTATTTGGTATCCACCACGTAGAAAGTGAGCTTTGAGAAGTCAAGATATCATTCTCCTCATAAATTAAACCAAGACTTTCAGGTGTTGATTCATAGACTTCATCTCCAATACTAAATGCTGAAAAAGCCACAAAAAATGATAGAAAAAAATATAGAAAAACGATTACAAAAAGAAAGATGAAAATCTTTTTATTTTTTATTAGGTTCATTCACATGTGACTTATTTGTTGGAATTTTAAAACCAACCAACCAAAAACTAAAAATCCCAGAAGCAAACAATACAATTCGAATAGCTGGATTATCTATAAACATTGGTGAGATAGGAATAAGGGAGAGTGTTACGGTAACTAACATCATTGTTTGTGCATAAATCTTTGTTTTGAAAGTTATTCCTTTACCTTTTTTAAAATCAAGTACATACTTACCAAATCTTGGATGGTTGATTAACCATTTGTACATCCTGTCAGAAGATCGTAAAAAAAGTACTGATGAGAGGATCATAAAAGGTGTTGTAGGAAGGCCAGGAATGATAATTCCAATTGCACCCAGGGAAAAACTTATAATTCCTAAAATCATATAAATTATTTTTTTGAAGTTTAACTTTGATAGATTCATGAAATATAACAGTACAGTTTATGTGTCATATCCATAATTGAGAGTGTAAAATTGTTAGGTGGGGAAAAGAATAGATAAATCGTTTAATACAATATTTTCTAGTTTGTATCCAAATTTTGACCAGGAAGAAATAAAAAACTCAAAAAAGTATTTTGATTTTATCATTGAAAATTTTCCAGACAGATCTGAAATTATTCAATTGAAAGGCTTCTTCTTTATATTTTCTTTTGGATTAAGAAAGCTTTTCATAAAGGACTCAAATATTCCAGAATTTGTAAAAAATTTACAAAGTTCTAATTTATCAATATTAAGAAAGCTAGGTTCTGGAATCACTGCATTATTTGGTTTAAGTACTGCAAGATCTCTTGATGGTGAGGGTTCAGTATATAAATACCTTGATTACCCAATCTATAAAAATACAACAATTAATAAAAAAGACGTATCTATTCCAAAAAGTATAGAAGTAGCAGTAATTGGTAGTGGCTCAGGTGGTGGTGTCGCAGCTAATATACTCCAAGAAAAATATGAAGTAGGTATATTCGAAAAAGGTAGTTATGGCAACGGTGAGACAAACAATGAAACATTTGGGTATCACAACTTCTATGACACGAATGGAATACAACAAACTAGAGGTTATAAAGTCTTGCTTTTAGCCGGAATGGGAATTGGAGGAGGTACCAGTGTGAATTGGACAACCTCTTTAAGAACCCCAGACAAGATACTAGATGAATGGGATTCCCTTACAGGACAAAATAAATATTTCAATTCGAGTGAATTTAAGAGCAGCATGGATTATATATGCAAAGAATTAAACGTTGATGTAGAAAATAATCGAGTACCACAAAAAGAAGTTAAATTGGCTGAGGGCATCGAGCTCAATGATTTGAGTTATAAGATTATTCCAAGGAATACAAGTAATTCAGATTGTACAGAATCTGGTTTTAGTACATTTGGTCGTTATGACGAAAGCATCAACTCGACAAATAAAATTTGGTTCTCAGAAGATAAATTTGAACCTGAGAATGTGTTCAGTGATACCAATATCAAAAGTCTTGATATAGCAAATGGAAAAGCAACACACATTAATGTTGAAAATAGCGGCGTATTACATAAAGTCGCGGTTGATAAAGTCATCCTTGCAGCTGGTTCCCTAAACACTCCTAAAATTCTGCTTGATAGTGGATATAAAAATAAACAGCTTGGTCACAATTTAAAACTTCATCCTGTTTCAGGTGTTGCAGGTAAGTTCTCAGAAGAGCAAAAACCATGGGCAGGAACAATGCAGGGAATCTATTCAGATGACAATTTGTTTAGGAAAGACAATTATGGATATCTTTTGGAAGGGCTACCAATGCATCCAAGTCTTTTCTTTCCATTTTTTCCAAATAATAATGATAAATTTGATGATTTTATTGAAAGTTATAAGTATTGGTCTGGAGGAATTGTTCTTACCTCAGACACAAGTTCTGGATCAATAATTAATAAAAACCCTCAACATTTATGGGATTATAATTTAAACGATTTTGATCATAATAATTTGATGCATGGAATGGAGAGCCTTGTCAGAGCAAATTATTTAGCTGGTGCAGAAGAGATTATGGTTGCAACTTCACCAACAATGCATTGGAAAAAGTCATCAAATGAAGATATTGAAGAATTCTTAAATAAGATGAAAGCTGTTAAAAATGAACCTTTCCGAATGCTGCTTGGATCAGCACATCAAATGGGTACTGCAAGAATGAACCCTGATCCAAATTTAGGTGTCACAGATTTAAATGGAAAAGTACATGGATTAGATAATGTCTTTATTGTAGATTCGTCAGTATTTCCTAGATGTTCTGGAGTGAATCCAATGATAACTATTCAATCAACAAGCCACTTTTTGACTTCGAAGATATAAATTACGGATAGTTCTTATCAGCTATGAAGAATGTCTGTGCGCGATCTTGACCTAAATTTATAAATAATCCAGAAGATTCTACATGTAAGTTTTCGCCAGAAAATATTATTGACTCGGTATAAATCTTTTTCTCATCGATCCTTGTAACCCAAGCACTTAACTCAAACTCTTCTTCAACTGGACATGGTGATCTGTAGTTAACTTCAAGATTGGCTGTAACACACCATAGATTATGGGTAACGGTAGCGTACCCCATCATCTCATCTAGAACAGTTGATAATATACCTCCATGTACAAGACCTGGTCCTCCCTCAAATCTTTTCTCAAATGTATATTTAGCATATATTTTTTGATCTCTGATAATTGGAACCATCTTCATGCTCTGTGGATTTTCCACACCACTTACAAAAGAAGAGTCTGGATATATGTCTTGCAAGACAGTACCTTCAGACCACCCCGAACTTGTAATTTCTAAATTGTCTCCGGTAATGTATTTGTAGTTCATTCGTTATTTTTTAATTCCTTACGTAATGATTCACTTACTATAGCATTCGTGAGATCTGAGCGAGTTCGCTCAATGATCGCTCTTGCTGTGTCAGCGTAGCGTCTTAAACCTCCTGTAAGGGCATCTGGATAGTCAAGTTCATTAAATATCTCCATAGAGGACTCCATTACATCCAAATACTTCTCCCCTTCTTCAATTTCAAGTTTTCTTAATTTATCAAGTACTTTTCTTCTCCACTCTCCAATGGCATCTCCAAGTCCTTGTATATAATTTGAAGCTGAAACATTCATTGTAGAAAATTCGAGAAGTATATTATTTTTCTCAAACTCGTAAACTAAAAATGCTTCAATTAATTCCCTCTCAGAATCATTTACATATCCTGCAAAACGTAATTCAGGAATATCTTGAAGTGAAGTTTGTAATTTTTTATAGTTATTATTTGCTTCATCTAAATGTGTTTTAGCCTCAGCTAAATCATTTCTATGAACATTTCGTATAGATTTAGAACAAGATTTGATAATTTCTCTAGAGAGTTTTAAGGACTGTTCTCGAATCTCGTTTAATTTATCGAACTCTTTAACGAGACTATTTGTAATCTGCTCAGGTGATTTCAAGTTTTAAACAGCTTCTTTGAAGTAGCTTTCTTCCTCTACCTTTTTTTTCATTTCTTGTTGATTTCCAAGACTTAAGTTGTTTTGCATTTGCATAGATCTTCTTATTTGAAACGAGAGAAATGCATAAACGCCAAAGATAACATCAAATACGAGGTGAGCTATAAAAATTGGAACAGACATGGTTTGAATTGATACGAAAAAAGTTGAAATTGCTATCAAACCCAGCACCAAATAACCTCTTCTCTGTTTGTTGACCATAAAATCATATTCACGAGAGATCATAAACGAGTAATTGCTTTGATTTTTTGAAATTTGTACTTCAGGAAGGATTACCGCCATCGAAAGCGATAATAATAAACCTATTAAAACTAATGTTGAACTCATAGCCCTGCCTCAACTCTTCTTAAAAATATATTACAACAAAATAAAATATTATTCTTGAAATCTAAAATTTATTCTCGTCACCTTTTGATAGTCTTGAAAGATTTTCCCGATGTTGATAGAAAATTAAAACGACAATTAGAATCTGAGACGCTGTGATTAACGCTGTACTTTCTTGAAAAATGATATAAAGTGAACCAACTGTACAAGTAATGAGACTTGATATTGCTGAAATCCTAAAAATATAGAATATTCCGAAATAAAGCACAACAAATCCGAGAATAAAGAAAAACTGCCAAAATAAAATAGCCAAATCTGGTGCAAGAAAAATTATATAACCTACAACAGTCCCTAAATAAGTAGCTACTCCTTTTCCACCTTTAAATTTATAAAAAATCGGAAAACAATGACCTACCACAGCCATAACGCCATAAATAATACTCTCTGTTTGTATTCCAAAAAGGAGAAATGGCACTACTCCCTTAAATAAATCTCCCAATAAAACAACAATTGCATAATTTCTACCAAGTGCGCGTAAAACATTGGATGAGCCAGGATTACCACTACCTATTTCTTGAATATTGATTTTTTTGTATTTTGCAACAAGGTATGCAAAATTGACTGAACCAATCAAATAACAAAAAATAACTGCAACAATATTCATGATTAGATTCTACCGATTTAAATTAAATTAAGTTTTTATTACATTAAGGTATTTTTAATTTATTGTGGTATTTGAGATAAATGATCATTGATAACTGTAACAAAAAGAGATTTAAGTCTGAAAACGAGGCCAGAAAAGAACGTGGGTGGGCTGAATCAGAATATAATCAACGATTCAATATTTATAAATGTAGTGATTGCAACGACTGGCATTTAGCTAGTATAAAATAGATGCTTGAATTTTTTACTGGCGTATTACAGGGAATAACAGAATTCTTACCAATTTCTTCAAGCGGTCATTTAGTAATATTGTCGTCTTTAAGCCAAGATATAAATTTAAATACAAATGATATTGCTTTTCTACATATTGGAACACTATTTTCAATTTTGATATTTTATAGAAAAAGAATAAAAAAAATATTTGAAAGTACTGAAACTTTTTTATTTTTTCTAAAAGTGGTAGTTGTCGGTGTGATACCAGCAGCTTTAGTTGGTTTCTTTACTCCGATCCAGAACACCATAGATGAGAGTCCCCAGATTCTTTTAGTAACAGGAATCTCATACCTCCTATTCTCAATACTTTTAATATTCTCAGAAAAAATTAATAACAAAGATACGTTTTCAATTACAGAGTTGACCGTAAATAATGCATTTCTAATTGGATTGGCTCAATCCTTTGCATTACTTCCAGGAGTATCCCGTTCAGGTGTCACATTAATTACTGCGATGTATCTTGGGATGAAGAAAGCAGATGCGATTTACTTTTCTTTACTTCTTGGCATTCCAACAATTTTTGGCGCTTGGGGCCTAACGTTTGTGACTCAGTCTTATGAACTTAATTCAGGAATTATTTTTCCAACAATCGTTGCAATGATAACTGGACTAGTTGCAATAAAACTCCTTGTGGATTTCACAACAAATTCTAAACTTCAATATTTTGGATACTACTGTCTTTTACTCGGAATTATTTGTTTAGTAATTAATTAATTTTTAAATTTATAGGTTTTTTCTTAGGGGCTATATTGTTAATTGCATTCACCATATTTTCAATGACTGAAAAATTCTCATCAGATGCAAATTCAGCCAAATTGCCACTTTCCGAATATTCAGAGACGTTGTTGTAGAGAGGAAGAGATCCTATAAAATCTACATTTAGTCTTTTGGAAAGCTCTTCTCCCCCGCCTTGTCCAAAAGGAAATAATTTTTCTTTACCATTTTCTAAATATGACATATTTTCAATAACTCCAATAATGCTTGAATTGACTTTTTGTGACATTATTCCAGCCCTCTCAGCTACTGCAGTTGCATTACTTTGAGGTGTAGTAACAATAATTGTTTCATAAAAATTTAAAAATTGAGATAATGATATTGAGACATCCCCTGTTCCAGGCGGCATATCAATTAATAATATATCAATATCTTGCCATAAGACTTCATACAAAAACTGTTCTATTGCTTTGTGGAGCATTGGTCCTCTCCAAATTACAGCTTCATCCTGTTTTACAAAATATTCCATTGAAATTACATTTAAGCCATTTATTTTTGATGGAAAAATTCTATTGTTAAAAGGAATTGGTGGAAATTTAGCACCAAGCATTTTGGGTATTGAATAGCCCCAAATATCAGCATCTAATATGCCTACTTTCTTTCCTTGCTTTGCGAAACCCATGCCAATCAATGATGAGATTGTTGACTTCCCTACTCCACCTTTTCCAGAGGAAATACCAATTATTCGTTTTCCTACATTGAAGTTTTTCTTTACATCTTCGATAGATAGATCTGCATTGACCAACTTGGTAGCTGAAGCCATATCATCAGTTGTTGGCTCTACAAATTTCAAAGGTACAGAGCTATCTATCTCTTTAATCATTTCAGTAACAGCAGATTGGACCCAATCAATATTGAAATAATCAAAAACCTCTAACTCGTTATTCTTGTTTAAGTTGAAACAACCAAGTTCCTCAAAGGTTTTATTGAATCCTGGATAAATAACATTTTCAAATTTCATACTTATGTATTTTATGTTCAATTCTTTATTAAATTGAAATTATGTTGAAAAGAAATTTTATCTTAATTGCATTGATAGTCCTGGTTGGAATTGTTTCAGTATTTTTTGATAATGAAACTGTCGATGAGGAGATTCTCCCAAGTAATCAAAAAATTGATTTATCGAATATTAATGAAGTTTTAGATACTAATTTTCAAATTGCCGAAGAGTCATATGTGATTATTAATCTCTGGGCTACGTGGTGTACTCCATGCATAGAAGAAGTAGGATACCTCCAAGAATTACACGATACTGGGAACTTCTATGTCATAGGTTTATTAGTTGATGATTCAGAAGCTAATGCCAAGGAGTTTATCCTTGAACAAAATCTAACTTATCAGAATGTATTATCACAGGATAAAATTGAAGCATTTATTACTCAATTTTTTTGGAGCGGCATACCTACCACCCTTTTGTTAGATCCAAATTTTGAAGTATTGCATACATTTAATGGTCCAGTGACATACGAAATGATTCTTGATTACGTAAGTTAATACAAAAATAGTTTCTGCGTATAATTAACTTATGGATGTAATAATAATTTGGCGAATTATATTGCTTTTAGGATTTTTTGGATTCCTAGGGATAATGGGATTATTCACTTTAAAATTAATTGCAGCCTCAACTGGTAGAAAACGTTTAATAGATCTGTTTATAAGATAGCTTGGTAGCGGGGGTAGGATTTGAACCTACGACCTCTGGGTTATGAGCCCAGCGAGCTACCAGACTGCTCCACCCCGCGCTGAATATCAATAGTAATTAAGAAATTATTTAACTCAAGCTTTTTTATTTTTGATTTAAGCTTTCAATAGCTCTGTTGACCAACTCTTCTACTTCAATAATTAAGTCTTGATATCTACCAAGATTTCCATCAGTTAAAGCTTTCTGCGCTTGATCAAATAACTGATTTGCTTTGTTTAATAAATCAATAGCACTTGTCTCTTCAGAGTCATCTGTACCTAAGTCTATATCTATATCAAGATCTCCAAATACTCCCTCTAGAGCAAGACTTAGAGATTCAGCCATAATAATTCTGTCTTGGAAGACAACAACAACAAATTTGAATTCTGGTAGTGGGTTTTGTTCACCTTGTAGATAGATTGGTTGATAATAAAGAACTGATTGATTGATTGGTACCACAAAAAGATTACCTTTTATAACACTTGATCCTTGTTGATCTAATAAAGTAAAAATCTGAGATATATCTGGGTCTTGATTTATTCTCGTTGAGACCTGTGATGGTCCATCAACAAACTCACCTTTTGGTAATTTAAAATCAATGATTTGACCATAATTTTCTGGGTCCGCATCAGCAACTAAGAAAGATTGCATATTCGGTCTGTTTTCTGGATTAAATGGTTGGAAAATTAAATAGCTTAAATCACTCTCTCCAGGTAGAGACATCAGTAAATAATAAGGAAGCATTGGTTTAAATCCAATCTCACTAAACTCACCTCTTAAAGTAGCAAGTCTTGGAGTGGTGGATGAATCAGTGGGGATCTCCCATGGGTCTTCATCTGCATAAAATACTCTAGGGTCTTTCATGTGGTAATCTCTGTACATATCAGACTGGATAGTAAAAAGATCTTCAGGGTATCTTATATGATTAAGAAGATCCACAGACATATCTGATTTTTTATCAAAAAGTGCTGGAAATATTGAAGAGTAGGATTTGATTAAAGGATCTTCTTCATCAAATATATAAAACTTCATTGTCCCGTCATATGCATTGACTACAGCCTTGACTGAATTTCTAATATAGTTGAAATTGCCAGGTAGCCCTGATCTATCATTAATTCTTGTTGTATCAGCTGGTTGAGCATAGGGATATCTGTCACTTAATGTGTACAGATCAATTATCCAAAAAAGATTGCCATCAACTAAAGCTAAATAGGGGTCATTATCCGAATATAAAAATGGAGCTGCTTTTTTAACTCTACTTATGATGTTTCTTTCCATAATTAGTTTCGAGCCATCTCCTAGCTGATTAGAAATTAAGAGGTTTAATTCACTGTAACGAAGTGCAAACCCAAGTCTTTTAAAGAATGAACCAATTCCAACACCACCATCTCCTGAATAATTTGTATAAGCTACAGATTGACCTTCTGTAGAGAGTGGATAATCAACCTCATCTTGAAGAGAATTAACTACAACATAGTCATCTGAGTCAGCTGACTCACCAAAGTATATTCTTGGTTGATCAACTTCAAGTTCCGGGACACTAGTGTTTGCTGGTACGCCTTTGACGTAAAAATCTGGTTGTCCTTGGCTTGCTACATTATTTGCGGGACTAAATACGACTCCAAATCCGTGGGTGTACTGCAATTTTTGATTGACCCAACCTTGAGCAGGTAAATTGGTTTGATCTAATTCTCTTGCAGAGACCATCACCTGAGTTAGCTCTCCATTAATTACGTACCTGTCTACATCTACCTCATCAAGAGCATAATAAGCTCTTATTTCTTGAAGCTGACTGTACGTTTCTGCCAAAACAGTTGGATCCCAAAGTCTGATATTGTCAACTGTTTGAGTATTATCGTTTATGTCATTTTGTGATAACCTTGGCGACGCCTCAAATTGTCTCTCTTCAATATTATCAAGTCCATATGCAAGTCTTGTGTAGTCAATGTGCTCTTCAACATAAGGTAATTCTTTATTTAATTCATCTGGTACAACTCTAAACCTTTGAATTGCCGATGGAACAATTCCCCCAACAATAATTGATACAGCTAGCCATAAGCCAATTGCTGTTGCAGGAAGAAGCCAACCCCTTCTCCTAATGTTCACAAGTAGAAGTATTGCGCCAAATAATGAAATGAGAATTAATAAATTCAATGCTGGTAGATGAGCGACTACGTCAGTGTAACTTGCACCGAATACTTTGCCCCGAGGAGAATATAAAAGTTCTAAAGCATCAAGTCTGTACGCCACAGCTTTCAAAAGAGCTATGAATGCAAGTAAAACTGATAAATGAGCCTTTGCTCCACTACTGACTTCAGGTAATCTTCCAGGTCTTAATTGAAGTGCTCCTGTGGCAATAAAATATAAAATGACTACTAAAGAGGTTATTGTAACTAACTGAAAACCCCAAGAAACAAAAAGTCTGTAAAGTGGAAGACCGTATACGTAGCTAGCAACATCAAAGTCAAAAACAGGATCAGCAACACCAAATTCTTCTCTGTTTAAAAATAATAAGACTTGTTCCCAAAGTGAAGATGCACCTGCTCCTAAAAATAATGAAAGAGCTACTGCACCAGTCAATCTAAATCTTGCAAATCTTTCACTTACAAAATTTCTGAACCTTGCTAGCGGATCTTCTGAATCGAATGCTTCAAATATATCCATTACTGGGGTTGCTCTAGTTGCAAGTCTTAGATTTGAAAATATAAATATAAAAGCAACTAGAGAAGTTGCTCCAACAAGTGCTGATCTGGTGAAAAGAATTTTAATCCAGACACTTTCTAAATTTACAGAATCAAACCATAAGTAGTTTGTATAAAAATTAGCAATACCTCTTGCAAGTGAAAACCCAATAATTGCGATAAAGACAACGAAAGAAAAACCTCTTCTTTCAGAATTTGTATTTAGATTTCCAATATTTACCATGTCAATTAATTGTATTTATGTTTCGTCTTTAACGTGAACTAAAGTCAAAAATTACATTCAGGGCATTATCAAAAGAATCGACAGCAACAATTTGAGTATTATCATCTGCGAAAACACTAGCTTCTTCATAGTTAGCAATTGGTACAAGAATTAAACCAGCATTTGCTCTTTTTGCGGCAATAACTTTTTGCTTTACCCCTCCGACAGGTCCAATTGATCCATCAATTTCAATTGTGCCAGTTCCAGCAATTTTTTTTCCATTAGTTATGTCATCTTCAGTTAGTAAATTGTAAACATTTAAAGCCATCATCATTCCTGCTGACGGACCTCCAACATTTCCAGTTTTAATATCTACTTCAAAAGGAAAGATAAATTGTTGATTTGGCGTAGAAGCTAAAAATCCAACCATAGGTTCATTTTCGTACTCAACATGTTCTATTAGTTTTGTTTCAATGGTTAATTCTTGTTCGTTCCTTATTAACCCAATATTTACGATGTCTCCTATTTCATACGTTCTTAACATTGATATAAATTCAGAAGCTGATCTTACTAATTCATTATTTATAGAAATAATTAAATCATTTTTAATAAGTTTGTCTTTTACTGGTGAATCATCAAGCAGGCCAACCACTAAAACACCGTCCCCCTCTGACTCTATTTCATAGTCCAAAGAATCAAGAGCAACAGCAATTGCCACATTTTCAGAAGTCACCATGTTTTGTATACTTATTTCTGATAGTTCTTGAGGTGTAACACCATCAGGTAAAATAACTTCTCTAGGATATAAATCAATCTGATTATTTAATCTAGCCCAAGCATATACAAAGTAATTTGCCTCATCTCTCCGTACGGTTAATTGATAAAGGTTTCCATCATATTCGTAAGTTTCAACATTCTCGATTTCAATGTTCCATTGATAAGGAGGTCCTGGAGACATAAAGTAATAATCTGATTTTGCAAATCCAAATGGAAATATCAGAAAAGTATAAGTAATTAAAGTAATTTTAAGAAGTTTATTTTTTTTGAAGAATTTATCCATACATGAATACTAATTTAGATGATTTTATATAAAAAAAGAGCCGGCTAAGCCGGCTCTTTTAATATTTAATAAATTAAATTATGAACAAGGTCCTGATTCCCAATCATATGAACCTGCTGAAGGTCCAGTATATTTGGATGCTAGAACAGTTTGTCCACTAGGAACATTTCCATCTGGGATTCCAATATAAGCTGCTTTATCAGCTCTATCTTGTCCTAATGTTCGTGCTGGGAACATTCCATCAGATTCAACCGTAACGTTTGCGGCTGCTCTTCTGATACCTGCTCTTGATATATCTCCACCTTTATAAGCAGCTTCAAGAACTCCTTTTAGGTGATACTGAGATGACCAACCAGCAACTAGGAATGAGTTAGCACTATCAATGATTTGACTCATTGTTGCTCTCATTATTGCATGACCAGGTGTATCTGCTTCGTATGGAGCAACACCTAAGCCCATTGCATATATTGCACCTGATTCGAACAATCCTTTAAGCGCAAATCCTTCTTGGACAAATGCACTGTTAAATGATGGTCCAGCAAGCATTGCTAATGGTGTTATGCCTTGTTGAGCAGCACCACCCGCAACTTGAGCCATTTGTGTAGCTCCAATTGCTGGGAAATATGCATCGACAGGCTGTGTGACCAATAGTCCAACAGCTTGAGCAACGTCAAATTCTGTAGATGGAGGTGCATAAGTCCATGCAACTTCCAAACCATTTGCTTCAGCAGCTTTTGTTACACCAGCTGCCCAGTCAGATCCATAATCACCTGCAAAGGCCATAATTCCAATGGTCTTAACACCAGGATTAACATTTGCTAGTAACCAATCGACACCATTCATTCCATCTGCACAATATTGGCTTCCAAACTCAATGATTAGCCCTTTGTCAGCTGATTTATAAGACCAACCTGACCACCAACTCATAGGAACACCAATCATATTATCTTTATCCATTTCATCAAGAATGAATAAAGTTTGTGGTGTACCAAGTGACATTGCTAATGCAGCAACATCATCTTTCATGGAAACGTAACCTTCAAGATGTTTTTGTGGGTTATAACCCGTATCAAAACCTTCTCTTATAGCGACGCTGTAGTCTCCAATTCCTCCTGCTGAGTTTGCCCAAAGCCAAAATGCTCTTTGTGCAACCTCAAGAGCTGGTCCAGCAGGTGCATAAGGTCCCGAATAGTCATTTAATAACCCGAGATATATACAGCCTTTACTTGGATCGGCACCTGTTGGCACTCCTCCAATTTCTGCTGGGCAAGGTTCTTCACTAACACCTTTACCAGTCGTTATATTTGTTGCAGTAGTAACAGCTGGAGAATCAAGTGATTCTTCAACCACTTCTTCAACGGTTTCTTCAACCACTTCTTCTTCAGCTCCTCCGCAAGCAACAATTACCAAGGAAAGAATTGAGAATATTATAATTCCTCGCTTTCGCAATGAATTCATTTTCTCCCCCTTATTAATTAGTACTAATATATTCAGACTACTAGAAAATCATTGAGTTAGTAGGAAAAAGGCCACGCTTTAAAATAATTTCGTAACCTAAACCAAATACCCCACATACCTCTTGGTTCAAATATCAAGAAAAAGATGATAAAAAACGCAAAAACTATTCTTTCGATCTCTGCCGGATTGAAAATAAACCCAGCATCGCCAACCCCAAATGCATGCAATAAAGCTTGTATTATTCCAGGAAGCATTGTAAAAAAGAAAGCTCCAAATAATGGCCCCAATACAGTACCAACTCCTCCAATAATTACTATTGCAACAAATGTAATAGAGTATAAAAGGCTGAAACTTCCAGGTTCTACACCTCCTGATAAAGTAAAGAGTAACGAGCCAGCAATCCCCCCATAAAAACTTGAAATTCCGAAAGCATACATTTTATATTTAAACAAATTAATACCGAGTGCCTCAGCAGCAATATCCCGATCTCTGATTGCAGAAAAAGCTCTTCCAATTTTAGATCTAGTGATATTTTTGACTCCCAATCCTAATAAAATACAAAGAATTAAAGAAAAGAAATATATAAAATCATTTTTCTCAAGGATGAAATTACCAACTGTTATTCCTGCTTCTAGATCTATACCCATGAATGTTAGTTTTGCTGCTTTCCTTCCCAAACCAGCTCCACCTGTAATGAATTTTAAATTTGAGAAAAAATGTGATCCTATAAATACAAGTGCTAATGTCACCAATCCTAAATTTAATCCTTTAAGCCGAGCAGATACCGGTGACAAAATTATTCCAATAAGAGTTGCAGCTAATCCTGAAAGAGGCAACCAAATAATCATATCAAGTTCATAGCCTATGACGCTTGTAGTAGCTACTCCACCTAGAACTGACGAAACATAAGTACCTATGCCAACAAATACCCCGTGCCCAAGATTAACTTGACCTGCATACCCAGAAACGACATTCAGACCCCAGGAGGCAATAGCAATTAGCAAAGAGGTTGTAATTAGTAAAACCCAATAGCTTGAGAGAATGAATGGGGCAGCAAATGATGAGACCAGTAACAACCCAAACCAAAATTTTTGGAATGTCGTAGGAAATATTGAAGATTCATTTCTGTAATTGGTGTATAAATCTGGCCTTTTTTTCATACTCTCTCAACTTCTTTTGTACCAAATAAACCATCTGGCTTTATTAGCAAAATAATAAACATAACTAAATAAGGAGCAATAAGTGAGAACCCACTTCCTAAAGTAAAACCAACAATTGATTCAAGAGGAAGTTGATAATATGCAATATAACCCTGAGTAAGTCCAATTATTAAGGAGCCAACTACTGCTCCTGCAATAGAATCAAGGCCACCAATTACCACAGCTGGTAAAGCTCGAAGTGCAGATACGAAACTTGCTTGGGTCAATGTGTTAAACCCTCCAGTAATAAAAAACCCAGAAAAGCCAGCCAAAATTCCAGCGATTAACCAAACTAATCCAAAAACACGACCTACGTTAATGCCTTGAGCAAGAGCTGCCTCCTGGTCGAATGACGTAGCACGCATTGCAATACCATATTTTGAACGTTTGAAAAATACTCCTAAAATACCGATTAAAACCAGTGCAGTAATTAGCGCAGCAATTTCCAAATATTTTAGAGTTACACCACTTACATCAAAAGATCCAAAATTTCCAAAACTTGGAAAAGGATCACCTAAGTACCTTGGGTCAATTCCTATCCATTTATTTAAAATTGTCCTTAGTAAAATATCGATTCCGATTGTAAGGATTGCTACGGAAAAAACTGGTTCGCCAACCATTGGCCTCAAGAAAGTTCTTTCAACTAATAAACCTATCAGACCAGTAAAGACGATACCAATGATTAACGCTAACCAAAAAGGTACCCCTCGGTCGACTGCAAGCCCACTTATTATCCCTGCTCCGACAACTGCCAAAGCAGGTTGGGCAAAACTGAGTACGTCTGTAGCTTTGTAGATTAAAACAAAACCTATCGCAACTAATGAATAAATTGCTCCAAGTGACAAGCCTTCAAAAGTTGCTTGTAAAAAGATTGTCATTTATACATTTCCTCTATCAAATCAGAAAATTTATCCATGATTACATTCCTTTTTGCTTTTTGGGTAGCTGTTAAATCGCCATCTTCATGATCTAATTCTTTAGTTAGCATTCTAAATTTTCTTATTTGAAGGGAAGAGGTATATTCGTTAGCTTTTTGTATTTCTTCCCAAATTAGATTCTGAACCTCTTCATTTTCCGATAGGTTTCTATATGTAGTGTGAGCAATATTTTTTCTTAATGCCCAATTAGATACAATATCGTACTCTATCCCAATTAATGCTGATAAAAACTTCCTGTCATCACCAATCACTATCGCTTCTTTAATAAATGGGGAGGTTTTAATATTGTTTTCAATTTCTGAGGGAGAAACATTTTTACCTCCGCTTGTAATAATTATGTCTTTTTTTCTATCAATAATTTTTAGAAATTCGCCATCATATTCACCAACATCTCCCGTGTATAACCATCCATCACTGTCCAAAACTTCTTTCGTAGCCTCCTCATTTTTGTAGTACCCGAGAAAAACACCTGGATGTCGAACCAATATCTCACCATCTTCGGCAAGTTTAATTTCTGTACCAGCTTGAGGAGTACCGACTGTGCCAAGTTTTACCTTATCAGGTGTATTACCAGTTGCTATGGCTGAATTCTCAGTCATTCCATATCCTTCGTATATAGGAACACCGAGGGACATAAAAAATCTTAAGATCTCTGGTGAAATAGGAGCTGCACCAGATACAGCATTATCCACATTTAACAAACCTAATTTTTTTCTTAAAGATCTGAAAGCAAGAATTTGAGCGATAAAATTCGTAATTTTAGCTATTAAATCGTCTGGATTTTCCAGCCTTCTGCTTGCAGTAATATTTCCAAAAAAAGATGCTGTTCTAAAAAGTAATTTTTTTAATGGAGATGCATCCTTCATTCTTACTAAAGTTCCTGCATGCATACGCTCCAGAATTCTTGGAACTGCTGGAAAGATAGATGGCTGAATTTCTGCAAGATCTCTTTGAACCGTATCTATGGATTCAGCAAAATTTATCACACCAATTGAGTTAATGGCTATTATTTCATCAACAAGTCTTCCAAATACATGGCACAATGGCAAATACGATAAGTATTCGGGGTTACTTATGTTTGGTGTGAATGATATTTCTGGAATTATAGATGCAGTCCATTCCATATTCCCATGAGACAACATTGAAGCTTTCGGTGGACCGGTAGTTCCAGATGTATAAATCATTAAGGCCACATCTTCACTTTTTATTTGATCGATAGATGATGTAACAAAATTTTTATCTTTTTCATATTCAGTTTTGCCAATGTCTAAAAAATCATCCCATCTCATCAACTTGTCGCTTTCATATCTAAAAAGTCCTTTTTCCTCAAAGTAAATAATTTTTGATAAATTTGGAACATCTTTACTTACTTCAAGTGCTTTATCTACTTGTTCTTGATCTTCAGCGAAGAGAATTTTTGATTCTGAGTGACTTAATAAATACTGGACTTCAGCTGGTGGGTTTGTTGGATATAGGCCTACACTTATTGCTCCAAGTGACTGAATGCCTATATCAGCAATCAACCATTCAGGTCTGTTTTCGGAATGTATGGCGACCTTGTCACTTCTTTCAATACCAAAATAATTTAATGCAGAGCCTACATACTGAACTTGAGTCCAAAATTCTCCATAAGAAATCTCATTCCAAATACCGAATCGTTTGTCTCTAAAAGCTACTTGATCGGGAAACCTAGTCGCAATATCTCTTAATCTTCTTGAGGGCGTTAATCCCCCGCTTGTTTTTATTTCATCAAATATTTCTTGGATTGTTAACATATTTAACCCACTCCTAAGTATGCATCAATTACTTTTTGATTTTTGGCAGCTTCTTGAGGATTGCCCTGAAATAATTTTTCCCCAAAATCCATAACAACAACATCTGTAGCAATGTCCATGACCATATTCATATCATGATCAATCAGTACGACGGTAATTCCTAATTCTTCATGGACATCTAATATAAATCTTGCAATATCTTCTGTTTCTTCGTTATTCATTCCTGCAGCTGGTTCATCTAAAAGTAGAACTTTTGGTTGCATAGCTAAAGCTCTTGCTAACTCTATTCGCTTTTGTATTCCATATGGAAGGGAAAGAATATATGAATATCTGTATTCTTCTATCTCTAAAAAATCAATTACATCTTCAGAGATTTTTCGAGCTTTTTCTTCTTCTTGTCTTACTTTTTTAGAAAATAAAAGACTTCTTACTGGACCATAATCTACATGCCTATGAGCCCCGATTAAAATATTGTCCAGGGCTGTCATATTTTCAAATAGCTCAATGTTTTGAAAAGTTCGTGACACCCCTAAATTAGCAATATTGTCAGGATGCAAATCTTTACTATCTTGATCAAAAATATTAATAGACCCACTTGTAGGTTTATAAATTCCGTTTATACAATTTAAAATTGAAGTTTTACCAGCCCCATTTGGTCCAATTATTGCAAAAAGTGAATTCTCTTCAATCTCAAATGATACATTCTTTAATGCTTGGACTCCTCCGAATCTTAAACTTATATCATTAAATGAGATGACATTACTCATGAAAGCCACCTCTTCTTTCTTTTATAATGCTTGACATCTTTGAAAGACTTCCTTTCGGTTCCTTCTGTATTAAGTCCTAAGTAGAACTCTTGAACATCTTTATCTTTCATAAGTTTCTCACTGGAGTTATCCATTACTACATTTCCTGTCTCCATGATATAACCATGAGATGAAATTTTTAGCGCCATATTCGCATTTTGTTCAACTAGTAATACTGTCACACCCTGAGTGTTTATCTCTACAATTAATTCTGATATCTGCTCCACAAGTTTAGGAGCAAGTCCTAAGCTTGGTTCATCAAGTAATAAGTATTTTGGATCTGACATTAAAGCTCTTCCAATTGCTAGCATTTGTTGTTCTCCACCAGATAAATAACCAGATATATTTTTTGACCTTGTTTTTAAAATTGGAAATAGCTCAAATACTCTTTCCATATTTTCGGTTGATGCACTGTCATTAGTAAAACCACCTAATCTTAAATTTTCACTTACACTTAGCTCTGAAAAGATTCTTCTTCCTTCAAGTACTTGGGCTATTCCTAAATTTACTATTTTTGATGGATCTGCATTTGTTATTTCTTCATCCTCGATGAAAATCTGTCCTTTTGTAATATCTCCATTTTGTGTATCAAGAAGTCCAGTGATCGCTCTTAAAGCTGTGGTTTTTCCAGATCCATTACTACCAAGCAAGGCAACAATTTCACCCTTTGGGATTTCAAAGGAAATACCTCTCAATACCAAAATGACATCTTGGTAAACGACTTCTAAATTTTTAACAGATAACATTTATCTTATAACTTTAACTTATAACGAGAAATTTTACTAAAAAAACCATAGATTGAGTATCAAAACAAGTACACCCCAGAGAGATTTAATATATATATATATATGGAAGAAGATAATTATCAACAACAAGAACTATTTGAAACTGAAAAATACATTTCAGATTTAGTTGAAGAAAAAACAAAAAAAAGAGGGTCCTCTTTTAATTTAGTTTTTTTATCATCTTTTTTCACAAGCATAATTGTGTTATCTTTTTTATTCTTTTTTGGCATTTTTGAAGAGGAGGAAATTGTTCTTCCTGACCCAGTAACCATTACAGAGACAATTAAAGAAAAAGAGCTCGTTATGCCAAGAGTGGATTCTTCAAAGGTTGTTTCAATTGCAGAAATAGCTACAAAAACTATTGTGCAACTGCAGGTTGGAGAAAGAAATGCTGAGAATGATTTCATTTCTATAGGTGGCGGCTCAGGGGTTGTCATAAACGAAAAAGGTTTGATTATTACTAATCATCACGTAATTGATGAGGCAACTGACGTAAGAGTAATTTTTGAAGATGGAAGAATGTATGAAGCAGAAATTATTGGATCAGACAAATTAACAGATATAGGTGTTGTAAAAATTGAAAATGAAAATCTTACTCCAATTTCGATTGGTAATAGTGAAGGTGTTTTTGTAGGCGACTTAGCAGTCGCAATAGGTCATCCACTTACCTTAGGTGCTGCTCCAACAGTAACAACAGGTGTTATTTCTGCCCTTGACCGAAGATTAGATGTTGGAAACGAAAATATGAATAATGCAGTTACTCTTTTTGGTTTAATTCAAACAGATGCACCTATCACTAGAGGTTCCAGTGGGGGCGCTTTATTAAATAACAATGGTGAGTTAATAGGAATAACGACTGCGATTGCAACTGCAGATGTTGGAGCTGAAGGACTAGGTTTTGCAGTTCCAATTAATCTTGCATTGGGTATAGTTGAAGACATTCTTGACGATGGACAAGTTCTACATGCTTTTTTAGGAATATTGGGTGCTCAATACTTTGAAGTTGCAGATGATGGAGCACGAATATTTTCGGGTGTATTAATTGAAGAACTTTATGGTCCAGCGAATGACATTTACGCAATAGGTAAAGCTGGCGCTTTACCTGGTGATGTAATAAAAAAAATTAATGGGGAAAAAATATCAACTCTTGATCAATTGATAACCATTCTTCGAAACAAAAGAGCTGGAGATGAAATAACTATTGAGATCCTCAGAAATGAAAATATTATAACACTCGACTTTACTCTCGATCTAAGACCCTCCGATGTATAATGTCTGAAGATATTTTTTCCCAGTTTTTTAACCTTTTTAACAACGATGAGTCAAATGTTAATTGGGAATTGGCCAAACAGATTAATAATCATATAACTAAAGATGAGGAAAGTACCCCATTTGAACTGTCAAATAATGAGATAAATTATGAACAAATATTTAGGGTAATTGAGCTTAAATCGGAAGAATTAATAACAAATGGACTTAAGCCTATAGAAATTACTTTCTTAACTCCAAAAGAATATGGCCAGTGGTTTATTGAATCTATTAAGCATTTCAATTTTGAAAATATTGAATCACCCGAATTATCTTTGTTTGGAGGAATTGGTGGTAATAATATGAAATCTTCTATTTTTGGAATGCAATTTGGGAATCTTGCAGGATTACTTGGTAAATTTTCATGGGGTTTGAGTCAGTTTGGTCTAATACTTCCACAATCAGCAACTCTTGGTATAAACCAAAAAAACTTTAATGCAAAAATTACAAGTTTTGAAGCAAATGAAAATGATCTCACGTTAGGATTATTCGCAATTGAATATACAACATTATGTCTTGGTAATTATTCTCAACCCTTTGAAAATATAATGAACACACTTACAAAAAGTTCAGAAGAGATGATTGAAAACCTAAAGGATATAAATTTTGATATGAACCCTGAAGCAATCAATAACCCTCAGGAGATGTTTGCAAATATTTCTGAAGTAGAGGGTATTGATCCCAGTAAAGTATTTGAAAATATTGCTGCCCCATTAAGTTTTTATAGATCAGTGATAAAGCAAAAATCTAAAAATCTCGGAATTCTTCAAGATGAAAGCATCTTTGATTTACTAATGGATTTATCATTTTCTAGTTACGAAAGCCCAACAAAGGATATTGAAACAAAAATTTCTGAACTAGATAATTATTCTGATAATTTCTTGAATTATCTCGTTGATTCAAAGAGTACCTTCAGCATAGAAGATATTTTAGGTAATTCAGATTTAATTCCAACTATCGACGAATTGTATGATCCGATTAATTGGGCAACCCGTACGTCAATGCCTCCTATATAATCAACATTATTAAAATATTTTAGAAAAAGGAGATAAAAAATGAGCTTAAATATTGGTGACTCTATACCTGAATTTTCATTAGTAAATTATGATAAAGAAAAATATGAATCTAAAGATTCTTTAGGAAGAAAAACAATGTTCGTTTTTATGCCTTTCCCTTTTAGCAGTGTTTGTGATGGAGAAATTTGTGAACTACGTGATAATTTGGATTCTTTTAAATCTGCAGACACTGACACAGTTATGATTACAGTTGCTGCTCGTCCAACAAATGAAGCATGGGCGAAACATAATCAGATAGAGTTTCCAATTCTTGCAGATTTTTGGCCGCATGGTGAAGTCTCAAAAATGTTTGGATGTTTTAATGAAGGTGCTGGAATATCATTACGTTACACATACATAACTGACGAAAATAATGTTATTACTGAAATTATAAAAAGTGATGAGATTGGTGTAGAAAGAGATTTTCAGGCTTATAAAGAAAAATTTAGTATTTCTTAGCCAACTTCTCTGATATCACTGTCATGAATTCTTTGGCGTTTGATTCGTCTTCTTTCTCTTTCAGATAGACCACCCCAAATACCAAACTTTTCTGAGTTTTCGATTGCAAATTCAAGACAATCTTCTTGCACAGAGCATGCTCTACAGATAGATTTAGCTTTTCTTGTAGAAGCGCCCCTTTCAGGGAAAAAAATGTCAGCGTCAGCTCCTTTACAATTTGCTTCTTCGGTCCAGGAAGGCATTCCGCCTATAAGTTCTTCGACTATTGATTTTTCCATACCACCCCTTTTATATTGAAAAACTAAATCACATAAGTGTAATTTATTATTGTAAAGTCGTAATGTCAAGAGGCTTATATCCTAAATAATTATATGTTATATTGCTTTTATAGGATAATTAATTAATGGCATATCAAAAAATTGTATCAACTGGTTCTGTTTACAAAGGAAAAACTGGAATGTGGCTATATGTTTTTCATAGGGTTACTGGAGTTGGGCTTTTTGGATATTTGCTTCTTCATATTATCTCAACCGCATTGATTCTTTTAGGACCGGAGATATATGAGGGTGCCGAAGCAGTATACAAAAATTTTTATTTTCGGGTTGCTGAAATTGGACTTATGGCTGCTGTTTTAGGGCATGCAATCAACGGGTTAAGAATAATCACAGTAGATTTATGGAGTAAAGGATCAGATTTTCAAAAACAGCTTAATTTCGTTTCATTATTTATTTTCCTCGTAATTTTTATTCCAACAACATATAAAATGACTACTTCTTACTTTGACTTGTGTCTTGAAAAAAGTTCAAGTGGGACGACAGTTGTTGATTGTATCATAAGACCTATACCGGATTGGAAATAAAATAATGCAAACTACAAGAACAGATTGGGGAAGGCGTCAACCTCCTATTGGTGGATCAAGCTTTGAACTTCAAGCATGGTTTTTTATGAGAGTAAGTGGACTTGTATTAGTTTTTCTTGCAGTTTGGCACATGTTTATAATGCACGTCTTCAATGACACACTTAACTTAGATTATGAGTTTGTGGCTGCAAGGTGGGAAACTCCATACTGGAGAGCATTTGATTGGCTTCTTTTAGCACTGAGTTTATTGCATGGTACAAATGGTTTAAGAGTTGTAATTCATGACAATATTGCTGATAAAACAATAAAAAAGCTAGCTCATAGTGCATTGTATGGAACTTCTTTAATTTTTTTTATAATAGGAACTTATGCAATTGTTGCATTTGTAAGGCAAGTATGAAAGTAATTAAACATTCATTTGATGGAGTAATAGTCGGAGCAGGCGGTGCTGGTCTCAGAGCTGCTATTGAAGCAGCTCCGCATATGAAACTTGCGGTAATAACAAAACTCTATCCAACAAGATCACATACCGGTGCTGCCCAAGGTGGCATGAGTGCTGCTCTCGCAAACGTAGAAGAAGATAATTGGAACTGGCACGCTTTTGACACAGTTAAAGGATCCGATTATCTTGCTGATCAACCTGCAGTTGATATTCTTTGTAAAGAAGCAATTGATGCTGTTATTGAATTAGAGCATTGGGGTCTTCCATTTAGCAGATTAGATAATGGGAAGATAGCACAAAGACGTTTTGGCGGACATACTGTCAAAGAAGGGACATCTCCAGCATTTAGAGCATGCTATGCAGCTGACAGAACGGGGCATATGATCCTTCAGACCCTTTATCAGAAGTGTGTCTCAATGGGAGTTACTTTTTTTGATGAATTCCAAGTTTTAGATATCAAAATCGAAGATGGTATTTGTCAAGGCGTAGTAGCTTATGAACTTGCAACAGGAGATATCCATATTTTTGAAACTAGGGCTGTTACTTTTGCAACTGGTGGTTTTGGGAAAATTTTTAAAGTTAGCTCTAATGCTCACTCTCTAACAGGGGATGGTCCAGGAATACTTTATCAAAAAGGTATACCTTTGGAAGATATGGAATTTTACCAATTCCATCCCACTGGTATTTATAGATTAGGAATACTGCTTTCAGAAGCTGCCAGAGGTGAGGGTGGAATTCTTAGAAATAAAGATGGCGAAAGATTTATGGAAAGATATGCCCCTTCAATTAAAGATCTAGCTCCTAGAGATATGGTATCTAGAGCGATTGCTACTGAAATAAGTGCAGGCAATGGTGCAGGTCCAGATAGTGATTATGTATATTTAGATTTAACTCATCTTGGTGCAGAGACAATAAAGAAAAAGCTTCCTGATATTACTGATTTTGTTAGAACTTATGTAAAAATAGAACCAATTGAAGAACCTATCCCAGTTCAACCTACCGCCCATTACGCAATGGGTGGAATTCCGACAGATGTAAATTCAAGGGTATTAAGTGATGAAAAAGGCACGGTACTCCCTGGGGTTTATGCAGCGGGGGAAGCTGCTTGTGTAAGTGTTCATGGAGCAAATAGGCTTGGAACAAATTCACTTTTAGACATTGTAGTTTTTGGTAAGAGAGCTGGCCAAAGTATGGTTGATTATGTAACACAGACAAAACCAAACCAACTCAGCGACAATGCTTCTAATGATCTAACAAAAAAGATTACAAATCTAATAGAAAAAGAACATACCAATGAATTCTCTGTGGCAAAGATAAGAAAAGATTTGCAAGATTCTATGGAAGAAAATGCAAAAATCTTTAGGACAAAAGAAACTTTAGAAAAGCAGACTGAAATTTTAGAGGAATTAAGAGAAAGATATGAAAATGTTACAATTTACGACAAAGGTAAAGTTCATAATTCAGAACTTGTAGAAGCAATAGAGTTAGATTATCTTCTAGATATGTCCGAAGCAACAGTATCAAGTGCACTCGCTAGAAACGAATCTAGAGGTGCTCATTCAAGGCAAGACTATCCAGATAGAGACGATACTAACTTTATGAAACATTCTTTTGCATTTAAAAATGAGAATTCAGCAAATCTTAAATATAGAGATGTGGAATTGGGCAAATACGAGCCAATGGAGCGAAAATACTAATGGATGTTTCAATAAAAATTTTACGTTATGATCCTGAGTCTGACAGAAAAGGGCACTGGGAAAATTATATTGTTGATGCTGAACCCGAAGAGAGAATTCTTGATTTACTTCACAAAATAAAATGGTTTGAAGATGGATCACTTTCTTTTAGAAAATCTTGTGCACATGGAGTATGCGGGTCTGATGCAATGGTTATCAATGGAGAAAACATGTTGGCATGCCAAGTTTTAGTAAAAGAAGTCGGAAATTCATTAAAAATCGAACCTATTCGTGGACTTCCCGTAGTGAAAGATTTGATTGTAGACATGGAACCATTTTTTGATAGTTACAAAAAGGTAATGCCTTACCTTATAAATGAAAAAGAACCTGGCGATAGAGAAAGGTTACAATCGCCCGAGGATAGGGATAGATTTGAAGACACAACAAAATGTATCTTATGTGCAGCATGTACAACTAGTTGTCCCGTTTTTTGGACTGCTGAATCGTATGTTGGACCTGCTGCAATTGTTAATGCTCACAGATTTGTATTTGATTCTAGAGATGAAGGTTCAAAGCAAAGACTTGAGATATTAAAAGATGTCAATGGTGCTTTTCGATGTAGAACAGCATTTAATTGTACATCAGCATGTCCTAGAGGAATTCAAGTTACAAAAGCAATTGAAGATATAAAAAGAGAAACACTTCTAAATAATTAATGTCTGATTTAAATAAAGATATTGACGAGGTATTAAAAAACCTAAAGCTAGCAAAAAAATCTTTAAGTAATGTTTACTTGAATCTAATAGACGAAAATGATGATGACTTCTTTATAAACTTAGATACTGGAGAAAAAGTTCAAAATCTCAAGCACGATAATTACGGTTTAATAATCAAAATGACAGTAGAAACATTTAACCAGTTAAAAAATAATGAAAAACATCCAGAAGATTTAATGTTTGAAGAAAAAATAAAAATTTCTGGTGACTTGAAGCTTTTACAAGAATAAGAAAAGACGGCTAAGCCGTCTTTTCAAATGATTAAAATTAATAATTAATTTAAACTATCTTTTAATCCTTTTGCAGCTTTAAAAGCTGGTGCATTTTTTGCAGCAATTTGGATTGTTTCTCCAGTTGCTGGATTTCTACCTTGTCTTGCAGCCCTGTATCTTGACTCAAACTGTCCAAAACCTGCGATGCTTACTTTATCGCCGTTCTTCATACCGTTTGTTATGCCATCAAAAACTGCTTCAACAGCTGCCTTTGCGTCTGATTGTGACAATCCTACTTCAGATGCCACTACGCTTGCCAATTGGTCTTTATTCATAGCTGTTTTGCCTTTCTTTAATATTTCTTACAATAATTATAGTTTTTTTAGAGGAAATTTCTTAAAAATACAATAAATATTGGGTTTTTTTATTAAAAGGCTGATTTTATTGATTTTTTATGTTATTAAGCTCTTCTACTTTACTTTTTACTGAATTTGATGCTTCTATTAAAGCATTCTTTTCATTTTCTAAAAGATCAAACTCGACGATTTCTGTAACCCCATCCTTGCCAAGTTTTGCTGGTACTCCAAGATAAACATCATTAATACCATACTGCCCTTCTAGCCAAGCACATACTGGAAAAATTTCATTTGAATTATTGATGATTGACCTCACCATGGTTGCTGCTGACGATGCTGGAGCAAAATAAGCACTTCCAGTTTTTAATAACCCAACAATCTCGGCACCACCATTTGATGTTTTTTCAACAAGATCATTAATATCTGAATCACTCAGAATATCAGTTAAGGGCTCACCTTTTACTGTGCACAAAGATGGAACAGGAACCATTGTCTCACCATGACTTCCTAAAGTTAGTGCATAGACATCAGATGTATCAACAGAAAGTTTTTCAGCAATGAAGTAGGCAAACCTTGAAGAATCTAATACTCCTGCTTGCCCAATTACTTTATTTTTTGGCAATCCAGAGACCTGTGAAGCAAGAGTTGTCATTTGATCTAAAGGATTAGTAACAACAATAATTGAAGGATTGTCAGAATATTTTAATATTTCCTGGGTTACGGTTTCCACAATTTTTGCATTTACTTCAAGTAGGTCCATACGTGACATTCCAGGTTTTCTAGGTAGACCAGCTGTTATTACAACAACATCACTTCCTGCTGTATCTTTATAATCATTTGTTCCAACAAGTTTGGTATTAAATTTTTCTACAAATCGTGACTGATTAATATCTAGAGCTAATCCTTGTGGCAACCCTTCTACTATGTCAGTCATAACAACTTCTTTAACAATGTCGTACTCAGCAATTCTTAATGCCGTCATTGAGCCATACTTACCAGCACCTATCACAGTAACTTTTTCCATTGTTACCTCTTATCTTTCTTCAAAGGTTTCATATTATTAATTAACGCATCAGCAAAACCAGACGAAGACAATGTTTTAGCATTACTCCTACCTCTTGCAAGGTCATAAGTAACTTTACCTTCAAGAATTGTCTTCTCCATCGTTTCAACAATTAAATCTGCTGCCGTATTCCAGCCCATATATCTGAACATCATAACTCCAGATAAAATTAAAGAACCTGGATTTGTTTTATCTTGGCCTGCATATTTTGGGGCTGTACCATGTGTAGCTTCAAAAACTGCTTTTCCGTTCTCATAATTAATATTTCCACCTGGACTAATACCGATCCCCCCAATTTGTGCAGCCAAAGCGTCAGAAGCATAATCACCATTCAAATTAGTTGTTGCAATAACATCAAACATTTGTGGTTTTATAAGTATTTGTTGAAGAAATGCATCCGCAATAACATCCTGGACCAAAATTTTATCACCAGGTTCACCTTTACATTCCTCCCAAGATACTGCAACATCTGAGAACTCAGATTTAACTAAATCGTAACCCCATTTTCTAAATGCGCCTTCGGTATATTTCATAATGTTACCTTTGTGTACTATCGCAACATTCTTTTTGTTGTTCTCTACTGCATAATTTAAGGAAGCTCTTATGAGCCTTTCTGATGCAGTTTGGGATATAGGCTTGATACCAATTCCACTATCTGTTCTTATTTCCCATCCAAATTCTTCTTTTAAAAATTTATTGAGCTTTTCAACATCACCCGTTGAATTTTCTAATTCTTTTCCAGCGTATACATCTTCTGTATTTTCTCTAAACAAAGTGATATCAACGTCTTGAGGATTTTTTGTTGGAGTTTGTATTCCTTTGAAGTATTTAATTGGACGAAGACAAACGTATAAATCTAATTCTTGTCTTATGGCTACATTGATCGATCTAATCCCTTCTCCTACAGGAGTTGTTAAAGGACCCTTGATGCCAACACCAAACTCATTGAATGTTTCAAGTGTTTTATCAGGAAGCCATTCATTTGTATTATCAAAAGCTTTTTGACCAGCTAAAACTTCTATCCAATCAATCTTTCTATCGTTTTTGTATGCTTTTTCTACTGCTGCATCGAAAACTTTTTTTGATGCTGGCCATATATCAATTCCAATTCCATCACCCTCAATAAATGGAACTGTAGGGCTGTCTGTATCAAAAGACTCTCTGGTAGCTTCAATAGCATTTATTAAATCTATTCTCTTAAGATTTTCAACCACTTATTGCTTCTTTCATTGCTTCTCCAATTTCAGTTGGCGTTTTAACTACTGTTGCTCCAGCAGATGTTAACTCTTGAATTTTTACTTTTGCAGTTCCTTTATTTCCTGATACGATTGCTCCAGCATGACCCATTTTCTTACCGGGTGGAGCAGTTACTCCAGCTATGTAAGATACTACAGGTTTTGAAATATTTTTCTTTATATATTCTGCAGCTTCTTCTTCAGCAGTTCCCCCAATTTCCCCAATCATTACAATTCCATTTGTATCATCATCTTTTTCAAATTTTTCGATCACATCTATAAATGACATTCCTGGAACAGGATCTCCACCTATGCCGATACAGGTTGACTGACCAATATTAAGTTTGGTAAGTTCATGAACAGCTTGATAAGTTAAAGTTCCTGATCTCGAAACCACTCCAATATTGCCAGGAAGTGTAATTTCATGTGGCATTATTCCTACATTTGCTTTTCCAGGAGATATTAAACCAGGGCAGTTTGGTCCAAGCAATAAGGAATCGGTTTCTTTTTTTAAAATATCATACATTTCTGCCTCATCTTTTGCTGGAATACCTTCGGTTATGCATACAATTAATTTACAACCTCCAAAAGCAGCTTCTAAGACTGCTTCTTTTGCAAAAGAAGGTGGTACAAAAGTTAATGCTACATCTGCATTTGTTTCTGAAACAGCATCTTTTATCGTATCAAAAATTGGTATTCCTTCTACATTCTCTCCACCTTTTCCAGGCCTAGTTCCTGCTACTACATTTGTTCCGTAAGCTTTATTCCTAAGTGCATGAAATTGGCCCTCCCTTCCTGTGAGGCCCTGTACAACTACTCTAGAGTTCTCATCTATAAGGATGGACATTTAAGCTCCTCTTTCAACTGCTAATCTTGCCGCAGAATCCATTGATTCTTCGATAAAAATTTTCTCATTTGGATTATTTTTAAGAATTTCTAAACCTTCAGATGAATTTGTACCATCTAATCTGATTACAATTGGCCAGACAAGATCTTTCCCTTTTGTTGCTTCTACGATACCTTCAGCTACAAGATCACACCTTGTAATTCCTCCAAAAATATTGATTAACACTGACTTTACATTTTTATCAGCTTCAAGGACTTCTAAAGCTGCACTTACTGTTTCAGCTTTTGCACCACCACCAATATCTAAAAAGTTTGCAGCATTTCCACCATTTTCAGCAACAACATCGAGAGTCGACATAACTAAGCCAGCACCATTTCCAATTATTCCTACTGATCCATCAAGTTTTATGAAATTTAGACCTTTTTCTTTTGCATTTTTTTCTGATTCTGGAATTGGGATTTCTTTTTCAAAATCTTCAAAATATGAATGTTTATACTTTGCATTCATGTCTAGTGCTACTTTTGAATCAAGTGCCATAACGCCGGCATCGGTAATAGCTAATGGATTTACTTCAACAAGGTCACAATCTCCTTTGACAAACATTAAAAATAGATTTTGTATTATATCAGTAATACTTTTTGTATATTCTTGATTTAATTTTGCTTTACCAATAATTTCATGAATAATATCTTCAGTAAGCTCTTCAGATGCTCCAATGTGGTGCTTTATCAAATCATCAGGATTATCTTCAGCAACTTTTTCAATGTCCATTCCCCCTTTGGAGCTCAACATGATTAGATATTTTTTTTCTGATCTGTCTAAAGTAAATGAAATGTAATACTCTTCCAAAATTTTTGAAGCCTCTTCAAGTAGTAAAATTTCTACAATATGCCCCTTAATATCCATCCCCATTATTTCATCTGAATATTTAATAAGCTCTTCATGATTGTTAGCTATCTTTATGCCACCAGCTTTTCCTCGTCCTCCAACTTGAACTTGTGCCTTTACAACTATTGGATAACTTAGTTCTACTGATTCTTGAATTTCTATTAGATTTTTTAATAGCTTTGAATTTGGATGTTTGATATCAAATTCTTTATATAACAATTTGCCTTGATATTCAAATAAGTCCATTACTCCCCCACGAAATTATATGATAACACTTCCAATATTAAAGATATCACTCAAATTCTATTGGTGCCCATTCAATATCTAAATGTTTAATGCCGTGTTCATCACCAAAATTTACAGTAATCTCATTTCCATTTACTTCTTCCACGATTCCAGTTCCGTATTTTTTATGTATTACTTTTTTTCCAATGCTTTCAACAGTCTTGTTAATATCTTCATGGGATTCTTTATTAACATTTAATTGTTTATAAAAGGGTTTTGCCTCATCTAAGAATCTGCTTGGTAAGTAGTAATTCGTTCCACCCCACATTGTTCTTGTATTTGAATATGTTAAATATAGTTTTTGCTCAGCTCTTGTCATTCCAACATAGCAAAGTCTTCTTTCTTCTTGTATCTCAAAATCGGTTTCAGATCTTTGACTTGGAAATATATTTTCTTCCATCCCTGTCATGAACACTGCAGGAAATTCTAACCCTTTTGCATTGTGGAGCGTCATCAGTAAAATTTTATCTTCTTGGTTAACATCATCAGATTCAGTAAACAAGGCAATCGATTCTAAATAGTCTCTCAAAACGGTAAATGGATCCTCGATATCTTCTTCATAAAGATTCTCAAATTCAAATGCAGAAGTTAATAGTTCATCTAAGTTTTCAAGTCTCATTTGTGAATCCAGCGTACCCTCTTTTATTAATTCGTCTTTATATCCAGTAAGCTCAAGCGTCTTTGTTATTGTTTTTGAAGGGCCTTGCAAAGCAAAAGATTTTAGTTCATTAATAATATCCGTAAAGTTTGTGATCTGTTTTTTTACCCTTTCAGATAAATTAGAAATTTGGTCTAAATTTTCAATTGATTTTGAAATTGATAAATTGTTATCATTTGCATAATCTCTTAATTTTTGAAGTGTAGATTCTCCTATCCCTCTTTTAGGAACATTTAAAACTCTTTCAAATGAAACTGTGTCATCCGGGTTAATTAGATAATTTAAGTAAGATAAAATATCTTTAATTTCTTTCCTGTCATAAAACCTTACGTTACCTACAACTTTGTAATTTAAACTTAGTTTCCTTAACTCTTCTTCGAATAATCTAGATTGATTATTTGTCCTATAAAAAATTGCAATCTCATTAAATTCATCATTATCTAATTTCTTTTTTATCTCTTCAGCTATCCATCTTGATTCATCTCTTTCAGAATTGAATTCAAGCATATTCACATCTAATCCTTCTTCATTTTCAGTCCATAATTTTTTATCTTTTTTTCGTGGGTTGTTTGATATAACTGAGTTTGCAATATCTAAAATTTTTTGTGAAGATCGGTAATTTTTTTCTAATGATATAACTTTCGCATTTTTAAAATCTTTTTCAAATTCTTCAATATTTCTAATATCTGCACCTCTAAATGCATAAATACTCTGATCAGAATCACCCACAACACAAATATTTTCATGTTTTGATGACAATAGTTCTATTAAACGATACTGGACCATGTTTGTATCTTGATATTCATCTATCATGATGAATTGAAATTTTGTAGACCAATAATCTAATGATTTATCACTTGTTTCAAGTAGTTCAACCGCTTTTAGGAGGAGATCGTCAAAATCCATCGAATTCGCAAGCATTAATTTTTTTTGATAAGCAGAATAAACTTCTGCAACTTTTACATCAAAAAATGACTGTGCAAATTCAACAGCTTCTCCTGGTAGGATTCTTTGATTTTTTAAAGCTGAAATATTTGCTTGTATTCTCTTTGGTGCATATTGTTTTGTGTCTATATCTGAATCTTTCATACAGTTTCTAATTAATTTTGTTGAATCACTTTGGTCATATATTGTGAAGTTATTATTAAAACCAATAAGGTGCCCATGTATTCTTAACATTTTGACGCATAGGCTATGAAATGTAGAAATCCATTTTGGAGAAAGTTCAAGATTTAACAAATGACTTATTCTGTCTTTCATTTCATTTGCGGCTTTATTTGTAAAAGTAATTGCTAATACATTTTCAAAATTGATCCCATATGTTTTTATTAAATGAGCATATCTATATGTTAAAACCCTTGTCTTGCCCGATCCTGCACCAGCTATTATTAATAAGGGTCCATAGATATTTTCAATTGCTTCTTTTTGTTCATCATTAAGTAAGGTCAACCATTCTTCAGGTATTGGTTTTAATTCATTCATAAAAGAAGAAACTAAATTCCTAAAGCTGAGTTAATTTCATCCATTGTTTTTTTTGCAGAATCTTTAACTTCCTCAAGATTATTCTTAATTAATGATGCTATGTCACCATTACTCATTGAGTTATATTTTTCTCTAATTGGTTCCAAGTAGCTTACAACGCTTTCGCCAACTTCAATTTTAAATTCTCCATACTTTAGATTTTCAAATTTATTTTCTACTTCATGATGGGATAAATCATTAAGAGAAGAGTAAATGTCAATTAAATTACTGATGCCTTTTTTACTATCGGCATCAAATTTAATTACATCATCAGAATCAGTAACTGATGATTTAAATTTTTTAATAATTTCATCTTTAGAATCATCAAAATATATCGTTCCATTTAAGTCATCATTACTTTTAGACATTTTATTTTCAGGATGGCGCAAGGACATTAATCTTGCTCCTACTTTTCCTGTTTTTCTTTCTGGCAACGGAAATATTTCTCCATATGTATTATTAAATCTCTCAACTATGTTTCTTGTAAGCTCAAGATGTTGAGTTTGATCATCTCCTACAGGAACTTGGTTAGCTTTATGGATTAAAATATCGGCTGCCATCAAAATTGGATAAGTTAGGATTCCAGCATGGTTTCCTAATTGATCTGCTTTTTCTTTAAATTGAGTCATCCTTTGTAACTCCCCAATTTGGCAAAAATTTGATAATATCCAAGAGAGTTGCACATGTTCTGAAACATTACTTTGAATATAAATATTCGAATTCTTTAAATTAATTCCAGAAGCAACAAGAACTTTTATAGTTTCAAATATATTTTCTTCCATTGTTTCAGGATCTGGATGTGTAGTCAACGAATGAAGATCTACAACACAAAAATAATTTTTATTTTCTTCATTAGACAACTCAACCCAATTGTTGATCGCACCTAGTAAATTACCAAGATGAACTTTTCCAGTAGGTTGAATTCCTGAAAAAACTGTTTTCATATGTGCTATTCTAATAAATTAAATCAAAATGGAGTAATTTTATAAAATCCTATTCACCAATGTCTCCATATGCAGGATTAAGAAATATACTTCTTATTGGATCTCTTTTTGGTTTTCATGGCTTATTGAATAGAAGCTTATTAATAGACAATGTGAATGAAATATTTATTGTTACAGCAAGAATAACGATTGTTGCTTTCTTGTTAGGGATTTATTGTGCAAAAGACTTTATAAAAGGAATCAATATATCTTTTTTTCTTAAAGGAAGTTTGACTGGAATTCTTGCAATTTTTATTCCCGGATGGACATTTATTTACGCTTTAAAACACATTTCTTCTGGATTACAAAGTATTTTTATATCTACAATTCCTTTATTCACTGTTTTTTGGGTATTTTTATTTTTTAAGGAAGAAAAAATAACAAAATTAAAAATAATATCTGTCTTTGTTGGATTATTAGGATTAGTCTTGCTTTTTCTTTCAGGATCAACAGGACTATCTAATGAAGGTAATCTACTTACTGGCGGGATATTAGCATTAATTGGTGTCCAAGGATTAGCACTTAGCAACATAACCAATAAAAAACATTCTCAATATATACCCGCCAAAACTTATTTATTCACACAGTGGCTCGTTGGAGGATTCTTATCCATAATTTTATTTTTTATTCTAGGTGGAGAATTTGAAGTACTAGATTCCTTTGAACTATTTCGACTTATTGGCTTAGTTTTTATCGACATTTTTAACTACTCGTTGTTTTTTTATACAATAAAAAGATTGTCAGCAACATTTACTACCTTAGTTGACTATGTAGTGCCAACTGTTGGAATAGCTGTGGGGTATCTGTTTTTAGATGAAATTGTAAACAATATTTTTTATGTAACTCTCATGCTTATTTTTATTTCACTTTACCTAGCAGTAAAAGATGAGACTGAAAGTCTAACCTAAATTTAAATTCAATAAATTTCTTGTCATATGCGCTGTTGCGCCCCAAAGAATCTGATCATCAAACTTAAAAATCCAATCATTGTCATAGTTACCCCTAAATTCCCAATTATTCAAATTATCTAAATCTGATATATCTAATAAGTAAAAATCTTGAACTTCATCTTTGTTAATTTTTGTAGGTTTATCAAAACTTTCACAAACAATTGGGAAAACTTTAAATTTATATTCAACAGTATCTACAGGATCTAGTACTCCAAAAGGACGAATTGTTGATGGATTTAAGAAGAGTTCCTCTTGAACCTCTCTTAAGGCGGTGGTAACTATATCACTATCAGATTCTTCTTTTTTTCCGCCTGGGAAAGCAATATCTCCTTTGTGAGTTGGTAAATTGTCAGATCTTTTTATATACAAAATTTCTTTTTTACTGTTTATGAGGATTGCAACTGATGCATAATCTTCATCATAAATTGGGAAAGGTTTTTCTAAATGTTTAAAATTCAAATTTAACTATCTGATTTTTCTGCAACAAAATCAATTTCAATTCCTATCGGATTTAACACTTCCCATGCATTAAATTTTGTAGGAGCATCAAAACCAAACCATGTTGTATCTACTTCTGTGATTCCTGAAATGTAAATCTGATCATCTTGCATGTATGCAGTTATAGAAAAAGGAATGCTGACTTCAATATTCCTTATTGTTAAAATTCCAACTACTGTTTCATCAATTTTTGAGTCAAAATTGTTATTTGGAAGAACTATTTGATCAATCTTATATATTGCACTTGGAAATAACTTAGATTCGAGCCAATTATTCTTTATAGCACCATCTCTAATAGAGCTTCCACTTTTTAATGTTGAAAGATCGACAGAAATTAGTAAATTCTTAATATACAAACAAGAATCAGCCTGTTCACATTCATTTAGAGAAAGCTCAAAACCACCGTTTATCTGATTTGTTGAACCCTTAACTATCTCGAAATTAGTATTTAAGAAGTCTTTTGGAGCAAGATAGCTTGCCGTACTTTTTTCCTTATTAATTACAAAAAGATTATCTTGAAATTTATCCATTTGTTTTATTTCAATTGTTGTAGTTGTTTCACCAACTATTGCTGTTTCATCTTCTTCTGAAATTTGTGTTGTGCTTGTTTCAATATTTTCTGATTCAAAATCAGTTAAAATAGCTTCCTGTTGTGAGCAAGATGCGAAAAGTAAAATTACAAATGCAAGCTTTGAATATTGTTTCATGCATTATATTTTAACTTCTTATAAATGTTAGATTAAATTATGCAGTTGGGAGTTAGAAAGTATTTTCAGGCAATTATTGGCATTACATTAATTGGTGTTGGTGTAGCTTTTAACTATCTAGCAAATTTAGGTTTAGGCCCTTGGGGGGTATTCCACGATGGCATTTCAAAAACTATTGGAATAACATATGGGCAAGCAGGAATATTAACATCTTTATTAACTCTTTTATTATGGATTCCTTTAAAACAGAAGCCTGGAATAGCAACGATATTTGATGCTTTTTGGATAGGACTTACAGCAGATTACATTATTAATTTAATGAGTTTTGCTAACTCACTATTTTTTCAATATTTGAGCCTATCAATCGGGATAACACTTATCGGACTAGGTACAGCCATATATGTTGGTGGTGATCTTGGCGCTGGGCCAAGAGATGGAGTTATGGTTGGACTCGAAGAAAAAGGGTTAAAAATAGGAACAGCTAGAACGTTGATTGAAGCTGTTGCGTTTACCTGTGGATTTTTTCTTGGAGGTAAGATTGGTATAGCTTCTGTAATTATTGTTTTCTCAGTAGGAAGAGTTGTACAATTTTTTATTCCTTATTTTGATTTAAGAAAAAAGTAATAAATACTCATTTCTATTATTCAAGATTATAAAATACCAATATGGCACCTATAAATTTTCGAACAAAATTAAAAACTTTTATCTTGTTTCCAACATTTTTAATTTTATTTGGAATATTAATTTTATTTATTATAGCTACAGTAGCTATCCCAAATGGCAAGCAACTTGCAACAAAATTATATAAATTGTTTGGCTGGATGGGATTAAAAATGGTTGGAATTAATTTAACGGTAACTGGCCTAGAAAAAATAGATAAAAATAAAAGTTATGTTGTTGTAGGAAATCATCCTTCTACCCTAGACATATTCACACATATCTATGGATTGCCAATATCAATTAGATTTTTAACAAAATCTGAACTCTTTAGAATTCCAATTTTTAGTAGAGTGCTAAAAATTCTTGGTTTACCCAGAATAGATCGTGATAGTACTTCATTAGATCTAAATAAAATAAATGATTCAATTCAATCTGTGATTAATGACGGTAACTCGATAATGGTATTCCCAGAGGGAAAAAGAAGTAATCAAAAAAAGTTATTACCTTTTAAAAAGGGGGCTGCACATATTGCTAAAGATTTCAACCTTCCAATTCTTCCTATAGTAAGTCACAATGCTCATAATTTAATGATTAAAGGTAAAGTTTGGTTTATACCAGGAGATATTCATTTAGATGTTTTAGATCCATTAGAATCTAACGATGATTTAGATATTGATAAAGTAACAGAATTATTGTTTGAAAGAATTGACCAAGCTTTAACTGTTGATAAATGAATTTATAAAGGTGTGGTAGCTTGTACTTAACTTCTTATTTGAATCAAAATCATCAACCTTATTTTCCTCATTAAAAAGATAAAATTCATCAAAAACATCAAGTCCATAGTTTTTAAGTTGTTCTTTCAGTAAGATAAATGAACTTTTTGCATTATTTCCTTTTCCATCAACTGATGAAACAACTGCAACTGTTTTATTTTTAAATAATTCGTTATAGGAATATTTATCAAAACTTAATGAAAGCCAATCTAATATGTTTTTTAAATGTGAAACATAACCACCATTGAATACCGGACTAAAAAGTATGATTTTGGAACTATTAATTAAATCGTTTCTTACATCGATTACATAATCAGGTTGTTTATCATTGTAATCTTTTAAAAAGGGAACACCCTCATAGAAATTATCGTAGAGTGAACAATCAATTTTTAATTCATTAACTAAAAAGTCATCAGTAATTTTTGCTATTTTATTATTTTTTGACTCAACGCGTGTTCCAGCTGACAATAATAATATTTTTGACATAGATTAATTATGTTATAAGATACTTTTTATATGGAAACTAATGTTGAAAAATTTGCCAATTTAGATATAAGAGTTGGCGAAATTTTATCAGCGGAAGTTTTTGAAGAAGCCAAAAAACCTGCTTATATTTTAAAAATTGACTTTGGTAAACATATTGGAATAAGAAAAACAAGTGCTCAGATTACTAATTATGACACCAGTGAATTAATCGGTTTCAAATGTATAGGAATAGTAAATTTAGGCGACAAGCAAATTGGTCCAATTATTAGTCAATGTTTAATACTTGGTTCTACAGATTCTAATGGCGATGTATTGTTGCTAAAACCAAGTGAAGGTTCAATGATAGGTGACAAAGTATCTTAGGAAATTATTGAGTTAAACTTCTCAATATTGAAATTACCAACCCTTTTGTATATTTTTTCACCAGTTGAATCAACTAATACATATGTTGGGGTGTACTTTAAATTATATTTTTGTGTAATTTCTAGATAATCTTTCTTAGAAGCATTCACTGAGACAATTGGTATCTCGGGATTTAATTTTTTGAATTCATTAACTATGAATTTTGATGCAGTGCAACCTAGTCAGTAATCGGAATAGAATTCTATTATTGTATAATCAGAATTTGCAAAATTGTGATCATCTAAAACAAGGCTTCTCTTTGAATTAAAAATATACAATGCAAAAAAAGTTCCTAAAACAAAGAAACTTAATATATAGAGTACGATTGATGGTTCAAAAGCGATAAAAAATATAGCTAGTCCAAATATCCATCCCAGTGGTAAATAAATTAGGCTGTATCTATTTATGAACTTTAAAAGTATTTTTTTCATGTAATAACAATCTTTTCACAAATTATACTTTAACTATGGATCTGATTAGCAAACTAAAAAAAAATGGTAACAGAATAACTGAATCAAGAAGCACAATTTGCAATATATTAGAGGAATCAGGACACGAACATTTCACTGCAGAGGAATTATATAATTTAGCTTTAAAAAAGGTAAAAGATATAGATTTAGCAACTGTTTACAGAACATTGGACATACTTGAGTCATTAGATATTATTGAACACTCTCATCAGCAACATGGTTCCGGGATTTATTATCTAAAAAAATATGAAAAAAATACTCACATTGTTTGCAAAATTTGCAATGCCATTGAAGATATTTCAGTGAAAGTTATGGAATCGGTTGAAAAAATTATTGAAAAGAACTCAATGTATAAATTGACCGATAATCATTTTGTCTACACAGGTATATGCAAGAATTGTAAATAATTATTTTTATTGCAAACCTTTTGCATTAAAATAATATCATGTATCCCACAAGTCACGAACACCACTTATCTCTACACAAAAATTCCCAATTAAATGATGTAAAACCTCAACATAAAGTTCTAGGATGTTTTCTTATTGTCTTATCAGTTGCATTTTCAAATGTTCAAAATATCTTTCAGATTTTATCTCACATCGTGATCGTTATGTATATTTTATACCTTTCGAAAATTCCTTTAAAAACATATTTAAAGAGACTGACTCTTGATATTCCTTTCATTTTGTTTGCATTATTTTTACCTTTTTTAAGTAGTGAGAACAATGACAAAGTTTTTGAAATTTTTTCTTTAAACATTTACCAGACTGGATTAAATGATATGTTAACTATATTATTTAAAGCAACTCTCGGTCTAACTATTGGAATAGTTCTTACTGCTGTAACTTCAAGTATGGAAATCATTTATGGTCTTCAGAAGTTGAAAGTTCCAAATATTTTAATTGCAATAATGTCATTCACAATTAGATATATTGACGTCTTTATAGATGAGTTCAAAAGGGTAAGAATTTCAATGAAGTCGAGGGGATACTTAGAAAAAGGTTTAAAATCCCTCATCCCTATTGCTTTTGCATCTGGAGCTATGCTAATCCGTGGTTATGAAAGAGGTGAAAGAGTATATTTGTCAATGATCTCAAGAGGTTTTCAAGGAACAATAGAGTTTAAATCTCGAAGTTATAAAACATCATATAAATTTACTTTATGTGTTGTATCTTCTTTAGTGATACTTGGTATAGATAAATTATTATGAAAAATTACTTATCTATAAAAAATTTAAGCTATTCATATCCTGATGGACACTTGGCTCTAAAAAAAATAAGCTTTGATTTGGCAGAAAAAGAATCATTAGCAATATTAGGTCCAAATGGTGCTGGAAAAACTACATTAATTCTTCATCTGAACGGAATACTTGGAACTTTAAATTCGGAAATAAGTGTAGATCAACTCGACTACATTGAAGATAACATTGGCAAGATTAGAAAAACAGTCGGGATTGTTTTTCAGGATCCAGATGACCAATTATTTATGCCAACAGTAATTGAAGATGTAATGTTTGGACCTAAAAATTTTGGATTTACCGATGAAGAATCAGAAAGATTAGCACTTGATGCACTTGATAAAGTTAATATGAGTGACTATTTAGATCGACCTCCTCATCATTTAAGTTATGGACAAAAAAGAAAAGTTGCAATTGCAAGTGTTTTAGCATCAAAGCCAAAACTTCTGGTGTTAGATGAACCTGGTTCAAATCTGGATCCATCTTCTCGTAGGGAATTAATTGATATTCTTAATAATTTAGACGTATCTAAAATTCTCGTGACTCATGACCTTCCAATGGCATTAGAAATTTGCAAAAGAAGTATCGTTTTAAATGAAGGTGAAGTTACGCGAGATGATCAAACGATTAATATTTTAAATGATGAAAATTTTATGAAGGAAAATCGCTTAGAGCTTCCCTTTGGTTTTGCATTTCATCATTTTGGTGAAGAGTAAGAATTATCTTTTACAAAAGAAACAATTTTCTTTCTTGCATCATAAGCTTCTTGGATTGGAAAAAATTGCCAAGCATGCCAAAGATCATCCGAAATTTGTAATTCGTGCTCGATTTTTTTATTTTTGAGTTTGTTTGAAAACTCAATTGCGTCATTATACAAAAGCTCACTTGAACAAACCTGAATTAATGTGTGTGGAAAATTATCAATATCAGCAAAAACTGGGGAAAGAATTGGATTATTTGGTTCATAATCGCCTGAATAATGCTCACCAACCCAATGAACTCCATCAATAGCAAGTAGTATATCTTTATTTCTTAAATATTTTCTGTCTCTTTTCTTGTCAGACAGGTCTAGCCATGGAGACATTAGGACTAATTTATCTGGAGAAATTGTAAATGTATCATCAACTAAAATACCCGTTGCAAGCCCCCCTCCAGCAGACTCACCCATCCATATTGACTGTTTGTTTCCCTCTATTCCAGTAATAAAATTTACTACTTTTTTGGCATCATCATGAGCTGCAGGAAAGTTGAACTCTGGTGTCAATCTATATTCAAAAAAATAAAAAGGAATCTCTAAATCATTTGTAAATTGGGAAACGATGTTTTTATGAGAAGTTACACTGCCCGTATAGTAACCTCCTCCATGAAAATAAATACCGTAAACGTCATCTTTGGCATTTTTTGGAGTAAATTTATAAATTTCTAATTCCGAATTTTCAATTTTTTCAAAATCAACATTTCGGTTATATTCAATTAGCCTTGAGCCGGAGTAATCATAGCCAACTCTTGATGTTCTGGCAAAATCTATTCGATCTTGAAAAGTAAATTGACTTTTTGGTTTATTTAGTAATATCCTGTCCCTTAATTTTCTTAATGGAAGAACTGTTTTATATAATTTTGTTCTAAATTGAACAGGTAGCCTTGGAATGTAATCAAGGGTAAATATTTCAAGAATTTTAATTAATAAATTTATCACATATTAAGTATACAATTTTTCAAGAATGAATAAATACCTATAATGGTTTCTATGAAAAAAGTAAAAGGTTCGATTGCCATTCTCGGCTCAGGTGAGACTAGCCCAAATCTAGTTTCAGTACACAGAAAGTTACTTAATAGATTAAGTGAAGACGTGTCTGCTTCATTAATTGATACGCCTTTTGGATTTCAAGAAAATGCTGATCAGCTTGTTGAAAAATTAATTGAATTTTATGAAGTAAGTTTAAACACAGATATCAAACTTGCTAGTTATAGAACTAAAAAAGATTTTAAATCTGTTGAGTATTTTGAATTTACAAAAATCATCCAGGGTTCAAATTTTATTTTTTCAGGACCAGGAAGTCCAAGTTATGCCTCAAAAAATTGGATAGACACAGATGTACCAGAAATTTTTAAAGAAAAGCTAATAAATGGAAGTAGCCTTGTATTTGCAAGTGCAGCTGCATCAACTCTTGGAATAAGAACTATTCCAGTTTATGAAATTTACAAGGTAGGAATTGATCCTTATTGGGAAAATGGAATAAATTTACTTGAGGTCTTTGATATAGATTGTGTTGTAGTTCCTCACTTTAACAATAAAGAAGGGGGCAATCACGATACTAGTATTAGTTACCTTGGACAAAATAGGATGAAAATATTACAGGAAATTAATCCAACGAATATTTTAGGAATTGATGAACATACTGCGTTAATAATTGACGGAGAAGAAGACTCTTTCGAAGTAGAAGGTTTAGGGGAAGTAACTGTCATTAACAAAAATGTCACAAAGAAATTCAAAATTGGAGATAAGTACAATTTAGATGAGCTTAAAGAACTCTTAAAAAATGATGCCTCCCTTAAAAAAGTAGAAAGTGAACCTGACTTGCCGTTAAATGAAGACGCTGAAGATGCCTTGAAAAAAGAAATTGCTGATTTACGAATAGAGATTGATAAAAATAAGAAAAATTCTGAAAATGTGAATAAATTAATAGATAAATTAATAGAGTATAGATTAACACTTCGGTCCTTACAAAAATATGAAGAATCAGATGTAGTAAGAGATATATTGACAGATTCAAATATTGAAATTGAAGATAATAAAGAATCTTCAAGTTGGAAATTTAAAGATTAATTGATCCGTATTTTCCTAATATTTTAAATTCTTTTGCAACTTGACCTAAATTATCTTTTAGAAGCTGATCGATTTTTGTATCAGAGTTTTGATAATCGACATAGAACTTATATTCCCATGGAGATCCAAGAATTGGTCTTGATTCTAACTTAGTCAAATTCAATTTAAGTACATCAAAGACCGTAAGAGCTTTCAACAAAGAACCTGGCTCGTCTTGTGCTACAAGTATCGCTGAACGAAGGTTTTTATCTTCTTTAATCGCTGGTGGCGTCTTTCCAGTTAGAAAAAATCTTGTGTAATTTTCTTCATGATTTGAAATATTTTTTTCAATTATTGTAAATCTTTCATCATTATCAAAATGCTCTCCTGCAATCGCTCCAATCTCTTCTGATTTAGTATTAAGTAGACTTAAAACACCTCCTGCAGTATCAAATACTGGTTGTAATTCTACATCTAGTTTATTTAAATATTTACTACATTGCTGTAAGGCTTGTGGGTGAGAAATTATCTTTTTCAAATTTTGTTTTTGTGTCCCTGCTAATCCAATTAGAGCATGATTAATTTTCTTTTTAACTTCTAAAAATATTTCAAGTTCATATTCAATTAAACTTTCATAAGCCTCGATTACAGTTCCAACGAGAGAGTTTTCAATTGGCAAAAGTCCAAAACCATCATTTGAAGCATTTATAGAGACATCTTGAAAAGTTTTACAAGAAATTAATTCTGAATCTGGGAACATTTCAAGTAAAACCGATTCTGAATAAGAACCTTCTGAACCTTGATAATATATTTTTTTATTTTTCATTTAAATAATCTATACCCATCTTATATCCATTAACCCCATGACCTATAAATGATTTCTCGCAAATGTCATTAATTAAATTAGTTTTTCTAAACGATTCACGTTCTTTTATGTCACTTATGTGAACTTCAATGATAGGAACTGAAAGAAGTAACAAAGAATCTCTCAATGAAACACTTGTATGGGTGTAGGCACCAGGATTTACGATGACTCCATCAATTTTCTCATTAATTATTTTTTGTATGTAATCACAGATTTCGCCCTCATGATTTGATTGAAAAAAAACCAGATTATTAGTTTTTTTTGCATGTTCTTCAAGTTCACTAACTAACTCTTGATAAGTTGTAGTGCCATATTTTGATATTTCTCTCTCACCTAAAAAGTTCAAATTTGGACCATTAACGATGACTATTTTACGCATTGGTTAAAACCTCTAATAAGTGGTTAATTGAAAAGTCAATTAACACTGGCTCTTGAATATTTTTAATAAGAACAAATTTAACAACGTCACTTGTCACTTTTTTATCGTTTGAAATTATCTCTTTTAACTCTGATTGATTGCTATTGAAACTGTATTCAGTTTTCATTGACCGTTTGTTTAAAAATGACTTAAATTCATCACTGATTGAACTATTAAGATTAAATTTACTTTCCGATATTTCAAACCCTTTTAACATTCCAATTGCAACGGCTTGTCCGTGAGAAATAGAATAATTTGAGTCCTTTTCGATCAGATGGCCGATTGTATGGCCTAAATTTAAAAACATTCTTTCATTACTTTCACGTAAGTCATTTTTTAAAATGTTGTACTTTACTTGAATACTTTTTTTTATTACTTCTAGATTGTTGAGTTTATCTTGGTATATCATTTCAATAATTTCTTTATCACCTAAAAAGCCTGCCTTTAATGATTCAATAATTCCATTATTCATTTCAATTTCTGATAAAGAATCTAAAAACTCTGTACAAATAAATATTTTTTCTGGAATGAAGAATGTGCCAATTTGGTTTTTGCCAAATTCATTATTGAACCCTGTTTTACCTCCATGTGCTGCATCAACCATACCAAGGAATGTTGAAGGAACCAACGATAAATTTGCCCCTCTTTTAAAGGTGCTCGTAGCAAAACCTACTAGGTCACTCAACACGCCTCCACCTATCCCAATTATTTTTGAACTTCTATCAAGCGACTCTGAAAACATTATTTTCCAAATTTTTTGAATTGTATTTAAATCTTTAGTAGATTCATTAATTTCTATTTCAAAAATCTTAAATTTTGGATCTAGATTAATAATTGAAGACAACTTTGAATCAATAAATATTACATGCTTCTCCTGATTGATAAAATTTTTTAGTTGACTGTTAAGATCATCAAATTTATTTGAATAATGTATTTCAGATAACTTCATTTTTTAACCAACTATTTTTAATTATGATTTCAGCAATATTTTTAATTTTTTTATCTGAAATTTCTAAAATATGATTTGATTGATTGTATAAATCTTCTCTTGATTGAAATAGTTTATAAATTTTGTCTTTTCCTTCTTTTACTAAAGGTCTTTCAGTATTTTGGATCTGATTCCATAAATTTTCAAAAGTATCTTTCAGATAAAAAGTAAATCCGTTATTTTTAAGCTCATCAAATATATTTTTTATTTCTAAAGATCCTCCTCCAAGAGCAACTACAGAATCATTTTTGGGTAACATTTGGAATGTTTCTAATTCGATTTGCCGAAAATATTTTTCGCCTTTTGATTCGAATATTTTGCTTATACTTCCATGTTTCTTTTCTATATTTTCATCTAGATCAAAAGTATTACTTTGAATCTTTTGTCTTATTTTTTTCAATACAGATGTTTTTCCACAACCCATAAATCCAACGAGGTAAATATTATTATGTTTCATATTTCATGTTCCAGGTTTTATTATCTAGATCAAACTCATCTAAATGCAGCTTTGAAATGTTTTCAAAGTTTTTTGTTATTTCTTTTTTGCTATCTCCCCCAGTTTTTATTAGTAAATTCTTAAGAATTTCTAATGCCATTGCGCTCTCAAATATGGGGACAGCTCTCGGGACGGCACAGGTATCAGATCGTTCATATACTGTCTCTGTTTCATTTTTAGTTGATAAATTAATACTTTTGATCGGAGTCAAAGTTGTGCTGATCGGTTTTAAGTAAGCTTTTACAACTATATCCTCCCCATTTGTCATCCCTCCTTCAAAACCTCCTAAATTATTTGATTCTTTTTTAATGTTTTCCTGGTCAAGGAAATACTGATCTTGAACCTCAGTTCCATAATTTTTAGATACTTCTATCCCATTACCAATTTCTACTGCTTTTACACTTTGTATAGACATAAAAATTCGCGCCACATTTGCATCTAATTTTCTATCCCAATGAACGAAACTACCCAGTGTTGGAGGTACTCCTGTTGCAATTGTGGTAATAGAACCTCCAAGAGTATCCTTCTTTTTTCTTGCAAGTTTTATTTCATTTTCCATTTCTTTGGAAATTTTGTCATCTGGACACGACACTGGAGATTCTGTAACTTTATTTTGCAGATTTTTAATGCCATCTGTTCCTTTATATAAATACTCCAGTGATCCAATTCCTGAAACATATCCACAAATATGTATGTCAAAATTTTCAAGTATTTGTGCAGCTATTGCTCCAATTGCACATCTCATTGCAGTTTCCCTAGCACTTGATCTTTCAAGAATTAGGCGAATATCCTTTGCATCATACTTTGCAGTTCCAACTAGGTCAGCATGACCAGGTCTAGGAACTACATATGGATCAATATCTTTGTCTTTCCAATTTTTCCAATCGTTGTTCTTTATTTTTAATGTAATTGGTCCACCAGTTGTGAGATTATTAATTATTCCCGAAGAAATCTCTACCTGATCTGATTCAATATTCATTCTTCCACCAGAACCCAAACTTTTTTGTCTGCGTTGAAGGAAAAAGTCTATGTATTCTTTTGTAACAAGAAAACCTGAAGGTAATCCCTCAATTATCCCCGTTAACTCTGGCCCATGACTCTCGCCTGAAGTTAAAAATCTAATCATTTTTGTTCACCAATAATTTGTATAACTCATCATATATATCTAATACTTGTAAGTTAAGGTTTGTCCATATGTTAAATGATAAGATTGCCTGACATATGAGCATTCCAATACCATTGTATGAATTCACAGAATCAACTAATGGTTTAAAAAAATTACCAGTATTTCCATATCCTATATTCAAAAATAAATCTAGGTTAGTAAATTTGTTTACATCTAAGTCCAGAGAAAGGTTATTCAAATGTGACATACCAATAGGAGTTGTATTGATAAGAAAATTTGTCTCCGAGCCAATATCTTCTGCCTCTTTATAAGAAATAGTATCCTCAGTAACATTTCTGCTAGCAATATGTGTACTCGATGAATTACTTGATAATGCATACCTAATTGCTTTTGAGCTTCCACCACTGCCTAAAATAAGTATATTTTTATCTTTCCAATCATAATCTATTTTATTTAAGAAAAATAAGAAGCCTTCATAGTCAGTGTTATAGTATTCAATACTTTCACCACTTGATTTAACAGTATTGATTGCTCCTATTGATTGTGCATGTTCATCTACGATTGAATTTATATTTAATCCTAAAATATTTTCTTTATGTGGGATTGTGATATTGTATCCGTCTAGTCTCTTATTAAGATCGTGAATATTTTTCTCATCTATGTTCTCAAATTTTAATAATTCATAATTACCTTCAAGCTGAGTCATATCAAATAAAGATTTGTGAATAAAGGGAGAGTATGTCTTTTCAAGGGGCCAACCTAGAACGCCAAAATTATTCATTGATCTCAGCTCCTAATTCTTTTAAATCCTCAAAAAAAGAAGGATATGAATCTTTAATGCATTCTTTATTATCAGGGATTATCTTTTTTCCAAGAGCTATATTGGCAATTATTGCTGTCATTGCAATTCTGTGATCATCAAAAGTTTTAATAAAACCATCTTGGAGATCTTGAATACCTGTAATCTCAAATCCATCATCATAAACTTCAATTTTCCCGCCTAATTCAAGAATAAAATTTTTCATAACATCTAACCTGTCTGATTCTTTGACTTTCAGTTCTTCTGCTCCAACAAGTTTTGTAGTACCAATTGCTTGGGATGCTAAAAAAGTGAAAATTGGAATTTCATCAATAAAATCGGCCACTTCCTCTTTTGTCACAGTCGTACCATTTAGAGTTGATTTTTTTACCTTAATATCTCCAATTACTTCATTATTTTCTTCATTAATGTTCACAATTTCAATATTTGCACCCATCCTCTTTAAAATCTTTACAAACCCGAGTCTCCTTTCGTTAATTAACATGTTTTCAAGTATTATTTCTTTTCCTTTGAGCACACCAAGTGCAATTAGGAATGCTCCTGACGATATATCACCAGGTATTGAAATGTTTAAAGGTTTAAGATTATTTGTTGGAGATACAGTAATGGTGTTACCAAGTCTAAGTATGTTTGCACCCATCGCAATTAACATTCTTTCCGTATGATCTCTTGTGGCAACTGTTTCTTCAATTAACGTTGGTTCACTATGGTACAAAGAAGCAATAATTAAGGCGCTTTTAACCTGAGCACTGGGAACAAGAGTATTTTGAAAATTAAATGAATATTCTGATGATTTAAATTTAATCGGAAGAAAAGAATTCTTTATGTTAATTGAAGCTCCGTTTTGAACTAACAAATCTGTAATTCTGTTCATTGGTCTTTTATTCAACTGGGGGCTTCCAATTAATGTTGATGAAAAACTTTGTTTAGATAATAGACCAATTAATAATCTTGCAGTGGTTCCTGAATTCATGGCATTAAGATCTTTTTTTGGTTCTTTCAAGCCGTTAAGCCCTTTACCAGTTATGGAAACTGTATCATTTAACTTGATATCGATACCCATTTGCTCAATTATCTTTAAGGTAGCCTTTGTGTCTTCACTCATTAATAAATTTTGTATATTTGAAGTTCCGTCTGCTAACGCAGCAAATATTATTGCTCTATGAGAAATAGACTTATCTCCAATGAGAGCAACATTACCAGACAATAATCTGCTAAATAATTTTAATTTTAACTTAATGGTCGTTCTCCAAATTTATCTGACAATGCTCTTCTCCATTCCACTGATGAAGTGAGATAGTCAATTAACTCATTTTTTTCTTGTAAAGACATCAACGATGATATTTCTTCGATTAGTGCGATAAGAAAATTATTTATATTTTTTGAGTTTGAGTTGTACATGTCTATTATCATCTCTGGGTTTGTCCTTGTAAGCCTTGTTGCCCCATCAAACCCTCCAGCTGCTAATCCCATTATTTCTTCAATTTCATAATCCTTCTTAGCAATACCCACAAGTGCAGAACTTATCAAGTGAGGTAAATGGCTCGTAATCGATAATATCTCATCATGCTTTTTTCTATCAATCCATACTTCTTTACAATCTAAAATATTTATAAACGCTGATGCAATTTCTCTTGCTTTATCATCAGTTGAATTAGTTTCGCAAAGAAGAAACGTTGCATTTTTGTACATTTCTGGATGTGGCTCCCAATTTGTATTATCAGCCAATCCACACATCGGGTGTCCCCCAATTGCAGGAATATTTGAATTGTCCATTAAATCACAAATCGACTCTTTGGTACCTCCAATATCAATTATCAACTCAGATCTATCAACCTCATGTTCTTTTGACAAGAAAGAAATAATATTGTTTATAGGCATTGAAAGAATAGTCAGATCATACTTTTCAGCATTTGATTTAACATTTATACCAAACTTTTCTGCTCTTTTCTCTACATCAGGATTAATGTCTTCTCCATAAACATTTAGTCCTTTATTGACTAGATTAATTCCTAAGTTTGCACCCATTAATCCAAGGCCAATTATTTTTACATTTTTGATCATAATGTTAAAGATCGACCCACAACGTCAGCCATTAAACTTACTTTCTTACCAAGCTCCACTAACTCTACTGGCGTTAAGGCTTGAGGGCCGTCGCATAAAGCTTCATCCGGTCTCGGATGAATTTCGATTAATAACCCATCTGCTCCTGCAGCTATTGAAGCTAGTGCAATAGGGGCTACTAAGTTGTTTGCTCCAGTTCCGTGACTTGGATCAGCAATAACAGGTAAATGAGTGTTCATCTTCAAATAAGGTATTGCATTAATATCAAACGTATTTCTTGTTGCAGTTTCGAAAGTTCTAATTCCTCGCTCGCATAAAATAACATTTTCATTTCCTCTGCTTAATATATATTCAGAAGCTAAAAGCAATTCCTCAAGAGTTGCACTCATACCTCTTTTCAATAAAACAGGAAGCTTCGATTCACCAACAGCTTCTAATAACTTAAAATTTTGCATATTTCTTGCTCCGATTTGAAGAACATCTACATAATTTTCCATCATTTGTAAATGTTGGATATCCATAATTTCACTAAACAAAGGGAGTTTGTGTTTATCAGCTGCCTCTTTCAACAATACTAAGCCCTCTTCTCCTAAACCCTGAAAGCTATAAGGTGAGGTTCTAGGTTTAAAAGCTCCTCCTCTAAGGCCATTTCCTCCTGCTTGTATTACAGCTTCTGCAGTCTCTAAAGTCTGCTCTCTATATTCGGCACTATCTGGCCCAGCTATAAAAGCAAGTTCTTTACCTCCGATAGTAAGATCTTTTATCTTTATTTCTGTATTTGTATCTTTATATGTTTTACTTGCAAGCTTGTAAGATCTCCCAATTGGGATAACTTCGTGTACGTTGTCAAGTAAACGCATTACACCTCTGTTATCTTCGATAACTTTTCCATGCACTGCAACGACAGTCCTTTCAACACCATAAAGTACTTTTGGCTCATGACCTTGTTCAATAGCTTTTACCTTTACTTTCTCTATATCTTCTTCTGTAGCTGCTTGTTTCATAACTACTATCAATTTGTTCCTCCTAAAAAAAAATCGGGCTTTTGCCCGATTTGACACAATGTAACTTTAGGGCTGCTTATATATGCGCTCTAAAGTAAAAGTATGTGTTAGTTTTCATTGAGGTAATGTTAGCACGTAATTTTCTTTTGAAAAGAGTTTTTATCTATCAGGACGTAAATTTTTTGCTTCACCCAAATACACATGATTTGGTTCGATATTATCTTGATATATCACTAATACTCGAATGCAACCTAATAAATCACCTTCAATGTCTGGTGCTAAAGAATCGAGGGCAGGTATTTGGTCATATCCAAGATCTCTAACTGCTTTGGCCGGGAAAGCAGCATTCAAGTCTTTTGTAACTGTAAATAGTACCGAAACAACTTTAGAAATTACTAAATTGTTTTTTTCTATAATCTCAGTAAATAAAATTTTTGATGATTCTAAAATATTTTCTTCACTGTTTTCAACTGATGCTATTGCACCTCTTATTCCAATCATGACATATAATGATAAAAAAAAAGAGTGGTTGTTGTCCACTCTTTTTTTTAAAAATATGATTAAGTTACATCATACCTTCCATGCCGCCCATTCCTCCTGGAGGCATTGGTGGTTCTGGTTCTGGTTCTTCAGCTATTAAAGCTTCCGTTGTCAATACCAGTGAAGCAATTGATGATGCATTCTCAACAGTTGATCTTGTAACTTTCGCTGGATCAATAACTCCATCTTTTACAAGATCTACCATCTCACCATTGGAAGCGTTTAATCCAACATTTCCTTTTGCGTCTTTGACTTTCTCAACCATAACTCCACCCTCAAAGCCAGCATTTTCTGCAATTTGTCTAAGTGGTGCTTCAAGAGCTTTTTTTACAATATTTCTTCCAATGGCTTCACCTTCAGTACCACCAGAAATCTTATCAACTGTATCTTGTGCTCTAATTAAGGTTACTCCTCCACCAGCAACGATACCTTCTTCGACAGCTGCTCTTGTGGCTGCTAAAGCGTCTTCAATTCTCATTTTCTTTTCTTTAAGTTCAACTTCTGTAGCAGCTCCCACTTTAACTTGAGCTACTCCACCTGATAATTTAGCAAGCCTTTCTTGAAGTTTCTCTTTATCCCAGTCTGAATCAGATTCGTCTATTTCAGATTGGATTTGTTTTACTCTTCCTTCAACATCAGCTTTCTTACCTTTTCCATTGACAATTGTTGTATTATCTTTTTTCACAATAACTTTCTCGGCTTGACCAAGCATATCTACAGTTGTGTTTTCAGTTTTTAAACCAAGTTCTTCTGAAATAACTTCTCCACCTGTAAGAATTGCGATATCTTGAAGCATTGCTTTTCTTCTTTCTCCAAAACCAGGAGCTTTTACAGCAACTGATGTAAATGTTCCTCTAATTTTGTTTACAACAAGAGTAGCTAGTGCTTCTCCTTCTACATCCTCGGAAAGAATAATCAATGGTTTGCCTGAATTCATTACCTTTTCAAGAATTGGTAATAAATCATTTACTGCAGTAATTTTTGAATTCACTATCAATATATACGGATCTTCTAATACAGCTTCTTGTCTATCCGGATCTGTGACAAAGTAAGGTGAAATAAATCCTTTATCGAATTGCATTCCATCAGTAAATTCAAGTTCCATCCCGAATGTTTGACCTTCTTCAACTGTGATTACGCCATCTTTTCCAACTTTTTCCATTGCCTCTGCAATAGTTTCACCGATTTCAGAATCTGCGGCTGAAATTGATGCTACTTGTGCAATCTCGTCTTTGCCACCTATTGATTTTGAAAAACCAGCAATAAATTCCGTAACAGCCTTTGAAGCTTCTAACATACCTCGTTTGACTTCCATTGGATTAACACCTGCGGAAACAGTTTTCATACCCTCGTTGACCATTGACTGGGCAAGTACGGTTGCAGTTGTAGTTCCATCACCAGCAACATCATTAGTTTTTGATGCAACTTCTTTGGCTAATTGGGCTCCCATATTTTCATAAGGGTCTTCAAGATCTACTTCCTTTGCAATAGTTACACCATCATTTGTAATAGTTGGTGCACCCCATTTTTTTTCTAATACAACGTTTCGGCCTTTTGGACCAAGAGTTACCTTTACGACATCAGCTAATTTGTTAACACCGTCTTCAAGGCCTTTTCTTGCTTTTTCGTTAAATACTAATGTCTTTTTTGCCATTATCTTCTCCTATTATTTTCCGACTACTGCGAGAATATCTCTACTTGAAAGTATCAAGTATTCTTCTCCGTCAACTTTAATTTCTGTTCCACCATATTTTGAATAAACAACTTTATCACCTTTTTTCACATCAGGCTTAATTTTTTCTCCATTGTCATTGGTTTCGCCAGGTCCCACAGCAATGACTTCACCTTCTTGAGGTTTTTCTTTTGCTGTATCAGGAATGTATATACCTGATGGAGTTTTCATATCTTCTTCTGATAGTGGTTTTACAACTACCCTATCTCCAAGTGGTTTAAGATTCATAATTTTTTTTCTCCTAAAATTTTCTACGTTTTGAATTTAATATAGTTCTGTTTATAAAGGTATTTATTTTTCTTAAATTGTTAAGAAATTACTGATGATAGCCTTATATCTTCGATGTTCATTTCATTAGTTGTAAGGTCATTTTTTGCAGCAACACAAATCATCGCAGCATTATCAGTAGATAATTTAGGTGATGGTAAATATAGATTTTTATCATTTTTTTCAGCAAAAGTTTGAATTTTTTCACGAAGTCGCGTATTTGCCATTACTCCTCCTCCTCCTGATAGATTAGTTACACCTGTTTCAGTTACAGCTTTCTCATATATATTCATCAAAGAATCAACAATTGCCTCTTGGTATGAAGCGGCAAAATCTTTTTTCAAAAGTTTGTCATCTTCAGTTAGTCCTTGTAAAAAATAAACTGCAGCTGTTTTTAACCCTGAAAAAGAATAATCAAATTTATTTGAAGTCTTTGGTCTTGGAAGTTTGACTTTATCTGGATCACCACCTTCAGATATTTTCTGTATTGCTGGTCCACCAGGAAAACCAAATCCACAAAATCTAGATAATTTATCAAATGCTTCGCCTGCTGCATCATCGATTGTTGAACCTAATAAATTATATTTTCCCCATTCTTCTACAAACACAATTTGTGTATGACCACCAGACACAAGTAATGATAAAAATGGCGGGTCCATGTTTGGATGCTCAATAAGAGGTGCACTAAGATGACCAACCATATGATCTACTGCATAAAAGGGCTTCTGAAGGGCCCATGCTACTGATTTTGCAAAATTATAGCCCACCACGAGACTGCCTGATAAACCTGGACCATCAGTGCTTGTTACAATATCAATTTCACCTATATCAATCCCACATTCATTTATTGATGAATGAAAAAGATTTCGTATCATTTCAGCATGTGCCCTAGATGCTACTTCAGGAACTACACCACCAAATTTTTCATGAATTTCGACCTGTGATGAAATCTTGTTTATCAACAAGTTATCACCCTTCATTAAAGCTATGGCCGTCTCATCACAGCTTGTTTCAAACCCTAATATGAGTTGTTCATTCTGCATATACTTTTTCCTTTATAAAAATATCTGCATCTTCTGTGACATAATATTTTTTTCTTTTACCAAAATATTTAAAATTGTATTTTTTATATAAACTTTGAGCGGATGTATTTGATTCTCTTACTTCTAAGATAATTTTTTCATATTTTGAAGTTTCAAAATAGCTTATTAATAAATCCATAAGTTCAGTTGCTACTCCTTTTTTTCTATATTCTTCCAATACACCAATTCCTAGAATCTCAATATCGTGGTGAATAAATTGGATGCCTAAATATCCAATGATTTCTTTTTCATCTTCATAAATCCAATACTTAAAACTTTTGTCATTTATTTTTTGCTCAATAATGCTGGCATCCCATGACATAGAAAATAATTTTTGCTCTAAATTTGATAACTTAACGGCTGTCTCAGATGAACAAAATTCTAAACTTTTAATCATAAAGCTTCACATCTCCACTCAGGCTATCTTTTGATAATGTGACATCGGGTTCTCTCATGTATTCAAGGTTTATTTCATTAAAATTGGGATAGTCTTTTATTTTTTCACCAACGTTGTAAATATTTTCAGCAGTCACAAATCTTGGCTCAGCTAATTTAGTGTTACTATCAGTAAGAATTTTTTTATTTTCTATTAGATCCCAATTACCTACTAATAATTTTTTATCGGCATCATCAGAAAGTTTAATTTCTAAGCTTTCAACTGAAATAACTTGAGGATCTGACTCTCGTGTTACTCCACCTGGAACAGGCATATATTCGCAATAAGCAAACTCACTTCGTTTAATATCAATCAACGAGCATATCTTTCTATGACTTGTATGTGCTGCAAATGCAAGAGCATCTAGACCATTTACTGGAATTATAGGGATGCCTAAAACTGCACCAAGTCCTTGAGAAACTGATAAACCGATTCTTAGTCCTGTGTAATATCCTGGTCCTACGTCAAGATAAAGTGTGCTAAGATCTTTTCTGTTTGCCTTTGTTTTATCAAATAATTCATTTATTTGATTGAGTAGTATTCCAGTTGAGCCCCTGTTAGTTTTCGATACAAAACTAGCAAGTAATTTCTCTTCAAAAATTGCTGCAGAAACATATTCACCTGATGTAGAAATTGCTAATTTATACAATTTAAAACCTTATCTTTCTTCTTGAATCATCAATGATATCAATATCAACAATTGTCCAATTATTGAGGTTTGTATTAGGAAGTTGATTTGACCATTCAACAAAAAATAGGGTTTTTTCTTCAAACAAAGGAAGATCAAGATCAATAAATTCTTGGAATGATGAAAGTCTGTAGAGATCAACATGGTAAATACTTAAATCTTCTTTGAGATAATTTTTTACAATATTAAATGTTGGTGAAGTTACATTATCTTCGATTCCAAGGTGATAAATTATCTTTTTTATTATTGTAGTTTTACCAGCTCCCAAGCTTCCGTTGAATCCAACTACTGAAGGAATTGATAATTTTGTTACAAAGTCTTTTGCAAATTCATCTAAAGCTGATACTTTAAGCTCGATCTCATTCAATTTCAACCCTTTCAAGTCGTTCGTTAATATTTGTAAGGATTTCCCATTCAATAGTATTATTCCATTTTGCAATATCGAAAACTGTAATTTTAAGTTCATTGTTCTCTGAATTTCCCAAAAGAACAACTTCATCATTTATATTTGCTTCAACATCTGTAATGTCATAAAGAATTTGGTCCATAGTAACTCTTCCTATCAAATTACAGTATGTATTGTTAACTATAACTTTCCCATCAGGAAATGTACTCCACGGATACCCGTCGCCGTATCCAACAGGAGATACTCCTACAATTGTATCTCTTTCTAAAGTCAAAGCTTTTCCATAAGAAACTGCTTCTCCCTTTTTTCTGTAGTTAATGTTTGATATTCTTGTTTTTATAGCCATCGTCGGTTTAAAATCTTGATTTACTTCAGCCGGTGTTATGTTACACCCGTAAACTGTCAGACCAACTCTTGATAAATTAAATGCTGGATCAAAATTATAAAATGATGATCCAGAATTATCTGCGTGTATTAGTAAATCATCTAAATCTATATCTTTAATTGTTTCTTTAAATAATTCTATAGATTCTTGTGTTGGTTCTATTTTTTCATCAGCTAATGGAAAATGAGTACATATACCGGATAGATTTATGGTTTTAGATTTTTTAATTTTGTTATAAAGGTTTTTAAAATCTTCTGGTTCACAACCAACCCTGTGCATACCAGTATCTATTTTTATATGGGTGCTAAATTCTTTACCAGATTCTTCTAAACCATCGATAAAAAAATCATTGTAGACTGTTAAATCAATATTATGTCTTTCTATATTATCTAACTCATCAAGTGATGGCTCCGTAAGTAACAATACTCTAAGTTCATCAGATTGAGCACGTACTTTTCTTGCTTCACTAATAGATGCTACCGCAAACCATTTAATTCCAGCTTCCATACCGGTTTTGACAGTCCATTCAATGCCATGACCGTAACCATTAGCTTTGACAACTAAACAAAGTTCTTTATTTGATAGTTTCTTTAATACTTCTATATTGTGTAAATAATTTGCCTTATTTACGTATACGTAACCTCTATCCATGTTATTTATTCTACAGTAACTGACTTTGCAAGGTTTCTTGGTTGATCAATCGACTGGCCATTTTTATTTGCTACATGATAAGCAATAAATTGTAAAGGTATAATCGATATCACAGTAGTGAGTATTTCATTACTATATGGGAGTGTCACATAATCATTTGATATATTTTCTAGTTTTTCTGACTCGCTGTCTCCAATAGCAATAACATATGCACCCCTTGCAATGACCTCTTGTACATTACTGGTTGTCTTATCGAGCAGATGATTTTGACTAGCAGTAACTACTACAGGGGTTCCTTCTTCTATCAAAGCTAGCGTACCATGCTTAAGCTCTCCTGCTGCCAATGCTTCAGCATGCAGATATGAAATCTCTTTTAATTTTAAGGCGCCTTCAGCTGCTAAAGCATAATCCAAACCTCTTCCAATAAAATAAATGTCATTCTTTTTGTAAATTTTTTCAGATATCTCTTTTACTTGATCTTCACAAGCCATTGTTTTGTCGATAAGGTTTGGAAGTTCTGCAATCTCATCAAAAGATACGTCCAATCTATTTTTAGAGTCCCAATGTTTAGCAAGTACTAATTGAGATACAAGCATCCCTAAATAAGCTTTAGTAGAAGCTACACCGATCTCTGGACCAACATGTAAGTAAAATACACTATCTGCCATTCTTGCCAATGAACTTCCCACAACATTTACTAGGGCTAGTACGTGTGAGCCATTTTCTTTAAGAAGTTCTGTTGCAGCAATTGTATCCATTGTTTCTCCAGACTGTGAAATTACAATACCTAAATCATTTTTCCCAACAATCGGCTCCCTGTATCTAAACTCTGAAGCTAACTCAACACTTACTGGTACACCAAGAACTTTCTCAAACAGATCTTTGCCAAATAAACCTGCATGATAAGCAGTTCCGCATGCAACTATCCAAATTTTTTCAAATTTAGATGCAAGATCTGACATAATCGGAATATCATCAGAATTTGTGTCCAGCCTTCCCGAAATAGTTCTTTCAATTACTTCAGACTGTTCAAGTATCTCTTTATACATAAAATGGTCATATCCTGATTTCTCTGCTTCAGAGACCTCCCAGTCTATTTCTTGGATCTCTCTTTCAATTTCATTTAAGTCTGAGTCAAACAACTTATATTTACCATTTTTAATTTCTACAAAATCACCATTTTCAAGAAATATCATCTTTTTTGTATGCTCTAGTATTGCTGCCGAATCAGACGCAAGAAACACTTCATCATCGCCAACTCCTAAAACTAATGGGCTCATTAATCTACCAGCGACGATAGTTCCTTCTTCTTTCGTAGTAGTTACGAGGAGAGCGTAAGTTCCTTCAAGAGAGTTTGCAACATCCACTACAGTTTTAAGCAATTCCCCACTCCATTTTCTGCTTAGCTCTACAGCAACTACCTCAGTGTCAGTATCAGACTTAAATTCAAATCCTTCCTTTAAAAGATCTTTTTTAATTTCTGCATAGTTTTCAATTATCCCATTATGAATAATTGCAAATTCTTCATTGTTATCCGAGTGAGGATGAGCATTTACATCATTTGGTATGCCATGGGTAGCCCATCTTGTATGACCAATGCCTACGTTTCCAGACATTTGATTATTTTTTAGATGATCTTTTAAGACGTCGAGCTTACCTTCTTTTTTTTCAATGGTTATTTTGTTCCCATCGGAAATTGCAATTCCTGCTGAGTCGTATCCTCGATACTCTAATCTAGACAATCCATTTATTAAGATTGGCAAGGGTTCTTTTGGGCCTGAATACCCAACTATTCCACACATTTTTTCTCCATTCCAACGAGCAGGTTAAAATAAAGACTGCGTTAAATTGTCTCTGTTCAGAAATTTCTTCCTGTTTTTAACAATTTATATCGACTGCAGTGCCGAGTATGCATCCGCCGAATTTTTCGATAACATACTTCCTCGTCACCTCGTTAAAGGCCTGGCGCTAAATTGCTCGTTAAGAAAAGTATATCGTTAAGTTTTACTAATTTAAGTATTTATTAATCTTTGTTAACAGTTCGTCAGAAAAATCTTGCATTGCTTCGGCGCTTTTAGCCTCAACTAATACTCTTAATAATGGCTCAGTACCTGAATTTCGAATAAGATATCGGCCATCTAAATCTTTATTTATTGACATATCAAGTGCTATTTGATTTATGTATTCTATTTCTTCATCGTTTAATTTATTTGTTAACTCTATGTTCGTAAGTTTCTGTGGATACTCATATAAATTTTCATTCTTAAAATCACAAAGTGTCATTCCAAAGTGTTCGAGGGCTTTTAAAACCATAATTAAAGTAATAAGACCATCTCCAACAGGTAGTAAATCAGCAATTATTATATGGCCCGATTGCTCACCTCCTAATGAGGCATCGTATTTATTCATTGATTCTGCAACATATTTATCTCCCACAGGAGTTTCGATTAGATCAAAATCAAATTTTTGCATAGCCTGTTTAAAACCGTAATTAGACATAACGGTACTAACGACAATATTGTTTTTTAGGTTATTTAATTCAGAAAAATATTTAGCAAGAAGAGTTAATATTAAATCCCCATTAACAATTGTTCCCTCTTCATCAACCATTATCAATCTATCAGCGTCACCGTCAAAAGAAGCACCGATTTCCCTGTTTTTTATCTCATTTTGTAAATTTTCCGGAGAAGTTGCTCCGCAATTATCATTTATGTTTAGACCATTGGGAGTGTCATTTATAATTCGGTATTTTGCATTTTTGGAATCTAATAATTCTTTTATAACACTAAAAGCAGCTCCATTTGCAGCATCAATTATTATTTCAAAATTATCAAAATTAATGTCAGTAATTTCCTGTAAATATCGTAAATACTCATCATGCCCATCGGAAAGATTAATTATTTCCGAACCTTTCGTTGGCAACTTAAGACTATTTAGTCTGTTCTCAATTTGAATTTCGATATCATCATCAAGCTTTGAACCATTTTTTTGAATTAATTTTATTCCATTGTAATTAGCTGGATTATGTGAAGCAGAAATTATAATTCCCAGATCGTAATCAAACTTTTTCAAGATTATGGGCATTGAGCCCGAAGGAAGAATGCCATGATTATATATCTTTACATTTTCAGAAAAGCCTAAAGAAATCCAGTTCAAAATTTCATCAGAGGATTCTCTCGTGTCGGATATGATGGCGACACTTTTAGGATCAATCAAGATTTCAACAGATGCACAAATTGAAGAAATTAACTCTTGAGATAAAGTTTCTTTCGGGATACCCCTAATACCATCGGTACCAAAATATTTTTTCAATGAACTATTATCTTTTAGTAAATTGCTCTGCTCTTCGGGCTTTCTTTAGGCCGTATTTTTTTCTTTCAACTTTTCGAGCATCCCTAGTTAAGAGTCCTGCCTTTTTAAGTTTTGGCCTGAGTTCAGGATCGAATTGTATTAACGCTCTAGAAATGCCTAAGGCAACAGCATCTGCTTGAGCAGAAAGTCCACTTCCATTTAAATTCACCTTCAGATTAAATTTCTTTTCCATTCCAACGATGTTAAATGGTTTGTTTATGGTCATTCGCATTGAAGGACTAGGAAAGTAATCTTCTAGGGTTTTACCATTAAACTCAAAGAACCCATCCCCTTCACTCAACATAACTCTTGCTACTGAAGTTTTCCTACGTCCAGTTGCTACTATTGTTTCACTCATTACTATTCAACTACTTTCTTGATGTCAAAACTTAATTCTGATGGATTTTGTGCACCATGTGGATGATTATCATCTCTATAAACATACAATTTTTTTAATATTGACCTTCCTAATCTGTTTTTTGGAAGCATCCCCCATACGGCTCTTTCAATTATTTTTTCAGGTTTTCTCTTTTTTAATGAATTAAAAGACTCTTCTCTTAATCCACCTGGATAACCTGAGTGGTCATAATACATTTTTTGTTCTGGTTTTTTTGATGTTGCTTGTATTTTTGAAGCATTTATTACGATCACATAATCACCAACATCTAGATGAGGTGCAAATTTCGGTTTATGTTTACCTCTTAAAATTTGTGCTATTTCGCTAGCCAATCTGCCTACAGGTAATCCACTAGCATCAACTAAATGCCAGTTTCGCTCAGAAGAATCTACTCCATCAAATGTCGTTTTTGTACTCATAAAACCCTAAAGAATCGTAACGAAACTTAAGTATAAATTGTATTTATATTTATGGAGACTAGTATTTGATTTTCCATAGATATAAACCACTACTTGGAACCATAAATCGATGTCGAGTTTCAGATGGTTTCTTTAAAGATAATTTTAAATCTTTGATAGTTATCTTTTTATCAATTACTGCCAACTGAGAACCTACTATTGACTTCACCATATTGTGAAGAAAAGAATTACCTTCAACTGTGTATATATACTTTGAATTTTGATAAGTCCATTTACTAACTTTGATGTACCGTTCGGGAGATTGGCCAGGTCTTAGTTTTGAAAAATTTTTGAAATTATTATTTCCTAAAAATATTTTTGAAATACGATTTAAATAATCTAAATCTAATTTTTTATTAATAAAGTAAACTTGATTTTCTGAGAATGGTAAATCTTTTGTATTATTTAAGATAAAGTATTTGTACACTCTTGACTTAGCATCATGTCTAGGATTAAATTCTTTACTTGCTTTAAGAATTTTATTAACTTTTATCTCATTAGAAATTAAAGAATTAAAAGAATTGATAAAATTATCATTTAGTGGTTTATTGACTTTTAAACAAAGTATTTGGGACTTGGCATGAACACCTGCGTCAGTCCTACCAGAATATGTCAAATCATAATCTTTTAACAATTTATATAAAATTTTTTCTATTTCTCCTTGAATTGTTCTGTTTTTGATTTGTTTTTGGAAACCATGAAAATTGGTTCCATCGTAAGAGATATCTAATTTATAAGAAAGCAATTTATATTATTATTTTTAATGGGTCTGACGTCCAAAATAAAATAAATATAAAAATGGCTGAAGAAAGTTTTGTATTTCTCTTTTCCATAAAAAAACCAAGTTCGAGTGATTTAGCAACAGCATTATAAATCCAAAAGATAAGAAGCAATATAAAGACTTGGTTAACTCTATCTCCAAAATTCATGAAAGAGTTTTGTAAGAAAAACCAAATCGAGACAAATCCAACTAATCCATGGGAGTAACCCGTAATTGTAATTATTGAATTTAAATCAACATTTTCTTTAAATACTCTGCCGAGTGCAAACCACATAACAAGGCTTGAAAACACCCATGAAAATGTTCCATCTAAAACTCCAAAAAAAATTAAATCAAAAATATTATTTATATTTGAACTAAATAAAAGTGGAATATAAATAGCAAATAAACTAAATGTAACAATTAAAAAGGCATTGCCTGTCTCATATCTGTCTTGGGTAATTTTGAGTATTGTTTCAGAGTCAAATCTTATGAAAAGTTTGAATTGTCTCCAAACATCTTTTAATGTATTCAAATTAAACTAACTCGAGTACAGCTAGCTCAGCTCCATCACCTTTTCTATAACTTGTTCTAGTTATTCTGGTGTATCCACCATCTCTATCTTGATATTTTGGACCCAACTCATCAAAAAGCTTTGCTACGACTGCTTTATTTTGTATAAACTTTAAAACTTGTCTTCTGTCATGAAGCGAGCCTTTTTTTGCTTTAGTAATTACTTTATCAACATAGGGTTTAGTAACTTTAGCTTTGGTTAATGTAGTTTCAATCTTTTCGAATTCAATTAGAGAAGCAATTAAGTTACCTATAATCTGATCTTCATGAGATGAAGATCCTCCAAGAAGTTTTCCTTTTCTTGGTCTAGGCATCTGAATTATCTTCCGAATTCAAGTCTGAACTTGTTGGTAAGCTAAGGCCAAGCTCATCTAATTTTGCAACAAGCTCGTCTAAGCTTTTTTGACCAAAGTTTGTTAGATTGAGCAAATCGTCTTCTGTGTATTCAAGAATTTGTCCAACAGTTGTTATATTTTCTCTTCCGAGACAGTTTCTTGGTCTTTCCGATAAATCAAGAGCGTCTACAGACAATGAAAGGTCTGGGGAACTTCCTTCTGAAATAGTTAATTCTCCTAATTCAAGACCAATTCCCTCATCAATATCTGCAAATAGCTTCCACAGTTCTCCAAGAGTTTTTCCTACTGAAGATATTGCTTCACTTGGCTCAATGGATCCATCAGTTTCAACATCAAGAATCAATTTATCATAGTTTGTGACCTGACCAACTTGTGTTGGAGAAACTGCATAACTGACTTTGACTACTGGAGAGAACATAGAATCAATAGGTATAAAACTTGAATCACTAGTTTTGTTCTTGTCTGCCAAGCGATACCCTACTCCATGAGCTATCGAAACTTCCATGTCCAGTGTTGAATCATTTGATAAAGTACAAATTTTAAGATCTGTATTTACAACTTCTACACCAGCAGGACATTGAATTTGTGCTGCATTAACTTCACCCGGTCCTTTAGCCTTGACGGTTAATGTATGACTTTCTTGATCATCAACTTTAAGAACTAAGCGTTTAAGGTTCAGCAGTACATCTAATACATCTTCAACTACACCAGGTACTGATGTGAACTCATGATTTACTCCATCAATTTTTACACCTGTAACTGCAACCCCAGGTACTCGAGAAAGTAAAGCCCTTCTCATTGTATTACCTAAGGTCAAACCAAATCCAGTTTCAAGTGGTTCGATCGTAAAACTTGCTCTTGATTTATCAAGATTTTCCTGAGATATTTCTGGTCTTTGTAAAATTAACACGTGTTTTCCTTTCTTATATTCTATTTAGAATAAAGTTCTACTATTAATTGTTCTTCAATTTGTTGACTAGCGTCATTTCTTGTTGGCTGATTCAAAACTTCAATACTTTTTTTCTTTTCATCTACTTTTAACCATGATGCATCTTCTCTGTCTTGTCCCGTATCTAAAGTATGTTGGATTACAATGAGGTCACTACTTTGATCTTTAAGTTCAATTTTATCTCCAGGCTTTATTTGTATGGAAGGGATATCAATTAATTTTCCATTAAGTTTGAAGTGTCTATGAGAAACTAATTGTCTTGCCTGAGGCCTAGTAGCAGCAAATCCTGCTCTATAAATAACATTATCAATTCTTGATTCAAGCAAAACAAGAAGATTTTCTCCGGTTATGCCTGGCATCCTTGTTGCTTCTTTGTAATAATTTCTAAATTGCTTTTCAAGAACTCCATACATATATCGGACTTTTTGTTTCTCTTTTAATTGAGTTCCGTAATCAGTCTCTCTCATTCTTTTCTTACCATTTTCCCCTGGTGGGTATGGTCTGTCTTGAAGAGCTTTATCGCCTTTTCTATTTTCAAATACGTTAAATCCTAATCTTCTTGAGACTCTAACTCTTGGCCCAGTATATCTAGCCATTAATTTCGTCTCCTTTTCTTAGGGCGACATCCATTGTGTGGGGTTGGCGTAATATCTTTAATTGATCCAACATCCATTCCCATGTTTTGCAATGTTCTTACAGCTGTTTCTCTTCCAGCGCCGGTACCACTTATTATGATATCTAGCTTATGGATTCCAAATTCAGTTGCTCTTCTAACAGCTTCTTCGGCTGCAACCTGTGCAGCATAAGGGGTGGACTTTCTAGAGCCTTTAAATCCAACTGAACCCCCTGATGTCCAAACTACTGTTTCTCCATTAGTGTCAGATATATTGATAATTGTATTGTTGAAGCTTGCTTTAATATGTGCAATTCCAGAAGGAATATTTTTTTTATTTTTTTTCTTTGATTTTTGCTCTGCCATTATTTCATTACTTTCTTTTTACCAGCAATAGCAAATCTTGGACCTTTTCTTGTTCTCGCATTTGTATGAGTTCGTTGTCCTCTGACTGGAAGTCCAGTTCTATGTCTCATACCCTGGTAAGTTCCAATCTCAGTCTTTCTTCGTATATTTTGAGATACATCTCTACGTAGATCACCTTCTACTCTAAAATTTGATTCTATATATTTTCTTATCTTGGCGACTTCATCATTAGTAAGGTTGTTTACTCTTGTATCTGGATTTATTTCTAAGTCATTACAGATATCTTTTGCTCTCTTTGCACCAACACCATGTATATATCTAAGTGATGCAATCACCCTTTTTTCTCTTGGTATATCAATACCTGAAATTCTAGCCAAACTTAACCTTGCCTCTGTTTGTGTCTTGGGTTTCTTTTATTGATAACATAAAGCTTTCCTTTTCGACGTACTATTTGGTCGTTAGGACCTCTTTTTTTAACACTTGCTTTTACTTTCATTTATGTCTCCAAGTAATCCTACCTCTTGTGGGATCATATGGTGAAACTTCCATTTCAACTACATCTCCGGGCAAAATACGAATGTACCTCATTCTCATTTTCCCGGATACATGAGCTAAAATTTCAGCTCCACTTTCAAGTTCAACCTTAAATGAGGCATTTGGGAGAGTTTCTTTAACAGTCCCTTGGACTTTAATTATATTTTTTTCTTTTTCTACCAAAATGACCCGATTTTAAGACCGATTTACTAGATTAGTCAGATTATGAAGTATTACCAACATTTTTCGTAAATTTACCTTTCTGTAAAAATACATACTTCATCCTCCATTATTCCTATTGTATGCTCCCAGTGTGCAGATTTTTTTCCATCAACTGTCCTCACAGTCCAGCCATCGGGGTCAACTTTTGTTTCTGCCGAACCAAGATTAAACATAGGCTCTATGCAAATTGCCATACCTGTTTTTAAAGTAAATCCTTTATTTTTGATACCATAATTTGGTACTTGTGGATCTTCATGCATCGAGAGCCCTATGCCGTGACCAACATATTCTCTAACAACACCATAAGAATTTTTATTTCCTATTTTTTCAATTTTATTTCCGATTGTTCCAAGTTTTTGTCCATCCTTAACAAGCTTTATTCCTTCATAAAGTGCTTTCTTGGTAACATCAATTAATTTTTGATCCTCGTCAGAAATTTCTCCAACTCCATAAGTTAATGCAGCATCCGCATGATAACCGTTTACTATACAACCAACATCAATAGATAAAATATCACCTTCTTCAATAACAAAATTTTTTGGTATCCCATGTACAACAACATCATTAACAGAAGCACATATATATGATGGAAATCCTCTGTAATTGAAAAAGTTAGAAATAGAGTTAGATTTAGTAATTATCTCTTCTGCCTTTTTGTCTAGCTCTTCGATCCTTGTTCCAGGTGAAGACATATTCTCAAGTTCAGAATGAATAGTGGACACTATTTTTCCTGCTTTTTTCATATTCATAAAATCATCATTTGATTTGTACGTAATCATGTTTTTATAAGACCTGAGATATGGTTGAAAATTTCATCTATATCTCCAAATGCATCAACAGTTTTTAGTACATCTTTATCATCATAAAATTTTATTAAAGGTAAAGTTTCATCTCGATACACATCTAACCTAACCTTTATTGACTCTTCTGTGTCGTCTTCTCTGCCTCTTTCAACCATTCGTTTTATTAACTCAGTTTCATTTACTTCAAATAAAATGACAGTTTTTATATTCAAGCCTTCGATGTTAAGACTTTCAGCTTGAGTAATTGTTCTAGGGAAACCATCTAAAATTGCACCTTTTTCACAATCATCATTTTCTAATCTTTCAATGAGCATAGAAGTAACTAGCTCATCAGAAACAAGATTTCCTTTATTCAATATTTCTTTAGCAACAAGACCCAATTCTGTCTCGTTCTCAACATGTTCTCTAAGCATCACACCAGTAGAGATGTGAGGTATATTAAATTTTTCAGATATTTTTTCAGCTTGAGTCCCTTTTCCTGCACCAGGTGGTCCAAGAAAAATAGTGATGTCCGTCAATCAACAAATCCTTCGTAGTTTCTCATACTTAATTGACTTTCGATTTGTTTCATAGTTTCAAGAGCCACACCAACGGTTATTAATATAGATATACCACTGAAACCTAAAGGAATATCCCAAATTGCTGAGGCTATAGAGGGTAAAACTGCTACGGATGCTAAAAATACTGAACCTGGTAATGTAATTCTGCTAATTATATGAGACAAGTAATTTGTTGTTGAAATACCTGGACGCACACCAGGGACAAAACCACCTTGTCTTCTTATCATGTCAGATTGTCTTACTGGATCAAATTGTATTGTGGTGTAAAAATAGGTGAAAAAAATTATTAACATACCTAAAAAGAATATATAAAACCAACTAGTTCCTTGAGAGTTGGCTAGGTTTACATCAATCCAATTTCTTATTCCTGCTGTAATATTATTATCTTGTGGAAGTGAAGTAGCTATTAATGCTGGAAAGAAGAGAACGCTCGTAGCAAAAATAACAGGAATCACGCCAGCACTGTTCACTTTCAATGGTATATATGTACTTTGACCCCCCATAACTTTTCTTCCTCTAACTCTTTTTGCAAATTGGATTGGTATTCTTCTTTGACCTTGTTCAACGTAAATAATTCCTACAATCATAAGAAAAAACATTAAAACAAGAAAGCTAAATTGACCAATTCTTCCCTGACCAGCAGTAACCTGGTATGCTCCACCAAAGCTTGCAGGTAATTGGCTGATAATACTTGCAAAGATAATTAAAGACATTCCATTACCAATCCCTCTTTGTGAAATTAATTCTCCTAGCCACATGATAAATGCTGTCCCAGCAGTCATAGTAAGTACAATTAATCCAACTCTTGATGGGGTATAGTTTGGAATCAAAGATATTCCTCCGGTTAAACTTCCTCTTGAAAAAATGTAGGTTAACCCAGTCGATTGAAGTAATGCTAAAACAACAGTTATATACCTAGTCCATTGTGTGATAACTTTTTTACCAGATTCGCCCTCTTCTTGTAGTTTTTGTAATCGTGGAATAACAACTGTTAAAAGTTGAAGAATAATACTTGAAGTAATATAGGGCATAATTCCAAGTGCAAAAACAGAAAATGTTTCTAAGGCTCCTCCAGAAAATAAATTTAATAGGCCATAGATTCCGGCTTGTGAACCTGAGTCTGTCAATCTTTGTACAGCTTCTAAGTCAACTCCTGGGACTGGTACTGCAGCTCCCAGCCTATACACACCAAACATAATCAATGTAAAAATTATACGTTTTCTTAGATCAGGAATTTTAAACATATATCTAAAAATTGAAAGCTTCACTTTAAACCTCTATAACTTCTACAGTCCCGCCGGCATCTTCAATTTTTTTCTTTGCAGACTCACTGAAGGCATGTACTTTTATATTTACAGTATTTGTGATATCTCCATTGCCCAAAACCTTTACTAGTCCTTTTTTTCTTGTTAGACCATTTTGTTGTAAGACATCTGGATCAATATCTCCTTTTAAATTTTTTTCCTGAAGGTCTGATACATTCACTACAACATATGACATTTTTGGAGTATTTTTAAGACCCTTTAACTTTGGTATTCTTCTATAAAGCGGTATTTGACCACCTTCAAAGTAAGCAGGTACTGTTTTACGCGCTCCTGTACCCTTAGTTCCTCTTCCTGCAGTTTTGCCTCTTTTACCAGATTCTCCTCGTCCTTTACGAAGCTTAGATTTAGATGATCCTGGAGTTGGTTTAAGATGATGAAATTTTATTTTACTCATTTATTTTACATCCTCTGTTTCAACTAGATGTTTTACTTTATCTAACATTCCGGCAAGACTATCATCCATTTCTCTAACTACAGATGAATTAATTTTTTTTAGACCCAAAGATTTTATAGTTTCTTTAGCTTTAAATCCTTGACCAATAAGAGATCTCCTCAAAGTAATTTTAACCTTTTGCATCTTCTCTAAGCTTTCTTTCTGCTTTTGTTTTTTCATAAGCATCGACCAATCCTTTTGGTGCAATTTCCATAGCCTTCTTACCTCTAAGTTTTGCAACCTCATCAGGTGTTCGCTGACCTAGTAGTCCGTTTAATGTTGCCTTAGCGACATTTAAATGGGTTGGAGATCCTAGAGATTTTGCAAGAATATCCTTGATTCCGGCGACCTCTAAAACTTGACGAGCAGCGCCTCCTGCAATAACCCCTGTTCCAGGAGCTGCAGGTTTAAGTAAAACTTTAGAAGATCCGTGTTCACCAGTTATTGTATGAACTATCGTTGAGCCTGCCATTGGTATCGGATGAATATTTTTCTTTGCATTTTCTATAGCTTTTTGTATTGCTAAAGGAACCTCTGAACCTTTTCCGTAGCCAATGCCAGCATTACCATTTCCATCTCCAACAGCTACAAGAGCTGTAAAAGCAAAATTTCTTCCACCCTTAACAACTTTTGCGACTCTGTTTATGTGTATTACGTTTTCTTGTAACTCTACTTCTGCCATTAAAATTTAATTCCTTTTTCTCTTATACCATCAGCTAAAGCTTTGACTCTTCCATGGTAGATGTATCCCCCGCGATCAAAAACGGCTTCTTCTATTTTATTTTTATTTAGAATGTCGCCCATAAGTTCTCCTACTTTTTTTGCGGCATCAATTGTAAGTCTTTCGACCTTTAATTCTTTTGATAAAGTGCTTGCTGAGCCAATAGTTGTATTATTCAAGTCGTCTATAGCTTGCACATAGATATTTTTATTACTTTTATAAACAGCTAGACGTGGTTTGTTGGAATCTCCATAAACTTTTTTTCGAATTCTAACTTTTCTTTTTAATCTTTGATCTGATTTTCTCATATTAAGCTCCTGTAGTTGCCACAGCTGCTTTTCCAGCTTTTCTTCTAACATACTCGTCTTGATATCTAATTCCCTTGCCTTTATAAGGTTCTGGAGGTTTTATAGACCTTATATCAGCAGCAACTTGTCCTACAAGACCTTTATCTATTCCAGAAACAATAATTGTATTTTGATCTGGTACCTCGAATGAAATACTTTCTACTTTCTTAAATAAAACTGGATGTGAAAACCCGCACAATATCTCTAAATCGTTTCCCTTCAGTGTAACTCTATGCCCAACTCCCTGGAGTGTTAAAGTTTTTGAATAACCTTCACTTACACCAATAATGTTGTTTGCAACTAAAGATCTGTACAATCCATGTAAACTTTTAACAGATTTATCCTCAGATTCTCGACTAAATTTTAGAATACCTTCATTGATTTCAAACTTAATTCTTTCATCCAAAATTTCAGTTGTTAATTCTCCTTTTGAGCCTTTGACAAATATTTTTTTATCATCTAATTTGACTTCAACATTTTCTGGAATAACGATTGGTTTATTTCCTATCCTACTCATGACCAGACCTCACATATCAATTCTCCACCAAGTTTTCTTTTCCTTGCTTCGGAATCTGATAATAAGCCTCTTGACGTTGAAACCACCACAGTTCCTAATCCACCATTAGTCCTTGGTAGCTCATTAAAAGATGAATAAACTCTTCTTCCAGGTTTTGAAAGTCTATTCAAACCAGCTATTACTGACTTACCTTCTTCAGAAAATTTAATTGTTAAGTCAATGACTCTTTTTGCTCCTTCACCTTTTATTTCAATATCGCTTACGTAACCCTCATCTTTAAATAGCTTCGCAAGTTCATATTTAAATTTTGAATGAGGTATTTCTACATTAGATTTTGATACTAATGTTGCATTTCTTAATCGTGTTAAAAAATCTGAAATTGGATCATTAACCATTTTTACCAAGATGCTTTCTTTATTCCTGGAAGCTCACCCTTTAATGCTAAATCACGAAAAGTGTTCCTTGACATGCCAAACTTTCTTAGATTTCCTCTTGGTCTTCCAGTTACTTGACATCTATTTCGATGTCTTGTTGCTGAGGCATCACGTGGCATTTTTGCAATCTTTTTTTGAGCTTCTCTTTTTTCATCGTATGAAGATTCTGGATCTCTAACAATGTCTAATAATTCTTTTCTTTTTGAGGAATAAAAATTAGCAGTTTGTTCTCTTTTATTATTTTTAACTATTTTGCTTGTTTTAGCCATAATTAATCCTCTCTAAATGGAAACCCAAGTGCATTAAGTAAGCCATATCCATCTTGATTATCACTCGCAGTTGTACAAATTGTTATGTTCATACCTCTTATGTCCCTAACTTTATCATATTCAACTTCTGGAAATACAAGCTGCTCGTTAAGTCCAAGAGAAAAATTACCATTGCCATCAAAAGATTTTTTGCTAAATCCTCTAAAGTCACGAATTCTTGGAACAACAACTTGAACAAAACGATCATAAAACTCCCACATTCTATTTCCTCTGAGAGTCACAGAGACACCTATTGGCATTCCTTCTCGGATCTTAAAACCGGCAATTGATTTTTTTGCTCTTTTGATGACTGGTTTTTGACCAGAAATTGCAGTTAATTCATCAACCATTGATTCGAGTGCTCGACCATCAGTTGCTGCTTTTCCATCTCCAATATTTATTACTATTTTCTCTAAATTTGGCACTGCATTTGTATTGTTTATATTTAATTGTTTTTTTAAGTCATCAATTAATACATTTCTATATTGTTTTTTTAGTCTTGGAATCATGCTTCATCCCCGGTTTGCGCTAGTACTCTAAATTTGTTTCCATTTTTATCAAACTTATATCTTACTCTTCCACTCTTTTTTTTGACAACTAGTGCTACATTTGAAACATGAATTGGCATGCTTTTATCAATTACACCACCCTGCATGGTTTGTCCCTGTGGTTTTTGATGTTTTTTATTCACATTTACGCCTTCAACCAAGACTTGGTTCTTCTTAGGAAAAACTTGTAAGACCTTACCTTCTTTACCATTATCTTTTCCGGAAATTATTTTTACTGTGTCACCTTTTTGAATTTTCATCACAAAACCTCTGGTGCAAGCGAAACTATTCTCATATATTTTTTTTCTCTTAATTCTCTTCCGACAGGACCAAAAATTCGTGTACCACGTGGTTGATCTTGGTCATTTAATATAACACAAGCATTTTCATCAAATCTTATATATGTTCCATCTTTTCTTCGGGTTTCTTTACTTGTTCTTACAACAACGGCTTGAACAATATCACCTTTTTTTATTTGACCTCCTGGAACAGCATCTTTTACTGTTGCAGTAAATACATCGCCCAATCCAGCATATCTAATCCTAGAACTTCCTTTTACCTTTATACAAAGAACTTCTTTAGCTCCTGAATTATCTGCAACTTTTAATCTTGATTCTTTTTGTATCATCTGGCTCTCTCAATTATTTCTACAACTCTCCACATTTTTGTCTTTGATACTGGTTTTGTTTCAGTTATTTTTACTGTGTCTCCTACCTTTGCTTCAGAGTTTTCATCATGAGCATGAAGTTTTCTAGTTTTCTTGACAATTTTTCCATATTTAGGATGTTGAAACTGTAATTCTATAGATACGGTGACAGTCTTATCTCTACTATCGGAGACAACTACTCCTGTTCTAACTTTTCTAGAAGTTCTCTCAATACTATTCATTAGAATCCTGATTTATGCTTTCTTGTTTTACTTTTTGATTAAGAATTGTATTGGCTTGTGCAATTTCTTTTTTTATTTTCTTGAATACAGATGTGTCTTCAATTTGACTTGTTGCCAAGGCAAACCTTGAATCCATCAATTCACGCTTTAGATCAAAAATCTTATTTTCTAACTCAGTTATTGATAATTCTTTTAAATCGTTCACGCTCATATGTTCCTCTTTACAAATTTTGTCTTAATTGGTAATTTGTGTCCTGCTTTTCTCATAGCTTCTTTAGCAATTTCTTCAGAGACTCCAGAGACTTCAAATATTATTTTTCCAGGTTTTACTACTGCAACATAATACTCTACATTACCTTTTCCTGAACCCATCCTTACTTCAGCAGGTTTTTGAGTAACTGGCTTATGTGGAAATATGTTAATCCATACTTTTCCACCTCTCTTCATGGTTCTTGTTATTGTAATTCTTGCTGCCTCTATTTGGCGTGCTGTAATATAGGATGTTTCTACTGCCTGTAAACCGAAATCTCCAAAAGTTACTTCGTTGCCCCCTTTTGATAAACCTCTTCTTCTACCTCTATGAGATTTTCTATGTTTTGTTTTCTTTGGCATTAACATAACTATTCTTCTTCCAATATTGATTTTTCTTGCTCAAACTGTTGGGTTGCTTCATTTGGTCTTATTTTATTTCCTCCGCCAGCTTCAACTATTTTTGAAGATGATTCGTTAGTCTTTTTTCCTCCGCCAGCTTCTAAAATTTTTGATTTCTTTTTCTCCCCAGCAGCAGCTTCTACTCTTGATTTTACTGACTTCACTCTTCCTGCTGTAGGGCCTCCACTTGCTAAATTAGCTTCTGCTGCTATTTTGTCTTGTCTAAGTTTGTTAGAAGCTACAACATCACCTTTATACACCCAAACTTTTACCCCAATTGATCCAACAGTAGTTTGGGCAGCAGCTCGACCAAAATCAATATCAGCACGTAAAGTATGCAATGGGACTCTTCCTTCTCGATACCATTCTCTTCTTCCCATTTCAGCTCCACCTAATCTTCCAGAACACTCAACTCTCACGCCTTCTGCACCTGCTTTTAATGCACCTGTAACTGCTCTCTTCATGGCTCTTCTAAATGCGACTCTGCTTTCAAGTTGATCAGCAACTGCTCTAGCTAAAAGTTGAGCATCTAGTTCAGGCTCTCTAACTTCAATAATATTGAGTTTCACCGGTTGACTAGATAGATCCTCGAGCCCTTTCCTTAATCTATCAGCTTCCGCACCTTTTCTACCAATGACAACACCTGGTCTAGCTGTATGTATATCAACTTGTACTTTGTCTCTTGTTCTTTCAATATCAATTCTTGATACCGCTCCTTTAATTAGTTGAGAAGATAAAAACTCTCTTATCCTGTAATCCTGATTGACCAGTTTTGTATAGTCTTTATCGCTGAACCATCGTGATTTCCAATCATTTACTATTCCAATTCGAAATGCGTAAGGATGTGTTTTTTGACCCATAACTATTCCCCTGTACTTGCTAGTTCAATTATTAGGTGAGAGGTTCTTTTATTTATTCTTCCTGCCCTTCCTCTTGCTCTAGGTCTAAATCTTTTAAGCGTAGGTCCTTCATCTGCAATAGCTTTTGAAATGTATAGATCATTAGAATTTAATCCAAAGTTGTTTTCTGCATTTGCCATTGCGCTTTGAATTACTTTTGTTATTTCATCAGATGCTTTTCTTTTTGTGAATTTTAAAATATCTAGAGCTTCGGAAACAGGTAAACCTCTAATTAAATTTAAGACAAGCCTCAATTTGTAAGGAGATTGTCTAATATATTTGCTTTTTGCTGTAATTGTTTCGTTTTCCATTAGCTTTGTCCCGGGTGTCCTCTAAAAGTTCTTGTAGGTGCGAACTCTCCTAATTTATGTCCAACCATTGCCTCAGTTATAAAGATTGGGATATGTTGTTTTCCATTATGTACAGCTATTGTCAGACCTACCATTTCTGGAACTACAGTAGATCTTCTGCTCCATGTTTTGATAACACTTTTATTACCAGAGTTTTGAGCATCTTCTACTTTTACCAATAGATGGTTATCTACAAATGGTCCTTTTCGTAAACTTCTTGTCATTATTAGTTTCTGCCTTTTTGTGATCGACCTCGAACAATTGATTTATTGCTGTATTTTTTCTTTTTTCTTGTCTTCGCCTCTGGTTTACCCCAAGGACTTACAGGAGTTCTTCCTCCAGATGATTTTCCTTCCCCGCCTCCAAGTGGGTGGTCAACAGGGTTCATTGCAACACCTCTTGTTTGTGGCCTTACGCCTTTCCATCTTTTTCTACCAGCTTTGCCGAGTTTGGTTAATTCTGCTTCAGCATTTCCAACACTTCCAATAGTTGCTCTACAGTCCATTGAGACCGTTCTCATCTCACCAGAAGGTAATCTAAGTAACGCTAATCCAGATTCTTTACTCATTAATTGAACAGATGATCCAGCGGATCTTGCCATTTTTGCACCACCACCTGGTCTTAACTCAACTGCATGAACAAAAGTTCCTGCCGGAATGTTTCTTAACGGTAAACAATTACCATCTTTAATTTCAGCTTTAGATCCAGATTCAACCATGCTTCCTTCATATACACCATCAGGAGCAATTATGTAGCTCTTCTCACCATCAACGTAATGCAATAAAGCAATTCTCGAATTTCTATTTGGATCATATTCAATTCCAGCAACTTTAGCTGGTATACCGTCTTTTGTCCTTTTGAAATCTACTACTCTATATTTTTGCTTATGGCCACCGCCCCTATGTCTAGAGGTAATCCTCCCCTTATTATTTCTACCACCAGTTGATTTTTTTGATTGTAAAAGATTTTTTTCAGGCTTAGATTTAGTAATTTCACTAAAATCTCCTGTTACGTGTCCTCTCATTCCTGGAGTAATTGGTCTGATTTTTTTTGATCCCATACTTATACCCCAAAAGCCTCTATAGTTTGACCCTCTCCGAGGGTAACAATTGCAACTTTTCTTGTGCTTTGTTGACCTAAAACATATCCAAACCTTTTCTTTTTTCCTTTTTTATACATTGTATTAACTGACAGTACGTCAACTTCAAATATTTCTTCAACAGCTCTTTTTATTTCAGGCTTTGTAGAACTTGTGTGAACAAAAAAAGTATAGGAATTTGAATCTGCAATCCGATCATAAGACTTTTCAGATATTAATGGTTGAATTAATACATCTTCTAAATACTTCATTTTTTATCCAATATACTGTTCATAGCATTTTCACTAAAAACTACTACTTCATTAGAAATAACATCAAAAGTAGAAAGTTTTTTAACTGATGTGACTTTAGCTTTTTTTAGGTTTCTAAATGATTTAATTAAAAAATCATCATCTTCTGCATATACAAAAACAAATGATTTTGATATTGATAATTCTTTAAGGGCTTCTGATGCTACTTTTGTAGAAGGCTTCTCTATACCTGAACCATCAATAACAAAAACCGAATTTTCTAATATTCGGTTTGAAAGTGACATGTTTAAAGATTTTTGCTTCATTTTTTTTGGTGTTCTATCTTTGTAAACTCTTCCACCTGGACCATGAGCTATACCCCCTCCAACAAATATTGGAGAACGTAAAGAGCCATGTCTAGCCCTTCCTGTTCCTTTTTGAACCCAAGGCTTTGCCCCGGTTCCAGAAACTTGGGACCTTGTTTTAACAGATGCAGTATTATTTCTTGCGTTAGTTCTATTGCCTTTTGTTACTTGATGTAAAAGTCCTATATTCACATCTTCCTCCAAATTAAAATCGTATTGTTTGTCGGATGCTTTTTTGTCTTTTAAGGAAAAGGTTTTTAATTTTACACTCATGAATTTACCTTTATTGCTGAAGATATTTGAACTATATTTCCCTTACTTCCTGGTACAGATCCATTTACAAGTAAATAATTTTTTTCTTTATTTACTTCAACTACTGTCACTGACTGAATAGTTGTTTTCTGATTTCCCATTCTTCCAGCCATTTTTGTGCCTTTGAATACATGACCAGGATATGATGCGTTTCCAATAGAGCCACCTGCTCTATGAACTTTATGGACCCCATGGCTTGCTTTCTGTCCAGAGAAATTATGCCTTTTCATTACTCCTGAAAATCCTTTTCCTTTGGAAAATCCAGTTATATCAACTTTATCTCCAACCTCAAAGAAATCACTTACATTGATTTCTTTTCCTGACTCAAGTGTGCCTTCTTCGTGAATAGGTACTTCAAATAAACCTTCTCCAGGCTCAACATTGTATTTTTTATAATGCTCTTGTAAAGGCTTGACAACTTTCTTAGCTGAACCAATTGTTAATTGTGCTGCGTTGTAACCATCATTTTCATCAGACTTTATCTGAACAACACGACACCCAGAAACATCCAATAAAGTTACTCCTAAAGCAACAGAATTTTCATCAAATAACTGAGTCATCCCTATTTTTTTTGCGATAATTGATTTCATAACTTTATCTCTACTTCAACACCTGCAGGTAAATCTAATCTCATCAAAGAATCAACTGTTTTTGGAGTTGGCTCAACAATATCAATAAGCCTTTTGTGAATTCTCATTTCAAAATGTTCTCTAGATTTTTTATCAACATGAGGTGATCTAATTACACAATATCTATGTATCTGAGTTGGTAATGGAATGGGTCCTTTTACTTTTGCTTGAGTTTTCAAAACAGTTTCTGCAATTTTTCGTGCAGATTCATCAACAACATAGTTGTCATAAGCTTTTAGCTTTATTCTTATTTGTTGATTTTTTTGTTTTGCCATTTTTTCCTCAAAAAAAACCGGGAGTAGAATTCTACTCCCGGTTAAGTTTTATTTACTCTATAACTTTTGTCACCTGTCCTGCTCCAACAGTCCTTCCACCTTCTCTAATTGCAAATTTAACGCCCTCTTCCATTGCAATTGGAGATATAAGTTCAACTGATATCGCAACATTATCTCCAGGCATAACCATCTCAGTTCCATCACCTAAAGTTACCTCACCTGTAACATCAGTGGTTCTGAAATAAAACTGCGGCCTATATCCTTTAAAGAAAGGATTGTGTCTTCCACCTTCTTCTTTTGTAAGAACATATACTTCGGCCTCAAATTTTGTATGAGGTGTAATAGATCCTGGTACCGCAATAACCTGACCTCTCTCTACATCTTCTTTGTCTATACCTCTTAATAGCAAGCCAACGTTGTCTCCTGCTCTACCCTCGTCTAAGAGTTTTCTAAACATTTCAACACCTGTACAAACTGATTTGGTTGTTTCTCTAATACCAACAATTTCTACTTCATCATTTACATTGACTATACCTTGCTCTATTCTTCCTGTAACAACAGTTCCTCGACCAGTTATAGAAAATACATCTTCGACTGGCATAAGGAAAGGCTTGTCAACTACTCTTACTGGTTCTTCAATATAAGAGTCAACTTGTTCCATCAATTCAAGAACCGCACTAACACCATCTTCTTTTCCTTCTAGTGCTGCAAGTGCAGATCCTTTAACTACAGGTACGTCATCTCCAGGGAAATCATACTCATTTAAAAGTTCTCTAACTTCCATTTCTACAAGATCAAGTAGTTCATCATCGTCAACCTGGTCAACTTTATTAAGAAAGACTGCTATCGCTGGTACACCAACTTGTCTTGCAAGAAGAACATGCTCTCTTGTTTGTGGCATTGGACCATCAGCTGCAGAAACAACAAGAATTGCACCATCCACCTGAGCTGCACCTGTAATCATATTTTTTACATAATCAGCATGACCAGGCATATCAACGTGAGCATAGTGACGGTTTTCTGTCTCGTACTCAACGTGTGCTATCTGAATTGTTATTCCTCTTTCTTTTTCTTCCGGTGCTTTATCTATTTCATCGAAAGCAGTTGCCTCACCTGCACCAGCATCAGCCAAAACTTTAGTTATTGCGGCCGTCAGTGTTGTTTTCCCATGGTCAATGTGGCCCATTGTCCCAATATTCACATGAGGCTTGCTTCGGTCAAATTTTTCTTTTGACATATTTTCTCCTTTTCTAAAAGTTCAAGCTTTTAAAAAGCCTAAACTTCAACCTCTACTCCACGAACACTTGCAGTTATTTCTTTAGTTATAGCGTCTGGGACGTCTTCATAACTATCAAACTGCATCGTGAATGTTGCACGGCCTTGAGTTCTTGAACGCAAATCTGTTGCGTATCCGAACATTTCTGATAATGGGACTTTAGCACTCACAACTTTTGCCGATCCTCTTTGTCCCATTTCAGCTATCTTTCCTCTTCTTGAAGAAAGATCTCCGACAACATCTCCCATAAAATCTTCAGGTGTTACTACCTCTACAGTCATAATAGGCTCCAGTAGTTTTACTCCAGCTTTTTTTGCTCCGTCTTTTAGTGCCATTGATCCAGCAATTTTGAAGGCCATTTCTGAGGAATCAACATCATGATAAGTACCATCTTTCAAAGTTGCTCTCATATTTACAAGAGGATAACCCGCTAGAACTCCAGATTCCATTGCAGCTTCTACTCCAGCATTAACAGAAGGAATATACTCTTTAGGAATTCGCCCACTTTTAATTAAATCTACAAATTCGTATCCATCCTCAATTGGTTCTAGCTCCATTATCACATGACCGTATTGGCCTCTTCCTCCGCTTTGTCTAATATATTTTGCTTCAATATCAGTCTTCTTCTTCAAAGCTTCTCTGTATGCAACTTGAGGTTTGCCAATATTTGCTTCGACTTTAAATTCTCGTTTTAATCGGTCAACTAATATATCCAAGTGAAGTTCACCCATTCCAGAAATAATAGTTTGACCAGTTTCTTCATCTGAATTGACTCTAAAAGTTGGATCTTCTTCTGCCAACTTTTGTAATCCCTCTGAAAGCTTTTCTTCATCAGCTTTTGATTTTGGCTCAATGGCTACAGAAATAACAGGCTCTGGAAATGTCATAGATTCTAATTGAATAGGATTGCTGGAATCGGATAATGTATCACCTGTTTTTGCATTTTTCAATCCTACGCCTGCAACGATATCTCCAGTAGATATAAAATCAATATCTTCTCTTGAGTTTGAATGCATTCTAAGAATTCTTCCAAGCCTTTCGTCTTTTCCAGTAGTTGTATTAACAACTTTGTCACCTTTACTTAATGTCCCTGAATAAACTCTAAAGTAAGTTAATTTACCAACGTGAGGGTCACTGACTACTTTAAATGCAAGAGCAGAAAATGGCTCATCATCAGAATGTTCTCTATTGATTTCATCATCTTCTTTGCCAGGTTTAAATCCTGAGACGGGCTCAATGTCTAATGGTGATGGTAAATAATCAACAACGGCATCTAAAAGAAGTTGTACTCCTTTATTTTTAAATGCACTTCCCGCTAATACAGGTACAAATAAACCAACTAATGTTCCTTGTCTAATTGCTTTTTTAATCTCAGCCACAGATAATTCCTCATCACTTAAATATTTTTCTAAAACCTCATCGTCAGCTTCTGCAACAATATCCAATAATTCTGCTCTTTTTGTTTTTGCTTCTTCTAATTTATCATCTGATATTTCACTTATATCCCACTCAGAGCCATCATCTTTTGTCCAAGTATGAGCTTTCATTTCAATTAAGTCAATAACACCAATAAAGTCTGCCTCAGATCCAATAGGTATTTGTAAAACTGCTGGTTTAGCTTCAAGTCTTTCAACTATTGATTGAACGTCATCATCAAAATTAGCTCCAGTCCTATCGAGCTTATTTATAAAACATATTCTTGGAACATTATATTTGTCTGCTTGTCTCCATACTGTTTCAGACTGAGGTTCTACACCAGCTACACCATCAAAAACTGCCACTGCTCCATCTAAAACACGTAATGATCTTTCAACTTCAACTGTGAAATCAACGTGACCAGGAGTATCAATGATATTGATTGTGTGATCGGCCCAGCTACAGGTAGTTGCTGCGGATGTGATCGTAATACCTCTTTCTTGTTCTTGTTCCATCCAATCCATAACAGCAGCACCATCATGAACTTCTCCAATTTTGTAGGTTTTTCCTGTATAGTATAAAATTCTTTCGGTAAGAGTAGTTTTGCCAGCATCAATATGAGCCATGATTCCAATGTTTCTTAAATTTTTAAGTTCAACTGTTCTCTCTGACATATTTACTACCACCTGTAATGAGCAAATGCTCTATTTGATTCTGCCATCTTGTGTACATCTTCTTTTTTCTTTACAGCAGCTCCTGTATTGTTGCTTGCATCTAATAATTCTCTTCCTAACCTATCAGACATAGTTTTTTCTCCTCTTTTTCTTGCAGCATCAACAATCCACCTTATTGCAAGAGTTGTGCTTCTTCTATGAGGAACTTCCATAGGTACTTGATAATTTGTCCCACCAACTCTTCTTGATTTTGTTTCAATTTGTGGCTTGACATTTTCAAATGCAGATTTTAAAACATTTAAAGGATCGCCTCCTGCTTGTTTTTCAATAAGTTCTAAGGATTTATAAACTATACTTCTAGCAACATCTTTTTTGCCATCTAATAAAACTTGATTTGTTAATTGGGATACAAGGACACTGTTAAAAATTGGATCGGCTTCAGTTTTTCTTTTGAGTGATGGTCCCCTTCTCATAATTTTTAACCTTTTTTACTTCCATATCTTGATCGAGCCTGTTTTCTATCGGTAACACCTGAAGTGTCTAATGCTCCTCTAATAACTTTATATCTGACACCAGGTAAATCTTTAACCCTGCCACCTCTTACCAAAACAATAGAGTGTTCTTGTAAATTATGACCTTCACCAGGAATATAGGCAGTCACCTCAGTGCCAGTGGATAATCTAACTCTGCAAACTTTTCTAAGGGCAGAGTTTGGTTTCTTTGGTGTAACTGTATAAACACGCGTGCAAACGCCTCTCCTCTGAGGAGACCCTTTCAGTCCAGGTGTTTTTTCTTTAGACACCTTTGACTTACGTCCTTTTCTCACCAATTGTTGAGTTGTAGGCATAAAAATTCCAATCTAAAAAAGTTAATTTTTTATTACCGAAAAAGAAGTATATGACAGATTTGAACTTACAACAATGAATTCTTCATAAGTTTTTACTCTGTATCTTCGTCTCCTTCTTCGCCTAACATAGCTAGCCATTGAGCTGGATTTGGTAAACCTTCATCCTCTGAATCTTCTGAAGCAGACGATGGAGTTGCAAACCCAATTTCTGATACTTCTTGAGCGCCTGGAAGAGTTGGTACAAGTTTTTGATATGCATTTGAACCTGTTCCAGCTGGTATAAGTGTACCAATTATTACATTCTCTTTTAGCCCTGAAAGTGAGTCCGTACTTTTCTTCATAGCTGCCTCAGTTAATACCCTTGTTGTTTCCTGGAAAGACGCTGCTGACAACCACGAATCTGTCGCTAAGCTAGCTTTTGTGATACCCATCAGTTCAGGCCTGCCTTCAGCTGGTGTTTTTCCATCTTTAACTAATCCTTGATTGATGCTTCTGAATAAAGTTGCATCTATCAATTCATTTGGTAGAAGGTCAGAATCGTTTGGTCTAACAATTCTTACTCTTCTCAACATTTGTCTTACAATCATTTCGACATGCTTATCATGAACTTCAACTCCTTGATCACGATAAGTTTTTTGGACCTCATCAACCAAATATTCTTGGCATTTTCGGATACCATTTACTTGTAAGACTTCTTTTGGATCTTTTGGCCCAGTCGTTAACGCTTGTCCAGCCTCAACACTGTCACCTTGATTTACAAGGAGTGTTTGTCTCCTTAAAACTAAAAGTTCGATTTCTTCTTTTTCATTTTGTATTGTTAGGATACGATTGCCTTCTTCAGTCATATCAACTGATTTAACCTTTCCATCTATCAAAGAAAGAACTGATTTACCTTTTGGAGTTCTTGCTTCAAACAGCTCAACAATTCTAGGAAGTCCTGATGTGATATCTAGACCTACAACCCCACCAGTATGAAATGTTCTCATTGTAAGTTGCGTTCCTGGTTCACCAATTGACTGTGCAGATATGATACCAACAGCTTCACCATCTTCTACTGGCTTTCCTGTTGCAAGACTAAAACCATAACACAGCGCATCCATTGACTCAGGATCTAAAGAGTTAAAAGGTGTTAAGACGTTTACTGATTCAACTCCCGACTTAGATATGACATCTAAAGCCTCAGCATCAATGTAAGTTCCCTTTGATAATTTCCTTCCATCAGCAAATTCGATAGTTTTTTTGTCTTTCTTTATATCCTCACTAAGCACTCTTCCAAATAAAGTTGAATGTAGATATTTAGAAGGCTTGCCATTTTTATCTGCTGTTTTTTTATTAGTTCCCCTCCAGTCAATATTTTCATCGCCGCTGTCTTTAACAACAATTCCAGCTGCAACATCTACTAATCTTCTTGTTAAATATCCAGAGTCTGCAGTTCTTAATGCTGTGTCAGCAAGACCTTTTCTCGCACCGTGAGTTGAAATAAAATATTCAAGAACTGACATGCCTTCTCTAAAGTTACTTTTAATCGGTCTTTCAATGATGTCACCTTTAGGATTAGCAACAAGTCCACGCATACCAGCAAGCTGTCTTACTTGCATCATGTTGCCTCTTGCTCCAGATTTGACCATCATATCAACTGGGTTAAATCTTTCAGATTCTAATTCTGCGCTCATGGCATATTGCACTTGGTCTGTAGCTTCATTCCAAATTTCAATAATTTTTTGTTTTCTCTCTGTTTCAGTAATTATGTCTTGTTTATATAATTTCTCGACTTTTTCAGCTTCGTTTTCATATTTTTCAAGAATTTGATTTTTACTTGGAGGAGTTTTTACGTCTGTCATTGCAACAGATAGGCCCGCTTTGGCACCAAAATTAAATCCTACTCTTTTCATAGAATCTAAGAATTCACGAAGTTCAGCTTTATTATATGTTTCAATTACTTCTGAAATTATTTTTTTCATTTGTGGCTTTCTTACAGAAGCTTCTATATATGGGAAGTCTGAAGGTAATATTGCATTGAAATGTAATCTTCCAAGGGTTGTATTTGTAAGTACGTCTCCAGATGTATATTCAGGAGTTAATAACTCCGAAAATCTATTTTTAATTTTATTATAAATTTCTTCTGAGCCTGCAAGATCGCCTACTCTGACCTTTATAGGTGTTTGTAAAGTTATATGTCCTGCTTCATAAGCCAATTGTGCTTCGTTCGCATCAACGAAAGCATGCTCAGCTGTTTCTAAATCATCATGACATTCTGTTATGTAGTAAAGACCTATTACCATGTCCTGACTAGGCGAGACTATTGGGTTTCCACTTGCAGGAGATAAAACATTATTTGTTGCGAGCATTAGTACCCTTGCTTCAGCCTGAGCTTCAGCTGACAAAGGCACGTGAACTGCCATTTGGTCACCATCAAAGTCTGCATTAAAAGCTTCACAAACAAGAGGATGAACTTGAATGGCTTTACCCTCAACTAATATTGGCTCGAAAGCTTGAATACCTAGTCTGTGTAAAGTCGGAGCTCTATTTAATAAGACAGGGTGTTCTTCTATTACTTCAGCTAAAACATCCCAGACCTGAGCTCTTGATCTTTCAACCATTCGTTTTGCAGATTTAATATTTTGAGCTAAACCTAGCTCAACAAGCCTTTTCATAACGAATGGTTTGAATAATTCTAGAGCCATCATCTTTGGTAATCCACATTGCTGAAGATCTAAGTGTGGACCTACAACTATTACTGATCTGGCAGAGTAGTCAACACGTTTTCCAAGTAAGTTCTGACGAAATCTTCCCTGTTTACCTTTCAACATATCAGATAGTGATTTAAGTCCTCTACCGCCTGCTCCAGCTACTGCTCGTCCTCTTCGACCATTATCAAATAATGCATCAACAGACTCTTGGAGCATTCTTTTCTCATTACTAATAATTATGTCTGGTGCACCGAGTTCAATAAGCTTTTTCAATCTATTATTACGATTTATAAGTCTTCTATATAAATCATTTAAATCTGAAGTAGCAAATCTTCCACCGTCAAGCTGAACCATCGGTCTTAATTCAGGAGGGATAACTGGAATAACTTCGAGAATCATAGCTTCAGGTGGATTTTTTCCATCAGCAAATGGTTTTATCACTTTCATTCTTTGTATTGCTCTTTGTCGTCTTTGAGCGGATTTTGAATCTAAATCTCCTTTAAGCTTTTGCATTTCAGATTTTAGGTCAACTAGTTGTACTAATTCTCTGACTGCCTCCGCTCCCATTCCACCAGTAAAATATTCATCATACTTGTCAATCATTTCACGCCATAGTGTGTCATTCTCTATAAGAGTTTTAGGTTTTAGAGTTTTTAGTGTAGAAAAAGCTTCTTGAATTACTTTTATCTCTGCATCAGATTTAGATTTCTTTTGCTTGATCTCTTTTTCAATTTCTTTTGTCCTTAATTGAATTTCAGCTTCAGGAACTTTTGCATTTTCCATTGCTTTTAATTCAACTTTCATTTGTTTAAGTCTTTTGACTTCCCACTCAGTAAACTCTTCTTCAACAATTTCTACTTCTGCTTCAACAGCTTCTTCAATTTCAGATAAATCTTTAGTCCTTTTCTTGTCATCAATTGAAACAACCAAATACGCAGCAAAGTATATGACTTTTTCTAATTCTTTTGGAGACATGTCAAGGAAATACCCAAGCCTGCTTGGTACTCCTTTGAAATACCAAATATGTGTAACTGGAGCAGCAAGTTCGATATGCCCCATTCTTTCCCTTCGAACTTCACGTCTTGTTACTTCTACTCCACACCTTTCACAGACTATCCCTCTATATCTGATTCTTTTATACCTTCCACAAGAGCATTCCCAATCTTTTGTTGGACCAAAAATTCTTTCGTCAAATAAGCCCTCTTTTTCAGGTTTGAGAGTTCTGTAATTAATTGTTTCTGGTTTTTTAACTTCACCAAAAGACCAACTCCTCATTTGATCAGAAGTGGCAAGACTAATGCTTAATTCATCAAAAATTTTTTCCATTATAATTCTGCCTCATCTTCTTCTGGTCTTGTCATATCAATGCCAAGTGTTTCTGCAGTTTTGACATATTCGTCACTGATTTCCTTCATTGAGATTTCTTCGCCAGCAGATAGTATTTCCACATTGAGACATAAACTTTGCATTTCTTTAAGAAGAACTTTAAAGGACTCTGGTATTCCTGGTTCTGGAATATTGTCACCTTTAACGATTGATTCATAAACTTTAACTCTTCCTACGGTATCGTCCGATTTTATTGTTAAAAGTTCCTGAAGAGCATAACTAGCACCATAAGCTTCTAATGCCCATACTTCCATTTCTCCAAATCTTTGACCTCCAAACTGTGCTTTACCACCAAGTGGTTGTTGAGTAATCATTGAGTATGGGCCAGTTGATCTTGCATGTATTTTTTCATCAACTAGATGGATTAACTTCAATATATATGTGTAGCCTACGGTGATTTTTGAATCAAACTTTTCTCCAGTCCTACCGTCATATAATGTTGCTTTTCCATCTTCATTAACAAGAAGATTTCCATCCCTATTTGGATTAACATTTTTTAAAATTTGATGTATTTCATCTTCATCTGCACCATCAAATACAGGAGTTGACACTAAAGTTCCAGGTTTTGCACCATTTGAGGCTTTGGATTTACCCTTAAAGTCATTCCATCCTTCATTTGCTGCCCATCCTAAATGAGTCTCTAAAATTTGGCCTAAGTTCATTCTGCTTGGAACACCAAGTGGAGATAGTAAAATATCCACTGGAGTGCCATCTTCCAAAAAGGGCATATCCTCAATAGGATTTATCTTTGAAATAACACCCTTGTTTCCGTGTCTTCCAGATAATTTATCTCCTACTTGAATTTTTCTTTGTATGGCAACATACACTCGGACTTTTTGATTCACACCAGGAGGTAAGTCAGCTCCGTCATCCCTTTTAAGGATTTGTACGTCAATTACTTTGCCTCTTTCTCCATGAGGAACTCTTAAAGAGGTATCTCTAACTTCTCTAGCTTTTTCACCAAAAATCGCTCTTAATAATCTTTCTTCGGGAGTTAATTCAGTTTCACCTTTTGGAGTGACTTTACCAACCAAGTAATCACCAGGAGTGACCTCTGCACCGATTCTAACGATTCCCATTTCATCTAAGTCCATTAAAACTTCTTCAGCTACATTTGGAATATCTCTTGTGATCTCTTCCTCACCTAACTTGGTATCACGAGCCTCTATCTCATGCTCAGCAATATGGACGGAAGTTAAAACATCTTCTTTAACTAATCGTTCAGAAATTACTATTGAATCTTCAAAATTGTATCCATCCCATGGCATGTATGCGACCAATAGATTTTTACCTAAAGCTAGTTCACCACCTTGAGTACTTGGTCCATCTGCTAAAACGTCCCCTGGTTTAACTTTTAATCCGACTCTTACAAGTGGTTTTTGATTAACAGAAGTTGCTTGATTTGATCTTTTGAATTTTTTGACTTCAAATGTAAACTTTTTGTTTGTTTCATTCTCTTTTAGAGTTATTTCGTCACCAGTAACTGAAACTACTTCACCAGCAATTGGGGATATCAAGGCTTCTCCTGAATCTCGAGCAACATTCTCTTCCATCCCTGTACCTACGTAAGGTGCTTCTGTTGTTACAAGTGGTACGGCTTGTCTCTGCATGTTTGATCCCATCAACGCTCTGTTGGCATCATCGTGTTCTAAAAATGGGATTAATGCAGTTGTCACTGAACAAATCTGTTTTGGACTCACATCCATATAGTCAATATCTTTATCCATTACGAAAGAAACTTGACCACCATTTTGTCTAGATAAAACTCTTTTGTTTTGAAATGTTCCGTCATCATTAAGAGGAGCATTTGCTTGTGCAATCGTATATTCATCTTCTTGAGATGCAGTAAGATAAACAGCTTTGTTCGTTTTTACTACACCATTTTCTACTTTCCAATATGGGGTTTCAATAAAACCAAAACGATTTACTCTTCCATATGTAGCTAAAGTACCAATCAATCCAATGTTTGGTCCTTCTGGCGTTTCAATCGGACACATTCTTCCATAGTGGGATGGATGTACGTCTCTAACTTCGAAACCTGCTCTTTCTCGTGAAAGTCCACCTGGGCCAAGTGCTGACAATCTTCTTCTATGAGTTAAAGCAGCAATTGGGTTTGGTTGATCCATAAATTGACTTAATTGGCTTGTTCCAAAAAATTCTTTTAATGAAGCCTGGATTGGCCTTATATTAATTAATGACTGAGGAGTAATTGCTTCGGGTTCTTGTGTTGTCATACGTTCTCTGACAACTCGTTCTAAACGACTAAGCCCCACTCTTACCTGATTCTGAACAAGTTCACCAACAGTTCTTATTCTTCGATTTCCAAAGTGATCGATATCATCCAGTCTTACTGGAATAGTTCTTCCTAATTTATTTTGAAAATTTTCATCCCCTGCATGAAGTGCTACAACATATTTTATGGTATCAATTATGTCTTCAATTTGTAACATGCCATCAATTTCAGTGGAATATGTTTCCGCATCTTTTTCTCCGTAATCTCTACCAAGTTTTTGCTCAACTTTATATCTTCCTACTTTTGTAAGGTCATATCTTTTTGGCGTATAAAACATTTGTTTTACTAAATTTCTAGCAGATTCAACAGTTGCTGGTTCACCAGGTCTTAATTTTCTGTAAAGATCAATTAAGGCTGCTTCGGGAGTAGTATCAGGATCTCTTTCAATAGTATTTTGAATAGATGGATAGTCTCCAAAGAGTTCTATAGCTTCTTCCTTAGTTTCAATTACTCCAAGTGCTCTTAAAAATGCGGTGATGTGTTGTCGTCTTTTTCTATCAACTCTAACTCCAACGGTATCTCGTTTATCTGTGTCAAACTCCAGCCAGGCTCCTCTTCCAGGTATCATTTTTCCAATAAAAATTTCTTTATCAGAGGTTTTGTCTATTTCTTGTGAAAAATATACACCTGGTGATCTTACAAGTTGACTTACGATAACTCTTTCAGTTCCATTAATAATAAATGTTCCAGTATCTGACATTATTGGGAAATCTCCAAGGAATACTGTTTGTTGCTTTATTTGGCCGGTTTCTCGATCTAAAAACTGTGCAGTCACATACAGTGGTTGAGAATAGGTTGAATCAGTAATTTTACATTCTTCCAAAGATTTAAGTGGTTCCTCAAAAAAATGATTTAGAAATTCTAGTGAGAATCTCCCTGAGAAATCTTCAATAGGAGAAATTTCATCAAGTATTTCTTTTAATCCTTCTTCAATAAACCATTTAAACGAATCTTTTTGGACAATTAATAAATCTGGAATATCTAGAACTTTTGGAATTTTTGCAAACGAAAGCCTAGAATTCTGAACAGCGGACAATAAGCCTCCTCAAAAAATGTAAAAATGATATCCGAATATACAATTATATAGTTAGTGGATATTTAAGTAAACAAATAAGTTAAATTTATTTAAGTTCTACAGTTGCCCCGGCACCCTCTAAGGCTTCTTTTGCTTTATCAGCATCTTCTTTAGAAGCACCTTTCAGTATGTCAGATGGAGCTCCATCTACAAGTTCTTTTGCTTCTTTTAAGCCAAGACTAGTTAGTCCCCTAACTTCTTTAATAACTTGTATTTTTTGTCCACCGGCATCTGCCAAAACTACATCAAATGAATCTTTTGCTTCTTCTCCGCCGGAAGTGTCTCCGCCAGCTGGTGCTGCAGCAACTGCAACTGGTGCTGCCGCTGTAACATCAAATTTTTCTTCAAAAGCATCTAAGAACTCTTTAAGTTCTAAGACAGACATTTCCTCAAAAATGCCTAATATTTCTTCTGTTGTCATTTTTGCCATTATTCCTCCTCTTTACTAATTTCATCACCAGACTCTTTTTTTTCAATAAGTGCCTGAAATGCAAAACTTGTTTTGTTTGTAAGACCTTTAAGTGCATAAGCAAGTTTGCTTAATGGGGCATTAAATCCTCCAGCAATTTTTGCTAGAAGAACGTCTTTTGATTCTATTGAAGCTAGAACATTTAATTGTTCAATAGTTAAAGGCTTGTTGTCCATCAAACCACCTTTAACGATAAATGAATCATTTTCGTCTGAAAATTCTTTTAATACTTTCGCAGCATCTACAGGATCAGACTCTATAACTGTTACTCCTGTTGGCCCAGAAAAATAATCTAAGATATCTTCAAACCCAGCTTTAGTTGCTGCTCTTTTAGCAAGACTCATTTTTACTACATTAAAAGTAGCTCCTACATTTTTTAAATTTTTTCTTAGAAGTGTCTGTTGACTAACAGTAAGCCCTCTGTACTCAGCTAATACCAAAGTGTTAGCTTTTTTAAATAAATCTTCTAATTCTTTAACTTTATCTTGTTTATCTTTTCTTACCATAAAAAAATCCTTGCAAACCAAGGACCATCTTTTTACCTGCGATAGAAATTAAGGCAAGCCACTATCGGTCTTTGGTTTAAATTGTTATTAAATTATATATAAAACTGAATATTAATGGAGATAAATTACTGATTAATATCTATTTGTACGGAAGGGCCCATTGTAGATGATATATGCATGGATTTAATAAATTCTCCTTTTGAAGAAGCAGGCTTAGCTTTATTCACTTCAGCAATTACTTCATTTAAATTTTCTAACAATTTTGATTCATCAAAAGAAACTTTTCCAATACTTAAGTGAATATTCCCAAGTTTGTCATTTTTAATTTCAACTTTACCTTTTTTAAAATCTTCTACCGCTTTTGCTACGTTCGGAGTTACTGTTCCAGTTTTGGGATTAGGCATCAATCCTTGTGGTCCTAAAATTTTACCTAGCTGTCCTACTTCTGCCATCATTTCAGGTGTTGAAATAACAATATCAGCATCAAGCTTTTCTTCAGAACTAACTTTAGTTGCAAGATCCTTGCCTCCTACTATATCTGCTCCAGCTTTTTCAGCTTCAGTGAGCTCTTCTCCACCAGCAAAAACTGCAATCTTTACTGTTTTACCTGAGCCGTTAGGGAGAGAAACTGTTGTTCGAATGTTTTGTTCTGGATCTTTTGTATCAATATTTAATGAAAAAACTACGTCTATAGATTCATCAAATTTTGCACTTGCTGTTTCTTTGCAAATTCTTAAACCTTCTGAAATATCTTGTCTTTCTTCAGGAATTTGTTTCTTTATATTTTGGTATCTTTTACCTTGATTGGTCATATTTCTCCTTTTGGTACATGCGACTTTAGTCTCCCAAAATCTTAATTTTCTACAGTTACTCCCATTGATCGAGCAGTTCCTGCGATAATTTTCACGGCGGCATCTAAATCATTTGCATTAAGATCTTCCATCTTTGCTTCAGCAATTGTTTCAAGTTGAGATCTTGTAATTGAAGCAACTTTTTCTTTATGTGGTTCCGGAGATCCTGATTCCAAACCTATTGCTTTTTTAATTAAATATGAGGCTGGAGCTGTTTTGGTAACAAAGGTAAATGAATTATCTTCAAATATAGTTATCTCAACCGGAACAGTTTCACCTTGCCTACTTGAAGTATCGTTGTTAAATGCTTGAACAAAATCCATAATATTTACACCATATTGCCCCAATGCTGAACCAACTGGGGGTGCTGGAGTAGCTCCTCCACCAGGTATTTGTAATTTTAATTTTGCTTTTACTTCTTTTGCCATAATAATTTAATTCTTAACTATATCTGTAAAGCCAAGTTCAACAGGTGTTTCTCTTCCAAATATATTAACTAAAACTGTAACTTTTGATTGATCAAGATTAATTTCTTCAATTATTCCGTTGAAATCAGCAAATGGGCCAGTTGTAACTCTTACTGTTTCTCCAACTTCAAAGTCAGGTTTGAATTTTGGACTTTCTTTTTTAACTTCTACTTCTTCATTAGTTCCTAAAATTCTCTCTACTTCTCTTTTTGAAAGCGAAATTGGTACCTTGCCAGAACCAACAAAGCCAATTACTGATGGAGTGTTTCTGATTTCATACCAAGTTGTGTCATCTAGGTCCATTCTTACAAGAACATATCCAGGAAATGTTTTCTTTTCAATATTTACTTTTTTTCCATTTCTTATTTCGACTACTTCATCTGTTGGAATTACAACTTCGTAAACATTATCCTCTAGATGAAGATTCTTGATTCTAGTTAATATGTTTGTTTGAACTTTTTTTTCATGGCCAGACTGTGCATTTAAAACGAACCATTCACCAGGAAGGTCATAGGGATGAAGTGGTGCTTCTTGTTCTTGCTCTACATCTTCATTTTCTAATTCTTCTACAACTGTGTCTTCACTCATAAATCACTCTCCAAGAGATAACATGTTAATTAATGTATTTTTAAAACCAAAGTCCATTCCAAATATTAATAGAGTCATCGTTATTATTGTCACAATTGTTACGATTGTAAAAGTAGATAGAATTTGGGTTGAAGGCCAATTTACTCTCTTTAATTCTGTCCTAACTTCACCTATATAATTAGAAATTCTTTTAAATCTTGAAACTTTTTCACTGCTGTATTTACCAATATTTCTATCGGCTTTTTTTGCCAAGCGTTCTTCACGCTCAGACATTCTTCTCATTTCTCTATTCATTTCATTCATAACTACCTCGTTAGCAGGGGCGGTGAGATTCGAACTCACAACCTCCGGTTTTGGAGACCGGCGCTCTGCCAGTTAGAGCTACACCCCTAATCTTTATCAATATCATCAATCTCGTTAGAAGAGCGCTTTATTCCAAAAACTAAAATTAACAATGATATTAAACCAATTAAAGATAATAGTATTATTTTTGTACCCTTATTTGAAGTTGTTTTTACTTTTTTATCAAGCGAATCAATTACTTTGGAGGCAAAATCACTAGGTACTTCAACTTCTTTATTTACCTCAGATTCAAGCTCTTCTCTGAAAGCTTTATATCGTTTTCCAGCTACTTGGCACTTTGGACAATAGGAAATATGATTGTCAGAATCAAAAAGAAAATACTTTCCACTTAAATATGTTCTCATCATTTGACTTCTTTTTCTTCTGCATATGAAATTGTCCTTTAAGCTATCTAATAATTCTCTCACGCTTCAATCTCCTCAAGTATATTTCTTAGCTTTTGGTGAGCTCTATGAAGTCTTACTTTTGCAGCAGTAACACTGATGTCTAGATAATCTGCTATTTCTTTATGTGACCTTCCTTCGATATTTTTAAGTTCAACAATTATTCTTTGCTCAAGAGGTATTTGATTTAATGCTTTTCGAAGCACAACTGAAAGATCTGAGTTAATTGCTACTAACTCTGGATCTTTTTTTTCATCTATCACAACTGGCTCTTGTGTATCTTCGATATTTAATGAGTAGTGTTTTTTTGCTTTTTTTCTTAATGTCCATGCCGTGTTCACTGTTATTCGATATATCCAGGTCCCAAATGTAGAATCACCTCTAAATTTTTCAATTGCTTTCCAGGCTCTTATGAATGCCTCTTGAGCAACATCATTTGCAAGTTCTCTGTTTCCAGTTAATTTAAATGAAAGAGAAAAAACTAAATCTTGGTGTCTTTTGACAAGCTCTTCGAAAGCGCTTTTGTCACCTAATTGAGACTTTTTTACAAGCTCAGAATTAGATACTTCTTCACCAAAGTGATTAAGTTTTGCAATATTTTCCATCTTATTTAAGGATAAAGTAAAAAATTACTTTTTCTATCTTTTTTCTCGATGAAGTGTGTGTTTTCTTAACCTTGGACTATATTTCATTAACTCCAGTCTATCTGGGGTATTAGTTTTATTTTTTGTAGTCACATAATTATGATCACCAGTTTCAGTACATACCAATGTAATTGGTGGTCTCTTGTCTGAAGCCATTTCTATTCCTCCTATTTTCTTGTAGCGGCGGGCAGACTTGAACTGCCGACCTCACGATTATGAGTCGTGCGCTCTTACCAACTGAGCTACGCCGCCAAACCTAATTAATTATAGACTTGGGAGCCCTCTTCCGGGTTTGAACCGGAGACCTCTTCCTTACCATGGAAGTGCTCTACCAGCTGAGCTAAGAGGGCCAGTGCCGGGAGAAGGATTCGAACCTACGAAGGCATAGCCGGCAGATTTACAGTCTGCTCCCTTTGGCCGCTCGGGCATCCCGGCAATAATTAGTCTTTTTAGAGTTTAGATTATATAGGAATTTTCGTGAGAGGTAATTTAATTTGATTAGGATTAAAATGTGAATAAAAAAATCGCAGAATTACTAAAAAGATGGCTTGATAATGGCTTAATCAATCAAGAAACTTATGAAGAGATAGTTAATTTCGAAGAAAATTCTGATCCAAACCAAAAATCTAAAGTTGCTAGAGCAATAACACTAATCGGAGGGTTGTTTCTTTTATCAGGCCTTCTAGGCACAATTCCATTATTGTGGATGAATCTTGCTTACTGGGCTCAACTAGGACTTTTAATCACAACTACTTATTTTCTTTTCTATGCAGCTGGATATAGCGAAAAGATAGAAGATGGAAAATTATTTATTTTTAAATCTACTGAAAGAGTGAGCTCATTTTTATTCTTAATCTCAAATATTTCGTTTGGTGCAACTATAACTTTTACTATAAATATTCTTCAAGAAACTGAGATTATAGATGTTAGTGAAGAGTTGTTATATGTTATTGTATCTTTCTTTGTTCTCTTATATGCAATTTATTTATTTCAGAGGACAAAACTAATTTTCCAACATGCTGGATTATTTTATTGTTTATGTTTTTTCTTAGGAGCTGCTGGAAATTTAATTTTTCCAAACATTGAACCGTGGGCCGGAGGACTTTTTCTTATTGCTATTGGAAGTGTCTGGGGTATCAATACTTATTCAACATTGCTCAAGCCAAGTTGGCTAGGTTATTTTTTATCAACTACAACTGTTTCAATTGGTTCAATCATTTTTATAGAAGACTTGATTGATAGTGAAATAATTACTATTTTGATTCTTATCTTTGGTTCTATATTTTACGTTTGGGCTAGCATCCAGCTTTCAGAACAAGTTATCTTTTTTATTGGAGGATTAGGTCTTATCATCAACTTACCAAGATTAATTACTGAAATATTGCCAGATAACATATGGCCACCATTAATTCTCTTTTTAGTAGGAGGTGTCCTTGTGGTCGTTGGCTTGTACCTTAACTCTATTAGAGCAAATATAAAGACAACTAAACCTTAAAGATTTATGAATAAAGTTAATTTACCATTATTTCTTTCTTTAATGATATTCCTTGCAACAACAATAATTGTTGGCGTTTTTGGTGTTATTCCTTTACCAGAATACAGAAACCTCACTAGCAATATGGAATTTGATGGAAAAATAATTTATAGGGTTGAGATTGAAAGCCAAAATCTTATTCCTCCAGCGCCAGATATTATGGATGAATGTATTTTTTCTGTAGACCTAAATAATAATTTACTTAAAGAGGAAAAAATTATTTGTACTAGTGATCTCGAATATGACTTAGGTTACAATATCAATTTTTTTGATGCTCAATTATATGAAGAGCGAGATATTTTAATTAGATATTGGGATGAATCAACCAACACCGAAATGGGCTTAGTTATTGAATTAAATAGTGGAGAAATATTAGATAAAATTAAAAACCCTAATTTTGCTGAAGAATCAGACAAAATGAATATATATGGTGAAAAGCTTATAGACCCTTGGGAGACATCAGATTATGACTCAAGAGTTATAACTATTTATTATCAAACCAGATATGAATCAATAGAAGTATATCGTTCAAAAGCCCCAACAAATTATAGATTCGAATCATTGAAATGGTCTCATGATGGAAATAGCATAGTTGGAATAGATTCAGAGAATAATCTTCTATTGTTTTCAAAAGATAAAGAATTCGATCCTGTAATTGTTCAATTTGAAGAATTAAATCTTGAACTCGAAAATTTTGAGGAAAAAAGAATATTAAATCTTTTAGGCTGGACTAATTAAGAAAAATCTTTTTCTGGTCTAACGCCAATCTCACTAATAACATGTGCTGCACTTTTATTAGCAAAGTTTGCAGACTCATCAATAGTTAAGTTTTTTTGCAATCCATATAGGTAGCCAGCAGCAAAGAAATCTCCTGCTCCAGTTTTATCTATCACGTTAGCCTCTGTAGCTTCAAAGAAATATTCTTTATTGTCTTTTATAACAATTGCGCCTTTTGATCCTAACGTACAAATCAATTGTTCTAATTTAGGAAAATTCTCTTCAAAGAATTTAAAAGATTTTTCTGCTGTATCTTGTAAAGTTAAAGCTTTCAATTCATCTTCATTACAAAAAACGTAATCAATATTTTCTTTTATCAAATCTAAAAAGCTGTCTCTATGCGCTTCAACACAAAAAACATCGGATAATGATAAAGCATTTTTACCTCCAGATAATTTATTTACATTGGAGGCATAAATAAATGCTTCTTTGCTTGGTAATCTATCCCAAAGGTAACCTTCCATATACAATATATTGCATTTATTTATTGCTTGCTCATTGAGGTCACTCATCGAAAGCTGTGCTCCTGCACCTAGATAAGTGTTCATTGTTCTCTCTCCGTCTGGAGTTATAAAAATTGCACACAGTCCAGTTTGATCATCGCCTTCTTCGTAAACAGTAAGGTCTTCTAGTCCATGTTCTGATAAACTCGATTTAAATTGTTTTCCTAAATCATCATTTGAAACTTTTCCGATAAAGCCTGCCTGTCCTCCTAGTACAGAAATCCAATAAGCTGTATTTGCAGCTGATCCACCAGCTGCATATGTAGGGTTTGGCATATTTTCTAATAAAAAATTAGATCTCTCTTTATCAACAAGAGTCATTCGAGCTTTGTTTAAATCGAGCTTCTCAATGATATTCTCATCAATTTGCTGAAGCGTGTCAACTAGTGCGTTTCCAATGCAAACTATCACAAATTGATTTTAAATGATTGTTCCAGGATTTCCATTGCTAGAAATTATTTCTGTTGAAAAATTAGATAGCTTTTTCATTCCACCCAATAAATTGTAAGAAATTATATCTTTTGTTTGTAGAAATTCTGAAACTTTACCAGATCTTTGACCTGATCTACAAACAATGACATATTTTTCATTTTTTTCAAACAAATTTAATTTGTCTGAAATGTCCCCCATTTTTATATGTTGAGCCTCTGGATGATGCCCATACAACCACTCATCATCCTCTCTAACGTCAACTAACTTCCAACCATCTTCAAGTTTTTCATGAAGATCTTCGGGCTCAATTCCTGAATTAATTTCTTCTTTATCTATATCTGATTCCACTAGCACCCTCTCTGAGTCTTCTTACTCTTTCTTTTGTTGGTGGATGAGTAGAGAATAATTTTCCTAATCCAGAACCTGAAAATGACTTTAGAGGGTTTGAGATAAAAAGTTGACTTACGGCTGGATTTACATTTAATGGGTTTTTAGAATACATTTCTATTTTCTCTAAAGCAGATGCAAGTGCTAAAGGATTTCCTGAAATTAACGAACCAGTTTTGTCAGCCCCATATTCTCTTGTTCTCGAAATAGCCATCCTGATTATTAATGATGCAATTGGTGCAGCAATAAAAGCTATCAAAATTATTGCTGGATGTCCATTTCTATCTCTTCGCCCACCTCCCCAAAAGTACATTCTTGACATAAATGAAATAGCTGCGGCTAACATCGCGGCAATACTTGATACTAAAATATCATTATTCTTGATGTGAGAAAGTTCGTGAGCCAAGACCCCTTCTAATTCATCTCGGTTTAATACTTTTAAAATTCCAGTTGTAACTGCAACTGCAGAATTTTTTGGATTCCTCCCTGTTGCAAAAGCGTTAGGTTGATCACTCTCAATAATATAGAGTTCAGGGACTGGCATTTTTTCTTTTTGAGATAAAAACTCCAGTATATCTCTGACTTCTTGATACGTACCTTCCTCAATTTTTTTTGCTTTAGTTGAAGCCAGTGCAATTTTTGCTGAATTAAAGTAAATAATAAAATTAAATAAAAATGCAAAAAATAATGAAGAAATCAAACTGAAACCTAAAGCTTGAGCAGTAAATACTACTATCAGGGTCATTACTGTTAACAATGTAGTAGTTTTTAAAAAGTTCATAGTTTCATTATAAATTGTAAGAACTTATACTTTTTTTGCCTCAAGGGTATAAAATCCTCCAAGCCCTCTATCATTATGAATTGCCTCAAGGCCAACAAGTTCTGACTTAATTTTTAGCTGTTCAATATTTGAGGTTTGATTGAATTTATCTTGCAATTCTTGATATAGATGGTCGTATCCAAAATTATCAAGAAATTCATACTGGTAGATCAATTGGACTTCAAAATTATTATTCGAAAAATATTTTTTTAGAAAAGTAAAATTTACATCATAGGTAATATCTGTTTCCGTTGGCATGCTTATTGGATCAGATGAAAAATGATGATCCTTGTAAGTTCTTATAGTTGATTTATATGGTTTTGAATTTCGATCATCATATCTAAAACCATAATCAAAAATCAACAAATATTTTGGATCAATTAGTTTAATTAACTCTTCTAAGAAGTATTCAGAATTTAATTGTATTTCTAAATCATTATCCTGATTATTAAGAAAATTATATCTTTCAATCCAATCAATATTTTTTTCTCTCATTTCGACTTGTCCATAAACTAGATTTTCATTTTTATCAATCTCTACCGTTTTCTCAAACCATTGATTGTCAATCTGCTTTCCAACAGAGCAAGGAATATTATCAAGAATTTCGTTCATGTAAATTGAGCCAACATTCTTATTTGTATAACTTTCTAAATTATTTTCAAGAATTATATTTTCTTGATTCAGAGCTTTTTGAGCATTTTTAGATAATTCAGTTACATAAATATCTTTTGATAAATAATTTGAGATTTGTTTCGCAAGTGAACCTGTTCCAGCACCTATTTCTAAAACATTTGAATCATCATCTAAATTATTTGAAATTAGCCATTTTGAGACAAAGACGCCAAAAAAATTTGAAACTTCCGGTGATGTAAGAAAATCACCTTCTTTGCTTGAACGAACTTTACCGTTTGAAAAATAACCAAATTGGGAGTACAAAGATTCTTCCATAAATTCATCAAAGTAGAAAAAATTTCTGTCATATTTTTTTTTAAGATGATTTATAAATTTTTGATTTTTCACGAAAATTTTTAACTATTAAAAAATATTGAAGATGCTTCCCCTAAGTTACTGAATATACCTGGAAAGATTCCTGAAACTATTGTCAAAATTAAACTTACAAAACCAACAACTCTTAATGGACTTGGAATCAATGTATCGTTATTACTTTTTATATTTTCACTTGGACTGTCCATCCATATGATTTTTGAAATTCGTGAATAATAAACAAGTGCAATTACTGCATTTATAGCTCCAACAATTCCAAGAGAAACACCAAAGATTTCACCTGTGCTCAATAAGCTTCTGAATACAACAAACTTAGCAAACCAACCTCCTAACGGTGGTATCCCTGCCAAAGAAAAGAAAAAGATTACAGCAAAAATACCAGCTAGAGGCATTTCTCTAGCAAGGCCTCCCCAGTCATACATGTCATCTGATTGAATATTTCTTTGGAGTAAGTTTATAACTAGGAATGCCCCAATGTTCATGAATGCGTAAATTATTAAATATGTAACACTTGCATACACCCCATCTTCATAATTACCTGTTATCCCAGCAACTGCCATGGGTGCAAGAATAAATCCTGCTTGAGCAATCGATGAATAAGCAAGAAGTCTTACAGGGTTAGTTTGCTGCAACGCTGACAAATTACCAACAAACATCGTTATACCTGATATGAAGACGAGGATAATTCCTAAGCCTTGACCAGAGGCGTAGAATACTTTAGAAATTAAAATTATTAATGCCACAAAACCAGTCGCTTTAGAACTAACAGACAGATAAGCAGTCACTGGAAGTGGAGCACCTTCATAAGTATCTGGTGCCCATGAATGAAAAGGGACAATTGATATTTTGAATCCAATACCAGCCAAAATTAGGATTGCACTAAGTAATGTAACAGGTGATTGGTTTAAATCAGATTGGATTAAGGTATTTGCAATGTCTGAAAAAACTAATTTTCCAGTAACACCATAAAGTAAAGAAAATCCGTAAAGAATTAATGAAGCCGAAAGAACCCCTAATAGAAAAAACTTTATGGATCCTTCATTTGATTTTTGATCCCCTTTTTTCCATCCAGATAGAAGAAACATTGGAGTAGAGGCTAATTCAATACCGATAAACATAGTTAACAAATCTCTTGAGGAGGTAACAACCAAAGCACCGAGCAGTGAGCTCAGTAACAGAAAGTAATACTCTCCTTGATAGTATTCATCACTCTCAACAAAATTAACAGATAGTAAAAAGGTTAAATAAGTAACTAGTATGAAAAGCCCTTTTAAAATTAAGGAAAATTTATCAATTACATAACTTCCTTCAAAAAGTATTTCTGGTGAACTGTAGTTTGCATACTGAAAAATGATTGGTACAAAAGCTATCAAGGAACCAAGTATTGAGACAAGTGCAACAATGTACTTTAGTTTTCTTGGAAGTAACAAATCTAAAGATATAGCACTTACAATTGTCAAAATAACAATCAGTTCACTTGAGATAGCGAAATAATTGATACTAATTTTTAGCCTCCGAACGCTTTTGCGACAAGAGCAATTACTGCGTCATTTGTTGCCCCAAATATAAGTTTTGGAAACACTCCGATTAAAACAGTAAGAATAACTAATGGTATCCAAGCAACAAGTTCATAATTATCAGCATCATGAAGTTCTTGGTCAATCCATTCTTCCTTAGGTTCTCCTAGATTTACTCTCTGAAGCATCCACAATAAATATCCTGCAGTTAGAACTGTGCCGATGGCACCAGCAACCATGGATGATCTGAAAATAGTGACATTAAGACCTGGTAAAGGATTATAAGCACCAAGTAAAGCCATAAATTCACCCCAGAATCCAGCTAAGCCCGGTAATCCAAGTGATGCCATTGCCGTAAAAGCTAAAATTGCGCCTGTCTTTGGCAGAAGTTTCATATTCCCACCTAGTCTTCCCATATCTCTTGTGTGATATGTATGAGACATGGAACCTGAAACAAAAAATAACAGTCCGGTAATTATTCCGTGCGCAACCATTCCAATCATTGCTGCATTAATCCCAATTGAAGTAAGAGACGAAATCCCTAACATTACAAATCCCATATGACCAACTGAAGAAAAAGCTATCAGTCTCTTTAGATCTGTTTGGGCAAGGCAAGCGAGAGACCCATATATAATTCCAATAGCAGATAATATTGCAATTGCTGGAGCCCAAGCAACAGCCTGTTCAGGAAGAATTGGTAAAGCAATCCTTACAAAACCATAAGAACCTAGTTTTAATAAAATTGCTGCTAATAATACTGATCCAACAGTTGGTGCTGCTGTATGAGCATCAGGTAACCAGGTGTGTAAAGGCCACATTGGAACTTTTACAGCAAAACCCAAAAATAAAACTGCAAAAACTAGTGTTGCAAATGTTCCAGTGAAAGCTCCATTGGTACCTAGTTCAATGAGTTCTGGAATACTAAATGTTTTATTTCCTCTGAAATATAAACCTAAAAATCCTAAAAGCATAAAAGCAGATCCAAACAATGTAAATACAAAAAATTTGATACTTGCATAAAGTCTTGTTTCAATATCATTCTTTAGTCCGGAAACACTTCTTACTGTTTTATCACCCCAAATACCAATCATGAAATACATTGGAAGTAAAACAAGTTCAAAAAATACAAAAAACAATATTAAATCTAGTGCGACAAAAGTTCCGTTCATTCCAGTTTCTAGAATTAAAATTAAAGACATCATTCCTTTAGCATTTTTTGGTTCAGGTAAATGTTCGAAAGAATAAATAATTGCTAATACAGAAATAAATGTTGATAGAAGCAATAAAGGCAATGAAATTCCATCAATGCCTATTTCATAATTTGAATTTATACTGCTAATCCATGAGACTTTTGTTCCCAGCTGAAGATCAGCAGCATCATTAAAATCAAATTGAAGGGCTACAACTAAACTCACTAAAAAGGCCACAATTGCTGAGCCTAAAGTTATTAACTTAATTAACATCTCTTGTTTTTTAGGTATCAGAAAAATAAATATGGCAGAAATTAAAGGAAGGAATACAACAACCGTAAGACCTAATCCACTATCTAAAAAAGAAAAACTACTCAATACGTCCCGCTCTCATTCATAACACTAACAAAATTATTAAGCTAATAACTATTACTCCAACTAAAAAATACATCAAATATTGCTGAGTTTTTCCAGTTTGAATTAATTTAACCTTGCTTCCAATTGTATCTGTCCCTGAGGAGGATAAATTCAACACCTTGTCGATTCCTTCTTGATCCAGATTCTTATAGACTATATCACCAGCTTTAGATGCAGTTACTCCAACACCGTTGACAAATCTGTCGAGAATATTTGTATTGAATGAATCAATAAATTTTGCAAAGGTAATTTTTACTGGGTCGATTATGAATTTGAAGTAGAAAAAATCTAAATAATATTTATTCTCTAATATTTTCCAAATAGGTTTTATTTTGATTTTTTGATCTCCATCTACGGCCTTTCCAGATAATTGATATACGTAATACGCAAGTCCTATCCCAAAAATTCCTGCTGAGAAACCACTAAACATTGCAACAAGATCGAAGGATTCCGGATGATATTCTACAATAGCATTTTTCCTTGTTGTAACCCATGTTGTAAAACCTGTATAAACACCTGGAATATTTACCCATCCTGCAACAATCGCAAATCCTGACAATACAATAAGTGGTATCGTCATCATTTTATCTGATTCATGTGGATGTCCATCTCCTCGATATTCTCCAAAAAAAGTTAAAAGAACTGCTCTTGTCATATAAAAAGCAGTTATAAAAGCACCCAAAACAGAAATAATAAAATAAATATTATGCCCTTCGTGATTGAGTGATGCGAGTATTTCATCTTTTGAGAAAAAACCAGCTAATGGTGGAAGTCCTGCAAGTGCAACTGTCCCGATGATGAAAGTTGAAAATGTTCTTGGCATTTCTTTTCTTAGCCCCCCCATTTCCGACATATTATTTGTATGAACTGCATGAATTACTGAACCAGCACCTAAAAATAATAAAGCTTTAAAAAAAGCATGAGTCCAAAGATGGAAAAGTCCAGCAGTATATGCTCCAGAGCCCATGGCTGTCACCATGTATCCAAGTTGACTAACGGTTGAATATGCCAAAACTTTTTTCAAGTCATCTTGTACAACCGCTACCAGGCCTGCTCCTAAAAGTGTAATAACTCCAAATAAAAGAACTACATCCAGTGCCTCTGAAGCCATACCTTGATAAAAAGGAAACATCCTTCCAAGAAGATAAACTCCTGCAGTAACCATTGTTGCTGCGTGCATCAGTGCTGAAACTGGAGTTGGACCAGCCATTGCATCAGGTAGCCAGACGTGAAGTGGAAATTGAGCGCTTTTTCCCATTGCCCCAATAAAAAGGAGAACTCCTCCTAAATAAGCCACCGTCTTTATGTCTTCATAGTCATGAGTTGATTGATATAAGATTTCAGAAATCCTAAGTGTTTTAGTAGATAGTGCAAGAACAATAATTCCGATCATTAAACCTATGTCAGCAATTTTATTAGTGATAAAAGCTTTCATAGCTGCAGATGAATTTTCTTTTTTCTCCCAGTAATGGCCTATAAGTAAATATGAACAAACTCCAACAAGTTCCCAGCCAATTAAAAGTTGAAGAAGCGTTGGAGAAGATACTAAAACCAACATGCTTCCAGCGAATAAAGTTAACGAAGTAAAAAAGAATGTGTAACGTATTTCACCTTGCATATAGTTTGTTGCATATACAAATACTAAAGATGAAACTGTTCCAACTACAAAATACATCATTATTGATAATCCATCTACAACCCAACCAAATTCAAGATCGTAAGACCCTATATTTCCAACATTGATAAAAAATTCGTTAGCAATGCCTTTAGTCGCATGTTCATAAAGTAAAGCTGAACTGTATAAAAATATAAATAAGACTGTTCCTAAAGCTAATTCAGCTCCCTTTAAAGGAAGATATTTACCTAGAAAAGTTATAAATAAAGCTGCAAAAAAAGGTAGTACAACAATTAGCCACGTAAATTCTGCAATTACCCCACCATCTGTATATTCTGATTTGCCTTCTGCTAAAAAATTTACAAAATTTTGATTTACCATTTCATCAAATCGAATTCATTAATATTTGCAGTTTCTCGATTTCGAAAAAGCATTAATACAATTGCTAATCCAATACCAACTTCAGCTGCGGCGATTGTGATAATAAATATTGAAAATATTTGACCATTCAAAAAAACATCTGAAAGCATTGCATTAAATGCAACAAAATTTATATTTACAGAATTAAGAATTAGCTCAATTGAAAGCAAGACCATTACTGCATTTCTTCTAACAAGAATTCCATAGATTCCTATGGAAAATAATGCTGCTGCTGCAATAAGTATGGGTTGAATGCTCATATTTGGTCTTCGTCCATTAATGCATTATCTTTTCTTGCTAGTGTTATTCCGCCAATTAAAGCTCCCAATAAAACAAAAGAAACCAACTCAAAAGGAAAAACAAATCTACTTAACAGAATTTCGCCCAATAGCTTTGTTGATGTTCCCTCACTAATTACAACTGTTGAATCGAATGTTTGTAAAAGAATATAAGTAAATATTCCAAAAATTGAGAGCGATATCAAAGTAGCAAATAGTTTGTTTTGATCATTATCTAATTCAGCATTTGGACCTAAAGGAGCTCTTGTAATCATCACCCCGAATAAAAATAAAACAATCACTGCTCCTATATATACAAGAACTAGTACCAAGGCAACAAACTCTGCAGATAATAAAATGAATAAAATAGCGGTAGTAGCTAGCGTAAAAACTAAAAATATAGCAGCATGAATAACATTTGAAGTAGTCACTACTTTTATTCCACTAAGTAGAAGCAACAATAAAAGAAAATACGAAAATATGTCTATTGTTTCCATTAGCTCTCTAAGCCTGGACTTTCAGGAACAGTCTTTAACCATTCATCAAGTCTGTCTTTGTCGTGAAGCATATCTCCCATTGAAAACTCGGAATATTCATATTCAGGTGACCAGAACAAGGCATCAAAAGGACACACCTCAACACAGATTCCACAATACATACAAAGTGCATAATCAATATCGAAGCGATCAAGTACTGCTCTGCTTCTTTGGCGTCCCCCTGGTTTTGAAGGTGGTTGTAATTCTTTGTGACCCTCTATGTAAATACACCAGTCTGGGCAAGATCTTGCACACAACATGCAACTTGTACAAGCTTCTGAGTCTAGAGCAATTACTCCTCTTGTTCTTGGTGCAAGAACTTCCTTTTCAAAAGGATAATTGACGTTTGGATTTTCAAAAAAAGGAAGAAGGGTCTTGAACATATTGCCAATAACGATTTTTAATCCAATCAAAAATCCAGGAATCCTTGGTTTAAATTTTTGCATTAAAAAACTACCTTCATGATTGCCGTAACCATTATATTCAAAAGGGAGAGAGGTATAAGCACTTTCCAAGCTAGAGTCTGAAGTTGATCTTCCCTGAATCGCGGAAATGACCATCGTATAGCAATAAGAAGAAACGCTAATGTAAATGTCTTTCCGATTAAAACCAGTGGACCATAAAAATTAACCCATTCTGTCGGTAAAAGTGGAATATGATACCCACCTAAGAAAAGAGTTGAGGCAATTGCACACATTACAAATAAATTTATATATTCAGAAATATAAAAAATTAGAAATCTAATCCCAGAATATTCTGTCATAAAGCCCATAGTTAATTCAGATTCACCAATTGGCATATCAAATGGTGTTCTCATCATTTCAGCAGTTGCAGCAATCATAAAAATAATAAAAGCAATGCCCTGTCCTGCTATTACAAAAGGAAATCCAAATTCAATCTGTTTTTCAACTATTCCAACTGTTGACATAGTTTCAGCTTGTATAACGACACCAACTACAGATAAAATTAGTGGCAATTCATAGGCAATAAGTTGTCCCGCTGCTCTTAAACCACCCATTAGAGAAAATTTGTTTGCAGAGGACCATCCAGCGGTAAGCACTCCGATAGTGGAGATGGAGCTGATTGCAAGTAAAAAGAAAACTCCTAATTCCAGATCGCGGACAATTAATGTTGGACTTAATGGAATAATTGTGAAAAGGCCTACTACAGCAGCTATAACCCAAGCTGGCGCCCACTTAAATACGGGCTCATCAACATCTTTTGGAATGATCGTTTCCTTTTGAAAATATTTTGCAGCTGTTGCAAGTGGAAATATAAATCCTCTTAAACCAACATGAAGAGGTCCAGGTCTCCTTTGCATCCAGGCGGAACCTTTAACCTCTAGTAAGGTAAGTCCTAAAGCCATTACTGGAGCAGTCGCTAAAACAACCAAAACTTTGATAAGTAGTTCACTACTAAAACTCATCTATCAACATCTCCAAGGACAAAATCTAAACTACCCATTATTGCTATCAAGTCAGGAAGCAATGCCCCTTCAAGCATGATTGGCAAAATTGAAATGTTACTAAATGAAGCTGTTCTTATTTTTAATCTATATGGTCCTAAACCACCTTCAGAAATAATATAATATCCCATTTCACCCTTAGGATTTTCTGCTCTTACATATGTTTGTCCTTTAGGAACTTTTATAACTTTTGGTACCTTTGCTTGGATTGGTCCGGAAGGCATGTCTTCAATTGCTTGTAAAATAATTTTTGCAGATTCTCTCATCTCAGATGTTCTTACAGACCATCTGTCAAAACAGTCACCATTTTCACCTATTGGTATTTCAAAATCAAATTTGTCATATGGCAAGTAATCTGATTGTTTTCTCAGGTCGAACTCAACACCTGATGCCCTTAATATTGGTCCAGACACTCCATACTCTTCCGCAACTTCTTTTGTTAGAACACCTACCTTTTTTGTTCTAGCTTGAAATACTTCATTTCCACCTATTAAGTCTTCAAAAGTATCAACAGCTTTCAAAACTTTTTCCATTGCAACTTTGGTGTCATGATAAAATCCTGCTGGCAAATCCTGTATATCTTTTTTTGTTGTTGGTCCAGCACCTGCAACAGGTTTTACACCACCAATACGGTTGAAGTTTGGATGGAATCTTCCACCAGTTACCGATTCGAGCAAATCAAGAACTCTTTCTCGATCTTCCATAGCTAGGAATATAGGTGTTAGAGCACCAATCTCAAGAGGGAAGGCACCATTAAAAACAAAATGTGAACTTATCCTTGCCATTTCAGTCAAAATTAATCTAATGTATTGTGCCCTTTCAGGTACTTCAATTTCCATAAGTTTCTCTGCACCAGCGATAAATGGAATCTCATTTGCAAAACCTGAAACCCAATCAATTCTATTAACTAATGTTGTTACTTGTGGATAAGTTCTGACCTCTGCAAGCTTTTCATATCCTCTGTGCATGTATCCAAGTACAGGTTCAACACTAGATATTTTTTCTCCATTGACTTTAGCTACTAACCTTAAAACTCCATGAGTTGATGGATGCTGAGGGCCAATATTTAAAGTCATATCCTCTGTTTCAATTTCTACAGAAACTGATGCTTCAGATAAAATTGGCATATTGTTTGGATCCATAGTCTGAGACATTAGCTACCTTTTTCTTCTACAACGATACTGTCTTCAGGCATGCCTTCAACATCAACATCACCTGGCCAAGGTTTTACTTCTCTACTAATTAGTTCAAAAGATTTCAAAAGAGGATTTCCCTCATAATCATCAGGTAAATAAAGTTTTGTTAGATTTGGATGGTTCAAGAAATTTATTCCAAACATTTCATATGCTTCTCGCTCATGCCAATTAGCACCAGCAAATACATCAACTAAAGATTCAATCTCAGCATTTTCTTTAGAAATTACTGTTGAAGAAATAACTAAATTATTTGAATTTGTTTGAGAAAGACAACTAAGTATTTCAAAACTTGGTGTTACAGGTTCTTTGGGTGCATCCCCAGTTTTTACTTCATTGTCCCAATCAACCGCTGACAACCAATTAAAAAAACTTAGATTAAAATCTTTTTTTAAAATTTTATGAGTATCAATCCAAGATGATAAATTAACATTTATTTTTAAAGTATCAAAGTTATAAGAAGTGTTTTTAAAGGAACTTTGTATTGAATTAATAAATTCGTTTTGGTCAGACTGGTTCAATGTCTTTCTCTCTCCACTTTCCTTTAATATCTTCACCTTTTATTTTTTTCTGTAGTAAAACAATTCCTTCTTGCAATGCTTCTGGTCGAGGTGGACAACCTGGGACATATACATCAACAGGAATGAGTTGATCAACACCCTTTGTAACTGAATATGAGTCCCAATACGGACCCCCGCTATTTGAACAAGAACCCATGGAAATCACATATTTTGGTTCAGGCATTTGATCATATAATCTTTTCACAGAAGGTGCCATTTTGTCTGTTACAGTACCTGCAACTACCATCAAGTCAGCTTGTCTTGGAGATGCAGGAAGAGGTATGATTCCTAATCTCATAAAATCATGTCTTGGTCCGCTAGCAGCCATTACTTCTATGGCACAGCATGCTAGTCCAAATTGAAAATACCACATATCATAAGCTCTCGCCCAATTAAGTATTTTAGAAATAGGCTTAGGAACTCCAAATTTGTCGATTACTCCCATTTCAACACATCCTTTCTAATTGCATAAATTAAACCAAGCAGAAGTATAAAAATAAAAATAAACATCTCAATTAAACCAAAATATCCAAGATTCTCGAGGTTTAATGCCCATGGAAAGATAAATACAGCCTCAACATCAAATATTACAAAAAGTAACCCAAAGATATAGTATCTAACATATGTTTGGCTCCATCCTCCTCCAACAGGATCTACACCGCACTCATAAGTCTTAATTTTTTCTGGAGTAGGTTTCTTTGGACTAAGCAATGCAGATAAAGAAATAAAAACTAAAAACAATAAGAGTCCCAAACCTATCATTGCTCCAACCGTTACGTAATCTTGAAAATAAGAAATCATATATTAACTTTAGTATGCTTATAAAATTTTAGTTTTTTTTAAAACATCGGTGGAATTCTTTTGTAAAATTTTTTGATGGATAAAAAAGAATTTCTCAATTCTCCAAATATAACAGATTTGATAAAAACAATTGTGAACAAATTATGTTCTGAAGAGGTTTTCAAATCAAATAGTAAATTACTTTTGAAGAAATATGAAAGCTCAATGAAAAAAATTAACTTCATATTAGTAGATGGTCTTGGTAGTAAAAATATTGATAATCTAGACAATATACTTACACAGAACCAGACTGATGAAATTGTCTCAACATTTCCAAGTTCAACAAGTGTAGCTCTGGGATCAGTCAATTTAGCAAGCGACCCAATAGAAAATGGGTTGATTGGATATTACCATTTTGATAAATCCGAAAATAAATTAATTAATACATTGAATTGGAGAGGTTCGGAAAATTATTTACAGGATAAAAAATTTTTTTCTAACCAAAAAACAATTTGGAACATTCTCACTAAAAAAAATATAGTTTTTAATGTCATTCAACCTAAAGATTTAATCAACACATCTTTATCAAAACATTTATATAGAGGGGCAAATCAAATTGGATATGAAAATTTGGATGAACTTAGAGAAATATTCACCCTTCCAAATATTTTAGATAATCAATTTAACTTTTTATATTATCCCGTAATTGATGTTGCTGCACATGTTTATGGTACAAATAGCGAAGAATGGTTAAAAGAAGTTAAAAAGTTTTCTGAGTTTCTAACGGAAATAACAAAAAGTGATGTGAGTCGATACACTTGTTTAACAGCTGATCATGGTGTCATAAACGTAGATGATAAAAATAGACACAAGATTATATATGATGACTCAGTAAAGATTTATGGAGACCAAAGATCGGTATATATAAATGGAGATATGAAAAAAATAAAAAATATCTTTAAGAATATCCCTGGACATTTCCTAGAAAAACAAGAAATAGAATCACTCATTGGATTGCCAAATGACGATGAAAGAAATAACTTTTTTCCTGAACATGTGTTCTTACTTGATGATGGTCATATTATTTTTCCAAATCATCTGAGTGCAAATTTAAGAGGATACCACGGCGGACTTTCACCCAAAGAAGTCGCCATCCCATTAATTGAGATTGTAAGTTAAAAATGGTTTTGTCATATATAGGTATGGTTTTTATTTTTGTTTTAATGTTTTTTTTAATTAAAAAAATTAAATAATTTAATTAGGTTGGTAGGTTCCAAAGAATACTTGCCAAGCTAAAGCTGTTTTTGCTAAAAGACTCAACCATATATATGCTCTTTCTCCATACAAATAGTCTTTCCATTTTCCAACACCTTTATATTGGAGAACCATATTTATGGAAAAAGTATTAAAGAATAAAAATATACTTACAAATATCCAAACAACAAATTGAGGAACTCCTTGTGGATTGGAATCAGTAGCTACTCCGTCGCCTATCAGATTGATAAATATAAATATCCATGGTGTAACACCAACCAAACACCCCATAATATAACTTGTCCAGTCAACTTTATCTGTATATTGGTTATTAACTTCCATCATCCATCCAAACCAACACATGGCAGCATTCATGAAGAAAATTCCAAGAAGGGCCCAAACATCATAAATTCCAACAAGTAATGCAATAAGGACAATCATTACAGAAGCACTTATTGAATATTCAATCCATCTGACTTTGTTTATTCCTTTTGCAAGATCTTCTTGATATTTTTTATAAAATGGCCCAGAAATCAAAAAATGTGCGACAGCAGAAGCTAACAAAAATGTTGCCACAGCTGGACCAAAGTTCGTTATTTCTCTCCAGATTTCTAATTCTGGAACAAGTGCAAAAGATGAGGGATCTTCTGGGCTGCCTACACCAACCAGTTGAGTAAGCGTAATAGGGACAATAAAATCAGAATTTACAACAGTTCCTAGCCAAAATAATCCAGACCCTTGAATCAAGTGCATAAAGCCCATGATGATATTAAAACGTCTTAGTTTTCTTATTTTTTCAGATATCAAATTCCCCCCTTTGACACTCACATATTAATATGGAATTTACAAACATCTACTTAAATATGAATAAACAAGAAATGTATCAAGAAATCCAAATTATGCTTAATGAAATTGAGGTTATCTCAAAATCTATATCCTCATCAAGGGAATTTATTTCAGAAAATTCTAATAAAAGAGCAAAACAGAGATTAGCTGAAATAGAAAGCGATTTACAAAATATTGCAGGTAAAATTTCAAAAATTAATTCAGCGCTTTGAGGGAAAAGTAGTAACTTCGGTTACATCGATACATACTTGATCCCCTGGCTCAAAAATCATTGAAGGTAAGGATCTTGCTCTAAAAACTTCACCATTTTTATTTTCAAATGAGATCACTTGATCATGTCCATAGAAAATACATTCTTTTACAATGTAATCTCCATTAGAGTCTAAATTAACTTCTATACATTCTGGCCTAATTGATACGTCTAAGTCTCCATCATATGCTGAATTGAATGTACCAAGCGAAGTTTTTACTCTTCCATTTGTAGAGATCCCTTTTATAATATTTGGATCACCCACAGAGTTTGCAACTGTTTGACTGATAGGATTTAAGTATATCTCTTGTGGGGTTGCGCTTTGTATAACTTTTCCGTTTTCAAGGACACTTACAATATCACAAACTGATAGTGCTTCTTCCTGATCATGTGTAACGATAATTCCAGTAGTTTTTGTTGCTCTTAATAAAGAAACAACCTCTTCTCTTAAGTCCCTAGCCATTTGTGCATCTAAACTTGTAAAAGGTTCATCCAATAATATGACTTCTGGTTTTGGGGCTAAGGCTCTTGCAATAGATACTCTTTGTTGTTGGCCTCCAGATATATCTTGTGGATACTTATTTCTATATGGTTGTAAGTTAGTCATGTTAATTATTTCTTCTAATCTTCCATTTTTAATTTCGTCCTTTGAAAGACCGAATGCAATATTTTTTTCAACAGTTAAATGAGGAAAAAGAGCATAATCCTGAAAAACCATACCAATTTTTCTCTCTTCTGGTGGAATATTAATTTTTTTGTCATAAATTACTTTATTATGCATTTCAATTGTTCCCTCGTCAGGGTTTTCAAATCCAGCCAATAGCCTTAAAGCTGTTGTTTTACCAGATCCGGAAACACCTAGGATTCCAAAAATTGAACCGTACCAAATATCAATATTGAAGTCTTCTAATACGATTTCTTCTCCATAAGATTTTGATAATGATCTGGCTCGAATTATTAAATTGTCAAATACCATTTTTAAACCTCTAAATTCCTAGTACTTAATATATAAGTCGGAATTGCACTAATTGCCAACAATATAAATGCCGAAAATGCAGCTTGAGTAAATAATGCTTCAGATGCAAACGACCATACGTCAACTGCCATAGTGCTGAACTCTGTTGGTCTTAGTAGTAAGGTCTGAGGTAACTCTTTCATTGTTGAAAGAAAGACAAGTGCACCACCAGCAAATAAACCTCGATATATTAACGGGAAAGTGATTCTTCTAAATGTTTCTATTTTTGACTGTCCAAGGCCAAGACTTGCTTCAATATAAGATGACTTCACTTGTTCCATTGAAGCTTGACCTCCACCTATTGCCTGAGGTAAAAAGACAATTAAATAAGAAATTACGAGTGCAAAAAAACTTTGATAAATATTAGGAAATAATTTTATGGAGATGAATAAGATTGAAACACCTACTGCGAGATGAGGTAATCCATAAAGAGATAACATTATCTTTTCAAGAAGGTCACCAAATCTAGATTTGTATTGAGATATCAGAATTACGATAGGCATAGCTATAATTATCGCAAAAAATGAGGTTACTATTGCAGCTGTAAAAGATCCAAGAATTCCAGGAATTGAAGAACTAACATCATTACCATAATAAATCCCTCTTATTAACCAAAAGCTCAATACAGAAATTGGAATAATCAAGCCAAGAAAAACTACAAGGCCTAGAAACGAGTAAGCGATTAATTTGCCTTTACCATTAAGCAATATTTTTTTTGGTATTCTTGGCGTTCCTGATACTTTTGCAGATCTTGAGGTGTCAGATCCTCTTTGAGCAAAACTAATTATTAAAGCTAGAACAATTAAAAGGCTTGAGTAAAAAATTACAGGGTCTCCAAGTATGCTCAATTCATAATATGCATAAATAGCTTTCGTAACGGTAGAATATCGCATTAATGAAACTGCTCCGAAATCAGATATAACATAAAGGCCCACCAATAATCCAGAATATATTATGGGCTTTTTAAGCCGGGGAATAACAACATTCGTATAGACTTTGAATTGATTTACGCCAAGAGAACGTGCAGCATCTTCAACTGTTGAATCAAGATTTCTCAATGCACTTGTGCAAATGAGCTGTACATAAGGGTAAGTAAACAAAGTTAAAACTAACCAACTTCCTAAAAAACCTTCTATTCCACTGATTTCATTGATACCGTACCTGTTAAAAATTTGAACGAATAATCCTTTAGGAGAGAATGCTGAAATATATGTCAAGGCCCCTATATATGAGGGTATAACTAATGGCAGCGCACATAAAGTGAATAAGATTTTTGATCCTGGAAAATCAAACCTTACGGTGATAATTGATATTATTAAACCAATTATCACGCTTGAGAATACAACAGCAAAAAATACTATTAATGTATTAAACACTAAGCCAAAAACATCCCATGATTCGAAAAAACTAGAAATAGATCTTGAGAAATTAAGAAATCTCCAAAGCATATAAATTACAGGAGAAATAAAAATTACTAAAATTAAAGAATTTATTGTTAACAGAGTTTTTGGAATCCTCACATATATAAGGATATCTATGATTTCAAGTTATTAAAAGAAAAATTCTGGCCAAGTTTCCTTGGCCAGAATCTTATTCGGTTTCGAGCTTACTAGTTAATTTAATGACTGACTAGAAACCTGCCTGCGCAATCAATTCAACAGCTTTTTCCTGCCAAAGTGCTAACGCTGACCAATTTAAATTCGATGGAGAATTCAAACTGTTTATATCTGGTAGTAATGCATTTGGTGTTACACCTGGTACGAGAGGGAACTCATATACGGTATTAGTAAAATGCTCTTGAGCACTTGTTGAATGTAAATATTCAATAAATGCTAAAGCTGCTGGTTTGTTTTGACTAGTTGACAAAACACCTGCACCTGCTGGCATCACCATTGCACCACAGCCACCATCTAAAAACACATTCTTAATAGGAGTATCACCAGCTTCAGCCAATGTTCTCAATGTGTAATAGTGATTAATCATTCCAATATCTAGCTCACCTGCAGCTGCAGCAGCAACTTGGGGTGAGTTCTTTGGATATTCTGTATATCCAAGTCCATTGATAGCAGTTAACCACTCAAGAACTTTTTCTTCACCATCAGACTCAATCATGCAAGCAATCATTGCAATAAAAGATGAGTTTGTTGGTGCAAGTCCCAATCTATTTCTAAATTTTTCATCATTTAAACCATAAATATCAGAAGGTAATTCGGCATCTGTTACATCTCTTGTATCAACAACTAAAGATCGAGATCTTCCTGATGTACCTACCCAAAAACCATTTTTATCAACAGCCCATGATGGGACGTTATCAAGTAAATCAGCTGGCAATCTATCAAATAGACCTGCTTTGGCTACAACGCCAAGACTTACTGGATCTTGTGAAAGAAAAACGTCTGCTGGGCTAATTGCACCTTCAAGTTCTAAAGTTCCTGCTAGTGCAGCACTCTTTGCATATCTAACTTCAACTTTTACCCCTGAAGTAGCTTCAAAAGCAGCAATTACATCAGCAACTAAGCTTTCTTTCCTACCACTATAAATAACAAGTGTTCCTCCAACTTCTGCCTCAGGTTCAGCCAGAGCAGCTTCAACAGCAGCGTCAATAGCTTCTTGTGAAACCTCGCCTGCTGGTCCTGCTGGTCCTGCTTCACCTGCTGGTCCTTCAACACCTTGCTCACCTTCGGCGGCACATGCTGCAAAAACCATCAACATTACAGAAATCAAAGCAATAAATTTTTTGTTCATTTTTTACCTTTTTTAGCTTGTATTTTGTTAATACTAGTTAACAATAAAAGTTAATAGTAATTATTTTTTAAATTATTTTTTATCTATATAGATTATTGATTTTTTAAGTTTCAAGTTAAAATTAAATTATTCTGATGAAATTAAAAAAAGCAATCTTACTAGTTAACCTGGGATCTCCTCAAGAGTTAAATAAAAAAAGTGTAAAAAAATATTTAAATATTTTTTTATCAGATGATTATGTTGTTGATATTCCTAAATTTTTACAACAATTTATTTTAAAATTGTTCATTTTACCTTTTAGACCTAAACAAACACTTCATGCTTATTCACAAATTTGGACAGAAAAAGGATCCCCACTTATTATTTCTACATTTAAAATTAAGGAAAAATTGTCTAAGAAAACAGGCTGGCATGTTGAAGTTGCAATGAGATACGAGGAGCCAAGTATTGAATCTGCTCTTAAAAATTTAGAGTCTAAAGGTTTTAACAAAATATTTGTTGTAGCTCTATATCCTCATAATGCAATGTCCACAACTATCACTACTCAAGTTGAAGTTGATCGGATTGCAAAAGACATTATCCCTTATGCTGAATTGGTACATATAAAACCTTTTTACAATAATCAAAAATATATAACCGCCGTTGCAAATTCTGTTCAGAAATATCTTAATAGAGAAAAATTAGACAAGTTAATATTCAGCTACCATGGTATACCAAAGAGGCATGCAAAAAAAACGGACGAGACCGGCTCTCACTGTTTTGTTAATAATGATTGCTGTGAGGTTGAAGAACTTGGTTCAGCTGATTGTTATAAAGCTCACACAGTACAAGCCTCAATTAAGATAGCAAAAGAATTAGGACTCAAGGATACAGAATGGGAAATTGCTTATCAATCAAGAATTGGTCCAGGATGGTTGACTCCCTTTACTGACAAGCGATTACAAGCTTTGCCTACAGAAGGTAAAACATCAATAGGAATTCTTTGTCCTTCTTTTGTTTCAGATTGTTTAGAAACCTTGGAAGAAATAGATATAAGAGGGAGAAAAACTTTTTTTGATTCAGGTGGAGAAAATATGACTTACATACCTTGTTTAAATGATTCTGAAGAAACTATAAATCTTTTAATTTCTATAATAAATGATGCTGAGAGTCTAAAAATTAAATCTTTGAATGTTGCTTAAATAAAGCGCGTGGAAATATTTTTCCGCCATTACGGACTACCCACATAAAAGCTACAAGTAAATATGCAAAAGGACAAGCCATATTGTTATTTTACAACAATGTTAAAATAAAAGAAATGGATAACAATATAAAAGAATTAGACAAAAACCCAAAATTAATAACAAAATTTGAGCCACTCGTCTGGTTAGCCTTTATTGCCCTAACTGCAGTTGTCGGTTGTCCTGTTTTCTAGAAATATAACAAAATGGCAAAAATGTTAATACCTGTTAACATATTTACACTATGCAAATTGATGATTTAAACTCTCAAAATTCTTTAAATAAAGCCCAAATATTGAGCTATGAAGAGATAGAAAAATTTCCTAAATCTTTTTATACACATGCTGAGGCCATATTTCATCTGAAGGAAGTTGGCATCGAAATTAAACAAACACGTGTTGCTGAATGGTTATCTGTTAGCAGAGCAAATGTATCTCAGGTTGTCGGAAGAATGCAAAATAGTGGTTTAATTGAATTTAGCGATGACTTAAAACTTACCGAGACTGGGGAATGTCTTGCAATGAATATTTCGAGAAGACATAGGATAACTGAACGATTTCTTTCTGAAGTACTTAACTTACCTTGGGACCAAGTTTATGAAGAAACTTCTAGATGGGAAAATGTTTTAAGCCCAATTACTGAAAAAGCAATGTTAAAAATGTTAGGTTATCCAAAAACAGGTCCTTTTGGAAATCCTATTCCTTATTCAAATTATCAAGAAAAAAACATGGTGAGTTTATTAAATGTAGAATCAAATAAAACTTACTCTATAGAAAAAATAACAGAAGAGTTAAAAAAAGATTCATCTATGATTGATTTTCTCCAAACTCATGAAATGGTTCCTGGATCAACAATAAATGTCGCTGATGCAGGAGATTATTCAATTACCATCAGTACAAATAAAAATGATTATTTTGGTATTGATCAATTTATTGCAAAAAGAGTATTTGTCACATAATACAATTTATGATTATTCTTCATCTGCTCAATAATTAATATATGACAAATTTTTTAGAACAGATTCCTAGAAATCTATTCCTATATATAGGAGTAGGTATTTTTGTCTTAATAGTTATTTATAGATTTTTTCCAAAAGTTTTTATCAAAATACATAAACCATTCTTCTTTACAATTGGTATATTGTCATTATCCCTTGGATATATTGGAATATTAATTCCCGGACTTCCTACAACTGTCTTTATTTTGATTGCTGCATGGGCTTTTTCAAAATGCTCGGATAGATTTACATTATGGTTAGAAAATCATAGACTTTTTGGTCCAATGATTTTAAATTGGAAAACATACAGAGGTCTTTCAAGAAGAGCGAAGAAGCTTGCTATTTTTATGATAATTCCAACTTTCGTATTAACAATATTTCTAGTATTTTCACTTGTAGGAGATTTGATTTTTGGTTCTTTTGGAGTACTGCTTTGTGTTTGGTTAGCTACAAGACCTGAGCCACCCTTAGAAAGCAGCTAAAACTAATTAGCTTCGGGAATTTGATAATCTATAGGTGAAACTTTATCTAATTCAAATACATCTCTAGCTTGAGCCTCATAATTCAGACCAATTGATATTTGGTCACCTTCTGTGACTCTGTTTCCGTTTTCATCTAATCGAGCATTAAAAGTTGCTTTTTTTCCAGATTTACAAATTGTCTTTAACTCAGTTATTTCATCTGACCAACCTAAAAGATATATACTTCCGGGAAATGGTTCTCCTCTAAAATCAGTTCTTAAGCCATAACATAAAACTGGTATTTTTAATTTGTCTACTACTAAGGAGAGCTGGAGTACTTGTTTTGGAGTAAGAAATTGAGCTTCATCAACTAAAACACAGGAAATTTTCTCTCTTTGATGTTCATGAGCTGTCCAAACATATAAATCATCTTCTCCCTCGAATTTTTCTACATCCCTCTCAAGTCCAATTCGAGATGAGACCTTTCCTTCTCCAAACCTATCATCAAGTTTTGGAGTAAAAATTAATGTTTTCATGTTTCTTTCTTCATAGTTATGAGCAGACTGAAGTAAGTTTGTACTTTTACCAGCATTCATTGCCGCATAATAAAAATAAAGTTTTGCCATGTTTTTATATTACCGTTTTATTGTTATCTTTATCCTTTTGTATCATATAAATATGGAAAATTTATTAAAGTATGGTCATATTCTAGGACTTTCAATATGGCTTGGTTCGATGGTGATGTGGGCAATGTTTGCTCCAAAATTATATAAAATTGATCCGACGAGAAATACAACAAACACATTAAGAAAAACCTTCAGCAATCTTTCTTGGGGTTCTTATACATTATCTTTTTTAACAGGAGTTGGCCTATTTTTTTCAGTTGATAATCCCATGTCATCATGGGGAAGAGAGCTTTCAGTCTTAGCTTTTGCAGGTCTTCTAATAGGGCTTCACAGCTTTGCTTCAAATATAAGTTCAGGTATTAGAGGTATGCTAAATGGATTTATGTTGGTGAGTGCCTTAATTGTTGTATATCTAGCGACAATTTATATCTAATTTGACCTAATCAAATCTAATTCTTGCTCAGTAATAATACCGACTCCTTGAAGAAGAATATTTCTTGAGCCTTCTTCAATTAAAAACCAATAAATTGTGTCTTCATTTGGTATATCCAGATCATTTTTAAAAGCCTCTTTATCAAGGTAAGCAGTTATTGTTCGATTACGAATTCTATTATCCCTGATTCCAGCTCGCATAACGCCATCTAAGTAAAGCTCGTTTAATTTATTTGTTTTTCTGATTGTTGGAACCTCAATAATATTGTGAGTGGAATCTATATCGTTTCCTTCCAATAAATTAATTGATTGGTCTACTAAGCCTTGATGCCATTGTTGAAACGCAACAATTATTATTAAATCTTTATCCACAAAATCATCTGGAACAATTTTCTTTTCTTTATTTAAATTGTTTCCTTCAATTGAGGGAAATTCATTTATTTCACCACTCATATATATATTTTCGCTTGATTGACAACTAATTGTAAGCAGAAAAATTAATATACATTTTTCAAATTTAAACTGGGCCAAGGACTTCCTCAAGATTTTTAATCTGTGTATTCATAAGCTTTGTCCACACTGGTCCAATGAACAAGCCTACAATAATGAAGACTCCTTTGTATTTAACTTCTACACTATAAGTTAGTTCAGTCCCTCTTGAGTTTGCTGATAAAAATATAGTGTCAATGAGCTTAAAGTTTTTTGTTTCGGCTTGTAGAGAAGCCCTTAAAGGTGCTCCCCACTCAATCACCTCATAATCTAAAACCCTTACTTTATTATTAAAATCTGTGGTGGCTCTAAAAACAGTTCCTTCTCTTATAGGTTCATTAGTAACTAATTCTGCAGTACTAGCGGTATCCCATTTCTCAAGATTTCGAAAATCAGCAGTAAAATTGAAGGCAGATTCAATATCGCCTTTAACAGTAATTGTTCTTGAATATGTTGGCATGTTTACATTTTAAGCGAAAGATTGTTTAGTTTGAAATAAATTTATCTAAGATTTAAAGATCTGTTTCTAAATCCTATAAAACCAATTGCTATAAATATTATTATTTTTGCTATTACAAGGATCATATCTTCAGCAACTAAACCATCTTGATAGGGATTCCCATATGCTCCAAAGGATGAAATGTTATCATCAACCCATTGAAAGAAATCATTTGTTCCTGAAAGTGAATTTGTTAAGTACTCAAAAGCCATTAAGCCTCCACCAAAGGCCCATGCCATCGAAGACTTTCCAGTGAAAGCTCCAAGTGCAAAACCGAGTGCACCAAAACTTACACCAGCTAATGCTGCTTGAAGTGTTGCTTTCATCAACGGCCCATAATCAAGTGTTTGACTAAGCTCCATTGTCGCAATTGGAATAAACATTATATTGGTCCATGCGAAGGTAACAAACAAGCCAAAGAGAACTGTAATGATTGCTTGTGATAAATATACTGTTGATCTTGTCATTGGCAGTGAAGCAACAAATTCAAAAGTTCCATCTTCCTCAGCTTTTGATCCCAACTTATTTAAGAGAATTATTGTTGCTGTACCAATCAAAAGTGGTACAAATGGTACTAAGAAATAAGTTGTTACCATCCCTTCTAGTGTAAAAACATTATCCCAATCTGATATTCCTAATAAACTCATCGCAGTATCATTTTCAGACATTCCCCTAAAAGCTTCTCTTTGAGTATCAATAAGTAAACTTTCTACACTTGAGTTTGCGAAAGCTAATGGAAGTATCAACAAATAAACTCCCCCAGATATTGTCCAATTTAATATGAATTTTCTAGGTACCCTAATCATATACTTTAGATAATTAAGCATTTGTTTCCTTTCTGTCATAAAACGCAAAGAAAGCATCTTCTAAATCTTTTCCTTCTTCTTGTGCTTTACTTAAAAATGTTTCATAAGTTTCATCATAAACTTTTACACCTTCCCTTAAAACGGCCATCGAATTAGCTACTTTCTCAACTTCAGAAATTATATGAGATGATAAGAGTATGGATGCTCCATTATTTGAAAATTCTTCAACTATTTCAAAAAATGACCTCTGGTGAAATGGATCTAGGCCAGAAGTTGGCTCATCAAGAATTAAAGCTTTTGGCTTGTGTAACACTGCAAGGATTATGGCTGCTTTTTGTCTGTTTCCTTTAGACAACTCTTTGATCGATGGGTCGACTTCTAATTCAAATTTGTCTGCTAATTCCATTGCGTAGTCAGTTGACTGTCTTCTCATATCAGCACCAAGTTTAAATAGTGATTTAGAATTGAGATTTTGTGGAAGCTGTGGGTCACCAGGAAGATAGCCAATGATTTCTTTTGCTTCAACTGAATTTTCAATTGTATTGATTCCTTCAACTTTAAGAGAGCCCTCTGAGGATTTTAAGAAACCCATTAAGCTTCTCATTGTTGTTGATTTTCCTGCACCATTTGGACCGAGTAAACCTTTTACTTCTCCATTGTCAACAGAAATACTGATGTCAGTGACGCCTTTACCATTTTTGTATTTCATGGTTAGGTTTTTAATTTCAATCATTGATTAATTATATAAATAATAAATTTTAATTTTAGCTGTCTTCAGAATTTTGTTTTTTTCTTAGCCAGGTAAGTAAAAGAGCAGGAATTAAAAACATAAGCATTTCGTCCCATCCTCCTTGATGATGAAAAACTGGGGGAATGTTTGTATAAATAAAAATCATAAGTAATTCTGTACAACCCATCTTGAAATATTTATCAATGTATTGGGAAGAAGGCCAAATAAGATTGTTAACGATGCTAATGATCCAATTAATAGGTACTCTGATTTTTGAATTAAAAGCATTTCTATGGGTTCATCTACTTTTTCAATAGTTGCTATCCAAATAGGCCTGAGATAAAAATAAAAACCGACAACCGTTGAAAGTAAAAGAATTGAAACTAAAAAATATTTTTCATATGCCCAAAGATTCGTTAATAGAATAAATTTTGACACAAAACCACTTGTTAGAGGTATCCCAGCTAATCCAAACATAAAGACACAAAATGATATTGCTAAAAATCTATTATTTTTCATAAGCCCTCTAATATTATCCATTTCAAAGTTAGAAGATAATTTTCCACTTATTATTGAAAATATTGTGAAAATTCCGATTAGTTGAAGGATATAAGCAAATAAATAAAACATGGAGGAGCTTGTACCGTTTACACCTGAGGTTATCCCTGAAAGAATAAATCCTGATTGGACAACTCCACTGTATGCAATAAGTCTCTTCAAATCTGTTTGTATTGACGCAAAAAATGATCCAATCAAAACGGATAAGAAAATTACGGTAAAGAAAAAGGTTTCAAAATCTTCAAGAATAAAACGTACTGATACCATACATATTCTTGCTATAACAATAAATGAAGCTACTTTTACAATTGAAGCCATGTAACCAACGTATCCCGTTGGTGATCCTTGATAAACATCAGGTGCCCAAGATTGAAATGGAGCAGCCGCAATTTTGAACAATAAACCAACAAAAATTAATAAGACACCTATAAAAGTAGTTAAAGGTATTAAATCTGGTCCAGTGTATGCAATGGCTAAAGCAAAATCATATACACTCATTAAAGAGTACGAAACATACACAAGTGCAACTCCATAGATAAAAATACAAGAAGCCAAAGAACCGAGAAGAAAATACTTTAAAGATGCTTCGTTGCTTAATTTATCTATTCTATTCAAACCAGCTAATGCATATAAACTTATAGAACCAATTTCAAGACCAATAAACAACATAATTAAATTTTCTGCATCTACCATTAAAAAGAAACCAGAGGCACTCATCAAAATTAAAATAATGGCCTCAGAAGTTTTTTCATTTAATTCATAGGATGTACCCCATATTGGAATAAAATTTAAAAATAATATAAGACCTATCAGCACATTTCCAAATAATGAAAATTCATCTAGTAAGATTTTTTGAGTGAAATATGAACTTACTCCATTTTGAGAAAATAAACCAAATTTTAAAAATACACAAAATAAAGTTACCAATATTCCTGAAAATGTAATTACTTTTTTTACAATCATCTTTGTTTCAATAGTGATTGTAAAAAACAAGAGAATCAAAGCTGTAATTACAAGTGTGACTGTTGGTGAAATAACAATAAGGTTAAACCCAATGGCTTCACTAATTTGGCTCATTAAGATTCTCCTAAAATATTATTAATTGATTCATAAATTACTGATACATCCTGAAGTACGTAGCTCTCAATAAAGCTAGGGTATATACCAATAAATAACATTAATAAAAGCAATGGGGCAACAGCTACTAGTTCCTTTGAATTCAAATCATGTATCTCTTTATTTTCTTCATGAATTAATTTTCCATTAAACATTCTCTGATAAGCCCAGAGCATATAGATTGCGGCAAGAACTACTCCAAAAGCAGCAATTGATGAAAGGAATTGAAAGGTTGGAAAACTTCCCATCAATATCATAAATTCACCAACAAACCCGTTTAAACCTGGCAATCCAATGGAAGCAAATGAAGTAAAAAGAAATACTCCTGCATAAATTGGCATTGATTGTTTTAGACCACCAAAATCCGAAATTCTTCTCGTATGTCTTCTGTCATAAATAAATCCAACAAGCATGAATAGTGCACCAGAAGTTATGCCGTGATTAATCATTTGAATTACTGCTCCTTCTAAGCTTAAAAATCTTCCTGCAGAAATACCCAACATTACAAACCCCATGTGGCTGATGGATGAGTACGCTATAAGTTTTTTAATATCTATTTGAACTATTGCAACTATTGCTCCATAAATAATCCCAATCACAGATAAGATTGCAATTAAAAATTGATATTCAATAAATCCCTCGGTAAAAAATGGGATAGATACTCTTAATATTCCATAAGCTCCTACTTTTAACAGAACTCCTGCAAGTAAAATACTTCCTGCTGTTGGGGCTTCAACGTGTGCATCAGGCAACCATGTATGTAAAGGAAAAATTGGTACCTTGATCAGAAAGCCAAATGTAAATAATAGAAACAGTATTTTGGATTGACTAGAGGTAAATGATAATGAAGAAATAGTTTCAAAATCTAGCGCAAAGCTTCCTGATGAAAGATAGCTTAAGACTCCGGTATATATAGTTCCAGCAAGTATAAAAATTGAACCAAAGACTGTGAATAAAATAAATTTTATGGTTGCATATCTTCTATTTTCTCCGCCCCAAATTCCCATCAAGAAATACATTGGTATAAGCAACGCCTCAAAGAAAATAAATAATGATATTAAATCACCGGCTAGAAAAACACCGTTTACAGAGGCTTGAAGTAACATTAGGGATCCAAGGAATCCTTTGCTATGGCCATGGTTTTCATTTAAGGAAAGAATAGAAAGTAATACTAACAAACAATTTAAGGTGATAAGCAAGAAGGACATTCCAGATAGACCAAAAGTTAAATTGATTCCATATGCGCTTATCCAGGAAAATTTATCAACAACATTAAAACTAGTTTTAAGATTCTGATTTAAAAATATATATAAACATAAACCCAAAGGAATTAAGCTTAAAAAAATTGTTAAAGGTCTAAAAAGTTCAGCTCTTCTTTTTGGAATACAGAATATAAAAATTGTACTTACTAAAGGAATTAGAACAAAACTGTATGTTAAACCTATCATGCTAAAACTCCAGGGGAAATTAAAAATATGAATATAAGGATTAGAGTGAACAATCCAAAATAAACAACATAACTTCTTACTAAGCCAGTCTGAACGTATGACATCCGCGTAGATGATTTAAGAAAATAATTTGAAATTCCATTGGCTAATCCATCAATAGTCATACCTTCAATATTTACAGCTATCCTTCTTGAAGCTGACTTCAAACCTTTTACAAAGACTGCATTACCAAAATCGTTTATGTAGATGACATTTTTTGAGAGCTTTTTAATTTCAATTAAGAAAGGAATTCTGACTTTGAAATATGAGATGACATCAAAAATATATATTAAATACGCAAAAGCAAGCCCTGTAAACCCTGCTCCTATAGACAAAATAGCTAAAATTGCAAGAGTTAGGCCCTCTGGTAAATGCGTAACTTCAACATGATGTAAGGTCTCTTCTAATACTTTTTCTAGCCCATGAAAAAAAGGTGTGTTTATAAATCCTATAAAAATCGTAAACATTCCAAGAATAATCAATGGTCTTGTCATATTTTTAGGAGCTTCGTGAACATTGTCTAGATCAATTTTTGGTTCTTTAATGAATATTAACAACCAGTGTCTACCCATATAGAATGCAGTCATAAATGCAGCTAATAATGATAAGGCCCAGAAGCCATAATAAATTCCACCTTTTGAAAAGACTGAAGCTAGTATTTCATCTTTTGACCAAAATCCAGCAAGCGGGGGTATACCTGAAATTGCTAATGTTCCTATTCCCATCATTGCTGAAGTAATTGGCATCTTTTTTCGTAGTCCTCCCATCTTATGAATATTCTGTTCGTGATGCATTTCATGAATGACCGCTCCAGCTCCTAAAAATAAAAGAGCTTTAAAGAATGCGTGGGTGACCAAGTGGAAAATAGCCGCAACGTATGCACCAGCACCAATTGCTATAAACATAAAGCCAAGTTGGGATATTGTCGAATATGCCAAAACTTTCTTGATGTCCTCTTGATTAATTGCAGCAAATGCAGCAATTAAAGCAGTAAAAAGTCCAAATCCAATTATTACTAAACTTCCAATTTCTGAGAACTGTAACATTGGAGATATTCTCACAAGCATAAATACACCAGCTGTGACCATTGTTGCGGCATGGATTAATGCACTTGCTGGAGTTGGGCCCTCCATCGCGTCTGGTAACCAACTAAATAAAGGAAATTGAGCAGATTTTCCAAATGCACCTAATAATAAAAATAAAATTATTAAATCTAAATTTTTGGGTTGAGAGATTAATGATGAATTAAAAATAGCAATAAAGTTAAACGTATGAAAATGATTCAAAATCATCATCAAGCCAATTAGAAATCCAAAATCACCAATACGATTTAAAATAAAAGCCTTATTTCCTGCTTTTGCGGCAGATTTTTTTTCATACCAAAATGAGATCAGCAAATAAGAGCTGAGTCCTACAAGTTCCCAACCAAAAAACATTACAAGAAAGTTTCCTGATAAAACGAGTAAGAGCATTGAAAAAACGAAGAAATTAAAGTACTCGAAATATTTAGTATATTTTTCGTCCTTACTCATGTATGAAGTAGAAAATAATTGAATTACAAGACTTAGTCCAGAAATAAGAACCATCATTACTCCAGATAAACCATCCAAATAAAATTCAATAATTATTTGAGGACTTGGATACCATTCAAATAATTCGAATTTTAAGGGTTTAAATTTTTCCAAGAAAATATAACCAAACATGAAAGAAGACAATCCCACAGATAGTAAAGCAGCATTAATTGTTATAAAATTTGTTAGCAATTCATTTAAAAACTTTCCAGATATCTTAAGAAATATAGAAGTTAATAAAGGAAGAGCTACTACACCAAGAATAAGAATTTCCAAAATCATCCTTTTGATGAACTTAACATATCAACTGATGCAGATTCTTGTTTTTTGAATATTGAAACAATTATTGCAAGACCAACAACTACCTCTGCAGCAGCTACAACAAGTACAAAGAAAACAGCTATCTGGCCATCAATTAATCCGAGGTGTCTTGATGCAGTTATAAATGTTAAATTTACAGCATTTAGCATTAATTCGATACACATGAACATAATTAATGCATTTTTTCGAAACATCATACCTAAAAATCCTATTGAAAATAAAATTGCTGAGAGAGTCAAATACCAATCAGAGGTTACTTCAATCATTAGAATCACTTTTTTTGAACTCATAAGCCAAAGCTAGTGCTGCAGTAGTAGCCACAATCAAGAGAATCGAAATAATCTCAAAGGGTAATACCCAGGATGTAAACATGACTCCCGCAATTAATGAAGGAGTTCCATCAATAATGTTTTCTGATTCAGGAAAAAATAAGGCCCAATTTAGACCATTTTCTAAAATTACAAATAAAACTATTGCAACGAGAATAATTAGAGTTCCAGAGATTAACAAACTTTGTCCCTTAATTGATTCTTTAGATTGATCTGGTTTATCAACTCCAATCATCATTATCACAAAAAGGAACAATGTCATTACAGCTCCTGCATATACAAGCATTTGAACCATAGCTACAAATGTTGCATTTAAAGTAATGTAAACGATAGCTAGAGATGTTAAAGTCAAAACCAATCCCATTGCATTATGTACTGGGTTTTTAGCGAATACTACGATTAGCGCCCCTAGTATTATGAAAAATGCTGGTATCGCAAAAAGTAGTATTTCTGTCACACTATTCTTCCTCTAAGAATTGACCTTTTTCAGGATCTCTTTTTCCAACTCCCAATGAACCCGTCCAACTTACTAAGTTTTGGTAGTTTGGATTTCCGTTTGAAGAAGTTGCCCTCATCCATCCATCTGAAGTTTTTAATTCATTAAAGTTTGTTAATTTAGTCTGTTCCTCATGAGTATTTGGGATCCCCTCTTCGTCAACTAATAAAATATCTTTATCAAATACTGCCTCATCTCTTGATCCAATGCTGATCTCAAAAAGAGACGTCATTGTGATTGCTTCTGTTGGGCAGGCCTCTACACATAGTCCACAATAAATACATCTAAGCATATTGATCTCATAAATAAATCCATATCTTTCTCCTGGACTAACTGGTTGTTCTACTGGATTATCTTCTCCTCTTACATAAATACATTGAGCTGGACAGACCCCCGCGCAAAGTTCACAACCTATGCACTTTTCCATTCCGTCTTCATATTTATTTAGAACATGTCGTCCATGAAATCTTTGTGGTTTAGCCCTAAATTCTTTAGGGTACTTATCAGTTACAGATTTTTTGAACAACTCTTTAAATGTTACTTTTAAACCTTTTACTAAATCATATCCTGCACTCATACCGTTCCTAACTCCAAGGTAATCCAAAATCTCTAATTCCTAAAACAATTGCAGAAACTAGTAGCCAAATAAGGGATATAGGAATTAACCTCTTCCATCCTAATTCCATTAGTTGATCATATCTTAATCTTGGTAATGTAGCTCTTATCCAAAAATAGACAAATAAAAGACCAACAGTTTTTAGACCAAGCCATATTGTTGGCATCATTGCTGATAATAATGGAGGAAAAATTCCAGAGAAAGTTGGACCTAGCCAACCACCTAGAAAAAAAGTTGCGGTAATAGCGCACATGTTAAACATGTTTATGTACTCAGCTAGAAAAAACATCGCAAACCTAAACCCCGAATATTCCGTATGAAAGCCCCCAACTAATTCCTGTTCTGCCTCAACGAGATCAAAAGGGGCACGATTTACCTCTGCAATAGATGCTACAAAGAAGATACCAAAAGCTAAAAATTGAGGAAACACATTCCAATTTGGAATAAATCTAACTATAGAATCAATTACAGGAATAGAGCTTGATAAATTTCCAGACTGACTTTCTACAATTTTTGACATTGACATAGATCCTGAATATAAAATTACCGGAACTAAAGAAAGTCCCATAGCAGCCTCATATGAGATCATTTGAGCTGATGCTCTAACACCTCCAAGTAGTGGATATTTAGAACCTGATGACCAACCTGCTAAAACAACACTGTAGACAGCTAAAGAAGAGATTGCTAAAAAAAATAAAACTCCAACATTAATATCTGCCCCCACTAAATTTATAAATCTAGTTTCCCCTCCAATTGTTAAATCAAAACCTGGGCCTAATGGAATTATCATAAATATTAAAAAAGAAGGTACTAAAGCAATTATTGGAGCCAACAAATACATTGCTTTATCAGCCCTAAGTGGAAGGATTTGCTCCTTTAATAAAAGTTTTATTGCATCAGCAAGAGTTTGAAGGATGCCAAAAGGTCCTGCTCTATCTGGTCCAACTCTTGATTGCATCCCCGCAACAACTTTTCTTTCTAGCCATATAAGAATGATTGTATTTGTTAATACAATCCCTAAAACTAATAGAGGTTTAATCAATGAAACTAAAATATCAATTGACACTTAGCTCCTTAAGATTTTTTACTTCAATTAGCTCGTATGGTTTAGTTGTATCAATATCTCTAAATCCTCTTCTGTTTAAGGGAGCAATTATTAACTCATTAGGTAAATCATTATTAATTTTAATTTTTACCTGTAACGTAATATCTCCTTGTACAAGATTCACTGTGTAGTCAGATAGATTACGCTTAATGAAAGTATCACTATTCATTTCTATGAATCTTTCTGCTCCCAACATCGAAATTGAAGGTGAATTAATTTGAGTTGAAGAATCTCCATAAAGTCTATTAACAAAAAGTATTTCGAGGGTCCCTGACTCAACATTTTCAATTTCAATATTGATCGATTTTGAATTTAAAACTCCATCCAAATTTGAGGGCTTATTTAAATTGTCAAAAGAGGGAACATTGTCTTTATCTAAATAGTCTTCGCATAAATTTAAATTTAATTCTAATTCTGATTCATAACTGTTTTCAATATCTATTTTATTTAGCATCATGGACCAATATTCCCATTCATTCAAGACAGAACCAGGAGTAGGTAGTATTTTGTTTTGTTTAAGTGTTCTCATTTCAAGATTTGTAAATGTACCCTCTTTTTCTCCAAAAGAAGTAGTTGGAAGAATTATATCGGCTAGCTCTGTTGTTTCGTTTTTAAACAAATCTAAGGAAACTACGAAATTAGCATTTATTAATTTATCTTTTATTTGGTTACTGTAAATGGAGCTGTTGACTGGATTAGATCCTATGGTAAATACAATATTTTTTTCGCTGCTGTCAAATTCATTAATAAACTCATTTAAACCCTTCACTAAACTTATATTCTGTAAAGCTCCAAATGTATTACCCTTTGAAAAACAATTTAGTAATTTTAGATTTGAGTTTTGATCTAAATAATTAACTAAATTTGAAATTGGATTTGTGTTTTGAATTGGTGACGACTTTCCAATTATTGCTAATACATTTTTATCATTTATATATTCATTGAAATTGGGTATTTCAGATATTTCTACATTGAATTCCAAGTTTTTTGAAATTATTTCATGACCAAAATATGAATCTGATAATTCCTTCATAGCAGTATTTGTATGACCAAATATTACTAATTTTTTTCCATTTTTGACTGCCTGTCTTATTCTTAAATAAAGAGTGGGTAGATTATCTTTTATATCTTGTGCCCATAAAATTATTGTATCTACTGAATCTAAGTCTTCAACTTTCCCTAATAAATCACTATTATGAAAAAATCCTTCATATAAATAATCGTCACTTAAATAAACATCCATGTTTAGATCTTTGTTAACTTTATTTAAATTCTCTACAAAATTATTTAGTGCATAATATTCCTCGTTAGTACTGTTGTGTCCAACTATAAAGCTGATATTTGAATTCTCATCATTAGATATTTCATTACTGATTAATTCCATTGATTCATTTATGCTTATTTCATTTGTTGAATCGTTATTAAGTACAGGTTTTAAAATTCTTTTTTCTGAATGTAAATATTCAAAGTTGTACCTGCCTTTATCTGATAACCAACCCTGATTTGTAAATTCATTATCTTCACCTAAAATTCGCAGCATTTTGTTTTGGGATACATTTAATTCAACTGAGCATCCCATTGAAGAACAATTAGAAGTAGAGGAGACTTTTTTAAGATCCCATGGTCTTGCTTTAAATCTATATGAGGTAGAAGTTAATGCTCCAACAGGACAGATTTGTACCGTGTTTCCTGAAAAGTATGATCTGAACGGTTCATCTGGAAATGTGTTTACTTGTGTTTTGTTACCTCTTTGAATAAATTCAATCAATGGATCACCAGATATTTCATCAGAAAATCTGGTACAACGTGCACACAAAATACATCTTTCTCTGTCTAGGAGAATTATTTCTGAAATTGGTATAGGTTTTTCAAAATGTCTTTTATCTTCAACAAATCGAGACTCACCAGGTCCATAAGCCATAGTTTGGTCTTGCAAAGGGCACTCTCCAGCCTTATCGCATACAGGACAATCCAAAGGATGGTTTATTAATAAAAATTCTAAAACTCCTTCTTGAGCTTTTTTTACTACTTCTGATTCAGTATCTACAACTAAATCTTCTGAAACTTTAGTAGTGCATGAGGGGACTAGAGCTTTTCCACGTGGGGTTTCAATTTCAACTAAGCACATGCGGCACATGCCAACTGGATCCATGCGTTTGTGCCAGCAAAATCTTGGAATATGAATGCCAGAATCTTCACAAGCTTCAATGATTAGCTGATCAGAATCCGTTCTGATTTCTGAACCATTAACATTTATTTTAATTTGATCACTCATTGAGCAATAGGAATTTTTGTTGGCAACATCTTCATTAATTCATCTGAAAAATTATCTAACAAAGATGTTATAGGAGATACAGCAGATGGACCTAAAGGACAAATTGTTGTCATTTTAGGTGGCCATGACAAACCTGGTGAAATATTATCACAAACATCTACCAACAAGCTTATGTCTGACAACCTTCCTCTTCCACTTGCTATTCGCTCCAGTATCATTTCTAACCATGTAGTTCCCTCTCTACAAGGAGTGCATTGACCACAAGATTCATGAGCAAAAAAACTTACTATGCTTTTCGCTGCGTAGACTAAATTAGTATCCTCGTCCATTACAACAACTGCCCCTGAACCCAGCATAGATCCAGCATTAGCAACATCATCTATTGTCATTTTTATATCGAGTTGATCTCCAGTAAACCATGGCGCTGAAGCACCTCCAGGAATATATGCTTTTAATTTTTTGTCATCTTTAATTCCATTACCAAAAGTATCAACAAACTCTCCAAAACTTTTTCCCATTTCTATTTCAAAATTTCCTGGGGTTCTAACGTGCCCTGAAAGACTAAAGATTCTTGTTCCTGTTGAACCTTCTACTCCAAGCTTTGCGTACTCTTTTCCTGAATTATTTATGATCCATGGAACTGAAGATATTGTTTCAACATTATTAACCAAAGTTGGTTTGTTATATAATCCCATCACGGCAGGAAAGTAAGGTGGTTTTAGTCTGGGTTCTCCTCTCTTTCCTTCAAGTGAGTTAAGAAGAGCAGTTTCTTCTCCACAAATATAGGCTCCTGCCCCTAGGTGAACTACAATATCAAGTGATAAATTGGTTCCAAGTATGTTATCGCCCAAATATCCTTTCTCATAAGCTTGTTCTACAGCTTCTTGTACTCTTCTTGCCGGTTTTGCATATTCACCACGAATGTAAATGAATGCTTTTTTAATATTTGAGGCAAAACATGTAATTATTACACCTTCAATTAATTGGTGTGGATCTCTTTCCAATAGAATCCTATCTTTAAATGTACCCGGCTCGGATTCATCACCATTAATTACTAAATACCTATCTTCATCCTCGGCTAAAAAGCCCCATTTTACCCCTGTAGGAAAACCTGCTCCTCCTCTACCTCTTATGTTTGAATCTTTAATTTCGTTAATTACATTTTCCGGATTGTCTTCTTTTAAGACTTTTTTTAAAGCACTGTAGCCATTATTTTTTTCATAGACCTCAATGTTGTGACTGTTCTCAGGAAAAGCGCGCATATGTTTGGTAAGTAATAAAGTTTCTTTCATTAATTATCCTTCTCTTTTGCTGTTCCAATATTTTGAAAACCTGGCACTGTATATGCTGAACCGGTATTGTCTTCAATTGCCCAGTCAAAAGATTTAGTACCTCCGAATTTATTCTGTAATTGATCAGCAACAATTATTTCTGGTTTATCATTTTTTAACCACTCACACATTTCGATGGTTTTTTCAGGTGTTAATCCCTCTACCGTTTCATAATTCACTTGTACAGCAGGAGCTCCTCCACAAGCTCCAATGCATTCGACTTCTTCGAAAGTAAATAGCTTATCTTGATCTGTTTCGTAATTTTCTAATCCAGTGAATTCTTTTACGGAGTTGATAACACTTCTAGAATCATTAATTTCACAAGATATTGATTTACACACACTTAATAAATAAGTTCCTGTTTGCTCCTCTTTATACATTGAATAAAAAGAAGAGACAGATTTTACTTGTACCTCCGTTATGTCAACAAGATTACTTATTTCAACAATGGAATCATCAGAAATAAATCCATCTTTTTCTTGGGCCAAATATAAGAGTGGACCAAGTGCAGATCTTTTTTGTGGATACAATTCAATTATCTTATGAGCTCTTTCAAGCAATTCATTATCCCAACTCATCGATCAACATCTCCTAAAACTGGATCAAGAGATGCTATCGCAGCTACAGCATCTGCTATCGGGCTGTCCGACATAACTACTGGTAAAGCCTGGAGATTACAAAACGAAGGACCTCTGACATGCATTCTGTAGGGTTTTGGTGATCCATCAGAAACAATAAAACAACCTAATTCTCCTCTTGGAGATTCTACTGTTGTGTAAACCTGACCTGGTGGAACTTTAAATCCTTCTGTATAGATTTTGAAATGGTGAATTAATGCTTCCATTGATTCATCTAGTCTTTTACGAGGAGGAGGTGTAATTTTTTTATCTTGAATTTTGAAAGGCCCTTTTGGCATATCTCCCATAACCTGTTCGACAATTTTAAGACTTTCAAATATTTCGAGGACTTTAATTCTCCAACGAGCAAAAACATCCCCTTCTTTTAATACCGGAACATCAAATTCATATTTATCTATGCCTGAATAAGGTTGCATTTTTCTTAAGTCCCACGCATAACCGCTTGCTCTAAGACTTGGACCTGTAATTCCATAAGCAAAGCATTCTTCAGTTGTTAAAATTCCAACATTTTTTAATCTACCCTGCCAGATTGGATTATCTAAAAGCATCTCATCATAATCTTTTAGTTTTTCAGGAATTATTTTTAATATTTGCTCAACATCTTTTTGCCAATTGTCTGGTAGGTCCGCCGCGACGCCACCAGGTCTAATGAAGTTATGATTCATTCTTAGACCAGTTGTTTTTTCAAAAAAATCTAAAATTAATTCTCGCTCCCTGAATCCAAAAATCATCATTGATAAAGCTCCAATATCCATACCTCCGGTAGCTAAAGCAACAAGGTGTGAAGAAACTCTATTCAGCTCTGTCATAAGAATTCTTATTGTTGATGCTCTTTCGGGAACTTCTATATCAAGCAATTTTTCAGTTGCTAAAGAAAAAACAAGTTCATTAAAAAATGGTGATAAATAATCCATTCTTGTTGTGTTTGTCGGACCTTGAAAATAATTTAGCTCTTCTCCTGTTTTTTCCATTCCAGTATGTAAATAACCAATTACAGGCTGGACTCTTCTAACTACTTCACCTTCAAGCTCCACTTGAAGCCTTAGAACACCATGAGTTGATGGGTGCTGTGGGCCCATGTTTAGTATCATTCTTTCATCATCTGATACATCTTCATCTATGAAGTAATCATCAACAACCTCTGAACCCATCTGTATCTTTGTGTTAATATCATCCTCTTGAACTAGCATTTTTTGAGATCCTTCATCAGTTGATGAAATATTCCAACCGCCTTCCTCAGAATTTGTTGCCCAAAAATCTACGTCTTTTAAGGATTCTTTATTTTCTTCCATATTTATTCAACCTTCGGTGCATTTTTAAATTGAACTGGAATTCTTCCAGAACCATAATCTTTTCTTAGTGGGTGACCATTCCAATCATCTGGCATTAAAATTCTTGTTAAATCAGGATGATCTTCAAAGTTGATACCAAACATATCAAATACTTCTCTTTCGTAAAAGTTAGCGCTTGGATAGAGGCTTGTGATCGAGGGAACATTTAAATCATCATTAACTTTTACCACTAAACATACTCTTTTATTTTTGGAAACAGATAAGAAATTAACTACAATTTCGAATCTGGGTTCTTTTTTCCTAAACCAATCTATAGCTGTTAAGTCAACCATCATTTCAAAACCATCATTTTTTAGTTCTTCAACTTTTTTAAAATATTCATTTGGACTAAGTTCTATATTTTCAAACATTATCTATTAATCTCTCTGTCCATAATTTTCTGATGTAATGTTAAAATTCCGTGCATTAATGATTGAGGTCCGGGAGGACATCCAGGTACATATATATCTACAGGAACTATGTGATCAACACCTTGAACTAATGCATAATTGTTAAACATTCCCCCAGTCGAGGAACATGCCCCCATTGCAATTACCCATTTTGGCTCGGCCATTTGATCATAGACTTGTCTCAATACAGGAGCCATTTTTTGTGAGACTCTTCCAGCAACTATCATTAGGTCAGCTTGTCTTGGAGAAGCTCTAAAAACTTCCATTCCGTATCTTGCTAGATCATACTTTGCTGAACCTGCTGCCATCATTTCTATTGCACAACATGCAAGACCAAAGGTTACGGGCCACATGGATTGTGTACGAGACCATCTCACAGCTTTGTCAATTGTGGTTGTAAAAATATTATCAGGTGAATACATTAACTACTTCCCTCATAATCTTTGACTGGTTCGTGATATCTTTGTCTTCTAGGTACATTCCAATCTAAGACATTTCTTTTCCAGACATAATATAAAGTTTCAAGAACAAAAAATGTAAATATGAAAATTACGATAATTCCATACCAGCCAAGTTGCTCAAATCTAGTTGCCCAAGCGAGTAAGAAAATTATTTCTATATCAAAAACTATATAGAGCATGGCAACCATATAAAATTTCACTGGGAATCGTTGAGAGGGTTCTTCTTCAGGAAATATTCCAGACTCATATGGAGATAACTTTTCAGGTGTTGGATTTTTGGGAGACAACAAATATGAAACACCTAGTGATACAAGCGCAAATCCAATGCCTATAAATAACATTACCAAGATTGGTAACCAGTTAATCACATTCCCTCCCTATTTGTGAAAATTTTCACAATGTGTGATTCTATTTTAGTACTTATTCAGGTTTTTGTTATAGCGAAAAAGATGGAGATTTGGTGAAAAACCTCAATGTTTTGAAGGGTAAAATAAATTTTGCTGATAGTAAAAAAGTCTCTTTTAGAGTTAACCTAGCTTCATCAAATAAAAGCTCTACAACAAAGTTTATTGTATTTTTATCTATTGATGCAATTTTTAAAAGTCTCTTAGTCATAAATGGACTTTGAAGTACTAGTCTTGCTAATGCACAACTTAAAAAATGTTTTCCAAATCTTTTGTTAAGAGCTTTTTCATATCTTTTAATATTTTTATTTAAATCAGTACCGTCTAATGATGTAAATGTTTCTTTAGCTAACAAATATCCAGCTTCCATTCCATAAAATATACCTTCTCCACTCATTGGATTGATCATAGATCCAGCATCTCCAACAAGTGCGACCTTATCATGAGCCAATTTTGGTCTTGAGGATGCAAATGGGAGCATGTAACTTTTTTCCATTCTTATGTTCTCGACTATTACTCCCTTTGACTCCAATGTGTTAACAAATTGATATAGCATTTGATTGATATCCATATTGTCTTTTTTAAACAAATTCAATGGCATACCAATTCCTATATTTATTAGATCACCTTTACTTGGAAATGCCCATGCATATCCTTTGAGAGCTGAAACATTTATTTCAAACATTAAGGTTCTCTCTTTAAATATATCAATATAATTTGGACTATCAATATATGCTCTGATAGCAATTGCTTTATGAATGTCACTATTCTGTTTCAAATTTAAACTTTTTCTAACTCTAGAGTTAGCTCCATCTGCTCCAACCAACAATTTTGTATAGATCGATGTTTTTTGATTTTCGGAATCTTGAACCTCTACTCTTAAAATATTTTCATCTTCTGTGTTTTCATATTTTACAAACCTCGTATTTTCATAACTTTCTACATTTAACTCTTTAGCTATATTGAATATTCGATTATCAAGTTGATATCTTGGAATTACATAAACAACAGAATCATCTTTGTTTTTAACTTTGGGAATATAATTCTGAATACCTATATCATCAGGCCCAAATAATGAAGTAGAAATTACTTGTGGTTCATCATCTAAAATATGTTCATTGTTAAATCTTTTTAACGCATTTATGACTCCGGGGCCAATTGCATCTCCACAAGATTTATCTCTAGGAAATATTGCTTTGTCAATTATTCCAATATTTAAATTTGGGTCCAAATTTTTAAATGAAATTGCTGTATTAGAGCCAGATGGGCCTGCTCCAACTATTAAAACATCGTATATTTTTTCATTTTTCATTATTTATGTCTATTAAAATACTCTAAATATCAATAAAACGTTAATTTATAGAAAAATAAAAAAATCAATTGTAAGTTATCTTATTTTTTAATCCTTATTAGATTGTGCATTAGTGAAAAATAATAATAAAATTCCACCGGCAACAGTTAAGAGACTGCCTCTGTATTTACAATGTCTTGAGCTTATAGATGATAAGACTATTGGAATATCCTCAAAAAAACTAGCAGAACTTGCAAAAGTTAATGACGCACAAGTTAGAAGAGACTTATCATATCTTGGAACTTTAGGTACAAGGGGTGTTGGGTACGAAGTTTCTACGTTGAGAAATCAGCTTCAACTTGAACTTGGATTAGTTGAAGGCTGGAGCGCAGTTATTGTAGGTGTTGGAAACCTCGGATCAGCACTTGCACATTATGGAGGATTTCAAGAAAGAGGTTTTGGTGTTGTTGGTCTATTTGATGATGATCCAAGAAAAATTAATAAACAAATTGCTGGGTTGGTAGTTAAGCCGATATCAGAAATGCAAAATACATGTGAAAAATATAATGTTGCAATCGGAATAATTGCTACACCAGGAAAAGTAGCTCAAGAAATTGCCGACAAGCTAATTGAATGCAATATAAAATCAATTTTGAATTTTGCACCTGTTTTGCTTAAAAACACTGCTGATGTTCAAATCAGATCGGTTGATCTCTCTCAAGAGCTTCAAATATTAAGCTACTATTTGGATAGACCCGTTCTTAAAGCAGTTGAATAATTATTTAAATAAACTCTTATTTATTATCAAGATTTTTTGCTTTTGAAATTCCCCATATAATTATTTGATCACGAGCTTTTTCACCAAAATCATTGGGGGTTAATGTAACTTTTAATTTAAGATCTTCATTTAAAAAAGTATTAATTATCTGTGTTGGTGTTTTTCTTTGAAGCTCAAAATCTTTTTTTAATTCACTCATTAAAGAGGACTCTAATGTATTTTCCTGTTTTGTAGTAAGATTAAAATCTATTTCTTTTAAATAACTTATAGTTCCAGTCACAAGATTTCTAACAAACAATGAAGTATCTAAATTCATGTAAAAATTTGAACAATAATTAAACCATTAGGGCCAGATATAATTCCGATTCCTATTCGTTTAAACTCTGAATCTAAAATTGTGTCACGGTGTGATTCGGAACCCATCAAGCTTTCGTGGCCTGAATATATAGTTGAAGCCATCGCTAAATTTTCTCCTATAAACCGTGGAGGTGGGTAACCAACTTGCAGTAATCGTTCTGTAACTAAATTCCCATTGCTGGGATCTTTATGACACCAAAAACCTTCAAGATACATTTTCTTTGCATAATCATTTGCAATATTAGATAAAGTTTGTGAAAACTCTAATGGATCAGAATTTACATTAATTCTTTCAATATTCACCAGTTCGAATAATTCACTTGTTTCTTTTTGTTTAGATATTAATTTAGGTTCAGAAAATGAGGGAATTTCTAAACATCCTGATTCATTCAAGGATATTGAGGTTTTTCCTGTAAGTTCTTTAATATTTGATGTTATTTTAAGAATATCTGTTCCAGTTATCACTTCGAGCGATTGCTGGGGAACCCCATCAGAATTTAAATAAAAAGACACGATATTTGATTCTTTAATATTTTGCTCAAGATAAATTGGGAGCGATAAGAGAGAGATTATTGTAAAGAAAAATGTTAATACTAAATTGCTCAAAATTACCGAACCAATACTTCCCAATAATTTATTTCCAATATCTTTTTTTGAGTCTTGTTGATAAATAAATGTTTGAAGTAATGAACTTAGTGTTAAAACGGAGATAAATATTGTTACCCCAGCAAATATTTGTGATATAAGTTGGTTTGAATTTAGCCAACTACTTATATACTCACCGATTGTAAAAGAATATGTAAAACTTAAATAAATTGATATTAAAAAAGTCACTAAATAGTAAATAATTAAAACCGAACCACGTTTCCATCCAAAATAAATTAGATAAATAATAAATAGATAAATAAAAATATCTAAATAGTCTAAATTATTTAGAAAAACTAGTAAATTTTCGATATTTTCAAGCATTTTTAAAAATTTTTTGTTTCTGCTATTGAAGAGTACACAAATTACGCTATTGTTGTAATACATTCCTACAAATATGTAGGAATTTTTTAATTTCAGTGACTGAAAGGAAATTATATGAGAAATCGCAAAGCTTTAGCTTTGTTTGCGGTTTTAGCGTTAATCGCTGCGGCCTGTGGTGGGTCTGATGGTGGATCTGATGATGCTGTAGAAGAAGTAGTAGAAACTACTGAAGCTCCAGCTGAAGAAGCCACTACTACTACAGCTGCTCCTGCAAGTGACCCACTGGTATTGGCATCATTAATGCCATTATCTGGTGACTTAGCTTCGTTAGGACCTGGTATTGCACTAGGCGCTGCTCTCGCTGTACAGCAAATAAACGCTGCTGGCGGTATAAACGGCCAAGATGTTGTCTTAATAGAAGGCGACAGTGGTTGTGATGGAGCTGTTGCTTTAACAAGCCTCAATGATGTAATTGCACAAGGTGCACAAGGTGTTATGGGAGCCGCATGTAGCGGTACCTCACTAGCAATACTTGACACTGCAATTGCTGCTGAAGTTGTTATGGTATCCCCATCAAACACAAGTCCTCAATTTACCAAAATGGATAAAAAAGGATTTTATGCAAGAACTGCCCCTTCCGATCTTTTACAAGGTGATGTATTAGCATCTCTACTTGTTGAAGATGGTGTAGAGACAGTTTCAATTATTTCAAGAGCAGACTCTTATGGTAGAGGTCTAGCAGAAGCTACTGCAGCTGCATTTGAAGCAGCAGGTGGAACAGTTAAAACAATTGTTTACCACGCTACAGATGCATCAGAATTTAGTTCTGAAGTAACAGCTGTAGGTAAAGGTGGAGCTGACGCTATTGTAGGAATCTTGTTTCCAGAAACTGGTTGTGGAGTTTTACAACCTGCTTTCGAACAAGGATTACTTGACACACCTTGGTACATGACCGACGGTGTTAAAGATGCTGGTCTTGCATCATTGTGTGGACTAGGTACCGCACTTGATGGATTCAAAGGTACTGCGCCTGGATCTGCAGCTGGTGAAGCAAAAGATGCTTTCGAAGCTGCTTATGCTGGAGTAAGTGCTGATGGATCACCAACATTTATATTTGCTCCTCAAGCATATGATGCTGTCATGTTAATGGCAATATCAGCTGCTGCTAATGGTGTAACTGGACCTGCAATTGCTTCAGGACTAGTTGAAGCATCATCTGGCGGAGAAAAATGTATAGGTGTTAGTTGTATAGCACTTGCTGCTGACGGTGTTGATGTAGACTATGTTGGAGCTTCCGGTGAGATTGAATTAAATCAAGCTGGTGACCCAACTGCTGCTACATATGACATATGGACAACAGAAGGTGACACTAACCCAGTTCTAAAATCAGTAGATTTTGGTTCATAAAATTTAATTAATTTTAAAAGAGCCTGTCTTTGACAGGCTCTTTTTTTATAACTTACCTAAATATAAATCCACAACTCTTGAGTCATTCAAAAGATCTTCGCCCTGACCCTGATAAGCATTTCTTCCCTGATCTAAAACGTAACCTCTATTACTAAAATTTAAAGCCCTTTTGGCATTTTGCTCGACAAGCAAAATAGAAACTCCTGAGTTGTTGATTGTTTTTATTGTCTCAAATACTTCTTCAATAGCTACTGGAGATAATCCTGCAGAAGGTTCATCTAAAAGTAATAATGATGGTGATGTTACAAGTGCCCTTGCTAAAGCAAGAATTTGTCTTTGGCCACCAGATAAATTTCCTGCTTTATCTTTTCTTCGATCTTTAAGAAGTGTAAACTGATTAAATATACCTGTTATTGTTGTCTTCCCTTTGTTGCCGATTGTCCAGGCTCCAATCTCAAGATTTTCTTCAATTGTTAGTGATGGAAAGACATTTTCAACCTGTGGAACATATGCAACACCTTCTCCAACAATTTTATGTGTTGGAGTCTTAGTTTTTTCGATTCCATTAATAAAAAATCTTCCAGCTGAAATATTAATTATTCCCATGATTGCTTTTAACAATGTTGATTTTCCAGCACCGTTAGGACCAATAATTGAAACAATCTCATTCTGATTTACAACAAGATCTACACCTTGTAATATATCAAGATCTTTTACGTATCCAGCTGCAATACCATTGCATTCTAAAATTGGTTTATTCATTGCCAGATCCTAGATATGCTTCTATGACTTTTGGCTCTTTTCGAACTTTTTCCGGATTCCCATCAGCAATTACAGAACCTTCAGCTAAAACAATAACTCTTTCAGAAATTTTCATCACCGCTTCAATGTTATGCTCAACCATAATAATTGTTATTCCCTGATCGGAAAGTTTTTGAATAATTGATAATATCTCCTCAGCTAATTTTGGATTTACACCTGCTAGTGGCTCATCTAAAAGTAAAATTTTAGGATCATTAATTATTGATCTTCCGAGTTCTAACAACTTTTTTTGGCCACCTGAAAGTTCTCTAGCATAAGAATTAGCCATGTGATCAATATTTAAGTCTTTCATAATTTCAAATGCTTTTTCTCTAATCAAATTTTCATTGTTCTTTTGTGTAGATAGTTTCATCAATGATCTAAATAGCGAATCATTTTTTGTATTGGACCCAGAAAACATCATGTTCTCAATTACCGTCATCCTATCAAAAACTTTTGTCAGCTGAAAAGTTCTAACCATTCCCTGTCTTGCAATTGAAAATGGTTGACTATTTGTAATATTTTTTTCATTTAAAAAAACTTTGCCTTCATCGCCTTCTGTGAATCCAGAAATTAAGTCAAAAAAAGTAGTTTTTCCTGCTCCATTTGGACCTATTATCGAAGTTAATTGATTTTGCTCAAATGAAATATCGTCAATATCAACAGCTTTAACGCCTCCAAATCTTTTTCGTAAATTATGAACTTTTAACATCTAACAATAACTCTTCTTTTTTGCCAAGTAACCCACTTGGTCTAAATATCATTAAAAGCATTATGAGTAATCCAACAAGAATAAATCTTACACCAGCTAGTTGTTGTCCATTTGCATTTTCGAAAATTAATTGAGCTAATCTGTCTGTTTCTGAAATTATTACCCAAAATATAATTGATCCAAATATAGGGCCAGTTAAACTTCCGACACCGCCTAAGATCATTATTGCCCATACGTAGAAAGTAAGTAAAGGAACAAATGTAGTAGTTTGTAAAGACCCATAATTAAATGCAAGGAATACTCCAGCTAACCCTGCTATTCCAGCTCCCAACATAAAACTCTGTAACTTTAACCATATAGCATTTTTTCCAAGAGCTCTTACAGCATCTTCATCTTCCCTAACTGCTCGGAGTGCTCTGCCCCATGGAGAATTGGTAAGTCGCCTCAGAAGGATTAGAACTATAAATATTGAAATCCAAGATAATAACCCTACCCACATTTGAGAAGAATTGAGCTCGAATCTTTCAGAAAAATTAATCAAAAATTCAGGTTTATAAATTTGTAGAGACTCAGAAAAATTTATAATGCCATAAACACCTCCAGTTACTGATTCTAAGTCTCTAACAAGTAATCTAAAAATTTCTGCAGCAGCAATTGTTACAATAGCTAGATAATCACCCCTAAGTCTTATTGCTGGTAATCCCAACAGTAAACCAAACAATGCAGCTGCGATAATTCCTATAACCAAAGCTGGAAAAAATGTTAAACCTGTATCGGTAATTTCACCTTCCCTTCCAGCAGCGTGTGGAATTAATAATAGAGTTACATATGCTCCAACACCCATAAACGAGGCATGCCCAAAATTTAATAAGCCAGTAAGTCCAAAATGTACATTTAAACCTATTGCTGCAAGTCCATATATTCCAGCAAAAGTTAATAAGTTAAATAAAATTCTTAAGGGACCATCCTCATTTAATATGAAGACCAAATAAATTGATCCTGCAGTTAAAAAAATTGTCATCAAAAACTTTGTAGATATTCTCAAGATATTCTCTCTTTTTGTCCGAAAATTCCTTGAGGGCGAAATAGTAAAATTAAGATCATTATTGCTAATGCGACAGCATTTTTTGCTTCTGTATGACCCTCCATAAAGGGCAAAGCTACAGATACTTGAACAAAAATTCCAATCAGCAACCCGCCTACCATTGCTCCAAACGAAGTTCCTATTCCACCTAATACAGTTCCTGCAAAGATTAATAAAAGAATTAAAAAACCCATATTGTATCGGACATCATTAATAATTGCTTGAAAAATCCCTGCTAATCCAGCAAGCATGCTTGATGCAATCCATGTAAACAGAATGATGTTATCTGAATTTATTCCAGATACATTAGCTAACTCATTGGAGTCTCTTACAGCTCTCATTGCTTTTCCAATCTTTGTATAAGAAAGAAATAGTCCAATAAAAATCATTACAAAAAGTCCAGCAATCAAAACTTGAAAATTTCTCGGTGTCATATCAAAAAATAAATATGTTTGTCTCCTCTCAAGTTCTAACGGAAAATTTTGAACTCTGCCAGTGGCAAAAAGAAGATATAGGTGTCTAAAAAATATTGATAGGCCAATAGTTACAACTAACACTGCAATATTTCCAACTTCAGACTTTCGCAAAGGTCGAAATAGAAAAATTTCAAGTAAGCCACCAAAGATTCCGCATATAAGGATTGCTATTACAATCGAAATTGAAAAGTTCATACCTAAAGGTGCAAATCTATCTAAGAACAAAATTTTTGAATCAATTGGGTTTGAAAAAAATAGTGTCATTATTGCTCCTAAAGCAATAATCTCACCATGTGCAAAATTTACTATCCTTGTTACACCATAAAGCAAAGATAAAGCCACTGAAGCAACAGAAATTATGATACCAAGCAAAAGGCCATTCCCAAATTGTTCTATCACAGTGTTTTATCCATCCTTAAATAATACTTGCGAACCATCAATAATATCAATTACTAAACTATACGTTTTCTCTGGTGAGTTGAGTATTCCGACCGTTGCCTCTAGCCAACTACTAGGTGTTTCAGCTTGTCCTAATATTAAAATTGAAAGATTGTCAGAGACTGTTATTTCATAATTTCCACTTATAATTAATTTTTCCATTTTAAGATTATCTCCTAGAAATATTTGCCCTGTACCTGATAGTTTTGAAGGTAATAATGATAGATTGTCTAGATATATCGTAGAATCAATTGAAAAAATATCAAGTTCCCATAAGTTTTTATCTCCTAATCTAATAACCCAACCCTTGACTTTAAATAGGCTACTTGTCTCAATTTCTCTAAAGATTACCGCTCTAGGATTGCCGACTAATGTTTCAATAGATTCTGGATAACCAACTTTGCCAGGTCGATCAATAATATCTACGGAATATCCCAAACCATCAAAAGAACTTAGATCTAATGTACCATCAAAATCTATTGAAAGATTATATTGAAAATCATCACTAAGATCAGAGTTTTCAAAAAAAGATTCGTCTTGGTATGTTGATGAAAATCTTGAATCAAACATGTGAGCAAAAGAAAATATTGTGACAATTATTATCAATATAATATTTACAAAATTAGCTAAAGTTTCTTTAAATTCTGAATTTCGAAAAATCACTATTAATAATATTGGAAGAATTGTTAGCGGCCAATAATCTAGATAGTCGTAAATTATTGATGGTCTCAAATAACCCATGAAATATAAAGAGATTTGTAAAAGTATAAGAATAAATAATGTGACTCTAATTGTATTTTGGTAATTATTCACTTTGAGCCGGAGAGGGGAGTTGAACCCCTGACCTGCCGCTTACAAGGCGGCTGCTCTACCACTGAGCTACTCCGGCGAATATCTAAATATTAGCAAGAATGGAATCTGAACAAATTAATTTTTTATAAATATATGTTGCATTGCTATACCAGCTGCAACAGACACATTCAGAGATTCAATTTTATCTGTTGTAAAAATGTTTAATACTTCGTCTAATTTATTTTGAATCTCATTGCTAAGACCGTTTTCTTCAGAACCAATAAAAAAAGCTAAGAACTGATTTCCAACATCAAAATTCTGTATTGATTGATTGCCGTTCATATCTAATCCAATAGTCCAGATATCCATTGATTGAAATTTTTTTATTAAAGTAAAAATTGATTTGTATTCAACAATATCTATTTTCTCCAAACCTCCAGAAGATATTTTAAAAGTTCTCTCATTAAGTCTTGCCGATCTTCTCTCTGGAATACACATGACATTAAAATCAAAAGATGCAGCTGAACGAGCAATTGCTCCTAAATTGTTTGTATCTTGAATATGATCACAAACTATGAAGTTTGTTTTGGAAAATCTTCCTAAATCTGAATCTTTAAATATTTTTTTTGGGTTACAAAAGGCTGCAATATATTCAGTTGATTTAAATTTCCAATTTTTACTATCCTTTACTACTTTAATATTTATCTTTTTATGATCAGCAAGTTCAATTAAATCTTTTATTTTTTTTGATTGTAAATTTTTTTCTTTAATATGAATCTCTTCAACTCTATGGTTCTCTAGGGCAGCATTTACTGAATTGTAACCTTCAACTATTTTTCCAATACCATCCAACATTTTCACCATCATTAATAACTATTCCTATTTTCAAAATAGAATCTCTCATTTCGTCTGCTTCCACATATTTTTTTTCATTCCTCAATTTATTTCTAATTGAAATAAATTCATTCATTGCCGTGTCGATTTCAGTAAATTTAATATCGTACATCGAAAAAAATTCAGATAATAATTTTTCATCTACAATGCTTTGATCTGCCAACTTTAATTGAAAGCCCAATATTTCAAAAATATATTTAATAGTTTGTTTTCTTTGATTTTCTTCAAGATCTTTTAGGTTATTGGATTCCTTTATCATTTGAAATATTTCACCTAAAAGTTTTGGTGTATTCATATCATCATTCATACAAGACTCAAAAATCTCTAAAACTTTTGGATCAACTGGATCTGATTCGGTATCTTTTGTATATTCTCGAATATTATTTAGTGTTTTTTTAGATTCTTCTAATAAATCCTGACTAAATTCTTGTGGGCTTCTGTAGTGAGCCCTTAAAAAGAAAAAGCGAACTACTTCTCCTCCATATTGATCAATATATTCGTTTAGTAGCTTTACATTTCCATCAGATTTAGACATTTTCTTGCCAGATAGATTCAACATCCCATTATGAAGCCAATAATTTACAAAATTTTCATTCTTTTCAACCCCTTTAGACTGTGCAATCTCGTTTTCATGATGAGGAAAAATTAAATCTATTCCACCACAGTGGAAATCAATAGTCTTTCCAAGTGTTTGATTAATCATAGTTGAGCACTCTATATGCCATCCAGGACGTCCAACTCCCCATGGCGAATCCCATGAAGGTTCTCCCTCTTTTGAGAATTTCCATAATGCAAAATCTTCAGGACTTTTTTTATCCTCTTCAGTCTCTATTCGTGTACCTGTTTTTACTTCCTCAGTGCTTCTTCCAGATAATTTAAGATAATCATCAAATTTTGAAACATCATAATAAACACCTGACTCTGTGATGTAGCCATATCCATTGTTGATTAATTGATCAATATATTGAACGATTTCTGGTACATAGGAAGTTGCTCTTGGTTCAATATCTGGAACTAAACAATTTAAATTTTCATGAGCTTGGACAAACTCTTCCCAAACATTTTCAGCAAGTTCTCGATAATCAATATTTTGTTCTTGTGACTTTTGGATTATCTTATCATCAATATCAGTAATATTTCTAACATACAGAACTGAATAATTTAAATGTTTTAAGTACCTGATAAAGAAATCAAAAATAACTGCTGACCTTCCATGTCCAAGGTGGGGTGATGATTGTACTGTAGGGCCGCACAAATATATCCTTACGTCTTCTTGATTTAAGTTAACTGCTTCTTGTTGTTTTGTGTAAGAATTGTATAAATTAAGCATCTTCAATTAATAAGCTTACTATTGCTAAAGAAGCTTTTTCATCTCCAATTAGTCCATAATCATCAGAAGATTTTCCTTTTATATTTAACACGTCTTTTGAGATATTGAGAAGATTTGATAGGTTTTCTTGAATTTTCTCAGCTTTTTCTTGAACATTAAATTTTTGAGTAACGATAGTTATATCTAAATTAATAAGTTTTAGGTTTTGATACTCAATAATATTTAGAACTTCAGATAAAATCTCTGTGCTCGGTATATTTTTTGGCGTTGAGTCGTTTGAAGGAAAATAATAACCAAGATCTTTTTTTCCAGTAGCGCCTAGTAGTCCGTCACAAAGAGCATGAAGTAAAATATCTCCGTCAGAATGACCAGTAAATCCATCTTCATCAAACTTTACTCCCCCAAGAATAAGTTTTTCGTCTTTTGAATGTTGGTGTAAATCCCAACCATGACCAATTAACATATTTAATATTTTATTTTTATTTACAAACCGTCGTCAGGTTCTTCTTCTGGAAGATATTGATTTATTTTTTCAACAGCCGCTTCTTCATCGATTTCAAGAGCACATGCAACTTCACTAGCCAAAGTGACTCTTGCCTTAGCAAGCATTCTTTTAAGGGCAGGGGATATTCCCTTGTTCATTTGAGCATGAGAGAGGTCCCTAACTACTTCTGCAACTTGTATTATGTCACCAGAAGTCATTTTTTCTGTTAAAACTTTGTACCACCTACTCCAATTAGTTCCAGCTTCTTCAGGTTTTTCTTTAAATATCGGAAATACTTTTCTAGAAATAGCATTTTTTGAAACTATTGGTCTTATTACTTCATCAACAGATTCAACTGGAACCATAACCGTTAAACCATCCATCAAAACCTGAATTTCAAAATATTGGATCCGTTTTGACTTTGGCTCCCCTTCAACAAAAACTTCAACATTTTTATTTACTTTTCTCACGACTTTTGCTGCTCCATGGTGAGGGTGAACTACAAACTGATCGGGTTTATATTTATCTTGAGATTTTTTAGATTTTGTTGCCATAAATTAAAAGATTAGTATAGATTTAAAACTAGTTAATTACCATTAATATAACTAAATCCTACATTTTTAAGTAAAGTATCAAAATATTCTCTTAGCTGCCGTGCTCTATTTTGACCAATACCGTCAACTTCAAAAAGTTTTGTAGTTGTAGCTGAAAGTAGATTTGGAAGTGATTTAAATTTTGAAACAAGGGAATCATGTAAATTGTCAGGCAATCCTGGAAATCTTGCGAGTACTCTATATCCCTTTGCTATTGAAATTTCATCTAAAGGTTGCATAAAAAGAATATTTCCTAAGATTTGAACTGAATTTAATTCTTCATAGGTTAAATTTGATATCTCATCAACAGCTTTATTTATACTCCTAAATTTTTTAGTTGGAAGATGATCTTTTAAAACTAGATCTAATGTTTGCCTAACACCAGACTCCAATGAATCAATTTGTATCATAACCAAACCTGAATCATCTCCAAGATTTTCAGCTTCGTTTTTAACTTGTTTTGATAAGCGACCAAGTAATTCTCCTCTTTGAATAACTTCTAAAACTTGTTGATTTGTTATTGAGTTTTCTATTTCTAATTCACCAAGTTCAAACACTGAGTCATCAAATCTTCTTCTTGTTCTGTCAATAGATTGAAGTGACTCATTTACCCTACCTAGGATCATTGATGATTCTTCTAACTCATTTACTTCATCTCCTGAAAAAACTTTGATTATTCCAGATTCGTCCGAGACTGCAATCACATCAAGGGCTGTTTCAACTGAAACACGATGAGCAGTTCTGTGTCTTGTTCCTGTTTGAGTTGTTTGAATTTCATCTGAAGGATTTAAATGGACGTTAGCTTTTAAAATTTGATTAACATCTTCATCGACAATTATTGCTCCGTCCATTTTTGCAAGCTCCCCCAGCATTTCTGGAGTAAAATTACAATTTGTTAAATTAATACCACCAGATGAAATTTTTTCTAATTTTGAAGAATTCCCTACAACAATTAAAGCCCCTGTCTTTTTATCAGCAATTAAGTCGACCCCTTCACGAAGAGGCTCTCCAGGTATTAATTGATTATTTTTCATAAATCCTCGTTTTATTATTTGAGTATTTTAATTATTTGAATGTTACTGTATTATTTTATTATTAATCGACTTACCAAGGAAAAAATTGGAAAATATTACTTGTAAAGGTTGTCAAGCAACTGTAGATATAAACTTAGAATTTTGCTCAAGTTGTGGTGAGTGGCTTGGCTTGAAATTAGATGAAATTGTCGATGATGTTTCAGTTGAAAATACATCCGAAGAAAAAAGAATGAGAATTGAAAAATTACTAGACCTTCCTGTTAAACCTCTAAGTAATTATGGAGCAACTAATTTACCTACTAGAAAAGAAGTCCCTGGTATTAGAGCAGTTTTTTTTCTTGCTTTAATTGTGCCGTTAATCGCTGGAGCAAGTTTTTTTTATAACAGTCGTGTTGCCGATGAAGTAATTGAAGAGATAGCAATTATTGAACAGACCACTATCACATCAACAAGTTCAACAATTGAAGGGAAGCTGAAATTTTTTAAACCTATATCTTGCTCTTCATCAAGTAATTTTAATGATGATTTTTTGTGTACTAATTTATATGATGATTCACCATCAACATGGCAAGATGCTCAACAGAGCTGTGCAGACGCTTTTTTAGAGTTTGAATTTGATAGGCCAATATCATGGGATACTATCATTATCCAAAATCCAGAAAAAAGCACAACATTTATCAAAAATTTTAAAGTAAGAGATATAAACATCACAACTGAAGATCCAGATTTTATTATTGAAAAAGAATTACAAAATAATCAGTCTCAACAATGGGTTTCATTTGATACTGTATCGTCAAAAATTCGTATTGAAGTAATAAGTGCATATCCAGGTGAAGAGTTAAATGGTCAAAAGCCTTTTAAGGAATGTGCAATTCAAGAAATATCATTTTTAGGTAGATAGATTAATTTAGTTCGCCTTTTTTATATGGAACACCTATTTTTTCAGGCAATTTAATTCGCTGATTCGCAAAAGACAAGACAATCAAGGTAGTTATGTGAGGCGTAAAGTAGACAAATTGATTTGGGATGCTTGTTGAGTTCAAAAACCAAATTAAAAAACCTCCGCTTAAAATTAAAGTAATCACTGATACTCTGTATTTTTTTTCGTAAAAATTCTTCAAGGTAAGAACAAATAAAAATATTGATATAACAATAAGCAAACCATGAACTGCATCTGGTGATCTAAGCTGTAATGCATCAGCAAATCCAAATAATCCTGATCCCATTAGTATTCCGAAAGGCTTATAATTTCCAAACAACATAGAAGCAAGTCCAATAAATCCTCTACCACCGGTTTGACCTTCAAGATAAGTACCTGTTCCCGCTACCACAAGATATGAACCAGCTAAACCTGAAAGTGCTCCCGAAGTTATCACTCCAAAATATTTCATTAAATAGACATTTACACCTAAAGATTCACTACCTGAAGGGTATTCACCAACACTTCTCATCTGTAGCCCAACTGGTGTGTACCAAAGAACAATTACTGAAAGAGGAATTAAAGCTAATGCAAAAATTGTTAAATGTGAAATGTTTGATAAAAATCCCAAAACAAGCCCGGCTGCATCTGAAACTAGAAAAAGATCAAGATCTTCTATCGAACCAAAAAGATTAAAAGTTTCATTGTCATTTATCTTTCCCCCTGCAAGATAAGGAACAGTTAACCGTCCAATGTCACCCTGTATTCTTGGGGACGCGGTTGAGCTTGCAAAGGCTACATCCTGATATGCTATAACATTCAAAAATCTTGCAACACCTGCGGCTAAAATGTTTATTGCTACTCCAGAAACAATATGATCAACTTGAAAAGAAACTGTTGCTATTGCGTGTATCAAGCCAAATAAAGCACCTCCGAGCATTCCAATAAATACGCCCTGCCATGCTCCAAAAGTATATCCTCCCCAAGCACCAAACCAAGTGCCCATTATCATCATTCCTTCAAGACCAATGTTTACAATTCCAGTTTTTTCTGAGTACAAACCACCTAAGCCCGCAAGCATAATTGGTATTGCAAGTCTTACTGCAGCACCAAAAGTTCCACTTGTGGTCAATTGAGAATATGATTCTATTTGAGCGACAACTAAAACTAATAGAATTGGCGTAATGACTACGTATCTTTTTAATAAAAACTTATAAATATTCTTTGTCATGTTTCTACTTTTTTGGATGCATCCTTAATCTGTTGTTTTACAATAAACCGTCTGATTATTTCATAAAATACAACAACAATTAACAAAATGAAAGCCTGCATCATCTGCTCTATTTCCTTAGGAACATCATTTAGATCTAAAATTTGAGAAGATCTTTCTAAAAAGGCGAACAGAAGTGCACCTACTGCCATTCCAAACGGATGGTTTCTACCTAAAAGAGCAACTCCAATTCCTGCAAAACCAAGTCCTGTGGGAAAGTCAATTGTGAACCTATGAAAATATCCCAAAAGAGGTCCTAAGCCAACTAAGCCGGCAAAACCACCAGAGGTAACCATTGCAACAACTATTAATCTGTTTGGATTTATTCCACTAAATTTTGCAGCTACCGGATTTGAACCAGTAATTCTTAAATCGAAACCTAATGTTGTTTTCCAAACTAACCAATAATAAAAAATACCAACAATTATTGCTACAAAAACAAAGCCATGTAAATCCTGAAGGTCTTCAAGATTAAATAGGTTATTTAATGGTGGCATTTTTCCACTTTCTGGCAATTCTGGAGTCCTTGGCAATTCATAATCTGAACCTGGCTCATCAAATATATTTGTAAGGCTATATGAAATTAAACCTGTCCCAATGTAATTCAACATAATTGTTGAAATAACTTCATGAATACCTTTTTTGACTTTTAAATATCCAGCAATAGCAGCCCATAGTGCCGATGATGAAACAGCAATAAGAATTATAAAAAGTATATGTATCGGCGTAATAATGCTAAATTGTGAGCCAACAAAAGCAGCTATTAAAGAACCCATTAGGTACTGACCTTCGACTCCAATATTAAATAATCCCATTTTGAAGCCAACTGCAACTGCGATAGCTGAAATGTACAACGGAATAGATCGATTTATTATTGAAACAATTGATTTCCCTTTTGTTCCATACTCAAACATAATTTGAAATGTCTCAACAGGGTCTTTCCCAATGAAAAGAAGAATTAATGAACTTAATCCAAATGATATCGCTAAAGCAATTAATGGAGCAGAAAGACTAGCAATACGAAGTCTAAGTTTCATTTTTTTAATCCTGTCATATAACCACCAAGATCTTCTGGAGATACATTATCTGACTTAAGTTCTTTAACTAATTTTCCTTGATAAAAAACTATAATTCTATCTGAGAGTCCAATTAGTTCCTCCAGATCAGCTGAAATTAATAAAACAGCCAATCCTTCATCTCTACTCTCTCTTAGCTTATCCCAAATTAAAGCTTGCGCTCCTATGTCAATACCTCTAGTTGGTTGAGAGGCAATTAATAAACCGGGATCATCTTCAAGCTCACGACCTACGACAAATTTTTGCTGATTGCCTCCAGAAAGAGCTGTTGCTAAAGTACTTGTGTTTGGTGTTTTGACATCAAACAATGAAATAATTTTTTCAGATTCTTTTACTGCATTTTTTGTTTTCACAGTAGCAAAATTTGATTTGTATTTTTCTATATTTTGGCGACCGATAATTACATTGTTTGTTAAATTCATATCCATAATCATTGCTTGTAATTGTCTATCTTCAGGTATAAAGCTGATACCAGATTCGAGTCTCTCTCTCGTGCTCTGATTTTTTATATTATTACCACCAAAATGTATTTCTCCGGATTCAATATCGTCAATACCAATAATTGCTTCAACAACTTCTTTTTGACCGTTGCCCTCAACACCAGCAATTCCTAATATTTCAGATTCAAATACATTAAAGGAAATATTGTTAAATACTTCTCTTCCATCAATTGTTTTTGAAGTAATATCTTTTACATCTAAAACAATATTTTGTTTAGTTTTTGTAGTTCTAGGAGGAGGTGTAGGTAAGCTTTTACCAATCATCATTTCAGCTAGATCTGTTTTACTAACATTTTTATTTGTAACTGTATCGATTAATTTACCTGATCTCATTACACTAATTTCATCTGCTATTTCAAGAACTTCATCTAATTTATGAGAAATAAAGATTATTGTTACACCATTGTTTTTTAAGTCCTCTAAATTCTTAAATAATTCTTTTACTTCTTGAGGTACTAATACAGCTGTTGGCTCATCAAGTATTAATATTTTTGCACCTCTAAACAAAACTTTTATAATCTCTACTCTCTGTTTTTCACCAACACTTAATTCGTCAACAAACATGTTTAGATCAATATCAAGTGAATAAGTCTTCATGACATCTTGAATTTGCTTTTTATATTTATTAAGTCCTAAATTTTTTAATGAAGCTCTGTCGATGCCTAAAATGATATTTTCTAATACTGTTAAATTCTTTGCAAGCATGAAGTGCTGATGGACCATACCAATTCCTAAATTTATTGCTTCTTTTGGTGAAGAAATTGAGACTGAGTTATCAAATATTTCGATATTTCCTGAATCAGGCTTAATCATTCCATAAAGAATTTTCATTAATGTCGATTTTCCTGCTCCGTTTTCGCCTACAACTGCGTGAATAGAACTTTCATTAATTGTTATTGAGACATTTGAATTAGCTAAAACTCCTGGATAGGTTTTTGAAATATTGTTTGTTTTAATTGCTTCATTCATAAGAAATTTAAAAATATTCGTTCCAGAGTTTCCTCTGGAACGAATATAAATTTTTTAGACGTTTTTACGGTCTAGCTGATGGAGGATCTATCTCTCCAGCAATAATTTTTGCTTTGTATTCTTCAATGGTATCTTTGATATCGTCAATATATCCACCTGAATATGACAGATAAATTCCACCAGATTCTAGGTTGTCAACAAGTATGCCACCTTCGAAAGTTCCTTCGACTGTTTGCTTTGCTGCATTATAAATTGATACATCAACTGATTTGACCATTGATGATAAGATGTATTCTTGTAATTCTGGAAGGGCATTACCAACTTGGTAATATTGGTCAAAGTCTACACCAATTCCCCACACTTTTGTTCCAGTAGATTCAGATACTTCTTTTGCTGCCTCGAACATTCCTGTTCCAGTTCCACCTGCAGCGTGATAAATAACATCTGCACCAGATTCATACTGTGCAAGTGCAATTTCTTTACCCTTGACTACATCGTTAAATCCAGAAAAATCTGGAGCAACACTAGCGTATCCAATTTCAATTACAATATCAGGATTGATAGCCTGAACACCAGCAATAAAACCTTGTTCAAACTCATGAATAAGTGGGAAGTCTACTCCACCAAGAAAACCAACATGATTATTAGTTGTCTTCAATGCTGCAGCTACACCCGCTAAGAATGATCCCTCAGCATGGTCAAATAACATTCCTCTTACATTTGCCGGTTCTGCAACACCATCAGTGATTGCAAAGTTTATGTCTGGATAACTTGGAGCGACTTCATTCATTGATGCATCAAATAAGAAACCATTACCAATAATTAAATCATTTCCAGCTTCTGCACAAAGTTCTAGAAGTTCACCTCTATTTTCTCCACCACCATCTGGCTCTAGGAAGGTTCCTTCCATACCAAAATCAGCAATTGCTTTTTCATAACCTGAGTATGCTAGATCGTTAAATGATAAGTCACCAAGACCTCCAATATCTAGCACTAAACATATGCTTGCAGGATCTGCTTCAGGTTCTGCTGCTGCCGCAGTTGTTGCAGGTGAATCCAACTCTTCTGCTGGTTCTTCCGCTACAACCTCTTCTTCAGCTGCATCATCACTTCCGCCACCACAAGCAGTTAATATAAGGCCAAATACAATAAAAAGTACCAGCCATTTTGACTTCATTCGAGTCACGTTTACTCCTTGTCCAACTAGTTGTAGGTATACAATATACCTTTAAATCCCTGTTGGAATTTATAGTAGCAATTTATAATATATTATCTTTTTATAACAGTTAATTTTTTGTTACGAGTTGACAGATTTGGTTAAGAGTCGGAGTCTGCAAAGTCTACTTCTGGCTCATTAGGAGCTTCAACTGATTCAAAGTCAAGCTTGCCCTCTTTTTCATTCAAAGAAACAATTATTGTTGAACCGGCTTTGTATTTTCCTTTTAAAAGTTCTTCAGATAATGGATCTTCTAATAGTCTTTGGATTGATCTTCTAAGTGGCCTTGCTCCAAATTCTTTGTTATATCCTTCTGTTGCAAGATATTCTTTTGATTCATCGGATAAAACAATCTCTAAATCTGAATTTTTTAATTGCTTATGTACTCTATCAAGCATCAAGTCAACAATTTCTTTAACTTCATCAAGCGTTAATTCATGGAAAACAATTGTTTCATCAATTCTATTTAAGAACTCTGGTTTAAAATATCTTTTTAGTTCTTCGTTCACTTTTGCTTTCATTTTTTCATATGAACCAGTATCAGATAAATTGCTAAATCCGATATTTTTAGAAAGATCTTTTGTTCCTAGGTTGCTTGTCATAATTATTACTGTATTTTTGAAATCAACCGTTCTACCTTGTGCATCAGTCAGTCTTCCATCTTCCAAAATTTGTAATAATGTGTTGAAAACATCTGGATGAGCTTTTTCTACTTCGTCAAGTAAGACAACACTAAAGGGCTTCCTTCTTACAGCTTCAGTCAATTGTCCGCCTTCATCGTATCCAACATATCCTGGAGGTGAACCAATTAATCTACTAACTGTATGTTTTTCCATATATTCGGACATATCAATTTGAATTAATGAATCTTCATCGCCAAATAAAAACTCAGCTAGAGACTTTGCTGTTTCTGTTTTACCAACTCCTGATGGGCCTAAGAATATAAATGATCCAGATGGTCTTTTTGGATCTTTTAGTCCAGATCGCGTTCTTCTTATAGCTTTTGAAACTGCTGTTATAGCTTCATGTTGACCAACAATTCTTTTATGAAGTTCATTTTCCATTTCAAGAAGTCTTGCTGTCTCTTCTTGAGTTAATCTGTGTACCGGAATGCCAGTCCATTGAGCTAATACTTCTGCAATTTCTTCTTCGTCAATAACTAACTCAATATCTGATGAGCTAGAACCTTCAATAGAGTCAATTTCATCAAGCAACATTTTTTCTTGATCTCTGATTTGACCTGCTTTTTCGAACAATTGTGATTGAACTGCATCTATTTTTTGTTCTCTGAGATTTTTTAATTTGTCAGAAATCTCTTGTTTTTCAGCATCTAAAGGCTTTTTGTAAACTCTCATACGACTTCCAGCTTCATCAATTAGATCGATTGCTTTGTCTGGAAGAAATCTATCTGAAATATATCTATCGGCCATATTTACAGCCGAAGCAATTGCTTGGTCAGTAAATCGTACTCCGTGATGAATCTCATATCTATCTTTAAGACCATCGAGTATTTCAATAGCATCAGATAAATTTGGTTCATCAACTTTTACAGATTGGAACCTTCTTTCAAGAGCAGCGTCTTTCTCAAAGTGTTTTCTAAATTCTTCAAGTGTTGTTGCACCAACTGTTTGTAATTCTCCTCGTGCGAGCATTGGTTTAAGTATCGAAGCAGCATCAATTGCTCCTTCAGCAGCACCTGCTCCTACTAATGTATGAATTTCGTCAATAAAAAGAACTATGTCCCCTCTTGTTTTTATTTCTTTAAGAACTTTTTTAAGTCGCTCTTCGAAGTCTCCACGATATCTTGAACCCGCAACAAGTGCTGAAAGATCTAGAGTATAAATTTGTTTTCCCTGAAGTGTTGATGGAACATCTCCAGAAATAATTTTTTGGGCTAAACCTTCTACAATCGCTGTTTTACCTACTCCCGGTTCGCCAATAAGAACAGGGTTGTTCTTTGTTCTTCTTGATAAAATTTGCATTACTCTTTCAATTTCTGTTGTTCTACCAATAACTGGGTCAAGCTTTCCTTCTTTGGCCATCCTTGTTAAATTTCTTCCAAATTGGTCAAGTATTGCAGATCCTGTACCTGATCCTGGCCTTTCTCTTCCTCCGGTTGATGCTGCCTGCGCTTTTTTGCCTTCGCCAGAATTAGAAATGAGCTTTATGACTGTTTGTCGAACCTGTGATAATTCAGCTCCTAATTTTTTTAGGACTTGAGCTGCAACACCTTCTCCTTCTCTTATTAGGCCAAGGAGAATATGTTCTGTTCCTATGTAATTGTGTCCTAGCTGAAGTGCCTCTCTTAAAGATAGTTCTAAAACTTTTTTTGCTCTTGGTGTGAATGGAATGTGACCACTAGGTGATTGTTGACCTTCACCAATTATTTCTACGACCTCAGATCTAACGCTATCAATATTGATATTTAACTCTTCAATAGCTTTTGCTGCATGACCTTCACCTTCTTGAATTAGACCAAGCAATATGTGTTCCGTACCGATATAGTTGTGATTTAGTCTTCTTGCTTCTTCCTGGGCAAGAACAACTACTCTACGAGCTCTATCTGTAAATCTTTCAAACATAGTTATATATTAATAAGTCTCTGTTTATACATCTAAATGAAAATTACAACTATTTGTAAAATCATCTTATTCTCTAGTTATGGACTCAAAAGAACTTGAAAATATAATTCCCATACCAAGCATATGGGAAAACTTGAAAGAACTTGAAAAAAGATTGATTCAAGTCAGTAGTTCTTCTGATGCTTATCTGACTGAAATATCACAGTATTTAATTTCAGCTGGAGGAAAAAGGTTTAGACCATTAATTTCCTTGCTAGCCGGTGAATTGGGTGACGGGAGTAAAGAAAAAGTAATTGATGCTGGCGTTTCCGTCGAGTTAATACATTTAGGTAGCTTGTACCATGATGATGTAATTGATGACGCAACAACTAGAAGAGGTGTTGAAAGTACAAATAAGAAATGGAACTCTACTTTATCCATTTTGGCTGGAGACTATCTATTAGCAAGATCTTCAGAATTAGCTGCGGAATCACTAGGTCTCGAGTCTGTAAAGTTACTTGCTTCAACTTATGCGCAGCTTGTAGAGGGACAAACAAAAGAAGTCCAGTTTTCATTTGATACAAATCATGGAACAGACAATTATTTAAAAATTATTGAAGGAAAAACTGCAAGTCTAATAAAAACAAGCGCAAAATTAGGAGCAATGGCATCAGGCTGCAAACAAGGGACCATAAGTTCAATTAGTAAATGGGCATGGCATAGTGGAATCATTTTCCAAATTACTGATGACATTTTAGATTTGAGTTCTGATGAAAAAACCTTAGGTAAGCCTTCGGGTAATGACATAATTGAAGGGACTTATACTTTACCTGTTTTAATTGCACTAGAAAAATATCCGGAAAAAATAAATAAAATATTATCAGATGTTTCTAAAAATAAAGTGGGCGTTAATGAAGTAATTAATGAATTTAATAATGATGAAATAATTTCTGAATCTAAATTATTTTTAAAAACTCACTTGGAAAAAAGTGAAAGTGCAGCGATAGAAATTGATAATAAAACAGTTCGAAACATTCTTTTAGACATTAACAAATATCTAATTGAGAGAAGTAACTAATTTTCCGGTTTTAAAGGGGTAAAAGTTATAACTTCTCTTATTGATGGTTTTCCAACCAGCATCATAACAAATCTATCTATTCCAAAACCTAAGCCTCCTGTTGGAGGAAGACCATATTGTAAAGCCTCAACATAATCTTCATCCTCTACGTGAGCCTCCTCGTCTCCAGCACTTTTTTTGATAGCTTGTTCCTTAAGTCTGAAAGATTGATCTTCTGGATCAATTAATTCAGAAAATCCATTGGCAAGTTCACTTCCAAAAGCAAATAGCTCAAATCTATCGGTAACACCTTCTTGATCTTTCTTCTCTCTCGCAAATGGTGAGACTTCAACCGGATAATCTATAACAAAAGTTGGATTTTTAATTTCTTTTTCAATAAAATTCTCAAATAATTCAAAAACTAAAAGGCCAATCGTTTTTGCCTCAAAATCAATATTTTTATCAGTTAATTTTGAGCTTAAATCTTCGAATTTTGAATCATAGTTTATTTTAATACCAAATTTTTCTGAAACTAGATCATACATGCTAACTCTTTTCCATGGTCCAGAAAAAGATGCTTTTTCATCGTTAAATTCTAATTCTTTATCAATTTCTAAGTTATCAAAAACATAATTACACATATCTTCAACCATATCCATAACAATGTTCATGTCTGCATAAGCTTGATAGCTTTCTAACATTGTGAATTCTGGTTGATGGGTTTGATCAATTCCTTCATTTCTAAATATTTTTCCAATTTCAAAAACTTTTTCAAATCCACCAATAACTAGTCTTTTTAAATACAACTCAGGTGCGATTCTTAAGTACATATCTAAATTAAGTGCATTATGGTGAGTCTGAAAAGGCTTCGCTATCGCCCCACCGGCTTTTGATTGCAGGATTGGAGTCTCTACTTCAATGAATTCATTGGCATGAAGATATTCTCTCAATAGTCTCACAATATTTGATCTAGTTTGAAGAATTTTTTTGGATTCTGGATTCACTATTAAGTCAAGATATCTTTGTCGAAATCTAGTTTCTTTATCTTTAAGGCCATGCCATTTTTCAGGAAGGGTTCTTAAGCTTTTTGACAAAATCGTTGTTTCATTTACTTTAATTGAAAGCTCACCTTTTTTAGTTTTAATTATCTCGCCATTGACAGCAATGATGTCACCGATATCAAAATTCTCAAAAAGCTTTAAATAGAGCTCATCAATTTCTCCCGAATTTATCAAAAGCTGAATCTTGCCAGACTGATCTAGTAAGTCATAAAATAATAATTTTCCAAATGATCTCGCATTTAATATTCTTCCTCGAATGGAGACATTGACCCCTGTATGTTCACCATCATCAATTTCAGAATGTTCTTTGATTACGTCTGCTACTTTTACAGATTCATTGAATTTCGTAGGAAAAGAATTAGACGTCAGCTCATTCAAAAAGCTAATTTTTTGCTTTCTCAAGTCATAAATTTCTTTTTCTGATTTTGAAAAATTATCCATTTAGTACAGCCTAATTATTCAAAAAATATATTTCTTCAAGTCCATTTAATGTTAAATCTTTTGAGTACTCTGTACCAACATTAAGGATTGGCTGAATAATCTCTCCTAGTCCACCAGTAATAATTATTTTTGGGTTTATACCAAGTTCTAATATAATTTTTTCTAACATTGAGTCAATCATCGAAGCATGTCCAAAGATGAGGCCGCTTTGTACAGCTTCATATGTATTTTTTCCTACCACTGATTTTGGGTGTAATAGCTCTACTGATTTGAGCGATGAAGTCTTTGATGTTAATGCTTCAAGAGATATTTTGATACCTGGAGCAATTGATCCACCTAAATATTCCTTATTTTCATTGACGACATCAAAAGTTGTAGCAGTTCCCAAATCAACAATTATTACTGAATTTTGAGCTTTTTTATAGCCTCCTACAGAGTTTGCTATCCTATCAGGCCCAAGCTCTTTTGGATTATCAATATTGACTTTTAGTCCTGTTTTTATTCCTGGTCCTACAATATAAACTAACTTAGATGTAAATTTTTTTGTTGCCTCTGTAACACTATCTGTAATTTGAGGTACTACCGAACAAATAATGGAACCATCTAAATTTTCACTATTTACACTTTCAGGGTCAATAGTAGTTTTGAACATCATAAATAATTCGTCAGATGTAATAGCTTTCCTTGTGGTATACCTATAACTTTTCCATTCTGAACTATTACCCACACCAACAGTTGTTTCAGTATTGCCTACATCAATAGCAATAATATTCTTCATTTAGTTTCCTCATATTTGAATCGAATATTATCAATTAACCTTACCCCTTCAATCACAACAGCAATAATAATAACAAAATCTTTCGAATCTCCCTTCGGTGGTGAAAATGTATTCATGTCTAAAATTTCTAAATAGTCTAACTTAATGTTTTCTGAAACAAGTAATGATTTTGCTTTGTTATCGATTTCAACCAAATCTGTAAATTTTTCAAGTTCGTTTTGAACTAAAAGTAAAGCTTTAAAAATATTTTCAGCTTGTTGCATGCCTTCTTTAGTCAATAGTTTATTTCGACTACTCAGAGCTAAACCTGTTTTGGTTCTTTTAGTTTTTTGCTCGATAATTCTAATATCGTATTTTTTATCTAAAATTAATTTTTTAATTAAAAATAATTGCTGTATGTCTTTTGAGCCGAAAATCACAGTGTGTGGACGAATTAATTGAAAAAGCCGGTTTACTACAGTTAGTACACCGTCAAAATGACCTGGACGAGACAAGCCTTCATATTTATTGCCAACGTTTCCTGCGTATAAATTTTCAAATCCAGATTTTGGATAAATGATCTCTTCATCAGGTATGAAAGCAAAATCAACGTCTAAATTATTTAAAATCTTTACATCTTTTTCAATATTTCGAGGGTAATTAATAAAATCTTGTTCGTCATTAAATTGAAGTTTATTTACAAATATTGATACTACCGTTTTTAATCCAGTCTCTTTTGCTTTATGAATTAATGAGATGTGGCCATCATGAAGGGCACCCATTGTTGGAACTAAACAAATATTATTATGACTCTTTAGTAAATCAGTTGTTTTTAAAATTTTCATTCTTATCGTGCCCTTTAAGGTGCCCGTAATTATTTAGTATTAATGTTACCAAATTTCATTATTTTTTGACTATCTATTTTGTAATCATCAGAAACAAATTCATCATATAGTTCGGAAAGAGGAATTATTACAAAACTCCTATTTTTCCAATCATAATGTGGGATAGTCAACTTTTCTTTTTTTGAGATTTCGTTATTAAAAAAAATAATATCTATGTCTATAGCTCTTGGGCCAAATCTAAAATTTTCACTTCTACCAAGCCTTTTTTCAATTTCTTTAATTTTCTTCAACAATTTGATCGAAGAGCTCTCAAACTCTATTTCTAAAATAATGTTTAGAAATTTATTTTGATCTTCATATAAGATTGGATCAGATTCATAAATTGATGAAATTTTAATTGGCTTTGCGATTTTTGATATTTCTCTGACAGCATTTTCTAAATTTAATTTTCTATCGTCTATATTTGACCCAAGAGATAAGATAATTTTGTTAAAATTTTTCACTTACTGTCACGCTAACATCATCAACATTATCTTGTAATGGAGAGTTTGGTTTATGAATTGTTACAGTCATGAATGAAATTTTTTCGTGTCTTTTGAAAGAATTCAGAATGGTATAAGCTAAGGTTTCTAATAAATTAAATGAATTGTTTTTACAAATTGCAATTACTTCGTTCACAAAAGTTTCGTAATTTATAGTTTCATCAATACTGTCTAGTTCGTAGTTGGTCGAATTAATAATTTCTTCCTTAAGCTCAACATTCAAGTCGATTAAAAATTTTTGATTGTTAGTTTTTTCCTCATCGTAAACTCCATGTTTTGCGAAAACAGTTATCCCATCAATATTGATAGTCAGCGACATATTAACTAGTTGGTATTAAAGCAATTGCTTTTGGGGATAGAGGCTTTCCAAGTATCCTCTCAAGAATTGTACGAGAAAATATTGGGTCATCAAGAAGTTTTGAATAAATTAAGTAGCCAGCCAAAATTCCAGGAACTTCTTCATCAAGATATTCTCTGTGGATTAGAAGCTTTCTATCTTTATCAGACAATGCTTCTTTAATAGCTTCAAAAATTAAACTAATTGACTCAGCCCCGACATTTTCACCAAGTGGAAAATGATAAGTACGAAAACCAACTTCTTGATAATTTTTTAAATTGAAATCTGAATCAAGTAAAGAAAAAATAGAATTTATTCCTTGGCTTTTGAGCCATTGAATTTCTTCTTCGCGTCTGATTTTTCTGGCTGTAAGACCACCGCCACCTATGCACTCTGATACAGCAAGTTTTCCTTCAATGATCCAAAAAAAATCGTTTGGTTTTAATCCTGCCATAATTTCCTTTAATCAGCCTAACATATTACGATACACAAATTATTTAATTATCTATGTGTAATCTCAACAATGAAACACCTGAATTCAAACAGAACTCCTCCATTTCATTATTGGTCATTTTTAATAAGTCTGTAAATTTTTTTTTAGAATAGCCAACGATTATAGGATAGGTATCAATCAGATTTTCCAACCCTAGGAATAATTCTGCAGAATCTTCCATTGTTTTTCCAAAACCAAAACCAGGGTCAATTGCAATTTGTTTTTCATTGATGCCCTTGTCAACTAAATTATCAACTTGCATTTGGAGATGAAAATTTACTTCTCCTACTATATTTTTATAATTCATTTTTTCGTGAAGATAGTTAGAATTTGGATTTTTATGCATTACGATCATTCCACATCCCTCTTCTTTTGCTATCTTTATCAACTTATCTTCTTTAAATCCAGTTACATCATTTATAATTAAGAATCCATTTTTAATAGCTTTTCTGATTACTAATGGATTAAATGAATCAATTGAATAATCATAATATTCAGAAATATTCTGTAAAAAAAAGTCAAGTCTTTTTGACTCCTCATTGGTGTCTATTGTTTGAAATTTTGGTTTAGTTGACATGCATCCAATATCTAATAATTTAATATTTCTTTTTTTTGCAATTTCAAATTTGCTTAGAAGTTTTTCTCGAGAAACATAAGTTCCATCACCTGAGAAAGAGTCATTCGTGACGTTAATTATTCCAATTTTTTTTGTTTCTAGTGAATCTAGATAGTTGTCCCAGTTGAACAAGTTAACTCATGTTTAAAGCAGCTTCTGCTCTTAATGAAGAATCCAGCTCATAAATCCCATTTGCATATGTTGTAGTTATGTCTCCAATAGAGTTTTCTGGGCTTAAAAGGTCAGAACATAAATGTTTTGCTTTAACTTTTATGTAAGTACCTTGAGGTTCTAAATTTTGAAGAATTTTTTCACCTATCTCTTCAGTGAGTTTTTCTTGAAGAGTTAATTTACTAGATAAATTATTTACCAAGTCACTAAATTTAGATACACCTAGAATATTTTTTTCTGGCAAAACCGCAATACTTACTTCCCCAAAAAATGGAAACATGTGATGTTCACAAAAACTAATAAATGGAATTTTGTTTACGTAAATAGGGTGATTGTGGTTGACACCCTCCAAATGGGAAAAAATTAAGGCAATATCTTTTTTTGGAAAATTAAATTTTTTTTCTAACTGATTTAAGAACTTTTTTGCTATTAAATCAGTATTTTTATTTGGATCTTCCGATATTTTGGAAATAAAATCTGATAAAGCTTCCTCTAAATAAGTATTTGTTTTGTTGATATCTTTACTCATGCCAATTTAAGATTTTTTCCTGATCCAGAAATTTGTACTTTTTTTATTTTGTTAAAAATTCTTGCTACTTCTTCTCGGTCTATTGTTTCTTTTTCCATTAAAACTTTGACCATTTCTTCCATCTGTTTTTTAAATTTTGCAAGTATTTTTCCTGCAACAATATGAGCATCACTTAATAGGCTTTTTACCTCTTCATCTATAGATGATGCTACTTCATCAGAATAATCTTGCTGTCTTCCATAATCTCGTCCTAAAAATACTTCATTTGTGCCTTTGCCGTACAACATAGGTCCTAGTTTTTCGCTCATTCCAAATTCCATAACCATTCTTCTTGCTATTTCTGTTGCCTTTTCTATATCGTTAGAAGCCCCTGTAGTTGGATCAGCAAATATCAATTCCTCTGCTACCCTTCCACCCATAAGCATCGCTAATCGATCTTTCAATTCTGCTTTTGAAGTAAGATATTTTTCACTATCTGGAAGCGCTTGAGTATACCCTAACGCTCTTCCTCTTGGAATGATTGTCACCTTATGTATTGGATCAGCGTTTGGAAGTGCCCATCCGACTAAAGCGTGGCCAGTCTCATGATAAGCAATTATTAATTTTTCTTCTTTTGTTAAAATTTGACTTTTCTTTTCTGGACCAGCTAGAACTCTATCAATCGAGTTTTCAATATCTACTTTGGATATTGTCTTCTTGCTTTTTCTTGCAGCAAGAAGTGCTGCTTCATTCAATAAATTTGCAAGATCTGCGCCAGTAAATCCGGGGGTTTGTTTAGCAATTGTCTCTAAGTTAACATTTTTTGCAATGGGCTTTTGTTTAGAGTGAACTTTAAGAATCTCGGTTCTTCCTTTAAAGTCTGGTCTATCTACAATAATTTGTCTATCAAAACGGCCCGGTCTTAAAAGAGCAGGATCTAAGACGTCAGGTCTATTTGTTGCAGCCATCAATATGACACCCTGATTAGCTTCAAAACCATCCATCTCAACCAACAGTTGGTTTAATGTTTGTTCTCTTTCATCGTGACCTCCGCCAAGTCCTGCTCCTCTCATTCGACCAACTGCATCTATTTCGTCAATAAATATTATGGCTGGTGAGGAATCTTTGGCTTTTTTAAACAAGTCTCTAACTCTACTTGCGCCTACACCAACAAACATTTCAACAAAATCTGAACCAGAAATACTGAAAAAAGGAACATTCGATTCGCCTGCGACTGCTTTAGCAAGTAATGTTTTTCCCGTGCCAGGAGGACCAACCAACAGAACTCCCTTAGGTATTTTTGCTCCTAATTTATTAAATTTTTCGGGTGATTTAAGAAATTCTTTAATCTCTTCTAGTTCTTCTTTGGCTTCTTCAGCACCAGCTACATCATTAAATGTTACTTTTGGAGATTCTTCATCTAATTCTTTTGCTTTTGATTTACCAAACTGCATAATTTGATTTCCATTTGATCTAACTTGAGAAAACATAAAAAACATAAAACCTGCAAGAAATATCCAAGGTAAAAATGCAATTAAATAATCTTGAATGCCAGCCGGCTCTGTATCTGTGTTTAAAACTATACTTTGATCAATTAAAAGCTTAAATATTTCACCTTCAAAGCCTTCTGGATATTCTGTTTTATAAACAGTATCATCATTAGCCAGCATGTATTCAACAGTATTAGATTGTTCCTTTATCGTTGCTTCCAGAACTAATCCTTCATTAATTTGAGATTGAAGTTCTGAAAAGGTTGAACTTTCAGGAGCATTAACGGTCTGGTTGTACTTTTGAACTCCAAAAAAAATTAAAAGTCCTAAAGAGATATATATAAAAAGTGACCTATTTCTTTTTTTATTATCTTGTTCTTTATTATTTTCCACATTTTAAATTTAATATATGTCTGAATAAATAAATAGTGAAACTTACGATAAAACTAAGAATTATTCAAGTTATATAAATTATCTTTTATAAGTGAAGCTTGTAAAAAGTCCTGTTTTGATTTTTTTTCATTTTCTTTTGCTAGATCTGATTTTCTAAGTCCGACAATCCAGTAAAGATGATTGTCTACATAAACCATTGGCCAATTTTTTCTAAATGCATTATCTACTCCATAATTACGAAGAACTTCTGAGGCTTTGATCGAAATACCATTACTAATTATCTTTTCACCATTTTTTAAAAACCTAATATCAATATCCCGATTTTTTGGATAAGCACAATTCCAATTGTTGAATATATCAATTTTATTAATTTTTTTAAATTCGAAAAATCCAATAAAAGAACTGTCTCCATCCCTAGCAATTTTTCTCCATTGATTATCGTCTAAGAGAATGATTGAGCCACCTGAGTTGAAACAAATCCATTCTTTAAAAAAATCAAATTTCTTATTCTCTTCGAGTGATTTAGATATCTTTTCTATATCGTTTTTTTCTATGCTTTTCATTCCCAGAAAGTTTGCTATTTCATTTAAATAAAGTTGCCTTTCATTGCTGTTATCGCTTAATAATGATATTGGTATCTCTAAGTAGCCTCTCGAAAATTTTATATACTTTAAATAGTCTGTTTTATAATTTGTTCGAAGTTCAACTTCATTTGTCAAAAGTTCAATTTTTTCTTCAAACGAGCCAGGAAATTTTTCATTGATTTCAGGAATTAAAATGTTTCTAATCCAGTTTCTTATAATCTTATTATCCATGTTTGATGGATCATCAAAATAAATTAAATTGTGTTTGTTTGCGTAATCATAAATTTCTTTTTTTGAAATTTTAATCATTGGTCTTTGAATTTTTTTATTAATTGACTTTATTGATTTCAAACCCTCAAGTCGTGTTCCTCTAAATAGATTTATTAATAAAGTTTCTGCTTTATCAGAAAGGTTGTGGCCTGTTATTAATATTTCTTCTTCTTTGAGGTCAGAGAGAAGAGCCTTGTACCTTTCATCTCTCATTTTAGTTTCAGAAGATTTTGGATTTAGTGAAGTTGGGAGTATTTTAAATTTTAAATTTAATGAATCTGCAATTCTTTCGGCAATTATTTCTAACTTTTTAGAATCTTTTTGGTTGTGTTGAACAAAAACAAGTCTTATTTTTACAGATTGTTTTTCTAATATATGAGCTAATACAGAACTGTCTACTCCACCGCTTAATGCAAGAACATAATTTTTAGACAAATCAATATTTTCAATAATATTTTGAATGTTTGAGCTCATAAATTTTGCTCTATTTCTTTATAACTTTGTATCTCTTTTTTGTGACTTGTCTAAAATATTGGACAATATTTCCAATAATGACCAAAGTTGCAATTGCTACACTTGTTGGTATTAGAAACTTATATGTCCATTGAGGATCTTCTTGGACCTCTACTTCCTCCTCTATCACAATTGCTGGAATAGGAACTTGTTCATGTTCATCAGATATATTGGAGTAATTACTAGTGGACGAAAAAGCTGAACTACTTATGGATAAAATCAGTAAAGAAGAAAGTATAAATTTTTTCACATTAAAAGACTACACAATCCAAGAAAAAAAATAAATTTATATTAAATTAATTTTGAGCCGAAGGAGGGAATTGAACCCTCGGCCTGCTCATTACGAGTGAGCTGCTCTACCACTGAGCTACTTCGGCAATAACGAGCAATTACACTTATAAAAAATTTATAAATCTTCAATTTTTTCCCAATTGCGATCATCATGACCAAAATGAGAAAAAAGTGTATCTTTTTTATAATTTACATTCAATAAATCCAAGCGTTCGATGATCATTCCTGGCATCATATCAAACTTAGAGACAAAATCATTTAGAACTAAATCATCTTTTTTTGATGTATCAAATGTTTCAATAGATAATTCATAAGGTTCCGCTTTTCCAATTGCATAAGCTACTCTAACTTGACATATTTCTGCCAATTTATGAGCAACAATATTTTTTGCTAAATGTCTTGCTGCGTATGCTGCTGATCTATCAACCTTTGAAGGATCTTTTCCAGAAAAAGCTCCCCCTCCTACAGGTACCGTTGGTCCATAAGCATCAACAACAATTTTCCTTCCAGTTAAACCTGTATCACCTGCAGGCCCACCCTTTACAAATGATCCAGAAGGATTCAAATCAAATTGGAAATCATTATTTACTAATTCTCGAATCATTTCCTCAAGATTATTTCTTAACCCGTCAATATCAATATCTTTTTTATGTTGTGTAGAAATTACAACTTTGGTTTTTTCTCCACCAGTAGTTACCTGTACTTTTGAATCTAAGTCAAGACTTTCATCATTGTTTTGAACATCCCATAAGGACATTTGTATATTTCTACTGATATCAAATGTCTCAGGCATAAGTGATTTTGTCTCATTTGTGGCATAACCGATCATAATGCCTTGATCACCAGCTCCAAGATCTTTATCATCTTCGACTGCAGATCTTATCTCTTCTGATTGAGGAGTTAATTCATTTTGTATTGTTAAATTATCTAGTTGAAAATCCTCAAAACTTGTTTTTATTGTTTTAGATAATGCTTCTTTAACTATTTTAGTTACAGTTTCGTCATCAATATTGGCAATTTCACTTATCTCACCACCAACAATAACTAACCCTCCGTAAGATGTCCCTGTTAAAAAAGTCTCAACAGCTACCCTAGATTTTTTATTATTTGAAAGTGCCTCTGTCAAAACATAGTCAGATATAAGGTCAGCTATTTTATCAGGGTGCCCCGGAGAGACTGTTTCAGCGGTTTTATACATTTTTTTCCTTTAATTTATTATGCTTCTTTATATTAATTATTTATTGTAAACTCTGCTTTGAAACTTTAATCTATTTATTTGTTATCCTCATTTTATGTCCTCTGAGATAAAAAAAATCTATAACTTATTATTCTCAGTTGGTTTCTCTTCTATCGGTTTTATTGCAGCTATTACTGTCACTGCTTTGGCAGTCAGAGAAGTTACCACTAATCCCTATTTAGTAGGGATTCCAAATGCACTTGGTGTTGGAGGAGCGTTTGTGGGAACACAGATTTTTGATTATTTACAAAAGAAATATTCAAGAATGCTTGCTTTAGCAAATACTTTTTTTGTTGGAGCAATAGGGGGGGTTGTTTGCTTCATAAGTCTTTTAACAAATTCATTTAATTTACTTATTGTTGGAGCTTTTGTTTTAGGCATTGGTCAGTCCGCTTCTTTACAAACAAGATACGCTTCATCATTTATCGTTAGAGAGGAGTTCAGAGCAACTGCTCTTTCGCTTGCAGTGTGGTTTTCAGTTTTTGGTTCAGTCTTTGGACCAAGACTGGTCGGACAATACTCTTCTACATTTATGAACATTTTTGGATCAGAATTAATTGTTGCCTATTTTATTGCAACGATTGGTTTTTTGCTCGCAGGGTTTTGCGTAATAGGACTAACAGATAAAAGTAGTTTATTGAGACTGCCTGTATTTACCGAAAATGCCTCTTCAAAAACTAAGCTCGATAGTAAGGCAACCCAATTAACTGTGTTGTTAGTTGTTAATCACTTTGTAATGGTGATTATCATGGCTGCAACCCCTTTGCATGTTCAAGATATAGGTGAAACAATACAGGTTGTTGGAACAATAATTAGCTACCACACCCTCGGAATGTTTGTTTTTTCACCCATCCTTGGACGATTTGTCGACAAAGTTGGTTCAAAAAAAGTATCAATTACTGGTGGTTTTATTCTCTTAATAAGCTGTGTTTGCGCATTAAGTACTTCAGATATAGTCCTATTACATTTAAGTTTATTCTTATTGGGTCTTGGATGGAATTTTAACTTTGTTTCTATTAGCTCTGAAATTTCTAAATACTCAATAGAAAAAAATACAAACCTTAACATAAAAAGCGATTCATTCGTATTTGTTGGCAGTGTATTTGCCCAGTCATCTTTAGGGCTAACCTACACATTAATTGGCTTTGAGGGGCTAGTAATATTTGGAACATTAGCAGCACTTTTTTTGCTATTCAATTTAGTCAGACTATCTTCAAAACTATTGACTTAAAGTTCAAATAGCTTCAGATTCCAAAACTAATTTATTTATTGCTATCCTTGGCCTTATTCCCAAAGATATGTCCTCAATAAAATTTGTTAATAGTTCAGAATACCTGAATTCAACTTTTGTAAAATTTGTTGTTGATAAAATATTGTTCACTAAATATTCAATTGATTTTTCAAGAACATTTAAATTACTATTTGAATCTACATTAATTGCGTCAATAGCATTTTCTAATTTAATCAAATTAAACATCTTTTCATTGGCATCTTGTTGAGGAGGCTTCAAATTTTGTAAAATCGAAGTTATTAAACTCATTTCATCGTGAAGGTTCTTCATCAATAGACTCTCCTCCATATCTAGAAAATTTGTAATATCTTCAAATTCAAAATCATATGTATAGGTGTATTCATCATCTATATATAGAGTTCTACACCGGCTTTTAAGTGTCGGTAACATATTTTTTATTGAATCATCTTTTGAATGTGACCAGTGTCTTCCATTTGAAGTGATAATAAATATATTCGAGTTTGAAGGCTCTTCTAAAGTTTTCAATAAGGCATTTGATGCTTCTTCAGTAAGGGACTTTGTCGGAGGAAATATAAATATTTTATATTTTGCTTCAATTGGATAGATACTTTCATCAGTTATTACTTTTCTAATATCATCAACACCTAATGTATTAATATTTTCAGATGTAACAACTCTTATATCTGGATGCTCAAGGATGTCAGTAGAATTAAATAATAAATAAGATGAAAAAGCTTTTGCCTGATCAATTAAATAGCGTGAAGAGCCAGAAATCAAAAGATATGAGTGAAAAGGTTTTGATGATTCATTTGATAATTTTGAATTAAGTTCAATCAACATCTAACCATTCATATATAATTTTTGTATTGAATTCAAAATCTTGTGTTGCATCCAAAACTAAAAAGTCGTCTTCAAATTTCTCGGCTAGTTCTAAATAACCAGCTTTTACTTTTTTAAAAAAATCTAAATCAGAACTTCCAATTCTATCACTTACTTTTTGACGTTTTAGAGATATCTCCGGATCAATGTCTAAAAGAATAACTTTTTCGGGCCAATAGCCATTTATGGCAATATCATTTATGTTATATATTTTTTCAAAACCTAGGCCTCTTCCAATTCCTTGGTATGCCACTGATGAGAAAGCACTTCTGTCAGAAATTATTTTTATCCCTGCCTCTATAGATGGTCTTATTACTTCTTCTACTAAGTTTGATCTATTGGCTGAAAATAAGAGTGCTTCGGTTAAAGGCTCAACTTCATATTCATGACTCAGTAAAAGATCCCTTATCCCTTCACCAAGTTTTGAACCTCCCGGCTCTCTTACTATTTTGTAATCTATTTGTTTTTTTTCTAGATGATTGGTTAATGATTCAATGTAACTAGTTTTACCAGACCCATCTACTCCTTCAAAAGCTACATAATCTGTATTCAAATTTTTATTCCTTTTCGTCTAGTTTCAACTTTATCTTATTAAAGTTTGATTTTTCAATACCAAATTCATTAAAAATACTTCTGTATCCATTTATAAAATTTAAAATCCCAGCAATAAGTATCAATATCGAACTTCCAATTAAGACTAGATAAACTCCGTCTTGACCAAAAATACCATCTAAATAATTTGCGATAATACCTGACAATAAAAAGGAAAATAATAATGCGAGCCTTCCAATGGTATAAAAATTCCCAAACACTCTTCCTCTAATTTCAATACTTGTAGATGCCTGCAAAAAACTTATTGTTAATAAGTAAACTCCTCCTGTTCCAAGGCCTGAAATAAAAACAGATAATAAAATAACTAAAAAATCAGTTGATCTAAATGCTAATAAAAGGGAAATACCAACTAGCATCATTGAAATTCCAATTAAAAAGTTAACTCGATTAAAACTTGTAACAAAATAGCTTAAGGTCAACATACTTATTAAAATTCCAGTTCCAAATGAAGCGATCATAAATCCAAATGAACTCTCGCTAAAACCCAGATCAACCGTAAGGAAAGTATGTCCTAATATAAATAACGTACCAGCTCCAACCAAGCAAAACGAAATTGAAAATGAGATATTTCTAATATCTTTAGTTTTGAAAAAATAATCTAAGCCATCTTTGAAATTTTTAAATGAAACATCAGGTTTTTTATTTAATGTATTTTTATTTTGATTTTTTAAAAAGTAAAGAAGTATCGCAGAAGCCATAAACGTGAAAGTATCAAATAAAAATATGATTGATCCACTCCATCCATTACCAGTTTCATTTATGAGTTCTAAACTGTTCCAATCGCTAACAACTCCCAGAGCTAATGATGCAACAGGTAATGTTGCATATGTACCGATTGCAAATAAAGAATTTGCTTTTACAAGATTTTCTTTATTTACTATCTCAGGAACTACAGCCTCTCTAGAAGGTTGTCTAATAAGTGAAAATATTTCAGATAGAAAATTTATTAAAAATATTGAATACAAATTATCAGCAAAAAATAGAAACATAACAAATATCATTCTTATAACATCGCAAAATATCATTATCATTTTTTTGTCGTATCTATCAGCGATTAATCCAGCGAATGAAGATAAAAGAGCTGGAACAATTCTTGCTATTAGTGGAACGATTGCTGTAAGCTCAGAATTTCCCGCTTCGGTTCCAAGATAGCTAGCCAATGCAACTGATCCAAAGAGGGTTGCCCAGTCTCCAAAGCTTGAAATTGTTCCGGACCACCAGAGTAAAGAGAACTGAGACTTTGAAAAAATTTTTATTTTATCCATTGCTTATATAATCACTATAAATCGTATTGAAAATACTTTTTTTCTAAAATCCTGTACTTTTACCAAAATACTGTTATCAATAAGGACATGTCAAAACCTTTAGTTATAGTTGAGTCGCCAACAAAAGTTAAGACTATATCAAGAATTCTTGGTGATGAATATGTAGTTAAATCAAGCGTAGGTCATATTAGAGATCTTCCAAGAAATACAAAATCAATTCCTTCTTCATTTAAAAAAGAAGAAATTCTTTGGGGTGCTGTGAAGCCAAATCAATTTGAGAACATATATGTGATTCCAGAAGATAGAAAAAAAATAGTAAGTGAACTAAAAGACTTGGCCGATCAAGCACCGGATGTCTACTTAGCTACTGACGATGACAGGGAGGGTGAAGCAATTGCATATCACCTAAAGGAATCACTTGAATTAAAAAATGAACCTAAACGAATTAAATTTAATGAAATTACAGATACCGCAGTACTAAATGCAATGAAAAATCCCGAAAAAATTGATATTGGAAAGTTCAAATCCTACGAAGCGAGAAGAACGCTTGACAGGATGATTGGTTATGAAATAACACCAAAATTGCGAGATCTAGGAGGGGGGGGTATTTCTACTGGAAGAGTTCAAGGACCAGCAATTAGATTGATTGTTGAAAGGGAAGAGGAACGTTTAATTTTTATCAAATCTGAATATTTTGAAATAAAGGCTGATTGTAAGAGTTTAGGGTTCGAATTTAAATCAAATCTAAAATCTTTAAATGGCATAAAAATTTCGACCCCTAAAGATTTTGATAAAGAAGGAAAAAAAATTTCAAAGGACAGGAGATATTTGAATGAGGAAGAGGCGAGAGACATTGTTAACATACTTAAAAATTCTGTAGCAAATATATCAAATATTAAAGAGTCTCAAAGAACTGGAAAGCCTCCAAAACCATTTAAGACAACAAGTTTGCAAACGTCTGCGAGAAATAATCTTGGATTTCAACCAGGCAAAACCATGGGTATTGCGCAAAAACTTTATCAAGAGGGATTAATAACATATATGAGAACAGACTCAATTAGGCTTTCAGATATTGCAATTAAAGCTTCCAGAAAATATATTGAGTCGAATTTTAGTAAGGAACATCTTCCTTCTACACCAAATTACTATGGCGATAGCAAAAATGCACAAGCAGCTCATGAAGCTATTAGGCCATCAGGTGAAAAATTTAAAACACCCGAAGAGTTATTAAATAAATATAAAGAAGACAGTGATGAGTATAGGCTATACGAATTAATTTTTAATATAACCATCGCGTCACAAATGTCAGAAGCTAGAGGAGTAACAAAGACTATAGACATAGAAGTTAACGATGAGATTTATGAAACTATTTTATTAGGAATTTCTGGGACAACATGGGTTTTTGGAGGATACAGAGATATAGCTAAAAACCTAAGTGAACAATCACAGGAGCTACCAAATTTAAAAAAAGGTGACAAGGTTGAAATAATTAATTCAGAATATGAACAAAAATTTACAAATCCACCAAATAGATATTCCTCAACATCACTTATTAACAAATTAGAAGAACTTGGTATTGGGAGGCCCTCAACATACGTTTCAATAATCCAAGGCATAACATCAGTTTTTATAAATTCAGATTCAAGCTTGAAACCCAGAATAATAGCAATGGCAATGATTAATAATTTTATGAAACCTTATTTTGATCCCTACATAAATTATAAATTTTCAAAGGAAATGGAAGATAAGTTAGATGAAATATTAGAAAGTAAATCTCCTGAAGAAGCAAAAATAGATTTCTTAAAAGATTCCTATGAGAAAATTCAAAAACATGTAAATAAATATGGTGAGCCTGACCCGATTTCCCTAACATCATATCCACTTCCATTTGATACTCGATATGTACTAAAAACTGGTCGCGTCCAGGATAGAATCGCCTATCCATATTTACAGAGGGATGATGGCTTTTATATAGGGTTACCTCCTGACATAACAATCGAAGAACTAGATGAAACCTATATAAATGAAGGCGAAAAACAACAAGAAGCAAATCTTCTTAAAGAGCGTAGAGTTTGTGATTGTAAAGAATGCGAAACTCCTATCTTTATAAAACTTGGTCCAGGTGGAGGATATTATTTTCAGCACGGCATAAAAGAAAAGGGAATTAGGCAACCAAAATGTCCCTACAGGAATATGATAGGACCTATTTTCGAAGATGAGGACCCTGACCTACTTGGTCCTGAAGATGCATATAAAAGGTTTAATTTGTCGACCAAAAACCCGCGTCTTGTATGTGAAGAAAATGGCTGGAGTTACATGACAGCTGTAGGGCCTTATGGAGGATTTGCAATCAAACAGAGAAATAGAGAGGTTTTCGATATTAATGACCTTAAGGAAATGAAAAAAAACGAAATAGTAGAACTAGTTAACTCTGAAAAGTACCAAAAAATTATGAACTTGATTAATGAAGAAGCAAAAAATATTCCTAAGAGTTTAAACAAAGATGAACTCCTCGAAAGAATTAAGGAAACATATTTGATTAATGAGAAGAGTATTAAAAAGTTATCAAAAGATAGTTTGGTAAACTTGGCAAAACTTCTAGACATTGTTTTCTATAGAGGAAGATTCAGAATGAAAACTGAGGATGCAACAAAAAATAATTTGATTAATAAAATAGTTATTGATAAAAAAAATAAACCGCTTGAAACACCCCAAAAAGCTTTAACTATTGATAGTTCTGAAATTTTAAATGTATTTGGCGATAGTAATTACTAAAAAATTATTCATATATTTGATTCAATTTTATCTATTAGTTTTTCCCAGTTATAAAAGTCACTAACAAACTTTCTACCTTCTAATCCAAACTCTTCAATCTTTTTAGGGTTATTTATAAAATAAAGGATTGCCTCCTTAAGTATTTTTTTATCACCAGCTACAAATCCAGTTTTACCAGGAATAATTGTTTCAATCGCGCCTCCAGATGCACCAACAATTACTGGAACTCCGTAGCTTGCTGCTTCTAAATAAACTAATCCAAGACCTTCAAACTCAATTCCAAAATATTTTGACTGAGATGGCATAGCGAATATATCAATTGATTTGTAGAAGTTAGAAAGATCGTCTTCACTTTCGTCCTTTAAAAAAGAAATGTCAGCAGCAGATACATTTGATAATTTCTTTAAATAATTTTCTTGTTTTCCGAATCCAAATATTTTTAGCTCAATTGGAATACCTGCTTCTCTGATCTCGTGAGTTACATCAATCAGCCAATTTATTTTTTTTCTAGAAACAAGTCGACTCACAACTCCAATTGTTATTTTTTCGTTTACTTCGTATTCTTTTTCAAAATTTGGTATATCAATTCCTGCACCAATATTATGGATTTGAGTCTCTGTTATATCCTCTAATTTTTTACGTGAAAAATCACTTACTGTAAAAATTTTATTCAAATTATTAAGATTTTTTTTCAATATTGTTCTAATGATTGGAAAATAATTTAAAACATTAAATTCAGCACCGTGGCAAATCATAAATTGTGGAATTTTCACATTTTTAGGCGAATCTGGAATGTCTAATGTGTTTAATTTATTTACAAATAGAAAATTTGGGTTGCTTGAGCCATGTAAGATAATGTCAAACTTATTTTCATTTATTATTTTTTGTACATCTGAGAATACTTTATTTGGATTCCACAAAAAATTTTCAGTTGATTTAAAAGTGTTCTCACCAGTTATCCATTTAGGTCCATACACAAAAATATTATTTTTCGAATTTTCTGAAAGATTGGAAAGGTAGGTAGTAATCCCACCTTTTTTTGGTTTCCAATCGTTAGTAATAAGTAAAATATTCATTTGTTGAAATTTATGTGTTTAAATATATTATCAAAAAGCTGATGCAAATATAAGACTTACTATTGTCATGACTTTAATAACGATATTCATTGCCGGTCCTGAGGTATCTTTGAATGGATCTCCAATGGTATCCCCTATAACAGCTGCCTTATGTTCCTCAGACCCCTTACCAGCACCGCCACCTGCTTCAATATATTTTTTTGCATTGTCCCAAGCGCCACCAGAGTTAGCCATAAATATCGCAAGCAAAAATCCAGTTACGAGAGCACCTGCTAAAAAACCACCTAAGGCTTCTTTATTCCAAAACCCGATTACTAGAGGTAAAACAATTGCTAATCCACCTGGAAGGAGCATTTCCCTTAATGCCGCTGTGGTAGCAATATCTACACACTCTTCATATTCGGGAACGACACCCTCTTTACCTTCTCTTAATCCAGGTATTTCTCTAAATTGCCTTCTTACCTCTTCAATCATTTTGAAGGCAGCTCTTCCTACAGCATTTATTGTCATTGCTGCAAATAAAAATGGGAACATCCCACCTAGAAACAATCCAAGAGTAACTTCTACTTTTGTAATGTTTAATCCAGATTCAGCCAATCCTGCACTTTGTACAAATGCAGAAAATAAAGCTAGAGCTGTTACAGCAGCTGATCCAATTGCAAACCCTTTTGCGATAGCTGCGGTTGTGTTTCCTAGAGAATCTAATTCATCTGTTGCTTTTCTTACTTCAGGATCTAAATGGGCCATTTCTGCTATACCTCCTGCATTGTCTGCAATAGGTCCATAAGCATCTACTGCTACAGTAATACCCAATGTTGCTAGAACTCCAATAGCTGCAACTGCAACTCCGTATATTCCACCACCAGCACCTAAAGCCCAATCTCCTGCTGTATAAGCTCCAAAAACTCCAAAAACAACAACAATTACCGAGAAAGCTGCAGATCTCATGCCTTCTGATATTCCTGAAAGTACAAGAGTGGCCGGTCCAGTCTTTGCTTGATCAGCTATGCTTTTAACAATTGAGTGATGATCTGATGTAAACCATTCTGAAATTTGACCTACAGTTATTCCTACTAATAAACCAATTATTACCGAGAAAAAAAGGCCAATTGGGTTTTCAGAGTAATCCGAAAACATTGTGTTGGAAAGAAAGAAAACTCCTATTGCGGTTAAAGCTGCCGCTGAATAAGTTCCTCTATGTAAAGCTTGTGCAAGTTTTCCCTCTTTTGGTACTACAAGAAATGAGGAAACGATTGAAGCTAGCATTCCAATAGTGCCAACAGCAAGTGGAAAAAATAATAGCGAAGGCAATGTATCTGAATTAGAAAATACTATTGCAGCATAAGCTAATGGTGCAACTAGTGACCCAACATAGCTCTCAAATAAGTCTGCACCCATACCAGCTACATCTCCAACATTGTCACCAACGTTATCAGCAATAGTTGCAGGATTTCTAGGATCGTCTTCTGGAATTCCGGCCTCTACTTTTCCGACTAAATCAGCTCCAACATCAGCAGCTTTTGTGTAAATTCCTCCTCCAACTCTTGCAAAAAGAGCAATTGAAGAACCTCCTAAACCGATTGCGGCCAAAATATCATAAGCATTTTCAAGTTCCAATAAGTCAACAAAAATCCAATATCCAAGACCTACTCCCAACAAACCTAAGCCAGCAACCGAAAAACCCATCACCGCTCCACCTCTGAATGCGACTGGTAAAGCCTTTAGCGTTCCTCCGTCTCTTGCAGCTTCTGTTGTTCTTCCATTAGCTGCAGTTGCTATTCTCATTCCAATAAATCCAGCTAACGATGAAAATAATGCACCACCAATGAAAGATACAGACCCCCAAACTCCGAGATCAGTAAGAGTTGGGATTAAAATTGCTAAAACTACGACAAAAATACTTATCCATGAATATTGTCTTTTCAAGAATGCCATGGATCCTTTTCTGATTGCATCGGAAAGATTACTAACTTTTTCATCAGAAACATTTATAGACAATATTCTATTTGCAAAATAAGCTGCCAAAAGCAAGCCCATAATTGCCGCAACTATAGATCCTTGATAGTTTAAAAGCATTTGTTTTCCCCCAAATTATTGAATAAATATATATTAATTAGATTAATTCTTTTTGTTAGTCATTCTACAACAGGTGTTTCAAATCTTTCATCATCATCTCTTTCGGAAATTGGAACTTTTTGTAAAATTCTATTTAACAAGATTGGTGCAATTACAGTTGTGACTATGACCATCCAAATAATTATGGAGATAATATCTTCAGTGATTATTGAAGATAATGTTGTTGTAGCAACAGCGACAAAAATAAGACCTACTTCGCCTCTTGGTGACATCCCAATTCCAATCAAAGAAGTATTGAATCCTTTACCCATGGCACCTAGGGCTGAGACATACTTCCCTACAAACGCTAATAAACTGACCAACATTCCATATAGAAAAATTTCCAATGAAGCCAATGTCTGAATGTTTACTTCCGAACCAATATAAACAAAAAATATTGGAACTAACAAGAAGTTCAAAGGCTTCATTTCTTCTCTAATCCTGTGTGTCATTTTAGATTCTGCAGCGATTACTCCTCCAGCAAAAGCTCCAACGATTGGATGTAGCCCAACAAAGTGAGCAGCAGCACCTAATAACATTGCAAAAATAAAGCTTCCAGTTACAAATGTACCTGGAGAGGGGATTTTTACTAAGAAGTTAAAAACTATTGGAGAAATTTTTCTACCAATGACTACAACTGCAATTAAAAATCCTATGGCCTTGCCGCTAATAATTGCTAAATTAATAAGAGCAAAATCTCCTGAACTAGTAAGAAGTCCAGCAACAACAGTCAGAATTAATAATCCTAAAATATCATCGACAACTGCTGCTCCAATAATTGTTTTAGCTTCTTTTGTTTTAAGGGCACCCAAATCCCCAAATACTCTTGCGGTGATTCCAACAGATGTTGCTGTCATGGCAGCCCCAACAAATAGGGCAACTTCAAATTGATTGACTCCGCCCAAGCCGAGTGCATAAATCGATCCAAAACCAAGTGCAAATGGGGCAACAACACCTATTAGTGCAACGATTATTGAGGTTGATCCAAGCTCTACAAACTCTTCTAAGTTAGTTTCTAATCCAACTTCAAATAATAAAAGAACAACTCCAATTTCGGCAAGAGTAGAAATTACATCACCCTTTTCAAAATGTGGTAACAATCCAAGACCGTAATATCCAATAATGATTCCAGCTACTAGCTCTCCAATAACTGCTGGCTGATTTATTCTTCTCATTAACTCAGCGCCAAATTTTGCAGCAACTAAAATTATCGCTATTTCCAAAAATTTTTCAATAATTGTTTCCATGATGGTCTAGTTTAAATGAGAAGTGAATAAATGATAATGATTAAAACTTAAAGTAGAAAAATAATATAATTTGTTAATAATATGGGAAAAACATTATTTGAAAAAATTTGGGATAACCACCTTGTAGCTTCGATAGACAAAGGTACAAACTTAATATTTGTAGATTTGCATCTTGTACATGAAGTAACCTCTCCCCAAGCTTTTGATAGTCTGAGAATAGCCGGAAGGAAGGTAAAGTATCCTGAATTAACTCTTGCAACAGTTGATCATGGTGTACCAACATCAAATAGATTACTTGGTATAAAAGATCCCTTATCAAAAATACAAATTGATGCGTTAGAAAATAATTGTGAGGAGTTCGGTGTAACATTGTTTGGAATAAATGATCCGCGTCAGGGTATCGTTCATGTGATTGGACCTGAACAAGGTATAACACAGCCTGGAATGACAATTGTATGTGGGGACAGTCATACGGCTACTCATGGTGCATTTGGAGCGCTAGCGTTTGGCATTGGGACGTCTGAAGTTGAACATGTGCTTGCTACTCAAACCTTAGCCATGGCAAAGCCAAAAACCATGAAAGTTGAAGTCTTAGGAGATGTCTCTGATGGTGTAGGGCCAAAAGATATAATATTAGGAATTATCAGAAAAATTGGTACGGGTGGTGGAGCTGGACATGTTATTGAGTACGTTGGTGATGTAATAAAAAATATGAGCATGGAAAATAGAATGACTATTTGTAACATGTCTATTGAAGGCGGTGCAAGAGCAGGAATGATTGCACCTGATGAAACAACTTTTAATTATTTAAAAGATAAAAATTTTGCTCCCAAAAACAAAGATTGGGATGATGCAGTTAATGAATGGGGTGATCTTTATTCCGATAATGATGCAGTGTTTGATAAGGTCGTAACTATAAATGCTAGTGATCTTGAACCCTCTATTTCCTGGGGTACAAACCCGTCACAGGTAATTTTTGTAAATGATACTATCCCATATCCTGAAGATTTTAAAGATGAATCTGATAAAGAGGCAGCAAGTAGAGCTCTGGAATATATGGATTTGCAAGCTGGAGAAAAAATAAACGAAATTAATTTGGATAGAGTGTTCATTGGTAGTTGCACAAACGGTCGTATTGAAGATTTAAGAGAAGCTGCTCAAATAGTAAAAGGAAAAAAAGTTGCAAAAACTGTAGGTGCAATGGTTGTACCTGGTTCCACCCTTGTAAAAAATCAAGCAGAGGAAGAAGGTTTGGACAAAATTTTTATTGAAGCAGGATTTGATTGGCGTGAGGCAGGATGCTCTATGTGTCTTGGTATGAATCCAGATATATTAAATCCAGGAGAGAGATGTGCATCAACATCAAATCGAAACTATGAGGGAAGACAGGGTGCCGGAGGAAGAACTCATTTAGTAAGTCCAAAAATGGCAGCTGCAGCTGCACTGCATGGAAAATTTGTTGATATTAGAGTTCTTTAAAATGAAAAAAATAAATGATATAAGTTCAACAATGCTTCCTTTAAATATGTCTAATGTTGATACAGATCAAATTATGCCAAAACAATTTCTTAAGCGGGTTGAAAGATCGGGCTATGGTGAGTTTTTATTTTTTGATTGGAAAAAAGATCCAGATTTTTCACTTAACAAAAAAGAATATCAGGGATCAAAAGTTTTAGTAGCAGGAGATAATTTTGGAACTGGTTCATCACGAGAACATGCTCCTTGGGGCCTACAAGATTGGGGATTCGATGCAATCATTTCAACCAAATTTGCAGATATATTTAAATTAAATTCTATAAATATAGGACTTTTACCAATTGAAGCATCTTTACAAAATGTTGAGGGTCTCTTTGAAAAAATTGAGAAAGATCCAAGCACAAATATACAGATATCAGTTAATAACAAATCTGTTAAATGTGAGGAAATTGAATTTATGTTTGATTTGGATGACTTCTCACAAAAAAGAATTTTAGAAGGACTAGATAAAATTGATATTACCCTTGATTATATGAGTGATATTGAAAACTTTAATGAATCAAGAAAAAATTGGAAACCTAAACTAGCTTAGTTACTGGCAAGCTCAAGCTGTCACCAACCTCAACGGATAACAACATTCCATTATGTATCTGCAAAGAAGGTCTTAAATTTGGATTACTTTTATATTTTTCAAACCAATCCTCAATAAGCAAATCATCAATGTAATTTTGCAAAATTGTAGAGAGTTCTATTGAGGATGTTTTTGGAACTGCCCCTGGCAAATTTGCAATCGCTGAAATTATTACCCCGTTTCTTATTTCAAATGGTTCACTGTGTGTATTTGGTTTTACATTTTCAACACACCCCCCTTGATCAATTGCAACATCTATGATTACTGTGCCTTTTTCCATTTGGTCTATGTCTTCTTCGGTAATTACAACCGGAGGCTTTCTTCCTGGCAATAGAACAGCTCCTACAACAAGATCTGCCGATCTAATTTCATTTTTTGCTTCTTCACTCCCACCAATTATTGTTGTTATTTTGTCTTGATATTTATTTTTTAATTCTGTCAAAATTTCTTCATTTAAGTCTATTGCAACAACAGAAGCTCCAATTTGAATAGATTTATCAATTGAGGCTCTACCTACTTCACCACAGCCTATAACAACTACCTTTGAATTACTCTCGTCTGAAATTGAAGGTAATAATAGCCCTTTGCCTTGTGAAGAATATTCCAAGAATTGCATTCCTTTTTGAATTGCTAGGTTTCCAGCTATTTTAGACATAGGTATCAAGAGAGGATACTGATTTCCATCCATAATCATTTCAGTAGCAATACCCGTTAACTTTTTTTCTAGAAGCTTTTTTGTCATTGATAAATTAGAGGCTAAGTGTAAGTATCCAAATAAAACATGTGATGGTTTCAAAAGATTAAACTCTTCTTCTTGTGGTTCTTTTACCTTACAAATTATTTCGGAAGATTCATATAACTCTTCAGCAGATCCCAATATTTTTGCACCTGCAGATTCATAATCCTTATCTGAAAATCCAGAACCTTGGCCCGCACCCGACTCAACAAATATATCTGCAAGACCCGTGAATTGGGTTAAGTGTTTGGGTATTAATGCTACCCTTCCTTCGTCTTGTTTTACTTCTTTTGGCACTCCAAGTTTTTTAATCATTCGAGAGAAGTGTTGATATTTTGCTTGGCAAAAAACCACTTTCAAGAATAGAAAAATTCAATTTGTCCACCCCCATGATGATTTATTTTGTTGTTACTAATAATGGTAAACTATGTTTTGAAATCATGAAGGATAATTTTTTTGTTATATTAGGTAATCAATTATTTGATCCAAAATACCTAAAAAACTTAGGCTGCAATGATGTATTTATGGCTGAAGATTTAGGTCTTTGCACTTATGTTAAACACCATAAGCTGAAAATTTTTCTGTATTTAACTGCCATGAGAGAATATAGCGATGAACTTGCAGGAAAGGATATAAAAGTAAATTACTTCAAACTTGAAGATAGAAAGGACAAAAAAGACTACTTTGAATTCCTAGTTGATTTTCTTAAAAAGAAAGAAATTGATAAGATTAATGTTTTTGAATTAGAAGATAAGCCTTTTGAAAAAAAATTCCATAAGAAAATGGTTGAAAATTCAATTAAAGTTGAAATTCAAAAATCACCAATGTTTATTTTTGAAAGAGAAAAATTTACTCAAATGGCAAAAGGAAAAAAAGTATATAGGATGGCATCGTTTTATCAAAAAGCTAGAAGAGACTTAAATATTTTAATGGATGAAAATGATCAACCGATTGGAGGTAAATGGTCATTTGATGAAGAAAATCGAAAAAAGATTCCAAAAAATACACTCATCCCCTCATTACCAAATTTTAAAGATTCCAAGCATTCAGAAGATGTGATAAAGGTAATTAATAAAAACTTTCAAGATCATCCTGGAGAATTGACAAACTTATGGTTTCCAGTGACTAGAAAAGATGCAAAAAAACAACTTGATGAGTTTATAAAAAATCGTTTTTTAAATTTTGGGGTTTATGAGGATGCTATGTTAGAGGGTGAAAATTTTCTTTTTCACAGCTGTATAAGCTCACTGATGAATATCGGCCTTTTAACACCTCATTACGTTATTGAAAGATCAATCAAGCTGGCAGACAAATATGACGTTCCAATAAATTCTCTTGAAGGATTTATAAGACAAATTATTGGATGGAGAGAATTTATTAGGGGCATATATCAAGAAGAAGGTGATTATCAAATAAAACAGAATTATTGGAACCACAAAAGAAAATTAACAGATGCATGGTATGAAGGAGAGACAGGAATTGTTCCATTGGACGATGCCATTAAAACTACTTTGAGTGATGGCTACGTGCATCATATTCCTCGGCTTATGGTAATTAGTAACATAATGAATCTTTGTGAAATAAGCCCCGATGAAATATACAGATGGTTTATGGAGATGTATATAGATTCTTCAGATTGGGTTATGGTCCCTAATGTTTATGGTATGGCAACGTATGCTGATGGAGGTTTGATGTCAACGAAACCATACACTTGTGGCTCAAACTATATTCTAAAAATGAGTAATTATAAAAAAGGTGACTGGTGTGATACATTAGATGGACTTTATTGGAGATTTACAGAAAAGAATAGGGATTTTTATGAATCTAATCCAAGGCTTTCACTTCTAACTAGATCTTTAGATAAGATGGATTCTGATAGAAAGAAAAAAATATTTAATGAGGCAGAGAAGTTTATTAAGTCTCACACAAAATAATTAAGTTTTTTGCTCCAAATATTTTTTTAGCTTTAATGGTTCGTCAGTCATAATTCCATCACATCCAAACTCCAAACATTTATTGAAATCTTCTTCTGTATTAACTGTCCAAATATGTAAATATAATTTATTGATTTCTGAAAAATTTTTAAGCTTTCTTGAATGAACTTTTAACCCTTTATATATAAAAGGTGCTTGTAAAGCTTGAACTTTAAAATTTCGTTTTTTTGTTGGAAAATATCTTGCAATAACGTTTTCTCTAAATGATCCTGAAGTGAATATCTCACCCTCAGAAATGTTTATAAATTCATCCAATCGCAAAGGGCTAAATGATGATACTAATGTCCTGTTTTCAGCTTTTGTTTCCTTAATAATTCTATAAACTTTTTTTGCCATTCCAGACTCTTTTAGATCTAAATTAAAACAAAGTTCATCAAAAGTCTTCAAGGCCTCCCTTAGCAAAACAAAGGTGGTCTCCTTGTTTACATTTTTTCTTTCATAGAATTTTGATCCAGCATTAATTTTTTTTAAATCTTTCCAATCTATCTGAGATATCTTACCTTTATGATGGGTTGTTCTTTCTAATGTTGCATCATGATGTAAGATAATTTCTCCATCTTTTGTCATTCTTAAATCAGTTTCAAAATGTGTAAAGTTATTTTCAACTGTATGTTCTATGGCGTGTAAAGTATTTTCAGGAACCACATTTATCCCACCCCTATGAGGGATTATTGTGGGTATTTCTCCTCTAAAATAATAATTTCTATCCAGAAACACCACCGGTGAAATTAAATTCCTTTAAATGCAACATGGGAACATTTAAAATACCTTCGCCAAATTCAGAATCAGCAAATCTATTTTCAGATCCAACACCCAAAACATTTCCCTGACCTAAAGATGACATAAAACTTTGGGTAAATCTCAATCTTCCGACAGGCTTTGTAATTTTTCCATTTTCAATTAGATACGAACCATTTCTGTTTAAACCAGTAACTACTTGTGTGATAGGGTCTAAAACTCTGCAATACCAAAATTCATTTATATAAATTCCTTTTTTTACATTTGAAATCATTTCATCTTTTGATATACCCCCTGGCTGTAAGTACAAATTTGTTCCAAGCCCGCCAAAACTATCTCCCCAGCCAAACATCTCATGAAATGTATTTTTTTCCTTTAATTCAGTCGATGTGCGTCTTGTGTGAAAATAAGATTTTGGTACTCCGTTGGTAATTATTTCAGTTTGTGCTTTTGGAGATCCAGATGCATCAATTTTAAAGTTTAAAGCTCCTTCTTTATGAGGATCGTCAACAAGTGTAATTTTCTTGTCAAATTGCTGGGTATCAATTTCAATAGGTGAAGTACCATCAACTTTACTTTTTGCATTAAATCCATAAACAGCAAGGAAAACTAAAATTGTGCTTACTGCATCTGGACCTAAAATAACTTCGTATACTCCAGGATCAATATCTTTAGGATTTTGAGATTCTTTTGCAATAGAATATGCCTCTTGACCTACTTTTTCACCATCAATATTTTCTAATGTCTTATGGCCTAAATGTGATGATCCTGATGATGTTTCAGATCTAAATATTCCATCGAGAAAAGCACTCGTTGCAGTGTCACTTGAACTGAGGCCATTTGTATTCCAAACAAAAACGTTTGAAACGTTTGAGGAGCAATAACCAGCACCATTAAAAGATCCTCCTTGATCAATAAAGTCTTTTACTTTTTGTGCTCTCAAGTCTGGATTTTCTGGAGATAGATTTCTATAACCATCATAAGAGTTTTCTTTGCTAGCAAGGCCAGACCAACTTGAATCTTTTGGATTATTTTCTATTTCCGACAAAGCTTTTTTTACGACTTCATCAATTGATCCTAGGGAAGTTATATTGAAATTCAAATTAGTTGTTTTTCCATCAGAGTGAAAAGTTAGATAAAGATCAGTCATCTCCTCTTCTACATTTTGATGAATATGGGAGTTTGCAAATCTGGTAAGCGAGTCAATCGAATTAATCATTTTTATTTCACATTGCACATCTGATGGAATTATTTTCTTGGTATCCTCGATCAAATTTTCCCAAATTTTCATCCTCTTACTCCAATTCTTACATCTTTAAATCTTGCTGGTGAAGCTGGATGACCAGTATGTCCGATTTGACTCGGTTGTCCTTTACCGCAATTTGGAGTTCCCCAAAATACCCACTCATCTTTTCCAGCTAACATATCCATGCTTCCCCAAAAGTTTGGTGTTATGCCTGTGTATGTAGGATTCTTTACCATATCTATAATTTTTCCGTTTTTTACTAACCATCCAACTTCACACCCAAATTGAAAATTTAATCTTAAATCATCTATTGACCATGATCTGTTGGTTTCCATATAAACACCGTCATCTGTGGATGCTATAATTTCTTCTAATGATGACTCCCCCGGTAAAAGACCGACATTTGTCATTCTTACCATTGGTAATCGTCCGTATCCATCAGCTCTGACCATGCCACCTGGACTAACTCCCGCTATGGCAGCACTGTCACGTCCAGTTAAAACTCCGGTCCATATGCCTTCTTTAACTATGTCAACTCTTTGTGCAGGGGTTCCTTCATCGTCATATTTAAATGTTGCTAATGCACCAGGCAAAGTAGCATCAGCAACTATGTTCATTAACGTTGATCCATATTTATGTTCGTTTAATTTGTTTAGTTGCAAATGAGACGTTCCTGCATAAGCTGCTTCCCATCCGAGAATTCTATCTAATTCGATAGCATGTCCTACGGACTCATGAATTTGCAGTGCGAGTTGACTACCTTCCAATATTAAATCTCTAGTCCCTTCGGGACATTGTGGAGATGTTAGTAGCCTTTTAGATTCTTCTGTCAATCTTTCAACGTGGTCTAAGAATTTGAAACTCTGTATTACTTCCCAACCACCTGTTCTGTATTCTCCAAAAGATTGTGGATAAGAGCGTATTTGGGTTTCTCCGTCACCAATACTTAAAGAAGAAATCCCACCACCGGATTCAATAATATTCTGATAAATTTCATGACCCTGGCTAGACCCAAACCATTTCTCAGTATCCCAAAAATTTAACCTACCAGATGCTATTGAACTACCTAATTTTTTCATTTCATGTGTTGAGGAAACTAATAAATCTATTTGATCTGTTGATGAAACTTTGAAAGGGTTCTGCTCATGAGGTGTAACATATTTATCTTGAACAATTGGAACATCAGCTAAAGGAAAATCATTTCCTGGTACTTTTGAAGATGCTTTTGCAATTAAGTAAGCTTTTTTTCCTGCCTCTATAAGTGATTTATCTGATAAGTCATATGTAGCATAAAAACCCCATGATGAACCAACGAGTGCGCGTATCCCTAATCCCATATTTTCAGAATTATTGAAATCTTCTAATTCACCATCTTTTGAAGATATATTTCGACTTTTAGATATCAAAATTCTTGCATCCGCGTATTGTGCGCCTGAACCAATTGCCGAATCAATACTTTTATTAATTTGATTAAACATTTCTTTATTTTACACCTCTAAAAGATTCAGCGTCTGTAATCTTTTTATATGAATCATATAACAGTGTTTGGTTCTTCAAGATGTAAAGCTGGTGAATCAGAGTATGTATTTGCAGAAGAAGTTGGAGAGCTGATTGGGAAATATGGACATAATGTTGCTACAGGTGGTTACCAAGGCACCATGGAAGCAGTTTCAAAAGGTGCCTTAAATCAAGGGGTGACTGTTAGTGGAGTTACTGTTCCATCGTTATTTTCAGAAAAAAGTGAAAAAGGTTTTGAGAGAAGACCAAATATATACGTCAATAATGAAATAAAAGCTGAAAGTCTCTCGAATAGAATACATTTTCTATTAAAAGACTCAAAAGCAATAATTGTTCTACCTGGAAAAATTGGAACACTGACAGAACTTTTTGTTGCTTGGAATTCAAATTATTTATTTAACATTAATGAAAATAAAGATTTGATCCCTATTTTTTTAAAAAAGGATTACTGGAAAAAAATTGTTGATGAGTTCCCTAATAATATGGAATTAAATAAAGAATTTTTAAATTATTTTGAAGACATAGCTCAACTAGAGATGTTTGTTTCTAAATTAAACTAAATCTTGTTCTCTGATGCCAAAGGAAGGATGTCGTAGCCTACAAAGAGCAAGTTTTTCTAATTGTCTAATTCTTTCTCTTGTAAGATCAAATTCCTCACCGATTTCCTCCAAAGTTCTTGGTACTCCATCGTAAAAACCATATCTCAGGGCAAGTATTCTTCCTTCTCTTTCAGGCAATCTGCTAATGCTGTCTCTTAAACTTTCTGCAACGTCTAAATCTTGAACAATTAACGAAGGATCGCTAGCATCTTCATCTTGAATAAAGTCTCCTAATTGAGCTCCATCTTCTCCTACAGGTTGTTCTAAAGAAACAGTGTCTGCAACGCTTAGAGCTAACTCAACCTTATCAACACCTACACCTGCCTCTTTTGCAATTTCCTGTGGTTTAGGGTCTCTTCCAAGTTCAGCCTTTAGTTGTGCCTGTGCTGCTCTAACAGCTGCCATAGTGTCATGAAGGTGAACAGGTATTCGCACAGTCCTTGATTTGTCTGCAATTGCTCTAGTTATTGCTTGTCTAATCCACCATGTTGCGTAAGTTGAAAACTTAAAACCTTTTCTCCAATCAAATTTTTCAACAGCTCTTATTAATCCTAAATTACCTTCTTGAATCAAGTCGAGAAAATCAATACCTGAGGTGTTTGCGTATCTTCTGGCATTAGCAACAACAAGACGTAGGTTTGCTGTTAAAAAGGCATCTTTGGCTTCTGCACCTTTTTTTCGATTTCGCTTTAATCGAATTTCTCCTTTTTTATCTTTGTATTGTTTTTTAGTTAATTTAACTGCTGCTTTCTCCCCCGCTTCAATTCTTTGAGCTAATTCAACTTCTTGTTCTGCTGTAAGAAGATCAAAATTACCAATTGCAGTAAGGTATTGGCTAACTAAATCTGTAGTTAATTTTCCTTTATCATCAGCAAGTTTTTTAACTAAAGATTTCGCTTTTTCTCTTGCTTCTGCTTCTTGTTCAGGAGTTAATGACTCTTCTTCGTTAGCAAGCTCTGCCTCCATTTTGGAAGCTTTTGGCTTTGAAGGAATTGTTTTTGTCACCATTATTTTGACCTTATATTTTGTTTTCTAGTTACCGAAAAGTAAGGATAGATGTATTCCTGAATTAAAGCTAATTAATTTAATCTATATTTTGAGGAATTTTTAACAAAGTTGCCTTTTCAACTGCTTTGTATACGTAAGTAATCCATAGAAGATCGGCAAGCAATAAGTGCAGTATGCTTAGTGGTAGAATAATATTAGAAACAACATTTAGAACACCTAGAATAACTCCAACAATTACCAAAACCTTAATAATTGAACTATCTATTGCAAATTCTTTTTTAAATCTATTTGATTCTGAAAATAAGAATATTGAGAGAATGGTAGAAACAAATGGATGAAGAATTCTTAATCGAGTTAAAACTTCACTTGTTGAATCGAAGTCTTCAATAAATCCCTCTACAAAAGAAGCGCTGGGAAACAAAACATCTGCCAGAGCGGTTATTGATCCAGTAGCCCCTGTTAAAAAAAATAATACAAATGCAATTTTTATCCTTTTATCAAAAAAGTTGCTCAATTTATTTTCAGATTCTCTTAACAAATAAAAAATCAATGTATAAAAACCTAAAAGAGCAAATGTATTTACCAGATGTAATGGAACAGCAATAATTCTTGGTAGGGAGGAATTTAGTCCAACCCATTCATAGATAACAATGACTGCTCCTATTGCTGCCTCAAGTAAAACAAAAAAGGTTAGATAATTAATTATTTTTTTATGGAGCAATGGAGTATCTGGATCTTTGCTTTTAACAAATAACAATAAGGTGACAATTAGTAAAACTCCACTAATAGACCTGTGACTAAACTCTATAATCTCTGAACTTGATTCTAGACTAGGAATCACTCTGCCATTGCAAGTTGGCCATGATGCTCCGCAGCCATCACCTGAACCAGTAGCCCTAACAATTGCTCCAGCGAGAATGGATAAAATTGATGTTGTTAAACCAGCAGTTGCTAATGAGCTAAGTTTCATAAGAGGTTTTCAATAAATAAATTGAATGAATTAAGAAACATTTGAAAAGCTTTCGTTGCTATGAATAAAAGAACTGAAATTGAAATAAAAGTTTTTATATTCCTTGAAAAATAAAAAGACAACTGTTTTGGGTCTTCTATATAAGGTTGTTCTTCAAGGGCATTTTCATAGAGGTCTTCATAGTTTGAAACTTTCTCTTCTTGCTCTAATGATTTATCTGAATATATGTCAAAAACATTCATTTCTGAAGTACGTCTTTTTTGTTTTTTTTCTACATCAGATTTAAACCTGTTAAAAATTCCAGATTTCAGATCTATATTTTTTTCTTTATCTACTTTAAATAATGATTCTTCAATCATTTTTTCAGATCTGTTTGGAAGCTTAATCTCATTGGTTTCTAGCGTATTTGAAATGTCTTTACCTAATAAACCTTCAAGAGCGGCAACTATTTTTTGATCTGTAGGTAAGCTTGTACCGGCTTCCCATTTTTTAACATCTTTCGTGCTTGCACCAGTAAAAGACGCGATTTGTTTTATACTTAATCCTCTTTGTTCTCTAAGTCTTATAAAAATTGATGAAAAATTATTCATTATTAATAATTGTATTCGATATATTAATTTTTATACAATTAGTCTTATTTATGGAGGTGAATGAGCGCCTGGTGGGCTCCACAGTCTTCAAAACTGTTGAAAGGCTGAAAAGTCTTTGGCGGGTTCGATTCCCGTCCACCTCCGCTACTTTTATTTGTAAATAGATAAAATAAAATTAAAATTTATAAGTAGTTGAACGAAAGAAACAATCCAAATCAAGTAGATAAAAAACTTCTTACAGTTTCTGATAGAGATATATTTGTTACCGTTCAAAAAGCTCTTTTAGTTGGAATAATTTTAAGAAATGAAACTAGGGCAGATAAAGAAGAGTCCCTTAAGGAATTAACTAACTTGGTCAAGACTGCTGGTTCAACTCCCTATATTGTTCAAACAAAACGAATAGACAAAATTGACCCTAAAACATTTATAGGTAAAGGTTCAATTAAAGAGCTTGAAGATATTTCGAAATCAAACGATATTGATGTTGTCGTTTTTGACTGTGAATTAACTCCTAATCAGCAAAAAGAACTGAGGGTTATTTTTCAATGTGATGTTGTCGATAGAACAGGTTTAATCCTAGATATATTTGCGCTGCACGCTCAATCGAAAGAAGCATCACTGCAAGTAGAGCTAGCGATGTCTGTATATTTAAAGCCACGACTTGCAGGTCTTGGAAAAACATTAAACCAACAAGGTGGAGGAATTGGAACAAGAGGTCCTGGAGAAACTAAATTAGAAACAGACAGCAGGTTGATTGATAACCGAATTAACAAATTAAAAAAAGGTTTAAAAAAAATTGAAAAACAGAGAAATGTACAATCAAGCTCGAGAGAGAGAAACAATATTCCCATGGTATCAATAGTCGGATATACAAATGCTGGTAAATCAACACTATTAAAAAAATTAACTAACTCAGATGCCTATGCAGCTGATGAATTATTTGCCACTGTTGATTCTTTGCAGAGAGAATTGAAAATTAAAGATGTACAAGAACCAATTATTATTTCAGATACCGTTGGCTTTATACAAAACCTGCCAACCACTTTAATTGAATCATTTAAGTCGACACTTATGGTTGCAACAAATGCTGATTTACTTGTTCATGTAGTTGATGCTGCAACCGCTCTACCTGAGATGCATATAAATACAGTTTCATCGATCCTTAAACAAATAGATGCAAAATCAAATGAAATCATGGTTTTTAATAAGATTGATAAGATAGACAAGGCATCATTAAATCACCTAAAAAATACTTACCCGGAAGCTTTACTTGTTTCTTCTATAAAAGGAGAAGGGCTAATTGAATTAAAAGAAAAAATAGCTGAAGAAATTTATGGATCTACGACATTTCAAAGTTTTAAGGTTAATCCTTCAAAGCTTGATACTATTGCAAAATTTGGAAAAATCCTTAATGTAAAGAATGAATCAGATTATCTAGTTTTAGAAGTAGAAATGAGAGAGAAATTAATTAACAGACTCGTTGAACTTAAAATTATGGAAGAAAATTTAAATGCTTAAAGAAATCGGATTAATAGGTCTGGGTGTCATGGGTAAAAATATTGCCCTTAATCTATCAGATAATGGAGTAACCATTAAAGCATTTAATAATTCAGAAAAGAAACTAAATGATATTAAAAAAGAATTTAAAAATGACTTTATTCCCTTTGATAACCTTGAGCAATTTGTAGAAAATTTAGAAGATCCCAAAACTATATTATTAATGGTTCCCTCAGGTCAAGCTACCAAAGAGGTAATAGAAAAATTAGTAGGTCTATTAGAAGAAGGTGGGACGATTATTGATGGAGGCAATTCCTTCTATTTAGACAGTTTAGAAAATGGAGAATATTTAAAAAAGAATTCTATCAACTTTATTGGTATGGGTGTATCCGGCGGTGAAGATGGTGCTCGGAATGGTCCAGCTTTGATGGTTGGTTCTGAAACATCTATAGAGACATCTTTATTTGATACACTAAAAAATATCGCAGCTAAAGCTGAAGTTGAGTGCTTGGGAATATACCAGGGACCTGGAACTGGTCACTTTATCAAAATGGTACATAACGGTATTGAATATGCTGAGATGCAGTCAATAGCGGAAATGTATTTGATACTAAAAAAATTAAATAAAACAAATAAGGAAATATCTAGCTTCTTTTCTTCTCAGTCAGAAAATAACAATTCATCATATTTAATTGAAATCACATCAAAAATTCTCCAAAAAAAAGATGGGGATGAATTTGTTATCGATCAAATAAAACCTGTTGCTCAAAATAAAGGTACGGGAAGATTAACGATACAAACATCATTAGATTTAGATGTATCCATTCCGTCTATTTCGGCGGCTTACGATGCGCGCCTTCAAAGTAATAATCAGTACATTACAAAAACTAGCATGGAATCAATTGATGAGGATATATCAGATAAAAATTTGAGTGATGCATTATATTTTTCAAGAGTTTGTTCGATGATTCAAGGTTTAGAATTGATTTCAAAATTTAGTGAGAGCGAAAATCATGAAATATCAATTGTCGAAGTGTTAGAAAATTGGCGTGGAGGATGCATCATTAGATCTAACCTATTGTTGGATTTAAAAAAAGAATTTTCAGAAAATAATAGTTTTTATAGCTTAGATAATATTTTTAATAATTTACAACAAAATAGAGCAGCTATTAGCAAAGTTCTTCAAATAACAACAAAAAACAATATTCCAACACCTGTATTGTCAGCGTCTTTTAACTGGTTTAATAATTTAACTTCTGTCGATAATCCATCAAATCTAATTCAGGCACAAAGAGACTTTTTCGGTCGACATAAAGTTCAAAAGGTCGATTCTTCCGCAGACATAAATATTGATTGGGATTAAATTAATCAAATGAACAAAAAGAGACTACCACAATCTACTTATCCTATTAGATATGAAGTAGAGCTGGACGTTGATTTAGATAATTTCACATACAGCGGCAAAGAATTAATTGATATAGAAGTTTTAGAGAACACTAACGAAATTGTTTTAAATTGTATAGGAATAGAAGTAATAAGTGCAAAAATTCAAAACAACAAACAAGAAGTTTCATTGTCAATCATATATATAGAAGAAGACGAAAAGATAATTTTTCAATCGAAAGATGCCTTAAGCAAGGGTCAATATAAATTATATTTGGAATTCAAATCAGGTATTACAGATGATCTAAAAGGTTTTTATAAAAGTAGCTATACATCACAAGATGGTGAAAAAAAATGGATCGCTACAACACAATTTGAACCTACGGCTGCTCGATCAGCTTTTCCCTGTTGGGATGAACCAGATTATAAAGCTGTATTTTCCATGACAATAATTGCTGACAAAAAATATTTAAGAGTCAGTAATGAAATGGTTATTGAAGAAGAAGAAATAGAAAATAACAAAATTCGAACTAAATTCGCCGATTCTATGAAAATGTCATCGTATCTTGTTGCTTTTGTAATAGGTGACTTAGAAGCTACTGTTATTGGAAAATCTAAAACCACAGATATCCGGATCATACATAGGCCTGGATTCTCACACCAAACTGGCTATGCGGGAAATGCGGCCATTAAACTCTTGGACTTTTTTGAGGACTATTACAACATCCCATATCCAGGAACAAAATTAGACTTGATTGCTATTCCTGACTTTGCAATGGGGGCAATGGAAAATGTTGGAGCAGTAACTTTTAGGGAGAACTTGCTTTTATTTGATAAAGAAAAAGCAACAAGATCAGAGCTTGACCGATCAATAACTGTGATTGCTCATGAACTTGCTCATATGTGGTTTGGAGATTTAGTAACCATGAAATGGTGGGATGGAATATGGTTAAATGAAGCCTTTGCTAGCCTCATGGAAGTTATTGCATCATATAATACATATCCTGAATTCAAACAATGGAATGCGATGAATATGTCAAGAACTGCTGGTTTTTCAATTGACTCATTAGAAAATTCCCGACCAGTTGAGTTTGATGTTGAAACGCCTGACCAAGCGGAAGAGATGTTTGATGTTCTTACTTATGAAAAAGGCTCGACTGTTTTAAGAATGTTTCAAATGTTTATCGGTGAAGAAGCTTTTCGAAATGGAGTTGAGTCATATTTAAACAAATTTAAATTTGATAATACAAACTCATCTGACTTATGGGACTCATTAAGTGAAGCGAGCAATCAACCACTGAATGAAATATTACCTTTCTGGATAAGAGAAAAAGGTTATCCTTTTTTACAAGTTGAGTGCTCAAATAATTCTTTAACTATTCAACAGAAACCATTTTTACTTAGAAATATAGATTCAAACAACATGAATACAAAACCGGTTCCTGTTCAAATTAAGTTTCTTGATACGGGAAAAAGTGAAAAATTTTTATTAAGTGATAGCAAAAAAGTCCTAGATATAAAAAACTTAGGACAAATTCCACATGTTAATAGTGGCGGATGGGGATTCTTTCATACATTTTACGATGATGATGTTTTTGAAAAGATTCTTGAAAATTTTGATTCCCTTAGCGATCTTGAAAAATATAGATTACTTGAAGATAAATGGATGCAATTTAAAAAAGCTCCTACGAAAATTAGTAATTTTTATAAATTCTTGTTGTATTTTAAGAATGAAAAAGATGAAGATATTTGGATATATATGTCCTCAATAATATCGACATTAGCAAATCTTTTCAACAATGGAGATTCCGAAGGTTTCAAAACATTTGTAAATGATTTGACTAAAAGTCTGCACGACGAACTCGGATTTGAAGTAGTGAAAAATGAGGAATTAGAAATTAAGGAAATAAGAGATACTATAAACAAATTAAGAGCTAAATGTTTAGATGATGCCGAGTTTATAAAAAAATTTAGTGATATTTTTAAAGAAGACAAAATGGATTCTATATCTGAGGGAACATTTTTTAGCTCAATTCTTTACATATCTGCTCTTGATGAAACAAATAAGATTGAAACTTTTTTAGAAAAGTTTGAGAATGCTCCAACTCCTCAGATACAAGGAAGATACAGAGGAATTTTAGGTCAAGTAAGAGATGAGAATTCAGGGAAGAAAATTGTTGAATACATGCTGGATGGACGAATACGCGGAGCTGACTGCCCATATATATTGGCCTCAATGATAACAAACAAATATATTGGAAAAGAGTCATGGGAAATCATTAAAGATAATTTTGAAGGTTTACTTGGTGTTATGCCTGATTGGACTGCTTCACGAATTTTAGATGCTCTTCCAAGCATATATGATGAAAAGTTTGCAATTGATATAAAAGCTTTTGTAAACAAAAACCCACTTCCTTCCTCTGAAAAACGTGCAGCGCAAAAATTAGAAAGATTGGAAGCTAACATAGAATTTATGGATAATTTAAAGGAAGTTAATTATGAAACCTAGAATTGCAGTATTTTTACATCCACAGCACGCAGAATATGATGATATAAGGAATGCTGCTGTTGAAGCTGAAGAGCTTGGAGCAGATGTCCTTTATAATTGGGATCACTTCTATCCTCTATATAAAGAAGATGGCTCCCAGTGGGCAGAGGGTGAAAGAAGAGAAGGTAAACATTTTGAATGTTGGACAATGCTCGCAAGCTGGGCAGAGGTAACTGAAAACATAGAAATTGGACCGCTTGTAACCTGTAACTCTTATAGAAATCCAGAATTGTTAACAGACATGGCAAGAACTGTTGATCATATTTCTAATGGACGATTGGTATTTGGCATCGGATCAGGATGGTTTGAACAAGATTATCAAGAGTATGGATATGAATTCGGGACACCTATATGGAGATTAAAAGAGCTTGAAAAATCACTAGAGAGAATTGAAAAAAGAATGAAAGAGCTTACCCCCCAACCAAAAAGAAAAATTCCAATTTTAATTGGTGGTGGTGGTGAAAAAGTGACATTACGTATTACAGCACAATATGCAGATGTCTGGCATGGATTTGCTACAAAAACTGAAGATCGATCAGGTATTGAAACAGTTGCTCATAAAAATAGTGTTCTAGACAACTGGTGCAAAGAAATTGGGAGAGATCCATCAGAAATTGGAAGGTCTATTGGAATAGATCTTAAAAGAATTGACAAAGCAGATGAACTCCTAGAGGCTGGTGCTACCGAGATTACTCTGCCTTTGAATGGTCCAAACTATGATATGTCATTAGTTAAAGAGTGGATTGCCTGGAGAGACACCAAAGAGTAAATCTTTATGGACACTTTAATAATTTTTGGTGGCTTTCTCGTAGGGCTCATACTTTTAGTAAAAGGTGCTGATGAAATGGTTAAATCAGCAATTCAAATTGCTTTTAAATTTAAACTACCAAATTCAATCATAGGTGCAACTTTTATAGGTTTTGGTACGTCTGCGCCTGAATTATTTGCAAGTACAGGTGCTGCAATAAATGGTGATCTTTCTTTGGGAATCGGAAATATCATTGGCTCAAATATTGCAAACTCACTTCTTGTTTTGGCTGTTTTATATTTGTTTATTGATAAAAGCTATCAAAAAAAAATAAATATCAATCAAATCAGTCCTGTCTGGATGATGATACTTACTACAATATTCGTCTCTACTTACATACTTACAAATCAGTTTCCATTCATCCTGGGAATTGTTCTTTTATCATTAGTTGTCTTTGTAACTTACAAAATGGTAACTGAAGAGGCTGTCGACGAAGAAGAGCTTGTAACTGAAGAGCGAAACTTTATTTGGCTAAGAGGAGTGATTGCAATAGCCACAACAATTTTTGGAAGTACATTAGTTGTTGATAATGCAATTGCAATAGCTGAGCTATTTAATATATCGTCACTTATTGTTGGAGTTACGATTATCGCTATTGGGACAAGCCTTCCAGAGGTGGCAGGGGCAATTTCTGCTGCACGATTAAAAAAGCCAGATCTAGTTATGGGAAATGTTTTCGGCTCTAATCTTTTTAACATTGGTCTTGTTGGTGGCTCAGCGATAATTATTGAACCTGGTGAGATCGCATCAAATATTGATTATCAAATGTTTTTAATGTATTTTGCTTCTTTTCTTGCAGTTCTTCTCACAAGATATGTAATTAAAAGAAATATAGTTTTAGGAGTTATATTTTTATTGATTTATTTTGGATTTATTTTTAGCTTATTTTAAACTTTTATTTTTTTGAAAATATAAGAAACCTAAAAAGGCTAAAAGTAATCCTCCAATTTGGTTCCATGTAAATGCACCAACCGTAGCGTCTCCCATTCCAAACCTTAAAGTATCTAAAATAGATCTTTGAGCTCCATACCAAATAGCCCATAGGCCCATCCAAGACCCAGGACCAAATGTGAATCTCTTTTTTAAGTTCATAAAAATGAAAAAGACAATTAGTGCTAAAAACATATCATACATAGCAACATGGTGAAAAGTGCCACATGACACAATTGGTTCAGCACATTCAAGTCCGTTATGTTGAGGTGCTAAATCATATCCTGGTTTGATTTCATAGCCTAGAAAAAAGTTTGTTTCACGTCCCAAATGTTCAACAATTGCTAGATCTCCTATTCTTCCAATCACTGTTCCTAGAATCAATCCTGTCGAAGCATAATCTCCGTACCTCTTGAAACTTTCTTTTCCTATTATTTGAATTCTATAAAAAGCTGCAATAATTCCACCAGCCATTCCTCCCATAATTGAATAACTTCCAGCTAGTGTGAAAATATCATCAAAGCCATAGCCCGGTTCTCCAATGTGTGCTGGAATTGTAAAAAATCTTGCTCCAAGAATTGCACCAAATATTGCCCATGTAAGTCCATCTGAAAATAGATCACCATTTGCCCCGTCTTTGTCTGCAAGCTTTATGGCGTGGTTTGCTCCAAAGTAAAATCCAATTGCGGCAAAAACCCCATGTAAGGAAAAGAATACGGGGCCAATTTTAGTAATTGGTATGGGTGGATAGGTTATTGATAAAAAAGAATCAATCACTTATATGCTCCTTAAAGTCCAAAGTACATCACCAACGATACTTATGAATATAACAGCCAAATAAGTATTAGAAAATACAAAATAGTTAATTGGCTTAATCTTCTCCCTGTATAAATTAAATGACTTATGCATAAGATTTATTCCAAAAAGTATTGATACAATCAAGTACACCATGCCTAGTTGTAATATTGGCGCTGCTACCAAAGAAATTAAAACAGTTGAACAGCTGTAGATAGCAATAAAGATGCAGGTTCTTTTGTAGCTTTCTTCATTTGGAAGCATAGGAAATTGTGCATTTTTATAGTCCGATTTATTCTCGATAGATAAGGCCCAAAAATGAGCAGGCGTCCACATGAAAACTAAGAGAAACAAAACCCAAGGCCCTGTTTCAAGTTCAGAACCAGTTGCTGTCCAGCCAATTAAAACTGGAGCTGCACCCGAAGCTCCTCCAATTACAATATTTTGATTTGTCCTTGGTTTCAGAATAAGTGTATAAATAAAAACATAAAAAAGGTTTGCGCTAAGAGCAATGAAAGCTGATAAGGGAGTTGCTAAAGTATATAAAATTATAAATCCAGACAAGCCACAAAAAATTGAGAAAATCACTCCATTTATTTTTGATATCTCCCCAGTTACAATTGGTCTATCGGCAGTTCTTTGCATTAGTTTGTCTGTTTCAACTTCAAATACTTGATTCATTACGTTTGCACTTATTGCTAAAAGGGTTCCTCCTGACAGGGTGTAGATTACAAGTGATAAAGGTGGCATCCCGTAAATGGAAATTATCATTGAGGGCACAGTTGTTACTAACAAAAGTTCAACCACTCTTAGTTTTGAAAGTTTGAGATACTTCTTAATAATTGAATGTTGATTAACTTTCATATTCTTATAGTAATTATGCTTGCACTTTAACATATAATTACCCTATTTTTAGTCAAGACGCTATTCTTAAATATTGACTAGATAATTTATGCAAATTAAAAAATTTTTAAAAACAAGACACCTTATGCTATGCAGTTTTCTATTTATTACTGCCTGTATTGAAAATGCCCCTCTTGATTCGTTAAGCCCTGCTGGTCCGTACGCAAGAACTATTGATGATTTATTTTGGCTTACATTTTGGATAGCTGTTGTTATATTTTTTATTGTTCAAGGTGCACTTTTATTTTCAGTATTTTATTTCAAAGACTCTCCAGATAAACCAGAACCAAAACAAATACATGGAAACAATTTTCTAGAAATTTTATGGACAATTATTCCAGTTATAATCCTTGCCTCAATTGCCGTACCTACAGTTAGAACAATTTTTGATCTAGCTAGAGAGCCGGAGGATGCTTTAAAAATTGAAGTCATTGGACATCAATGGTGGTTTGAATATAAATATCCTGATTTTGAAATTACCACAGCAAATGTTTTAGTAATTCCGGAAGATACCCCTATTAGGTTAGAAATGTGGTCAAATGATGTTCTTCATAATTACTGGGTGCCTAAATTAAATGGAAAAAGATACCTTGTTCCTGGCCAAAAAACATATCTCAATTTACATGCAGATAACGCCGAAGAATTTTGGGCCCAATGTGGAGAATATTGCGGCTTAAGCCACTCAAAAATGAGAGGAAGGGTTTTGTCTCTATCCCAATCTGATTTTGATTCATGGGTTATAAATCAACAAAAAAATGCTGCAAATGATTTAGACCAAAATTCATTGGCTTATGAAGGTCAACAAGTTTATTTAAACGCAGGTTGCACCCAATGCCATGTAATAGATGGAGTTTGGGATGTTCAAGGTGAACAAATAGCTCCAAACTTAACACATTTTGGCATAAGAAATGTATTCGCTGGCGCAGCATTAAAAAATAATTCTGAGAATTTAACAAAATGGCTTGCAAATCCAGCTCAAATAAAGCCCGGTACTTTCATGCCTAATCTAGAATTAACTGAAAGAGAAATTAAAGCATTAATAGAATATTTGGGAACTTTAAAATGACAAAAATTATTGAACCAAAAAAACAAAGGAATCTTTTTTCAAGACCATCATCTGAAACTGGTGTATGGAGTTGGATAACAACTGTTGATCATAAAAGAATTGGAATAATGTATGGATATGCAGCATTCTTCTTTTTATTAGTTGGAGGACTTGAAGCTCTTTTATTAAGGATTCAACTTTCTCAGCCGGACAATAATTTTTTGAGTGCGGCCGAATACAATGCAATGTTTACAATGCACGGAACAACAATGATCTTTCTAGCGATCATGCCAATTAGCGCAGCTTTCTTCAACTATCTTTTACCGTTACAAATAGGAGCAAGGGATGTTGCCTTTCCAAGATTAAATGCATTATCATTTTGGATATTCGTTGCTGGTGGACTATTCCTGTATTCAACATTTCTTTTTGGTACTGCTGGTGCACCTGAAGGAGGATACCTTGATGAAGAAGTCAGTAGGCTTGCCTCAGCACCAAATGGAGGGTGGTTTGGTTATCAACCAAATGCTGGACTTAGATATTCTCCTGGAACAGCGATGGATTACTGGGCAATTGGTTTGCAAATCTTAGGGATTGCATCTCTTGTCTCAGCTTTCAACTTTATAACAACAATCTTGAATATGAGAACTAAAGGTATGAGATTAATGAGAATGCCCGTATTTACTTGGATGACATTTGCTGTATCATTTCTTCTTGCTTTCTCATTACCAATAATTGCAATTGCGTTGTTCTTCGTAACATTTGACAGACAGTTTGGAACTACTTTTTTTCTTACAGAGGGCGGTGGAGATCCAGTTTTATGGCAGCACCTTTTTTGGTTATTTGGTCATCCAGAAGTTTATATCTTAATTCTTCCTGCTTTTGGAATTGTCTCAGAAGTTCTTCCTACATTTTCTAGAAAACCATTATTTGGATATCCAGCCATAGTATTTGCAGGATTTGGAATTGCCTTTATAGGGTTTGGAGTATGGGCTCACCATATGTTTGCATCTGCAATAAGTCCCGTTGCTCAAGCAGGATTTGGTCTTTCAACAATGATTATTGCTGTTCCAACGGGAGTGAAAATATTTAATTGGCTGGGGACAATTTGGGGAGGAAAGCTGACACTTAATACTCCAATGTTATTTGCACTTGGCTTTATAGGTATGTTTGTTATTGGTGGATTAAGTGGGGTTACCCATTCTGTTGTGCCAGCAGACACCCAACAGACAGATACTTATTATATAGTGGCACATTTTCATTATGTGCTTTTTGGTGGGGCTCTATTCGGTATCTTTTCAGGATTGTATTTCTGGTTTCCTAAGGTATGGGGGCGAATGTATAACGAAACGATGGGGAAAATACACTTTTGGCTCATGCTTATTGGATTTAATGTGACTTTTGGACCAATGCATTGGCTAGGGCTTCAAGGACAAGTAAGAAGAACATGGGTTTATGCAGAAGAAACAAATCTTGGATTTTGGAATTTAATTGTTACAATCGGTGCTTTCATACTTGCTGTGGCAATTTTAGTATTTATGGCAAATTGGATATATTCTCGAAGAAAGGGTGAAAAAGCTCCATTTGATCCATGGGATGCAAGAACAATTGAATGGAGTATTCCTTCGCCTACACCTGTCTGGAATTTTTCAAAAGCACCTGAAATTAAATCTTTGGATGACTTTTGGCATCAAAAATATGGGGAAGATGAAGATGGAAGAGCAGTAAGAAGAGAAGGCACGGATGAATTATTGCTAAAACTTGAAGAAGAAGGCTTAAACCCGGATGAGGAAATTCATTTACCAAGCCCCTCTTATTTCCCTTTAATACTTGCCTTTGGACTACCATTTTTAGGTTATGCAGTAATTTATAAATCTATTCCGCTTGCTTTAATTGGTGTAATTCTTCTACTTATAGGAGGTTTTGGTTGGGGTACAGAACCACTTGAGGAAGAATTTGAAACCTCCGAAGAAACCCCTGATGCCAAGAAATCTTCTACCTATGAGTGATGCTCATGCCTATCCTCATGAACCAACTGGTGTTGAAACACGAAAACTAGGTTTTTGGATATTTCTATCAACTGAAATTTTATTTTTTGGGACTTTAATAACAACTTTTCTAATTTTTAAAGGAAGAGATTTTCCTGGAATCAAGTTAACAGATGTTTATGATATTCCATTTACCTCAGTGAGTTCATTTGTTTTATTAATGAGTTCTCTAACAATGGTGCTTGCTCATAATGCTCTCGAAACAGATGATCAGGAAAAAACAAGAGTATGGCTTCTTGCAACAGCAATGCTTGGGGCAGTTTTTTTAGCAGGACAAATATATGAATTTACAGAGTTTTATCATAAAGGCTTTGAACTATCTACAAATATTTTTAGTTCAACATTTTATGTGTTAACTGGTTTTCATGGACTACATGTCTTTGTAGGTGTAGTTTTGTTGTTAGCTTTATGGGGTGTCGGACAGAGACAACGTGGATTATCTCTTAATGAAGGAATGAATTTAGAGTTCATTGCCCTTTACTGGCACTTTGTTGATATTGTTTGGATTGTTTTGTTTACAGTGGTTTATCTTATCTAATGTCAGAAACACACAAAGAACATCCGAGCCCGACCAAGTATGTGCAAATTGCAATAGTCCTAGCAATTCTTACGGCGATAGAAGTAGCCCTTTATTACACTGAAGATATCGTTGGAGCTCTTGCAGCACCTTTGTTAATAGTTCTAGCTGTAGGCAAATTTGTAATTGTTGTAGGTTGGTTTATGCATTTAAGGTATGAAAATAGTTTAATTAATAAGTTTTTTGCAGGAGGTATGATTCTTGCACTTATTTTGTTTGCAATAGTAATGATCGAAAGGGCTGTAGGTAACTTTATTTAATATGAATCTTGAGTGGCATCCACATTATGACGTTTGGGCATTGATCATATCGTTAATAATATTTTTTGAATACACAACCAATAACAATGCTCTAAAAAAGCCAAAAAGAAAATTTTGGTACTCTGGTTTAATAATTCTATGGGTTTTTACAGATTGGCCTTTACATGACATTGGTGAGAAATATCTTTTTTCAGTTCACTCTGTTGAGCACCTTGTGCTGGCACTTGTGTCTCCTCCCCTTTTATTACTCGGCCTTCATAGCGCACAAAAAAAACTGATCTCAATAAAACCCTTTATTAATATTTTAAAAATCACAAGTAAACCAGTTGTTGCTTTTTTCTTGTTTAACTTTGTTATGGTTGGAATGCACTGGAGTACCGTTGTTAACCTAATGGTTACTAATCACATTTTTCACTTTTTAGTTCATTCAATTATGCTGCTTGTATCTTTAAATATGTGGGTCCCAGTTATTGGGTTTTCTGAGGAAATAAAAAGCTTAAGTTCAGCAGCTAGCATTGGATATCTGTTTCTACAATCTTTGCTTCCCACCGTCCCTGCGAGTTTTTTAGCGTTTGGGACAGAGCCACTATATTCTGCCTATGTAGGTATCGATAATATATTTAATATTTCAACCTTAAATGACCAGGTTCTTGGTGGCTTAATCTTAAAATTGGGAGGGGGAATGATTCTTTGGATATCAATATTATCAATATGGATGAGATGGTATAAAACAGAAAAAACTTTTGACGATGTGGTTAGAAGTGTCTCGTCAGACTAAAATTTAAATAACAATCACATGGATGAAAAACTAGTAGAACAAATTAGTACATCAACAGGTGTGCCTCAAGAATTAGTATCTAGATCGGCACAAGCTAGAGCTGAAGCTAATGGTGTTGATATAAATGTCATTTTAAATAGTTGGTCAAGCGGAGAACCACCTTCTGTAAGCTCAACTCCAGTTGAAACAATCGTTGAAGAAACTCCAGTTGAAACAATCGTTGAAGAAACTCCAGTTGAAACAATGGATGAAGAAATTCCAGTTGAAACAATGGATGAAGAAACTCCAGTTGAAACAATGGTTGATTACATTAATGAAAATATTGACCCCCCTGCACAGCTAGGAGCAAAAATTTTTAGGGCATTGCAATTTGGAACTATTTATGGAATTGTTGCTGGCTTTATACAAGCATTTATTGTTAGTTCTTATCTTTATGAAGGTTTAATTCTTGAAGCAGAGACTTTAAATTTAATATCTAATTACATACCAACGCAATACATTCTTAATATAGCTTTAACAACAACTTTATTTTCCATAATCAATTCTGTAAATCTGAAAAAAGTTTTAGAAAAAAATTATGAAGGATTCGGAATACTTACAAATGATCGAGAATCAGTTTTTTTAGGAATTGGCCTAGGATTAATTTTTGGCTCATCAGTAGGATTTTTAATAACTTCTAATATTGGAGTTACAATAGAAGCCATTCTTGAAGATGATGTAACAACTCACCTTATTCCAGTAATGGGGTCTTTCTGGAGGATTGTTTTATTTTCGACACTTTCTCAATCAATGATCGCAGCAATAGGGATACTTCTAGGAGTGCCAAAAGGTCTGGATATATATGAACTAAAAGAAGCAAATATAATAAGAAATAGAGTTACAGGATCTATTGTCATTCCACTTGGAGCAATTTTGTTTGGTGGAATAATTTCAGTATTAATATCCCAAGTGTTCATAAACTTTCATGATTATGCACCATTATTTGCCTTAATTATATCCGCAGCAATCCTGCTGTTCGCCTCTGTAATGAGTTCAGCCCCGAAAATTAAAATTACAAGAAGCGAAGTTCTCATTGCTTCTGCTGGTGTTGTTACATTAATTGTAATAATCGCAAGTGTTGCCTCTACTCAAAATTAATTTAACAAAAATGTAACACATTACTAAAGAAGTACTGCTATATTATTCACATGTTTAATTTAAATGCGGCAAAAGTTGTGGTGATCTACTTATAGGTAGCCCTGTCGCATGCGTTTGATGGACCGGGCAAATTGCCCGGATTTTTTTTGAAAGGAAAGAAATGATAGACGAAAATACGTTCTACGATGAAGAATATTATGAAGAAACTAATGATGAAAATTCTTCTAAATTTGTAAACAAGTTTCTTTCATTTGAAGATAAAATTTTTAGGGCACCTTACAATTTTTTGAAAAAAATTGGAGTTGTTAGGACTTATCGAAACGTAGCAAAAAAATTAAAACAAACAAAAGATGACATTTATGAAAGTTTCTACGATGGAGAATAAAGATCATCTTGACGCTTCAATACTTAATAAAGATTGGGAATCGAACCCAAGGTGGAAAGATACTAAAAGAGATTTTTCAGCTGAAGATGTAGTCTCTCTAAGAAACTCAGTAAATATTGAATACTCTCTTTCTCAAAATGGGTCAAAAAACCTTTGGAATTTAATAAATAGAAAAGAAGAATGGGTTTCAGCTCTAGGAGCCTTATCAGGTAATCAAGCAGTTCAAATGGCAAAAGCCGGACTTGAGGCAATATATCTAAGTGGTTGGCAAGTTGCAGCTGACTCAAATTTGGGTGATACGACCTATCCCGATCAATCACTATATCCAAGTAATAGTGCTCCAAATCTTGCAAAGAAAATTAACAATGCTTTATTAAGAGCAGAACAAGTTGATAAAACTGACGGAATTGAGACAACAGATTATATCGTTCCAATTGTTGCCGACGGAGAAGCAGGGTTTGGTGGAGCATTAAATGTTTTTGAACTTACTAAAAAGTTTATAGAAGCTGGAGTAGCAGCTGTACATTTCGAAGATCAACTTGCTGCTGAAAAAAAATGTGGACATATGGGAGGGAAAGTCCTTGTTCCAACAAGTCAGCACATAAGAACATTGACCTCAGCTAGGTTGGCTGCTGATACACTTGGGGTGCCTCTCGTGATTATTGCCAGAACTGATGCATTGGGTGCAAATTTACTTACAAGTGATATTGATGAAATTGATGCAGAATTTGTGACGGGTGAGAGAACTGCTGAAGGATTCTACAGAGTTAATAATGGACCCGAAGCAGCAATTTCAAGAGCACTCTCTTACGCTCCATATTCAGATCTTGTGTGGTGTGAAACTTCTAAACCCGATCTTGGTTTTGCAAAAGATTTTGCAGAGGCAGTTCGTGAAAAATTTCCAAACAAACTTATGGCTTATAATTGTTCACCATCGTTTAATTGGAAAGCATCTTTAAATGAAGAAGAAATAGCCACATTCCAAGAACAATTAAATACTTTTGGTTATAAATTTCAATTTATTACTTTGGCAGGATTTCATGCTTTAAATACCTCAATGTTTGAATTAGCCACAAATTATAAAGGTGGAAATATGTCTTCGTATGTTGAGCTTCAAGAAAAAGAGTTTTCTCTTGAGGAAAAAGGCTTTACATCAGTAAAGCATCAGAGAGAAGTTGGCGCAGGATATTTCGATAAAGTATCGACAATAATTTCAGGTGGAGATGCCTCAACATTAGCTTTGGAAGGTTCTACTGAAGAAGAACAATTTTAATGATTGAAATAGAATCAAGTAAAAAGAAAGATTATAAATCTATACTGACCGATGATGCACTTAATTTTTTAGAAAAAATTTGTTCAACTTTTGAAAGTTCACGTCAAGAGATTTTAGAAAATAGAGAAAAAATGCAACAATCCATTTCTTCTGGAAACAAACTTTCTTTTCCAAAAGATCAAAAAATAAGAGAAGACAATTGGAAGGTTACTCCTCCTCCAACAGATGTAGCAAACAGAAACGTTGAGATTACTGGACCTGTTGATCGAAAAATGATTATAAATGCTTTGAATTCTGGCGCAGACGTATTTATGGCAGATTTTGAAGATTCAACTTCACCAACCTGGAAAAACTTAATGGATGGTCAAGTTAATTTATTTGATGCAAATAATAGAAAACTTGAATATGTTGACCCAAAAAATGAGAAGACTTATGCTTTAAATGAGGATAGTAATACGAGTTTATTTGTAAGGCCAAGAGGTTTACATCTTTATGATAAAAATGTTTTAATTGATGGAAAATCAATATCTGGTGCATTCTTAGATTTTGCTTTATATACCTTTCATAATGCAAAATTACGCCTAGAAAATAATATTGGTACTTATTTTTATATACCTAAACTTGAAAATAGTCATGAATCCCAACTATGGAATGATATATTTACATTCTCAGAAGATGAATTAGATTTACCTAGAGGAACTATCAGAGCAACTGTCTTATTGGAAACAATATCAGCGTCGTTTGAAATTGAAGAGATGCTTTATTCGCTTAAAGAACACTCTCTTGGTATGAATGCGGGAAGGTGGGACTATATTTTTAGTGCAATAAAAAAACATAGAGATATAAAAGATATTAATTTTCCCGACAGATCTCAAATAACCATGACTGTACCCTTTATGAGAGCATACACTGAATTACTTGTACAAAGTTGTCACAAGAGAGGAGCACATGCAATTGGAGGTATGTCAGCATTTATTCCAAATAGGCGAGATCCTGAAATAACTGAAAAAGCTATAGACCAAGTCAAGAAAGATAAAGAAAGAGAGGTCAATATGGGATTTGATGGCTCGTGGGTAGCACATCCAGACCTTGTAAAAGTTTGCAAAGATGTCTTTCAAGATTCTTTAGGAACGAAAGAAAATCAGATAGATTTTGTTCCAAACGAAACGGTTATATCTGAAAATATGCTCCAAGATTTTAATATTCCCGGATCAACTATTTCGGAAGAAGGAATAAGGACCAATATCAGAGTCGGTATTCTCTATATCCAATCTTGGCTTCTTGGACAGGGAGCAGCAGCGCTATATAATCTTATGGAAGATGCGGCAACAGCAGAAATTTCAAGATCTCAATTGTGGCAATGGCTTAATACTGAATCACATACAGATTCCAAAGTTATTATAAGTAAAGAATATGTTGATGAACTAATGTCTGATGAAGTAAGAAAAATTAAAGATTTTCAAGAGGACCCAAAAAAGCTTGATGATGCTGTTAATTTATTTAGAGACCTTATATTTGATGAAGATTTTGAAGAATTTTTAACATTACCTGCTTATACTTTAATAGATTAGATTATGTCATTTTTTAAAGATAAAACAGTAATTATGAGTGGGGGCTCTAGAGGTGTTGGTCTTGAAATAGCAAAGGCACTTGGTAAAGATGGTGCGAACATTGTCATACTGGCAAAAACTACGGAGCCTCATCCAACTCTTCCTGGAACAATTTATACTGCGGCCGAGGAAATTGAATCTGTCGGTGGTAACCCATTACCTGTTGTGTGTGATATTAGATTCGAAGAACAAGTTGAAAATGCAGTAAGTGAAGCAGTCAAAAAATTTGGTGGTATTGATATATGCATCAATAATGCGAGTGCTATTCATTTAACTGACACCGTGAACACTCCAATGAAAAGATACGATTTGATGCATGGAATAAATGTAAGAAGTACTTTTATGCTCAGCCAAAAGACAATTCCCTATTTAAAAAATGGTGATAATCCCCATATTCTTACTTTGTCACCTCCTCTTGATATTGATAGAAAGTGGTTTGGTATGACACTTGCTTATACAACAGCCAAGTATGGAATGAGTCTCGTTGCACACGGACTTGCAGAAGAACTTGGAAAGTTTGGAGTTGCTTCTAATTGCTTATGGCCTAGAACTTCACTAGATACCGCTGCTGTAAGGAATGTTATAGGAGCTGAACTAGTAAAAGGTTCTCGTAAACCGTCTATATATGCTGACGCAGCTTACGCAGTACTTAAAAGAGATTCAAACGAAAATACAGGTAACTTTTATTTAGATCAAGACGTTCTAGAAGAAGAAGGGGTCACCGATTTTACTGATTATGCGGTAGATCCAGAATCGAAACTTGTTTCAGATTTTTTTGTTGATGATAATCCAGAGGACTGGATTCAAGCTTAATCAAAATCTCTAAAAGCTTGGCCTATCACTTTTAGTAATAAGCCAAAGCTTAAACATTAATTTTTAGTCCTATATCAGAGTGATATTACCTGATCGGGCATATTTCCAGATAACGCACCATACAGATCTGGGAAGCAACCAACTGCTACACCATCAACGGTGCCCTCAGCCGTGTATCCACCTTCACTCTTTTCTGATGCTAATCCTCTTTGGTTTGCACATTGATCACACATCATCAATAACATTCCTTTTTCAGCAGCAATTTTTGCTAATCTTTCCCCTTTAGGATTTCCTTTTTGAAGAAGCATAGTGTTGTCATCAAAAAAGAAAATACCAACTACTTCAACCCCGTGACTGTCACTTTCAAGTTGTGGAAGAATCATCTCACCAACCTTGTAGTTTGCAGCGTTCGGAGTATTTAATATGTAAGCAACCTTCATAATCACCTTTTTAAATAATTATGAAATATAGAGTATTAGATATTTAAATTAACTCAAACTCAAAAGATAAAGAGTTCTGCTGTTTGTTTCGGAAATTTCTTCGAGTATATTCTCAATATCATCAAAATTGTTTGACTCATTTAATTCAGCTACGTATCCTGACATCGTAGTAACTTGATTTTTAAAATCGATTATTTTATTTTTTGTTTCTTCTTTTGAAAAATAGTTTTCTAAAGAATACGGGCCTTCACTAAACCTTAAGCGTGTATTTTGATTACCTTGCCAAGACTCAACAAGTTTATCGTTTAGCAAAGTAAGACTTTCATAGTATTCTCCTAAAGCTTCATGTTCAGAATATGATTGTGTCTGCCAGTGGTAGACCTGTATATTATTTAAAAAGCTCATGGTGTATGAAACAAATTCATCAACTTTTGCATTTAAAGTTTTAACATTCATGGATATTATTTAAACAAATTCTTGATTTTATGATAAATTTTTAAACAATTTAATTGATAGTAAAGTTATAAACATGCCGTTTAAAAATATTCTGTGTTTTGGGACTATAAATCCAGACTTTATCTACTTTGTTGATGAATTGCCAGATTTGGGTGGAGATATTAGGAGCAAGGACTACAAAACAAGACCCGGTGGAACCGCTGTAAACTGTGCCGAAAATATAGCTAATTGGGGTGTAGACGTTGCGGTTGCTGGGAATAGTATTGGAAATGATGAATTTGGTAAATACATAACTAATTATTTAGATATATCAAAAATAAAATATGAAAATGTATTAATAAATGAACACACTACTCCAAGTTGTTCTATATACGTTGACAAAAATGGGGAAAGAACGATAATTTCTTCAGGCTATGAATTTTGTGAATGGAGTGATATAAATAAATTGAATAGTTTTGACTCACTGATAATTGATAGATACTCGGTACCTTATATTAAAGATGATTTAAATACAATAAATGAAGACATTTTTATAACCCAAGCGGGATACCAAGAAGAAATTACTTATAAAATCAACTTTCTAGTGGTAAGCAAAGATGAAATAGATGTTGTCGAAGCAAACAAGCTTCTACATAACCGTTCTGTTGATTGGATACTATTAACCTCCTCAAATTTACCTGCCAGACTCCTAAGCAATGATGGAACTATAGAAATAGCCCCTCCAGATTTTAAAACTATCAATTCAACTGGTGCGGGAGATGCAACTGCTGCTTATATTGGCACTTTTGGTACAGATGACATAATTGAAACTGTTAAAGGAGCATGCGCTGCAGGAGCAATTACTGCTGGTACTAATGAATTACCTAGTATTGAAAAAATATCAGAAATTTCAGAACTAGTTGAAATAAATCCGCGCTAATAATTTAATAGTTTATCTAATTTTAGTTTAAAATAGAATATGGCAGTCGCATTTAAAGCACCAGTAAAAGACATAGTATTCGGCTACGAAGTAGTTGAAACATATGATGTAATTTCAAAAATTCCAGCATTTAGCGACTTTAATGAAGATATCGTTATTCCAACAATGGAAGAGTGTGCTAAATTTGCTGAAGAAGTGTTAGCTCCAATAAATGCTATTGGTGATCAACAAGGTGCAACCATCAAGGATGGTAAAGTGACTATGCCCAAGGAGTTCATAGATGCATACAAAAGCTTTTCCGAAGCTGGTTGGGCGTCAATATCGTTACCTTCTGAAATTGGAGGAGGCGGTATGCCCATTGCACTCTCAGGTGGAACCCTTGAAATATTAAGTACTGCAAACTTAGCATTTGGTTTAGCACCAGGTCTCGCAGCAGGTGCAATATCAGCAATCAACTTTCATGGAAGTGAAGATCAAAAAGCAAAATTTTTACCAAAGTTAGTGTCTGGTGAATGGACTGGAACTATGAATCTAAGTGAGCCACAATCTGGTTCAGACTTAGGAACGATCACTACAAAGGCAGAACCACTGGAAGATGGTAGTTATAAAATAACAGGTACAAAAGTATGGATAACTTTTGGAGAACATGATTTAACTGACAACATAATTCACTTAGTCCTAGCAAAAATTCCAGGATCACCAGAAGGAACAAAAGGAATATCTATGTTTATAGTTCCCAAGGTCATGGTTAATGATGACGGATCCCTTGGTGATGACAATAACGTGAGTTGTATCTCAATAGAAGAAAAGCTTGGCATCCATGCAAGTCCGACTTGTGTCATGGAATATGATGGTTCAATTGGTTATCTTGTTGGCGATGAAAATAGAGGTCTTAACTATATGTTCACAATGATGAATGAAGCACGCGTATGGGTAGGTGGACAAGGATTAGCATCAGCATCAGGTGCTCTTCAAGGTGCTGCTCAATATGCAAGGGACAGAGTCCAAGGTCGACCTGTTGGTATGTCTAAAGAAGATGCTAAAGAATCAACAATCATTGATCATGCTGATGTAAGAAGGATGCTTATGACAATAAAGTCTTACGTTGATGCAATGAGATATATGATGTACGACAATCAACTTATGCTAGATGTTGAATATTTTGGTGAAGGTGAACTCAAAGAGTTTGGAGAGGAAAGATGTGGAATTCTTACTCCAATAACTAAAGCATGGATATCCGATTTGGGTGTTGAATTGTCTTCAATGGCCATCCAAATATATGGTGGCATGGGATATGTAGAAGAAACTGGAGTAGCTCAATATTTAAGAGATTCCAGGATAGCCCCTATTTATGAAGGCACTAACGGTATTCAAGCTCTTGATCTAATGTTTAGGAAGCTTCCACTTGATAACGGACAGGCAATGCAAAGACTTTTAGGGGATGTTCAAAAAGTTATAGATGACATGAAAAATGATGATGAAATTATATCTTCTATGGCTGAAAAGCTTCAAAAAGAAGTTGACACTCTTTCAGAAGTAACTTTGTGGCTTGGAGGAAGAATGCTAGAAGGAGAACTCGTTGATGCAAGCGCTGCAGCGACACCTTACTTGAAAATGTTTGGACAAGTTTTGGGTGGTTACTACATGGGTAAAGCGGCAATTCTTGCTAATAAAAAGTACAAAGAAACCAATGATGAGTTCTATTCAGATAAGTTAACTCTTTCTAAGTTTTATATCGAACAACTTTTACCTTTGTCATCTGGTTACGCTTCTGCAGTTACTGCAGGCAAAGAAGACCTTTATGCTATGAAGGCCGAAAACTTTTAATTGTTAGAAGCCTTACAAAATAAAGAAAACATAATTGCTCTTATTGGAGCTTCAAATGATCCCAAAAAATATGGAAATAAAATTTTCATAGATTTATTAGCTAAAGGATATATTGTACATCCCATCAATAAAACAGAAATCCAAATTCAAGGAATTAAATCACATAAAAGTGTGAGCGATTTAATTCAAAAACCTTCAATTATAAATTTTGTAATTCCTCCTGATGAGGGTTTGAAGGTAACAAAAGACTTAGTGCAAAAAGGGTATGACAACTTTTGGTATCAGCCAGGTGCAGATAGTAGAGAAATATCTGAATTTTTAATCGATGAAAACAAAAATTTTATTGATGACAAATGTATTATGGTCGTAACAAGATTGTCTGATAATTACTAATCTTCTAACCTTCGATTAACTTCATCAAGCTCGTCAAAAGATTTCTCTAATTTATCTACCCTTGTTTTCTTTAAAGATTCAAATGATTTTACTGTTTGATCCAGCCTTTTTGTGACTTCATCAAATGTGTCGATAAATTTTCTAATTTCATTTTTGACTTTTTCATGTGTTGACAAAATATTTTTAGTATCTGTCTGCAGACTAAATAATTTCATTGAATGTCTGATTGTTTCAAGATAGGCCATCAAGGTTTGGGGACTTGCTAGTATAACTTTTTTTGAAAAAGCATACTCAATAACTGGAGTTTTCGAAGATCCTATTTCGGAAGTCAAAAGAAAATGATACAAATTCTCCAAGGGAATATACATTAAAACAAAATCAACTGTGTCTTCGTCGGGTGAAATATAGCCTTCTCGTCCGGCTGTTTCATCAATTTTTGTTTTGATAGCTTTATCAAGAAATTCTTTATTTTTACTCTTTATTAGTTCGGTAACTTCTCGTCTACCAAGTTCATCTAAAGTTTCATCTTCAAGATCTCTTGTTAGTTTTGCAATTTCCATATATATTGTCAATGGAAATTTAGAATCCATATTTATAGATTTATTATCCGGAAGGTAAAAAGTGAAGTCAGGTTTTGTTCCGCTTTTCATAATTTTTTGAGTTTCATAATGTATGCCTTCTTTGTATTCCATTATTCCAAGAAGATCTTCTACTTGAAATTCTGCCCATTGTCCTCGACTCTGATTGTTATTAAGAACTGAAATTAGGTTTCTTGTTTGTTGATCAACTCCTGTAATTGAACTTTTAATTTCGCCTGTTTTTTCAAGAAATTCTTTGACTGTTTGATCCGATCTGTTTAAAAGTTTATAAATTTGTGACTCTTCATTTTCTATAATTTCACTTACTATTCCTTTGATCAAATATTCATCATTTTTCTCATCTTCTGGAGCATCTTTTTTTGTTACAAAATATAAATTGGCCGCCAAGAGAACAATGATAATTACCAAAAATAAAACTTCCATGTTACAAGAATAGCAACCTGAGTAGACAGTTTTATAATTTAAACAGTATCAAAAAGCTTTTTAAAGCTAAATTTAAAATTGTCTTCTGAGTAATTTGTTAAAATAAAATTTTTTGCATTTTTTGCAATTGCTGACACTTCCTCATAATTGTCTTTTATGTAAGCAATCTTCTCTGAAAGGCTTTCTAGATTGTTGCTTTCGAACATATAACCTGTTTGACCGTCAATTACAATATCACCCATACCAGGTGCATCAGTAACTAAAACAGGACATGAAGCAACTTGTGATTCAAAAATAACACGTGCGAGTCCCTCGGAAATAGAAGGTAATACCATCAAACTCGAATTTTTGTAAAATTTTTTAACATTCTCTCTATCAACTGAACCGATAAGAGAAATCTGGTTACTAAGATTTCTCTTCACAATCAACTCTTGTAATTCCTCTAAATATTTTTCATTAGGAGTTGGTCCAACAATAGATAGCTTTATGTTTTTATCTTGCAATGAATTTATTGCTTCAATAATCATGTGTGGTTTTTTTCTATCGGTCACACTTCCAATGAATAATATATTAAATTTATCATGATTAACTATTGCTGAATCAATTTCTTCAAAATCTTTAAAATCTACCCAAGCAGGAAATCTAACAATATCTTTTGAAGGGGATATCTGAATTACTTGTTGTTCCGTTGAGGAAGAAACTGCTCTAACTTTATCGCATTTATTTAATGAATATTTTGCCATTAAGAAAAAAAATCTTTTGTAAGTGTTTGGAAACAATAGATTTTTTTCCAAGCTTAAAGTTTCTATGAAATCTCCATGAGTTTCGACAATAATCTTTACATCTATAGATCGAATCTTTAAGAATAAGATTGAAAAAAAAGATGAAACAGGGTCTTGGTAGCAAACAACATTTATTTTTTCTTTTTTTATAATATTTGGAGTTACAAAAATAGAAATTTGAATTATTTTAAGATAATTTATTAAACGATTTTTTATTTTTTTATATAAAAAAAATTTTCCATATTCTTCATTCGTAGTCGTACTTATATCGGCAAAAGCTAAAACTCTAACGTTACAAACTTCACTTAAAGCGAAAAACTTTTTTTTTAATGTCTCATTTATCGGAAGTGTGTAATTTGTTGGAGCAATAAATAATATATTTTTCATAAATTTAGAAATTGTTTTAATTCATCAATAAGTTCTTCATCGTGAGTCCAAGGTATTCCATGGAGTGCGTCTTTAAAAGTTACTGATTTTACATTCAGCATGTTTGTTGTAACTTCTTTAGATGCTTTTTGAGGAACTAGGCTATCTCTACCACCTATTATTGCAAGTGTTTCTGTCTCTATCTCACTTAACCATTCTCTTGCGTCAAATGCAACTACGTGTCGTCCTCCATCTCCATAAATAAAATCATTTTTTGACTGATGAAGATTATTCCATGCCCAATCGGTAAACTCATTTCTCAAAGCTTTTGATTTTTTAAGATATGAGAATTTTGATTGAGGGTTTTTATTTGGGAATAGCCTTTCTCTTATCCTTACACCTCCTACTAAAAGTTTGAATAAGTAATTATCTTTGAAGCGTTCGCCTTCAATCCAACTAAAAGGTGTAATTAAAACCATTTTCTTTATTTTCTCAGGTATTTTTTTTGAAATAGTTAAGGAGACAGCACTTCCCATAGACCATCCAGCTAAATAGCACTCATCAATATTTAATTCATCAATGATGCTGATAACAATATCTGCATTTTCATCAACACTCCATCTTTCCCAACTACTATCTGAGCGACCATGATTCTTAAGATCAATTGTTATAAATGAGCTCAAATTTTTTATTTTTGGTAGCACGTTGAACCAGCTTCCTAATGAATCTGTACCCCAACTATGTAAAAATATAATTGGTACAGTTCCCTCAACAAAATTTTCTCTAATAAAGTACTCTTTTTCTCTAACAAAAATTGTTCTTCCAGGTATCTTTACCGGGTGAAGCTGGGTTACACCTTCTGTCTTGCTCTTTTGAGTTAGAACTAAATTTTTAAAAATTGATGTAAAGGCAAAAACTTTTGCAATTGTTTTAATCATTATTAAATAATATTTATCTTTTCATTATATTTAGTATTAATTTCCCCTATTTCCCAAATATCTTCATTAACTTTCATATTCTTAGATGATTTTATTTCTTGGTCTTTTGGAATGGCAATTAGTAAACCTCCATTAGTTTGAGCATCGCATAGTATTTGTATTGATTTCACTTTCGAGTCATGGATTATATTTTCAGATAAATAGTCCAGGTTTCTTTGACTTCCTGATGGATAAATTCCCTTATCTAAATATTCATAAATATCTGAAATTAAGGGTACATTATCAAAGTTCACTGTTGCTGATAAGCTAGAATTTTTTAACATTTCATATAAATGTCCTAGCAGGCCGAAACCTGTTACGTCAGTAATAGCTGTGGCATTGTTTCTTAATCCAAATTCGAGAGCATCTTTATTTAATTTTGTCATAATGTCAGTGACAAGTTTGATGCTAACTTCTGATGCAATGCCTTTTTTGATAGCAGTTGTTATGATTCCAGTCCCAATAGGCTTGGTCAAAAATAACCTATCACCATTATTTACATTGTTATTCTTTAGTACTTGTCCTTTTATAATTCCTGTAATAGAAAATCCATATTTTGGCTCTTTATCATCTATGCTATGTCCTCCAACGACTGTGCAGTTGGCTTTTTCCATTGTATCTAGTCCGCCCCTGATGACCTCGGATAGGATGTCAAAACTGATATCATTTCTAGGCCAGCAAACCAACTGCAGAGCAGAAATAGGCTCTCCTCCCATTGCATAAACATCAGATAATGCATTAGCTGCTGCAACTCTCCCCCAATCATATGGATTGTCCAAAATTGGGGTGAAAAAATCAACGGTTTGAATTATTTTTTGGTCACCAATATTTATTACACCTCCGTCATCGGGATTGTCCAAACCGACAAGTAAGTTGGGAGATGTTGTTGCTTTATGATTCTTAAATTGCGTCAAAACTTGAGCAAGCTCACTAGGTGAGAGTTTACATGCTCAACCAGCGCCATGAGAGTATTCAGTTAGTCTCAAGTGAACCTCCTTAAGTTATTTCTTTAATTGTCTTTCTTTTTCGATAAAATCGCTAAATGACTGTCGAATTATTTCAAGGAGAGGATCCTCGGTGTATGTCTGATCATCAATCTGACTAACAAAAGTTCCGTGTTTTGCAGTCGATAAAGCAAAAACTGTATCAACATTATAAATGTCGTTAATATGGATGTTTTCAACTTTTAAATCTAGTCCTGCTTCTTTTGCAATATCAATTAATGTCCTTCTTGTAATTGAATCTAATATTCCTAAGTCAAGGCTTGGTACATAAATTTTATTATCAATTATCCAACTAACACAAAACGTTGGACCCTCAAGAACAATTCCATCTTTATTTAAAAGTAAAGAATCGGTGTAGCCACTCTTTTGTGCAAGCCTGGTTTGATTAATATTCATAGCATATGAAATTGTTTTAGATCCTATATTTTCTACCTCGTCCAGAGAAAAGTCTCCCCCTGATTGCCAATGAGCTTTTTGAGATTGTAATGAAAAACTTTCTGGGAAATTAATTAAATCTTGATAAAAAATATAAACATCACTTTTATCTTTGTCTGTACCTCTGCCAATTATTACTCGCATATATCCATTATCAAATTTTGATGCTATTGAAATTAAATCTTCTTTTATTTTTGTGAAATCAATATCATCAAAAAACATTTTTTCGGCCGACTTAGCAAATCTCTCCATATGTTTATCTATTGCAAATAAATAACCATTGTGAATTGCTATAGCTTCAAAAATACCGTCACCTCTCCAGATTGCTAAATTCTCCACAGGTATATTAAATTCTTCTTTTTTTACTTCTTTTCCGTTAATTAAATACATCTCTAGTTTTTTTCTCTTTTGTAAGTATTTGTAATTGGCATTCTTCTATCTTTCCCAAAAGCTCTGTTTGTCAATTTTACACCAGGAGCAACTTGATTTCTCTTATATTCGTTTCTATCAATTTTTTCAAGAACATCATATACGATTTCTTTATCAATTCCTGATTTAATAATTTTTTCAGATGAAAAATCTTCTTCAATATAAAGTTGAATTATTTTGTCGAGTGTATCGTAATCTGGAAGAGTGTCTGAATCAAACTGGTCATTGCTAAGCTCAGCACTGGGTTCCTTTAATATTGTACTTTTAGGAATTACATCTGATATAGAGTTTCGGTAATTTGCTAAATTGTAAACATCTGCTTTATACACATCTTTAAGCAATGCAAATCCTCCTACTAAATCTCCGTAAAGTGTTGCGTAGCCAACTGCCATTTCTGATTTATTCCCGGTCGAAACCACCATTGCTCCTAGCTGGTTTGAAAGAGCCATAAGTATATTTCCCCTCACTCTTGATTGAATATTCTCATCAACAACATTTCCTAATTTTTCATCAGTATTGTTTCCTAATAATTCTCTGAAGTTTTCTACAGTGTCTTCAATATTGATTTCTTTAATCTCTATGCCCAAATTTTTAGCTAGTTTTTTTGCGTCTTCCAAAGATGAGTCTGGATTATATTTAGATGGCATTGCAACTCCAATAACATTTTCTGGAGACAATGCATCACAAGCTATTGTTGCAGTTAACGCCGAATCGATACCTCCTGAAAGGCCTACTAAGACTTTTTCAAATTTATTTTTTGTAACATAATCTGATAAGCCAAGTTCTAGTGCTGAATACATCGATTCTGTCTTATTTAAATTATTACTACTTAGGAGAGGTTCTATCTTGATGTTTTTTTCATTTAAGGACAAGCTTGATTCTGAGACATTATCCGTAACTTCCAGTTCGATGTCAAAAGTAAAGAAATCCTCCTCAAATTGAGGAGCTACATAAATAAATTCTCCATTTTTATCAACAACGAAAGAGCCTCCATCAAATACAAGTTCGTCTTGGCCTCCAACCATATTTAAATAAACAATCGGAACATTTAATTTTTTGGCTTTGCCCTTAACAAGCTTTTTTCTTTGATCAATTTTATTGATATCAAATGGTGAAGCGTTAATATTCAAAATTATCGATGCACCTTTTGCAACTTGTTCTTCAGCTGGCCCATCATCAATCCAAATATCTTCACAAATATTTATTCCAACAGGAATATTTTCATACCAAAATAACGCTGAAGGATCTAAACCCTTATCGAAATATCTCGCTTCGTCAAAAACGGAATAATTTGGAAGAAAACATTTATGATAAATACCTTGAACATCTCCATTTTGGACGATGGCTGCCGCATTAGTTATATTTCTGTCTACATTGTCATTTGTTTGTTTTCTTATACTTCTATCCACAAATCCGACCACTCCACTTGTTTTTCCTGAAAATTCAGCAATCTCTTCTAACACTGCAAAATTTTTTCCAACAAAGCTTTCTCTTAAAAGTAAATCTTCCGGCGGATATCCAGTTAGTGAAAGTTCCGGAAATAAAACGATATCGGAAGAAATTTTTTCAGCCTCTTCTAATTTGCTTAGAATTTTTTCTTTATTTTCCTGAATTGCTCCAACGGAAAAGGAAAGCTGAGCGCAAGAAATTCTTAAAGTTTTAGTTTCCACACAATAATGATAGATAAATGATTAACTAAGAAGATACCGTAATGACAATATCTTTAGAATCGTCAATCCATCTTGTGACTCTTTTTAATGATGGCATTCTATCTACAATTTTTTTTCTTTTATTTATTCCATTCATCATCTCGTGAAGACTTTCGGGGTTTCTTCTCTTTAAATCAGAAACACTTTCTACTCCTACCGCCTCTAGAAGGTCTGCGTAGTCTTTTCCAAGATTTTTTATCTTCATAAGCTCTGCTCGTTTGGCCCAATGTAAAAGTTTAGGTGAGGTAATTCCCGTTTCTTTGGTAAGAAGTGCTCTTCCTGAACGAGTTGAAGCAATTTGAAGAAATGTGACTGTAGTCCTGACTCTAGCTCTTCTTAATTTTGTGGCTTCTGTATGTGTCATGCCGTTTATAGAGTCTATTGAATTCATTATCAAAGTTTACAAAATTTTTTTGTAAAACTAAGAAAAATTTTAGAGAGTTTTTCCCACTCTAAAAATCTGACTGCTCGTCATAATCTGTTGGTTTTAAAAAATTAAAATTAACTATTTTTAATTTTATTTCTGAGGTTTCTAAATAGTCAACAAGTTCAAAATTTTTATATACGGAGTCTGTACCTTCAAAGTCATCCTGTGTGATTAATTCAAGCTTATTCCAAAAAAATCTTGGAATAAGAATTGGGTATCCAAGCTGATAACGATACTGTGGAACAACAACTTCATTATCATAATGTTTACAATTTATAATTTTCTGAATTACTTCGGAGCTTATTGCCGGCTGATCTCCCATAAATATTGTCGCACTTTCTATTTGTTTATCAGAACTTAAATGAAAAAGTCCTGACCGAATAGAAGATATAATTCCTTCTTCCCAGTTTTCATTTATGATTACCGTACTATTATAAAAATTTATTTTATCTGTCAAGGTCTCATTTTCATGTCCTAACACAACAATCGTGTCCTCGAAATTTTTTGTAACCTCATCTACTACGGTCTGTAAAATTGTTTTGCCTTTATATTCAGCTAGCTGTTTTGGAAATCCCATTCTTGATGAATCTCCTGCAGCTAAAATGATTGCAGAATTCATTTAAATCACTTGTGAAAAAAGTGAACTACCAAAACCAGAGACAACAACTAGGAGGAACGCTTCAATATTTCTCAAAAGATAAGTCTGCTTAAGGCCTGAGCCGAGACACACTAAAGCAAAAATTGCTGTACCAATAATTAGAAATATTTGAAGGGGAATTGAATTAGTAAAGAAAATTATCCCATTAAGAAAAACGGGTAAGTTTGAAAATCCATAAATAATTCCTACTTGTTTAAAATTTGATTCTTTCCTAAAAAATCTAGTGAGAAGTAGATAGACTATTCCAACTCCAATAAATCCAGAACTAAAGCTTGATATTAGATAACTTAGTAAAAGACTAAATATTTCTTGTGAATTAAATATATTTTCAAATTCATTAATCAAATTATTTAGTTCATTTACAGTCTCAATTGGTAAGGTCCCAACAATCAAGCTCAGATTTTCTTCGAGATATGACAAAGAAGTTCTCAAAAAACTCAAAATAGCAATACCACTTAATAAAAATCCTGAAACATATATAGCGATAGCGATTTGAAAGTTAGATGGTTCAGAAGCTAGCTCATTATAAATATTTTTATCTAACTTCAGAATTTTTAAAATTAATTTTCTATTTATTCTCATATACCTATCTGTTTCTTAGAATCTAATGTATGACTATAACAAAAGTAGCAGCTTATTTGATAAGTATATCGATGGTGTCTGTCATATTTTGGGCTCAAACTCAAGTGTCTTTATTTGATTCTATAATTCCATCTTTACCCTGGGGAGTTGTTTCGCTTGTAGACTTATATGCAGGATTTATTTTTGTAGGAATATGGATTGTTTTTAAAGAAAAGCCATTTAATTCAATCATTTGGTTAGTTTTTCTTGCTACATTAGGTAATTTAACAACTGCTATTTACGTAATTTATAGTATAAAAAACTCAAATGGTGATATTGGCAAATTCTTTATGGGTAAAAATATTTAATCTTGTCTTAAGTTATCAAGCAAAATTAATGATACGTCTCTAACCCTGACGTTATCACCCTGTCCAAGTTCTTTCATTCCATCATCCATCATTATGTAACAAAAGGGGCATGCTACAGCAACCTCATTAGCACCAGTTTCAATTGCTTCCTCAACTCTTTCTATATTTACTTTTTTTCCAGTCGCCTCTTCCATCCACATTCGTCCACCACCGGCACCGCAACAAAAACTGTTCGTTCCTTGTCTCTTCATTTCTCTAATTTCAATCCCACCTATTGACCCTACAATTTCTCTTGGCGCTGTATAGATATCATTATGCCTTCCAAGGTAACAAGAGTCATGATAGGTAATGACGTGCGGTTCTTCACTTGTTCCTACTTCAATTTTTCCAGACTGAACAAGCTCAGTTAAAAGTTGACTGTGATGAATAACTTCAAAATTTCCACCTAGTTGGGGATATTCATTTGATATTGTATTAAAACAATGAGGACATTGAGTTATAACTTTTTTGACATCCAAATTATTCATAGTTTCAATATTTTGAATAGCTAATTGTTGAAAGACAAATTCATTTCCTGTTCTTCTTGCTGAGTCACCTGTGCAAACTTCTTTAGTCCCAAGTACAGCATATGATACGTTTGCTCGTTTAAGCAAGGTTGCAACCGCTTTGGTGACTGGTACGTTTCTATCATCAAATGCACCTGCACATCCAATCCAGTAAAGATACTCTACTTCCTCTTTGTTGGTTTCATCTAGTAGAGGTACATCAAATTCTAAATCTTCAGACCATTTCATTCTATCTTCTTGAGAAGCACCCCAAGGATTTGAAGAGTTTTCCATTGCAACATAAGCTTTACCTAATTCTGAAGGAAAATCTGAAGCCATAAGTGCTAGGTATCTTCTCATGTCCAATATTTTGTCTAAAATCTCAATATTTACAGGACAAATTTCATCGCATGCTTTACAAGACGTACATGCCCAAAGTTCTTCAGGAGTGATACGATCAAATACACTTGATGACTTTACTTTTAAATCTATAGGGGTTGATACTGTTGCTGGGACAGATGGGTCGCCGCTCTCAGACATTACTTGTCCAACTTTCAATATTATTTCACGGGGGTCTAAGGGCTTACCAGTAAGATTTGCTGGACAAACAGATGTACATCTACCACAAACAGTGCAAGCGTCGAGATCAAGTAGTTGTTTCCATGTAAAATTTTCAATTAATTCAGCACCAACTGTCTCGATGTCCTCAGCCTCCATTAGATTTCCAATGTCTCTCATTGCCCCTTTTGGTCTATCTTTCGGACTTAAAAACATATTTGATGGCGAAGTAACAATATGTCTTAATTTTGATTGTGGTAAAACAAGTAAAAATACAAAAAAGCTTACTGTATGGAGTATCCATGAAACTCTGTGGAATAAAATTCCATCATCAAAGGGAAGCAAGGTTGCAATGTAATAACCAACAAAACTCCATTTTTCATAGTTTGGAAACCCTTCTACAAGAATTCTTCCAGCTTCAGTTGTAAGTCCTGATATTCCCATAAAGGCTAAAAGTGATAATGTTAGATAATCATCCATCTTAGTTTTAGTTTTGATCCTATCTTCAGTTCCAAATATTCGTCTATAAAAAGCCCATCCAAGACCGCCTAGGTAGAGAAGTGAGGCGAGTTCTAGAGAAAAAGAATAAACAATATATGTTGTGCCCTGTAAAAATTTCAATGAGGGAGGCATCAAATGATGTATTTCAAGTGTGATAGTACCTGCAAATAAACCTAAGAATCCAAGGTAAATCATCGAATGCATTACTCCAGCAGCTTTAAATCGAAGAGTTGTCCTCATTAATATTCCATCGAAGAAACTTAAGATTCTCTTCGATAATTTAACTTTTCTCTTTTCTTCTGTGCCCCTAGACCAATTTTTTGCACGAAGCGAAAACAGATAGCCGCAAATGTAAACTGATGCAGCACTCAGTATATAAAATATATATTGAATTGATTTAGGTACATTTTCAAAAACGCGTCTTCCCCCAATTATTTCGCCTTCTGGAAAAATGTAACTTGCTAACCACAAAAAAACTACGGATAATGCAGCGCCTGCAGAAAATAACAGAACATAATCATTAACTTGCCTTGTTGGTTTTTGTTTATTCATTTTCCATCGCTTTAGATATCTCTATCGAACGCTCTACAGCGGACTCAATTGCTTCATAAATAATTTTATCAAAAGAATTATTTTCGAGCGAATTTATACCGGCTTCAGTTGTCCCTTTTGGAGATTTTATATTTTCAACTATTTCATCAAAGTCTTTTTCGCCAGTCAAATGTGGTAATGAAGATAGGAGGTTGCTTACTAATATCTTGGCATCGCTTTCATCCATTCCAAGATTTACAGCTGAGTTAACTATCTTCGCAGAAAGTTCAAAATACCAGGCTGGTCCACTGCCATATATTGCAGTAATAATATGAAAGAGACTTTCGTCGTATTCTTGAGTAGATCCTAAAGTGTTTAATGCTTCTACAAAATTAAGATAATCGTCTGTGTAGTTTCTAGTAAATGGTATGAAACCTGATTTTTGCTTGATTGCAAGATTAGGCATTAGTCTAATAATCTTATTTTCAAATTCTGATTCAAATGTTTTTACAGAAACTCCAGCAAGTGAAGAACATATTAAAACATCACTGTGGATTTTTCCTTTGTTCTCAAGAATAAAATCATTTAAATCATTTGGTTTTATGCACAACAAAATTATTCCATCGCTAATAGATTCAATACTGGAATAAACATTTTCCCAACCATCTTGTATTAATAGATCTCTTGTTTTTTCGTTACTTTCATAAAGATTTAAATTTAGGTTTGAATTTATGCTTTTAAAGCCCCCTAAAAATGACATTCCAAGATTCCCAAGTCCAATAATATGAAGATTTGTTTGATCCATCTATTAATGATATCAAGGGTATATGTTATTTAAAACGACTGAACATAGACATTTTTTATAAAAAGTTTGCATAAATTTACAACATTACTATATTTATATTAAATCTAAGTATAATTACTTAGATTATATCAATATATTAGGTAAGATTGAAAGGAATTAAATGAGTAGTACATTAACCGCATCAACAGTTAAGCCTGGTGTAAGGCGTTCCAAAAAATACACTTCAGGAAGAGTCTGTGAATTTGATACGTGTGAAACAGTCATAAGTATGTACAACAAGAAAAAGTATTGTTTTTTGCATGCTCCTATCTCCTATCCGAGAGTAAGGGGTCATCTAGCAAGAGAACAAGAACCGCAAACATAATTTAGAAAGGATTGGTAAACATGGGTAAAGCCGTAGGAATTGACTTAGGAACCACAAATAGTGTAGTAGCAGTACTAGAGGGTGGAGAGCCAACAGTAATTGCAAATGCTGAAGGAAATAGAACAACTCCCTCAATTGTTGCTTTCAAATCTGACGATGTTCTTGTTGGAGAACTAGCTAAAAGACAAGCAATAACTAATCCTGATAACACTGTTAGATCGATTAAAAGAGATATCGGAACTAATTGGAAAGAGAACTTTGAAGGTAAAGATTATACCCCTCAAGAAATTTCAGCTCGTATATTACAAAAATTAAAAAGAGATGCCGAGGCTTATTTGGGTGATGACGTAACAGAAGCTGTAATTACTGTTCCTGCATATTTTAACGATGCAGAAAGACAAGCCACTAAAGAGGCTGGGCAAATTGCTGGATTAGAAGTTTTGAGGATAATAAATGAGCCTACAGCAGCCTCATTAGCATATGGTTTAGAAAATAATGAAGACCAAAAAATTCTTGTTTTTGATCTCGGTGGAGGTACTTTTGATGTCTCAATTTTGGAAATTTCTGAGGGCGTTTTCGAAGTCAAATCAACTTCAGGAGACTCAAAATTAGGTGGAGATGATTGGGACCAAAGAATTATGGATTGGCTTATTGAAAAATTTAAATCATCAACAGGTATTGATTTATCGACTGACAAAATGGCAATTCAAAGAGTTCAAGAAGGTGCAGAAAAGGCTAAAATTGAACTTTCGTCTACAAGTGAAACTGAAATTAATTTACCATTCATAACTGCTAATGATGCAGGACCTCAGCATTTGCTTGAAAAACTGAATCGATCTGAATTTGAAAAAATAACATCAGATTTAGTTGAGAGAACAAAAGAGCCTGTTGAAAGTGCTTTAAAAGATGCGGGTATGAAATATTCTGACATTGACCATATTATTTTAGTTGGTGGATCAACTCGCATGCCGTCGGTACAAGAATTAGTAAAGTCTTTAACAGGTAAAGATCCTCACAAAGGTGTTAATCCTGATGAAGTTGTTGCCTCAGGAGCAGCTATACAAGCAGGTGTACTAAAAGGTGATGTAAAAGATGTGCTTCTTTTAGATGTTACTCCCCTCACGTTAGGTGTAGAAACTAAGGGTGGAATTATGACAAAAATGATTGAGAGAAATACAACAATCCCAACTAAAAGATCTGAGGTGTTTAGTACAGCAGAAAACAACCAAACTCAAGTAGAAATTCATATCTTACAAGGAGAAAGGGAAGTTGCCTCGGGAAACAAATCGCTTGGTAGATTTACACTAACAGACATCCCGGCAGCAATGGCAGGAACTCCTCAAATAGAGGTTACTTTTGATATTGATGCAAACGGGATAGTAAATGTAAATGCTAAGGATCTTGGTACAGGAAAAGAGCAGGCAATAACAATTACTGGTGGTACTGCTTTAGAAGATGATGAGATTGACAGAATGATAAAAGATGCTGAACAGCATGCCAACGAAGATGCTAAAAAGAAAGAGCTTGTTGAAACAAGAAATATGGCTGAAGGCATGGTGACCTCAACAGAAAAAATGCTTGAAGAAAATAAAGATAAAGCAACTGATGAAGAGGCAGCAGCTATAACCGAAGCCAATGATAAATTAAAAAAACTTCTTGAAAATGAAGATATTCCGATAAATGATCTTAAGTTAGCAATAGAAGATCTAACAAAAGCAAGCCAGTCATTTGCAGAAAAACTTTATGCAGACGCACAAAATGACACATCGAACACATCTTCAGATGAGTCAGACGATGTAGTCGAAGGTGAAGTTATAGAGGATGAATAAAGAAGAATCTTCAGATGATTTAGATAATCATTCTTCAGAAGAAATAGATGAGAGTAAAAAAATAGAAGAAGATAACATTTCTCTCTCTGAATATGAAAAAATAAAAGATGACTATCTAAGACTTGCTGCAGATTTTGATAATTATAAAAAAAGATCTGAAAAAGAAAAAGAAAGTATTGGAACTGCATCAATGGCCTACTTTGTTGAATCTCTTTTTCCTCTTGTTGATAATTTTGAAATTGCCCTGTCACAGGATGAAGTTAATAAAGAAATTGAAACTTTCAGCAGCCTACTTACCTCTCTTTTAGAAAGTTTACAAGTTGAAGAAGTAGGATCTGTTGGAGATGATTTTGACCCAAACATTCATGAAGCAGTTGAGCATAGCGGTGAGGGTGACACTCAAAAAGTAGAAACTGTGTTAAGAAAAGGATATCTATTCCAAGGTAATTTAATTCGCCCTGCAATGGTAAAAGTTAAAAGTGAGTAGAGACTGGCTTGACAAAAACTTCTATGCAACCCTTGGTGTTCCACAAAATGCAAGCATAGAAGAAATAAAGAAGGCATATAAAAAACTTGCTCGTGAAAATCATCCCGACCTAAACCCAGGAGACTTAGAAGCAGAAAAAAAATTTAAGGAAGTATCAGAAGCTCATTCGGTCTTGGGAGATGAAAGAAAAAAACAAGAATATGACCAAATTAGAACAATGGGTGCGTCAGGTTTTGGTGGTTTCACAAGCCAAGGTTTTACTGTCGATGATTTTGGCGATATATTTGAGAACCTAGGAGACATTTTTGGATTTGGTGGAAGGCGAAAAGGACAAACATATCAAACAAATATAAATATATCCTTTAATGAGGCTGCATCAGGCATTGAAGTTGTCCTTCCGCTTGAGGAATCAATCAAAGTTAAAGTTCCGGCCGGAGTGGATAATGGTAGTGTCATAAGGCTTAGAGGTAGAGGTGGACCTGGTGCTGCAGGTGCTCCTGATGGAGATCTACTCGTTCAAGTATCAGTTGAACCACACAAATTTTTTAAAAGAAGCAACATGGATTTAATTCTTGAAGTTCCACTTTTATTTACAGAAGCAGCTTTAGGTGCAAGTATTAAGATTCCAACACTTAGTAAATCGGTTACTTTAAAGATTCCTTCAGGTACCCCTAGTGGAAAAACATTCAAAATCCGGGGAGAGGGAATTACCCCTCAAGGAAGAAGATCTGGGGACCTGTATGTAAAAGTGTTTATAATACCTCCAACAAATTTATCTAGATCAGCTAAAAAACATTTAGAGAAATTTCGAGACCAGTTTGAATCTGGAGATTCTCCAAGAAAGTATTTAGATGAATAGCGAAGAGTCAAATGCAATATATTTTATTTCAGTAGCTTCATCGCTATCAGGTATTCATCAGCAAACTATTAGAACTTATGAAAATAAAGGTCTTATTAAGCCATTTAGAACTGGCGGAGGAACCAGACGTTATTCTCAAAATGATATTGATAAACTTATACAAATTCAGGATTTATCTCAAAGAGGTATAAACCTAGATGGAATAAAAATTATATATGAAATGAAAGACACAATAGATAATCTGAAAAAAAAAGTATTATTACTTGAAAACGAAATTTCCAACCAAAAAGTAGAATCTAAAAATAAAGAAAAAGAAATTCACCAAAGTTATAAAAACGAAATTGTTAAAAAGTCAGATAAATCAATAAGAAAATAACTATCGAGCTTTATACTTTGTGTTCTTGAATAAAAGATTCAATCTTATTTTCCAAAATAGGAAGAGTGATTCCCCCATCGCACAAAACTTCATCATGAAAGTATCTAATGTCAAATTTATCACCTAGCTCATTTTCAGCTTTCCTTCTTAACTCTTCAATTTTCAATTGACCCATTTTGTAAGAACAAGCTTGGCCAGGCCAGGCAATATATCTATCAGTTTCAATATTTGAATTTATCTCTTCAATCGGTGAATTTTCTCTGAAAAATTTTATTGCACTTTCTCTCGACCATCCCATTCCATGCATTCCAGTATCAAGAACTAAACGACATGCTCTCCATGCATCATTTCCTAGTCTTCCAAGTTGCTGTATATCGTTAGAATAAAGACCCATTTCATTAGCTAATTGTTCTGAATACAGTCCCCAGCCTTCTACAAATGCTGTTGAGGCTACATATTTTTGAAAATTTGGAACATTTTTTAATTCAACTGCAATCGTTCTATCAAGATGATGGCCTGGAATTGCTTCATGAAAAGCTACTGATTCTGCTTCAAATATACTTTTTGACTCAGCTTTATATGTATTAAGGAAATATGTTCCGTCTCTTGATCCGTCCGGAAGTGGTGGATAATAATATGCAGGAGGTGCATGCTGTTCAGATGCTTCAGGCACAGGTAAGACCTTACATGGAGATTTTGGAAAAACAGTAAACCAATCTGCAAGAGGTTTATACGCTCTTTCTATGGTGTCAATAGCAATCTGCAACATTTGTTCTTTGCTTTCATATCTCATAGAAGGGTCCGTTTGCATTTTTGATATGACTTCTTGGGGTGTAGAAACATTTTGAAAAACATTTTTTCCAATTTCGAAAAATTCTATTTTTAATCTTTCAATTTCAGATAAACCAATCTCATGAACTTCTTTCACTGTAGTATTTTTATGTCCTGTATATTTTCTTAATGCCCTTAAATAAAGATCTTCCCCACCTTCAATCCACATAATTCCGGATTTTTCGTCCGAACGTCCTTTGGGAAGATGCTCTGTTTTCAACTGTTCAAGATAATCTAATACAGTTGGTCTAATTTTTGCTGTAATAATTTCTATTGCTTTCTCTTTCCAGCTTGATATTTCAGAATCAGATATCTCTTGTGAAAAATTTATTAATAACAATGGGTCACTATCAGCTGATGTCTTCAAATAGTTTTGTAATTGATCAATAGTTCTTAACAAGTTTCTTTCTGTAGCTACCCTGTTGTTATTTAGACCCTTTTTTTGGACCGCCGAAATTTGAATATATAATCTTTGATAGAGTTCTAGTCTTTTTAAAAGCATGTCTGCTGCCTCTAAATCAGGTACAAACATTTGTTGATTATAATCTATCAAATATCCCGTATATCCTGACACGCCAGCACCAAATTCCCAACTTTTGTCTAAAAGGGAGTCTTTGCTTGAGCTTAAAGCAAATTCCAACATTCCGTGTGTTACCTTTTCTCGATTTGATAAGGAGCTTGGATCTATATTCTTTAATCTTGAAATGAAACCGTCAACTCTCTGAGCTTCCTCTTCAAAAGTTTCGTCTGTAAGCTCTTCTAATTGATCAAAATATTCCTTATATCCTCTCATCATTGCTGATGTTGGGGAGGTGGATAAAGAGTTTTGAAAAAAATCTTCAGATAAGGCTTTTAGATTTTCGTTCATTTTTTATTATCCTTAATTTTTTCTAATTCTTTCTCGATATTATCAAGCTTTCTGACAATATCGTCAAGTGTAGTTTCTTTGTCACCAAAGTTGGATAAGAAATAAGTAGATACAGCTGCAGTAATAGTTGCTATAAATCCTATACCAAGAATCATAAGGGAACTAGCAACAATTCTTCCAAGTGCAGTATATGGTGTTATGTCCCCATACCCAACAGTTGTTATTGTAACTAGAGCCCACCAAATGCCATCAGTGAAGGTTTCAACTCCTGGTTCAGCAATATAAAAAAGAAATCCAAAAAAAATGATTAAAAATATAGTCGCATACACGATAAATCGAAGTCCTCGACTATTAAATATTGTTTTTATAGCTGTTCCAAACTTTGCAAGAACTGCGGCAAGCCTAAATAATTGAAATAATCTTAACAATCTGGGTAGTCTAATAAATCTTAAAAATCTTGATGACTCAAGTCCAGGAGGTACAAAAGGAATTGAAGCTATTACAATAAATAACTCAATTTTATGATTTAAAAAGTACTCTTTTTTGTTTCCCGAAAGTATAAAAAGATGGACATATTCGAGTAAAAATATTATCCATATTCCCCAATTTACAAAATTTGCTAACTCCTTTAAAGGTGAGTCTCTATATTCAATTATGATTACAGGGATTAAGGAAACTAGAGCAATAAAGACTGGTATTTCATAAAACTTTTCAACTTTTGAATAAGAAGTGGCTGAGTTTTCCATATAGATAGTATAAAACTAGCTTTACGAGAATAGAATTAGTAATCTTAAAATAAGAAGATGAACAGGGTAACAAATTTTTTTCTTATATCTATATTTATATTTGCTTTAATTAATTTTATTTCAAACGACATTTCCAATGAAATGGAAGATCAATATTTATCATCAAATAACTTGCCGACAAATACAACTATGTATAAAGAAAATATTGATCTAAAAATTTCCAAAATAATAGCAAAAAATAACACTAAGGAATCAAATGAAAAAATTCTTATTAAAGAAGAAGAATACAGATCAGATTTTATCCTTGATTTAGATAAAGAGCTAAATCAGTTAAATAAAGAGTTGAGATTTTTAATTAAACAAAATCAATATGTTGAATTTAGTGATAAGCACGGGGGAATCAAAGGAATATATTTAAACGGATATCACTTTAATAATAAAAACAAGATGGATCTGATAGAGTCAGTTTTTAAAAATACAAATGTGAATACTCTTGTGATAGATATAAAAACAGATAATGGTCATGTGCTCTTTGAGACAGATAATCCTCTTGCTATTGAAATGAATAATGTTAGAAGTAAATATAACAAAGCTTCTCTTGAGGAATTTAAGAATGATAAAAATCTATATCTCATTGGAAGAGTTGTTGTATTTCAAGATCCATTATTTGCAAAAAAATATCCTGAAGAAGCTGTTTTTGATACTGCTAAAAATACTATTTACTCTCAAGATGGTCAATACTTTATTGATCCCAGTAGTAAAAAAGCCCAAAACTATATTATCGATATTTCAAAAGAAGCCTGTGAATTGGGTTTTGATGAAATTCAATTTGACTACATAAGATACCCTGACTCAAGTTACCGTTACATGAAATTTAAAGATGAGAGTACATTTGAAAATAGGATAAAAAATATTAATTCATTTCTAAGCTTGGCAAAGCCAGAAATAAATTCTCTAGGTTGTTTCCTGTCAGCAGATGTTTTTGGCTTTATCTTGACTAACAAATTTGATGGTGGAATTGGCCAAAACCTTGAAACAATGATTGAAAATTTAGATTTTATATCCCCGATGGTTTATCCGTCTCATTACAGCTCAGGTTCATTTGGGTTTTCGAACCCAAATAGAAATCCTTATGGAGTAATTTCTGCAGCTTTGCAAGATGCTCTTGATAGAAATGTTCAACCTTATAAGTTAAGGCCTTTCTTGCAAGGCTTTTGGCATACAGACTTTGAGGTTAAAGAAAATATACGTGCTGCCGAGGATAAAGATTTAGGGTGGTTAATTTGGAACGTATCTTCTTCGTATAATTTAGAGTATTTTAGTAAGATTGATTCATGACTTTAAAAAATAATTTTAAATCAGAACTTGAATCTCTTCACTCTGGTCTAATTGAAGTTAATGATTGGATGTATGAAAATCCTGAAACAGGATTTGAAGAATTTGAAACTTCAAAGCACCTTGTAAATTATATAAAGCAATTTGATGAAAATGTTTTGTACCCAACCTCTGAATTAGATACAGCTTTTGAAATAACTTTTGGCAAAGAGGGTCCTTTGATTGTTCTTTGTGTTGAATATGATGCTCTTCCTGAAATTGGGCATGCCTGTGGACACAATATAATTGCAACTTGTTCTATTGGCGCTGGGTTAGGCTTGAGAAACCTAGTCGAAGAATTAGGAATCAGGGTTAAGTTGCTAGGTACTCCTGCTGAAGAGGGTGGAGGTGGAAAAATTATACTATTAGAAAGAGGTGCTTTTGAGGACGCTAAATGCTCTATGATGATTCATCCCGGTCCATATGATGTAGCAAACCCTACCTTTTCTACAATTGAACAATATAAAGTTGAATTTTTCGGGAAAGATGCACATGCCGCCGGTGCTCCGGAAGAAGGTATTAATGCATTGGATGCTCAAATACAGTTGTTTGTAAACGCTTCTACGTATCGACAGCAAATGTTGAGAACTGATCGTATGCATGGAGTGATTAAAGATGGTGGATTTAAGCCAAATATAATTCCATCATATACCTCATCTGAATGGTATCTTCGATCATTGAATGAAGAGGGGCTAAATAAATTAGAACAAGACTTTTTAAACTTCGTAAATGCTGCAGCAATATCAACTAAGTGCAAATCAGATGTCACCTCTCCCGACTTTAGGTATAAAGAAATCCTTAATAATCAAACAATGTATGAACTATTTATGAATAACTGTTCTGAAATTGGAAGAGATATGCCTCTCCAAGATCCTGGAAATTTAGGCTTAGGGTCAACGGATATGGGTAATATATCTTTTGCTATGCCTTCTATTCATCCAATGATATCAATCGAAACAAATGGAGCTGTGAATCATCAACCAGAATTTGCAGCTGCAACCACAACAAAAAGTGGGCACAAAGCGATATTTGATGGAGCTTATGGAATGGGAGCTACAATTATTGATTTAGCTGAAAATAATCTTTGGGAGAAACTTTAAAGAATCTGACTTAGGAATAGTTTCGTTCTATCATTTTTTGGATTATCAAAAAATTCGTTTGGAGTATTCTCTTCAACCATTAACCCCTCGTCGAATAGCATTACCCTATCAGCAACTTCTTTAGCAAATCCCATCTCATGTGTTACAACGATCATTGTCATTCCTGATTCTGCAAGCTCTTTCATTGCATCAAGAACTTCTTTAATCATTTCTGGATCTAAGGCAGAAGTTGGCTCGTCAAAAAGCATAATTTTAGGTTCCATAGCAAGAGCCCTTGCAATAGCTACTCTCTGCTGCTGGCCACCAGATAATTGTCCTGGAAATTTTTGTGCCTGTTCAGGTATGCCTACTCTTTCTAATAGCTCCATAGCTTTTTCTTCTGATTCACTACGGCTTTTTTTTCTTACCCATATCGGGGCAAGAGTGATATTTTGCATTACTGTTAAATGTGGAAACAAATTAAAACTTTGAAAAACCATGCCCACCTCAGACCTAATTGCTTCAATGTTTTTTAGGTCATTTGTGAGCTCAATTCCATCAACAACAATTTCGCCTTCTTGATGTTGTTCGAGCCGATTTATGCACCTAATAAAAGTTGATTTACCTGATCCTGAAGGTCCACATATTACTAATACTTCCCCTTCAGCAACTTCCATAGATATTCCTTTTAGAGCTTGGAAATCTCCAAACCACTTTTTGACATCTACAGTTTTGATTATGCTCATATCTTTATATTACCTTTCTCCTAAACCTAAACGCTTCTCAAATTTCATCGATCTTCTTGAAAATACAAAAGTAAATACCCAAAAGAAGAAAGACAAGAAAACTAATTGTTCTAAGTTTCTACCTATAAATACAACTGGTTGGGATTGAGCTGGGATAACTGAAGTTCCGATTCTTAGAATATCAAATAATCCAATTATCGCTACCAAGCTTGAGTCTTTAAATGATGTTATTACACTTCCAACAAGGGTAGGAATTATTGTACGAAGAGCTTGTGGGACTATTACTAAAAATATTCTTTGAAATGGATTCATTCCAATAGCATTGGCCGCTTCATATTGTCCTTTTGGTATTGATTGCAAACCACCTCTTATATATTCTGCAAAATAGGCCCCACTAAAGAATGCGGTTAATATCAAAACCCTTATTATCAAGTTAAATTCAACTCCCGCTGGAAGAAAAACTGTAAGCATAACACTAGCAAAAAATAACCAAGTAATATAAGGAACCGAACGAACTATCTCAATTATTCCTGTACATATTATTCTAATTACGGGTAAGGTTGATGTCCTTCCTAAAGCTAAAGCAAGTCCAAGCGGAAATGATGCATAAGTTCCAAAAATTGCAAGCAACCATGTTAAAGAAAATCCTCCAAAGATACTTCCAGTAGGAGTTACTAGCATCGTGTCAGAGCTTGCTCCCCTAATTAAAAAAGTTAAAACAAATAATGAAACCACCCAAACAATAAAAAGCTGTCTTTTACCTTCTTTAGTTGTTGCGATAGCTGGTGAAACAACAAGAAGTAAAAGTAGAAGTACCATTGTTGCTTTGAAGATAAAGACTAGGGGTAATAGAAAAACTACAACACTTAAGATTAAAAACCCTATATTGATTGGAGTTCTATAAACTCCTACAGATTCGTTATCGCTAAATCTAATTATTAAAAATCCAATAATTCCAAAAACGAGTATGGAAGGAATATCTGCACTGAAAACTGTATTCAATTCAACTAATGGCTTCTTAAAAATCCACGAAAATATAAAAAGTGGGCACAAGAACCATGAAATCGGAATAAGTCTTGCCATAATCTTTATATCTCTGTTCTTTAAAAGTGAACCAATAAAAAAGAATAATAACATGCCAACATAGAGGATTGTCCATGGGATATAAGTGGTGCTGGCTATTGGAAGAAATGGATCTGGAATTATCCTTTCACCGCTTGAATCAAGTGATATTGTTGGAATTTTAATAAAATATAAAGATGCAATAATTAACCCAAAATATGTCAGATTTACTTTTGCTGTATTAAATAAATTCTTAATTTTTACATTCCTCAAAAAAAAGAATGCCAAAGTTAGCACCAAGGACGGGCCTAGAATAAGCATTCTTACATCTTGAGGAATTATTTCTACAACTTCTATACTTCCATCATTTTGGATTACATTTGTATTTGTTGGAGCTAAAGCAATTAAAATAGCTATTACTGCAGATATTGTAAATAGCTTTTGAAAAATTCCACCCAAAGAAATAGTCTTACCACTATTGTAAAATCCTATAGATAAACCTCCAAGAATTAATGCAAGCCCTACAGATAACCAAACTCTGATCATAGCTTCATCAGGATAAGCCAGTATCATGTATAGCTTCATATTGTAAGTTACTGATGTCCACATTCTTTCAGGATTTAATATGAAGCCAACAATTCCTCTATAAGAATAAATAACCATAAAACCTGCGAAGAAAGTTAAAAATGCAGAACTCGAAGAGGAGAATAAATTATCTCTAACCCACCTTCCGTAGGGATTTTCAATGAAAAATTTGCTATCTCTTATCATCGTTCAACTATTTTCATTTTTCTATTGTAATAATTGATAATTGATGAGATTGACAAGCTTATCGAGCAGTAGAAAATCATCCAAACGAGAAAGACTGGCAGTGTTTGACCCTCTTGGTTATATAAAGTCTGACCAACAGCAACAACTTCTGGATAGGCAACTGCTACTCCTAATGAAGTATTTTTTGCAAGATTTAAATATTGATTTCCCATAGGAGGCAACATAACCCGGAAGGCTTGTGGAAGTATTATCAGTCTTAATAGTGATCTTCTTCTCAAGCCAAGAGACAAGCCTGCCTCAGACTGTCCTTTTGAGATTGCCATTATTCCAGAACGAACAACTTCTGAGATAAATATGGCAGTGTATAAAGTTACTCCAAACCAAGTTGCAAAGTAACCAACAGTAGTTACCTTTCCTAAGTCAGGAGAATATCTTGTAAATTTTGTTGTTCCAGCTTGTACTATTTCGGGATAGCTCATAATCACTGGAGGTCCTGATATATTAAAATCAAATCTTTTTGCTACACCATCAAAAAATTGTGGCATACCCCAGTTTGATTTATAAAATAGTTCATCCCCCTCTAAAAAATAAGTTATATTTTGACCAAATGGCATAAACATTAATAAAACAACAAATACTGCTACTACTCCTGATAATATAATTCGAAAATAATCATCATCGGAAAGAATTCCTCTTATTTCACCTGTGTCAGTATTTCTAATTTGTTTTCTGATGTATCTAAATACAAAAAAAACTGCTATTGCCGAAAATAAACCTTGGTATGCAACGCTTGGAATAGAATCAAAAATGGTAGAAATATAACCAGATATCAGTCCAATAATACCCATTAATTTATAACCACCTGCCCAATTGCCAAAAGTTAAAACAAGGAATGTTAAAAACGACCAAAGAAATGGATTTGTATCTCTTCCTTCTTTCTCCAACAAGCTTACTCTCCACTTGAATACTCTTCGAGCAAGATAAATTGTAAGTAAAAGAAACCCAAAGAACATAAAAGCAGACTCTTGACGTTCCGGCCAGGGGTAAGCAATTCCTTTTGAGCTCACATGAAACATAATTTCTCCCCTATCTCTTTCTTCGAGCCTTGGGAATGCTAAAAGAAATGCCTGAAAGAAAAGGATTTGTACTAAAAGTGGGACATTTCTTACAACTTCTAAAAGAGCTGTTGCTGCCTTTTCAACAATCCAGTTGCTTGATAATCTTGCAATACCAAGGAGCGTTCCAAAAATAGTTGCAACTATTATTCCACCGATCATTATTCTTATCATGTTAAACATACCAACATGAAGCATTCTGAGTCCAGAATCAGGAAGTGTCTCAAAACCTTCAGCGATTGAAACACCGGGAGTGTCACCTAAAAAATCGAATGAAAATGGTATATTTGTTGACTGCAGATTATTTATACCAGTTTGAACGAACAACACTAATGAATAAGCAAAAAGTATTAAAAATAAAACCTGCCCAGCCCATTTTAAAAATCTGACATCTCGCCAAAACGTTCTAATATCAAAATTTTTTAGAACTTTTCCCAACATTAGTGAATTTTACCAAATTGAACAGAAATAAGATAGTTAGATTGGCCAAAACATAAAAAGAAGAGGGCTTTATGCCCTCTTCTTTAAATTTGTAATGATAAATTATCTAGCAGGAGGTGCGTAAATTAGACCACCATTTGTCCATCTATCATTTGCTCCACCTTCACGGAATAATCCTACAGGATTTAGGTTTCTGGAGTAAATTTCGTCGTAGTTACCAACTTGCTTGATGACATTATAAAATGCCTTTGCGTCAAGTCCCATAACGGTTTGTAACTCACCGTCGTTAGCTCCAAAAAGTCTTCCAAGCTCTGGAAAAGCATCGGTGTCAACAGAATCAACATTTGCGCTAGTTACGCCATACTCATCAGCGATGATGGTTGCATAAACAACCCAGTTAATGACGTCTCCCCACATACTGTCGTTTGATCTGTAAACAGGTCCTAATGGTTCTTTAGAAATTGGTGATTGTGGAAATATTGACCAATCATTAAGAGCATCATTAACTGCTCTTCTACCAACTAAAGCTGAACCGTCAGTTGTAACAATGTCACACTCACCAGCAATGAATTTATCCATAGCTTCTGAGAATTTTTCAACTGTTACAAGCGTGATGGTTGCACCAACAAGTCCTGCACCTTCAGTAATATTTTTTTCTGTTGTAGTACCAGCATTTGTACATACACTCAAACCGTCAATATCAGCAAGTGTAGAAGAACTTGATATACCATCAGAATTTCTACCCATTAATTGTTGACCGTCGAAATATGTAGTAGGACCAAAATCGTTACCAAGTTCGGTATCACGGCTTTGAGTCCAAGTTGTGTTTCTAATCAAAACATCAATGTCACCAGCTGCTAGAGAGGTGAACCTTTCTGCTGATGTAAGTGATTTGAATTCAACTTTACTGTAATCTCCAAAAAGAGCTGCTGCAACGGCATAACAATAATCAGCATCAAAACCAGTTATTGAACCGTCTGCACCTGTCTCGGAAAAAGCTGTAGCACTACCACTGACTCCACACTTTACGAATCCTCTTTCAAGGACCATTTCAAGTGTTGATTCATCAGAGTGATCGTGTTCTTCTTCAACTGCAACTTCCTCTTCGGCTGTATCTGTTGCACAAGCAACAGCAACCATAGAAAGTACAAGTAAAGAAACGATTGCTTTTTTACTCAATGTTTTCTCCTTTTATATAAAAGCAGACAAGAACAAAAAATATAAATACTTAAAGTTCCTGTCTATGTATTAATCTAATATAGTTTACAAAACCCTACAAATTGATTCTTTTATAGTTAAAAAAAATATTCATATAGATACAAAATACATGTATTATCAAATGTTGTATTCAAGGAGCAAAGTTGTCAACTACCATTGTTTTAGGCGCTCAGTGGGGCGATGAGGGCAAGGGTAAAGTCACAGACTTTTTTGCATCAAAAGCTGACCTAGTAGTTCGTTTTCAAGGTGGCAACAATGCTGGTCATACAATCGTGGTTGATGATGAAAAGTTTGCATTATCTATGGTTCCGTCAGGGGTTATGTACGATACTTGTACCCCAGTAATAGCTTCAGGTTGTGTAGTTGATTTTGAAGTTCTCAAAAAAGAAATTGATAGTTTAAATCAGAAAAATATTGATACCTCTAATCTAAAACTCTCTTACAACGCACATATAATTATGCCTTATCACAAAGTCCTCGATGAGTTGATAGAAGAAAGCTTAGGCGATCGAAAAATAGGCACCACTAAAAAAGGCATAGGCCCATGTTATGGAGATAAAATTCAGAGAAAAGGGATAAGAGTACAAGACTTTTTATCACCAGAAAAATTTAAATCTAAATTACAAGAAAACTTAAACGAAAAAAATAAAATTATTGAAGAAATTTATAAAGGAAAAGGTTTAAATTTTGATGAAATATTATCTGAGTATGAAACTTTTCGTGAATTAATTGAATGCTTATCGACAGATACTTCATTATTTATATCAAATTCTATAAAAGAAAATAAAAATATTCTTTTTGAAGGAGCTCAGGGTACATTACTAGACATTGATCATGGAACTTATCCATTTGTAACAAGTTCAAATACCAGCGCGGGCAATGCCTCAATTGGTTCTGGAATAGGACCATTGAATTTTGAAAAGGTTGTTGGTGTTACAAAAGCTTACATATCTAGGGTAGGCACTGGTCCTTTCATGACTGAACAGAGTAATAAGATAGGAGATTATTTAATTGAGAAAGGTGCTGAATTTGGAACAGTGACTGGTAGACGAAGACGATGTGGGTGGTTAGACCTTGTATCACTTAAATATTCAGCAAGGATAAATTCTTTGAGTGAATTGTTTATTACAAAGTTAGATGTATTAACTGGTTTAGATGAGATCAATATTTGTGTAGGTTACAAATTTAAAGATCAGGAATTAACTGATTACCCTTTAGTAGAGAATATTCTAGAAAAATCAACACCTATATATAAATCTTTTAAAGGGTGGAATGATGATATATCTTCAATTACAGAATTTAATAAACTTCCAGAAAGTGCACAAATTTATATAAATTTCATTGAAGAATTTACAGAAATACCAATTAAATATATATCTGTTGGACCAGAAAGAAAGCAAAATATAATTAGATAAATGATAAAAAGATACTTGATAAACGAAATTGAAGATATTTGGAATCAAAATAACAAAATATCTACCTGGAAAAAAGTTGAATCTTCGGTTACTAAACAACTTGAAGATGCGGGAATTGTTCCAAAAGGTTTGTCCGCGGAAATACTTAAGGTAAATATTTCATTAGAAGAATTAGAAGAAAGAGAAAAAATCACAAATCATGACGTTGCATCTTTTGTTGATATTTTGCAAAATAAAATTCAAAAAAACTCAGAGTGGGTACATTATGGACTGACAAGTTCGGATATTGTTGACACTTCAAACAGTCTTTTAATAATTGAGTCTTTAGATTTTTTATTAATTCAAATTGATGAATTAATCAAAACTTTAAAAAATCTTGCGATAAAAGAAAAAGATACAAAAATAATTGGAAGAACGCATGGTGTGTTTGCAGAAATTACTTTTCTAGGAAATATATTTTCAAATTGGCTTTTTGAAATTAATAGAAATAAACAAAGAATTCTAAAAGCTAAAGAAAATATTTCTGTTGGTAAATTCAGTGGTGCAGTTGGAAATTACTCTATATTAAATCAAGAAATAGAGGAAAGAGCATTAAGTAGCTTGAATCTAAAACCTGAACTTTTTGCTTCGCAGATTGTAAGTCGTGATCGTTATGCAGAAGTAATAATTGCTATAGGAATGCTTGGAAGTTGTTTTGATCGTATATCACAAAATCTTCGCGGGTATCAACGATCAGAAGTTGGGGAGATCTTTGAATCTTTTTCAAAAGAACAAAAGGGCTCTTCAGCAATGCCTCATAAAAAAAATCCAATAACTTCTGAGAGAATTTCAGGAATATCAAGAATCTTAAGAGGTTACGTTATCACTTCTTTAGAAAATATCTCTCTATGGCACGAAAGAGATATCTCAAATTCTTCAGTAGAAAGAATTATATTTCCTGATGGTTTCAACCTCATTTCCTTTGCAACTATTGAAATGGAAAACTTGTTTAGCAACATTCAAATAAACCACGAAAAGATTAACTCCAATATTGACTTAGCAAAAGTAAGTATATTAACTCAAGCTTGTCTTTCACATCTCATTACTAAAGGAGTTGACAGAGATGAAGCATATAGATTTATACAATCACAATCATTTGAATTTGATGATCTAGATGATTACTTAATTACTCTTTCAAAAAATTTTGAGAATGTTTCAATTGAAGAATTAAAAAGCATAACAAATGAAATTCTCTCTGAAAAAACAAATGAGAACTTTGAAGAAAAAATAAATTCAATTGTATAAGAGATTCAAAAAACAATTCTCGGAAATAAAAAGTGAAGTTCTTGGATTGAACGAATCCCAAAATAATGTATTTGATTCAATCCTTGCCCCAGTTTTTTTTGTTTTACTAAATAGATTTTTTGATTTAAATTTTGCAATTATAGGGACGGGGTTCTTAGTCGTTCTTACAATCATTTACAGAGTGCTCAGAAAAGATGATCTTAAATTTGCATTTATTGGTGTAGTAGGAACGATAGTTGCATTGCTAATTGCTAGATTTCAAGGAAGTGCATCAGGTTTTTTTCTACCAGGAATTATTAGAGACCTAAGTATTGCTTTAATTGGGTTTGTATCAATATTGATTAGAAGACCTTTTACTATTTACTCATCACAATATTTTAGAAAATGGCCTATGGAATGGTATTTATTGCCTTCTGTAAAGCCAGCTTACAATCAAGTTGCTATTTTGTGGGTGGCTTTTCTTTTTCTAAAAGGAGGTCTTCAGGTATTGTTTTTTAATAATCCTGAAATTCTTGCAATTATAAAGTTATCGACTTCTAATCAGACAACTTTAATACTTTTGATTGTTTCATATTTTTTGGGTTTGAGAAAATTAAAAAACCTAGAGGGACCAAGCGTTGAAGAATTTAAAAATAATGTCTCTCCTCCTTGGAAAGGTCAGGAAAGAGGATTCTGACTAAGGTAATATAGCTATATGACGGATGAAAATTTAAGATTGTTAATAATTATTGGAAGCAGCTTTGGTATTTTTTTAATACTAAGAATCTTAGTTTTTCCAGCTCTAAAGCGAATTGCAAAAAAAACAAATACAATTATCGATGATCTTTTTTTAGAAAAAAAGTTTTTAAATAGACTATCTTTTGTTGCTGTATTTACTTTTCTTAATGGAATAGTTTTTACAGAATTTTCAATTGACTTAATGAACAGTGAAGTTGGTCAACGAATAATCAGTTCATTTTTGGCAATCTTTTTAGGGCTTACATTGAATGAATTGCTTTCAATTCTTAATAATGCATCTAGCAAATATGACGCTTTAAAAGACAGGCCTATCAAAGGTTACATACAGATTGTTAAGATCATATTGAATGCATTTATCTTCATAATTGTTTTTGCAATATTGTCTGGACAATCAGTTACATACTATATAAGTGGGCTTGGTGCACTAACTGCTGTACTTTTACTAGTTTTTCAAGATACAATATTATCTTTCGTTGCTTCAGTGCAAATTGGACAAAATAACATAATAAATAATGGTGATTGGATTGAGGTACCTGAATACGGTGCAGATGGAGATGTTATAGATATAGCTCTACATACTGTAAAAGTACAAAACTGGGACAAAACTATAACATCTATTCCAACATCAAAAATTATTTCAACCTCTGTTAAAAACTGGAGAGGTATGTCTGAATTTGGCGGTAGAAGAATAATGAGATCAATAACAGTTGATATTTCAAGTATTAAATTTTTGTCCATCCAAGATATTGAGAATTTAAAAAAGATCCCACCTATCAAAAGTTATTTAGATGAAAAAATTAAGGAAGTAGAGATGTTTAATAATGACTCGTCTAATGATGCTTCTCAAATAGAACAAAGAAATTTAACAAATATTGGGACTTTTAGAGCATATGTAGAAAATTATTTAAGACAAAATGAAAGCTTAGATACACAAAATATGACTTTCTTGGTAAGGCAATTAGCGCCGACAAACCAAGGAGTATCTATACAAATATATACTTTTACGAAAACTACAGACTGGGTTGAATACGAAAAAATCCAATCAGATATTTTTGATCATCTACTTGCAGTACTTCATAAATTTGACTTAAGAGCTTATCAAGATGGGATTGTTGAAGCAGCAGCGATGAAAAATTTACATTTTAATGAAGGTCTTAAAGACTGAATTTATATTTTCTTCTTAAGAAAACTAAAAAGCCAAAGCCAATAACGAAAAGGTTCAAGTAGTTGCCGAATAAACTGTATGGTGTTTGGGAGTCAATTGGTTGTATTGATTGATTAAGAATTTCTGCTGTAAAAAGATTTGTATCAGATAAAATATTTCCATCATTATCTATGAATGCTGACTTTCCTGTAATTGCAGAATGAATAATTGGTCTGTCATTTGATATTGCATTAGCACGTGACATAAGTAAAAACTGCTCAGACATTCCACTTTGGCCATAACTAGCTTGATTTGTTAATATTACGATAATTTCAGCACCTTCTTGAATACTATTTCTTATGTATCTCTGGAATGAACCCTCGAAAGAAATAACTGTAGAAAGTTTGTAAGAGTCAAGTTGAAATATTTTTTCTTTATCACCCCTGATCATATCTCTTGGGACAAGTGAGAGAGAAGGAATCCAGTCTAAATAGTCTCTAAATGGAATATATTCTCCGAATGGAACAGGATGTTGTTTCAGATACTGATCAACGATCAGTCCGTTGTTATTTATAAAAACACCATAATTTTCAAAATATTTATCCTCAATTGGCCTATCTCCCCCAATTAAAAAGTAAGAATTAAGCCTTTTAGATTCATAAGAAATGTCATTCAATACACGTTCATGGATCAATGGATCATTTCTAAATCCAGTTGAACTTTCTGGCCAAATGATTAAATCTTTATCATTCTGTATGCTTCTTGTTAAATTCAGATGACTTTCATATATTCGCTTTCTTTCATCGTTGCAATTGTTTTTGGCTCCGGGACAAGGGCTGTTGCCTTGAACAATTGAAACACTAACTTTTTCATTTATTGAATTATTTAAAAATAAATTTAAGTTGCTATTTGCTAAATATATAGATAGTGGGATGAATAAAAAAGTAAAAAATATTAGTGAATCTTTCAAGTAAAAATATTTTTTTTGATTATCAAGAATTAACAAAACAAAAATTAGAGTAACTGATTGAATGATTAATGAGTATCCAGTAGGTCCAAATGTTTTAAACAAGCTTGGCAGTAAATTAAATAAACTGTCCCTGTACCCTGTTAAAAGAACGGTTGAGGTTGAACCCCATGGAAATCCACCAAATGGAAAATAAGCTCTCAGTAAATCAAAAATGCTTAATACTCCTATTAAAACAAAAAAGTTATTACTCGTCCTGATAGCTATGAATTTAAATATCTTTCCAAGAAAAGCATAAAGTAGGCCCATCAAAATAACTAGAGGAATCCATGCTTCATAACCAATTGATTGGATTCCAAATAAAATAACACCAAATGAAATTGAACCAAATATAAATCCAGTTATAAATGGAGCTTCACTAATTAAAAGTGCATAGTAAAAAAAGAATAGTGCTGGAAAAATGAAGAACCATAAATTAAATGGTGGAAAGCTTAAAAAAAATAAAACTGCTGAAATGAAAACTCTTATATACATCTATTCAATGTTAACTATGATTTCGAATTCCAAAACTAAATTATATTTCTAAGTATTACAAATAAACCTGACATGATTGAAAAGTAGGTAACCCCTCTTGAAATAGCCATCTCAGATATATTTGAAAAAAATGAAGAAAGTCTTAGCCCAATTGCCACCGGAACAGCGAGATATAATATAAGAGTAAGATGATCCCTAAATATTTCTCCACTGATTAGCAGAAGACCAAGAGTTATTGTTATTCCAAATGTAAATACAGCATTGAGTGAGGGTCTAAATTCATTACCAGAGGTGCCTCTGTATAGAATTGCAATTGGGGGACCTCCTACACCAGCAATCATTGCGAATACTCCCGACAATGTCCCTGCAATCCAAGATGTTTTATTATTTCTTTTTACAATCCAACCATAGTGTGTTGCAAGCCCGCCAAATAAAACAATTGCTCCAACACTTATGGAGAGTAGTTGTTCACTTAAATTTATCAAAAGCAGCAAGCCTAATGGTCCTCCAATAATTCTTCCTAAAAATAAAAATTTGAATGGTTTCCAATCTACCTTGCTTTTTTCTCTTTGGTAGATTCTAAAAGTCATTGGTAATGCCAAAAGGCTAAGTATTTGTGGAACAAGCAATGGTTCGATTTGAACTAATATCGGTGAGGAAATAACTGCAAAACCAAATCCTAAAATGCCTTGTATGGCTGCACTTGCAAACAACAGGAGTGAAATAAAAATTAATTCAAGTAAAGATAGATCGAATGGATATGTCAACTAAGGGCGTTTTCCATTAACTTTAAAATTTCACCTTCGTTTGTATGACGACCAGTTTTAAGCTTTGAATAGATTAAAACTTCATCCAAGTAAAGTTCAAATACTCCACCAGAGCCAGGTATCAAATCTATTGACGTTATTTCTTTTCCATATTTTTCTAGTATGTCTTCGACCGTACTAACTGCACGGGGTGTATAGTTTCAAACTATACAAAATTCTAGTTTGATTTTCATAATCAAATGTTACTATATGTATCTGTATAAAAAGGTTTGTAAAAACTTGCATGCTTTGCAATATTTTGTTAAGCTTGTGAATATATTCACAAAGTGGGGAAAATTAATGACTGACGGATTAAAAGCAAGTCAAATTAAAGGTGGTATAAGGCCTTCAAAAAGTTTTGACCAGGGTAGAACTTGTAAAGAAGAATCTTGTAAGACTCAGTTGAGTATATATAACAAAAGAGAGTACTGTTTCAATCATGCTCCTGTTAAATATCCAAGAGTTAGAGGAAGAATTCTTCAAGAAACTGCTTAATTAAAAAAATCAATTTCACAATATAAACCTTTTAGAATTATTATTATTTTATGACTTTTAAATTTACTGTTCCTGAAATAAGTTGTGATCATTGCAAAAGTACAATTATCAATACGCTATCAAGTGTAGATAACATTGAGCTAGTTGAAGTGAACATTGAAACTAAAGACGTTACGTTAAATTCTTCAGAAGAAATTGATTTAGATCTTGTTAAGTCACTCCTTGATGAACAAGGTTATACAGTTGTCAGCTGATACAAAAACACTTATTCTATCCGTTGAAGGAATGACTTGTGCAGCTTGTGCCGCAAGGATCGAAAGAGTTTTAGATAAAGATGAATCTGTTGAGGATGTAGTTGTAAACTTCCCTTTAAAAAAAGCTGTAATCGAATTAAATACAGAAGATGTAAATTCTGAGAATTATATTGAAAAAATTAGATCGGTTGGATACTCAGCTCAAGAAGAGACACAAGTTGAAGATAGCAAAAATTTTAAAAGATTTTTTATTCCAGTAATTTCACTTCTATCAACTCTTACACTCAACCCACTCATTGAGGCTAATCAAGATTTCATAGCACTAGGAATCAGCTCAATAATTATATTTATTTTTGGAAGGACATTCCACTTATCAGCATTGAAGAGTATTAGGAATATTAATTTTAATATGGATACACTAATCTCCATTGGGAGCTTATCATCTTTTGTTATTGGTGTAATACCTAATAATGAAGAACTGATGTATCTCGAGACTGGTGGTTTCATTATAAGCTTTATACTTATAGGAAAAACGATAGAAGATATTTCTATAAAGTCTTCAATCTCGATATCTGATTCAATTATTGAGAGTATCCCAAAAGATGTGAATATTTATGACGATAAAAAAATCGTCCGTAGACCTATTAACGAAATAACCATAGATCAGATAATCATTGTGAAAAAAGGAGAAATTATTCCCTTGGACGGTGAGATTAGTTATGGTCAATCTGAAGTTGATGAAAGTATTATTTCCGGAGAATCAGAACCAATTTTAAAAAAAGAAGGAGATACAGTCATATCAGGTTCTATCAACCTTGGAAACGATATTGAAGTAAAAGTAACAAAAAAAGATGGTGAAACAACAATAAATTACTTAGAAAAATTAATTTTAAAAGCACAAACTACAAAACCTGACATTCAAGAAACTGTAAATAAGATAACAAATATTTTTGTGCCTTCAATTTTGCTTTTAAGCTTTATAAATTTTTTGACTAAATTCTTTATTCTTGGAAATGATTTTTCAGCAACAATTAGCTCAACAATTGCAATCTTAGTTATTGCATGTCCCTGTGCTCTTGGTCTTGCAACTCCAATTGTATTATTTCGTACTGCCTCTATTTCAAATAAAAATGGATTCATTTTTAAAAATTTTGACTATCTTCAAAAATTTACCAAGCTGGATACAATAATATTTGATAAGACTGGAACTTTAACGTCTGGTATTTTTAAAATCAAAAAAATTACAAATGAGAATAACCTCGTTGTCGATGATGAAATTATAAGGATACTGGCTTCTGTTGAACAAAAATCAAACCACCCAATTGCTAAAAGTATCCTTTTGGAGTCAGAAATAAAAAATTTAAAACTCTCACCTGTTGATGAATTTAATGAAATTCCCGGTAAAGGTGTTACGGGAATTGTAGACAATAAGAATGTAGAAGTTAAAAAATCAAGTCAAGATTTAGATAGTGATTTGATTTTAAAGATTGATGCTAAGGAATATCTAATTACTTTAGTTGAAGATAAAACTTTAAATAAAGATGTTATTGAAAATCTTTCAAATGAGTATGAAATTGAAATTTTATCTGGAGATAAGCCCGAGAAAGTTAAAAAAATTGGAGAGGACTTACAAATAGATGTTGCTCTTGGAAATCAGTCACCAGAAGAAAAATTAGAATATATAAAGAACAAACAGAAAGATAAAACTGTTGGCTTCATAGGTGATGGAATTAATGACTCTCCTGCGCTGGAACAAGCTAATGTAAGTTTGACATTTGCTCAGAGTACACAAATTGCACAAAGTGTTAGCGATATAATTATTTTTAGAGGAGGCTTTGAAAAGTTAAACTCAATATTCAAAATTTCAAAAAATGCAAATAGAAGAATTAGTGAGAATTTGTTTTTAGCTTTTATTTACAACATAATTATGATCCCTATTGCAGTTACAGGGAATATTGTCCCAAGTATGGCAGCATTAGCTATGGCCCTGTCAAGTTTGTCCGTTGTGATAAATTCATCGAGAAAACTTTAAAAATTTTAAGATAAATTATTTTAAATATTAATCTTTCAATATGGAAGATGTTGTTTGGTATAGAAAACCACTCTTATCTGATCCTGTAGCTATCTTAGCTTTCGAGGGATGGAGTGATGCAGGAAACACTGCCAGTGGTTGTATTGAGAATATATGTGGAAATTATGATGTCGAACCATTTGCAGAATTAAACTCTGAAGGTTTTTACAATTATCAAATGAGAAGACCTGTAGTTGAAGTTAAAGCTATAGGTGAGCGTAACTTCCATTGGCCACAAACATCGTTTTACTCTATTGAAGATTACAAATTAAAAAGAGAAATAATAATGGTTTTTGGTGAAGAACCATCAATGAGATGGCAAAAATATTCAGAAAATATTTCAAATACTTTAATGGATCTTGGGGTTAAAAAAGCTGTTACTTTAGGTGCATTCTTTGGCCAAGTAGCTCATACACTGCCAGTGCCAATTTTTGGCGTAAGTGATGATCCGACGTTTCATTCTAGATTTAATGTGCTTCCAACAAACTATTCTGGGCCAACAGGCATTACAAGTGTAGTTGGCCATGACTTGAGAAAAAATGGTATAGAAACCTCTGGACTTTGGGCTGCTGTCCCTCATTATCTTAGCTCTGGTGCTTATCCAAAAGGAATAGGTGCGTTATTAAATAAAACATCAGAAATCTTAAAAATTGATATTGATGACTCAGGAATACAATCCGAAGGTCAACAGTTTGAAACAAAAATAAGTAAAGCCATGGAAAACTCTCAAGATCTTGCAGAATATGTTTCAAAGTTAGAAGAGGCTGAAGTAAATATTGAAGATAGTTTCTCGGAAGATAACCTTGTTGAGCAAATAGAAGATTTTCTTAATAACGAAGGTGGAGAATTTTAAGCAGACTTCTTTTTATGTCTATTTGATTTACGACGTTTTCTATACTTATGTTTAGACATTTTTTTACGTCTTTTCTTAATCAAAGATCCCATAAATTAATATTTTTCCTTTTTTCCTAACTGCGAAATTCTAACCTATATAGGTTAATAAATGAATAGCTTTTATGAAAAATTATTTTCGTACCTTTTGATAGCTAAAAGAAGAACATCTTCTCCTTTATTTCCTTGTGGGAACTTTCTTTTAGACCAAAATCCCCAAGTTATCATTGAAAGAACTTGAAATAACTCAAATTTAACTTTTATGCTTTCGTCTTTTATGCCGATTCTTTTAAAAATATCATTGATTGAATCTTGGTCTTCTTCCAATTCGTTTTGCCATATTAAATCTGCATAATCAAAAATTGGATCGCCTTGTGAAGAATACTCCCAATCAATTAAATAAGCTTTTTCTTCCATATAAACAAAATTTGCATGATATAAATCTTGATGGCAAGGCTTACTTTCAAGCCCAATTTCAATAAGTCTATTTATTATTTCTTCGCCGATTGCTTTTGATTCATTTTCAATTTTTTCATTGTTTTTAGCTAATGTTTTAAAAACATTTAATGGTGAAAAGTTTTCTTGAAATTTTAAATCTGAATTGTGAAGACGATTCAAGAGAGCTAGTGCATCATCTCTAAATTCTTTATTTTTTAAATCTGATGATGTAAAAGTGTATAAATCTTCATAAAATTCAGAGATTTTTATTCCGGTATCTTTTTCGAAAAGAATTATTGGTAAAGTTATTCCAATATTTCTAACTAACTCTTGATTAATCCCCTCTGACGATCTGTTAATTAAATCAGGATTTTCTCCAGGTATTCTGATTATATATTTTTTATTATCGACCTCAACTTTGTGATTTAGATTAGTAATACTTTCTAATTTTGAAATCTTGTATTTGCTTTCATCTTTGATTGATGAAATATCAAACTCGTTAAAAATATTAATTATTTTTCTTGTATCCATTATTTTATTATGATAACAATAATGTCATGAATGACCCATTTGCTCTAGATTTAACCATAAGACTTTTATTGTTAGGACTAGGTTCAGCTATGTTTGTTGGGAGTCTTCTTGCTTACATCAACCGAAATAAAAGTGAAGAAAACTTTTATAAATCAAGAACAATTTTTTTGGGAATTGTAGGTTTTATTATTACAGTTTGGACAATTGTCTCATTAATAAATAACTAAAAACAAAAATTTTTAGATTAGTATATTCTTTAAACAAGAGGAATCATGCTTTCAGATAATGATATAAATAAAGCTTTGGAGGATAAATTAATTGAGATTAGTCCATTAGACACAAGCTATATACAGCCTTCAAGTGTTGACTTAAGGGTTGGAGAAGAGTTTAGAGTTTTTGAAAATCATAAATATAGCCATATTGATCCAAAATCACCACAAGAAGATTTGACTACTCTTGTTGAGGCGACAATAGATGAGCCTTTCGTCCTTCATCCTGGTGAATTTGTTTTGGGAACTACATATGAAAAAGTTACGTTATCAAACAAAATTGTTGCAAGACTTGAAGGAAAATCATCTCTAGGCCGTATAGGTTTATTAATTCACTCTACAGCAGGTTTTGTTGATCCAGGATTTTCAGGTTATTTGACTTTAGAGCTTTCAAATGTTGCAAATTTACCAATCAAAATCTACCCAGAAATGAAAATTGGACAGATTTCTTTTTACTATTTAAATTCCCCTTCAGTATTAATGTATGGAGATGAAAGTTATGGTAGCAAGTATCAAGGTCAAGAAGGGCCAACACCAAGTAAGAGCCATAATGATTTCGATAAAGAATGATCCCTGGAATAGGTACATTAATTAATGGCTTTGGTGTAATAATATCTGGTATTGTCGCACGAATAATTTTTAAAAAAGAGTTAAAAAACTTTGAAGAAAACCTTCTTCCTCTGGGCCTCCTAGTTTTAGCCTTAGGATTTAGAGAAGCATTGAAGAGCCCAGATTTTATACTCACATTGTTTGCGGTACTAGTTGGAGCAATTATTGGTAGCTACTTGAAAATTGAAAACAGAATTAAAACATTTGGAGATAAAATTTATTTAAGATTTGAAAAAGGTGAGGGCGACAAAACAAAATTTATTGAGAGCTACCTTACAACAACTTTGATTGTAATAACTGGCCCTCTAGCAATTATTGGACCTTTTTTTGATGTTGTAGAATCCAACTTAGAGCTTTTGTTGATAAAAACAGCACTTGATTGTTTTCTTGTAATATTTATCACATCTAGTGGTGGCAAAGGCGCGATATATTCGGGAATCTCCATTTTGATTTATCAAGGAGCGTTTACTTTATTAGCTTTATTAATTAACACAAATATTGAACAACAGATTTCAGATTCAATCGCAGGAATAGGAGGAGTTTTACTAATAGGTGTTGGAATAAATCTTTTAGGGTTAAAAAAAATTCCTGTAGGAAATTATATGCTCAGTCTGTTTGTTCCGTTTCTTCTAGCATTGTAAATTCTCTTAACGCTCCATATACTCCCTCAAAGAGTGAAATAATTTTTTCAGATTCTTCTTCGAAAGACATTGTTACAAATTGCTCTTTTTGTACATGGAAACGTCTATTTTTAAAATCTAGTTCTACTGGTAAGTATGGAATATTTAATTCTTTAGCAAGGTAGTAAAAGCCACTCCTAAATTTTTTGACCTGTTCTGTTCCCGCTTCAGGGGCTATACAAAGTACGTATTCATCTATTTTTGAAAATTCCTCTATGGCACCTTTGATTAATCCTTTTGATTTGTTTCTATAAACAGGGATTCCCCCAAGTTTTAGGAGAATTATTTTTTGTAACCAACCAAGTGGCCATGGTATTCCTAATCTATCAACGTCTTTAGAAAAAGTATATAAGCTTGGAAGCCTGGTGAAAATCCATTTTGCTCCAAAAAAATTAATTTTCAAATCTAGGGCCAAAATAGCAAGTAATGCATACCATGCATCCCTGTTTGCAGTGTGTGGAGCTCCAATTAAGATTATTTTTTTATAATTGGGAAATTCTCCAGTAATATCCCATTTTGAAAGTTGAAGTAACTTCCTGCTTAGGGGTCCCAAAACAATTCTTTTTTTTCTTGGTACCTTATCTGGAATAGATATCATTTTTTTGAATGTAGCTAGCTATTTGTACTGCGTTTAGAGCAGCTCCTTTTAAAAGATTGTCTCCGACAGCCCAAAAATTGAGAATTTTTTTACTTGATAATCCTGATCTGATTCTAGAGACAAAGATATTTCTGTTTCCTTCTGCATCAACCGGGGTTGGAAAGTCGTTTGCCCAATACTCAACGCCCTCGAATAAATTAATTGACTCAATGGCTTTATCTACATCTACATCTTCCTCAAATGTAGCACTACAAAAAATACCATGTCCTGTTTCGACCCCCACACGAGCATTTGAAGGCTCCACAATTAAATTTGGGATATTTAGTATTTTTTTTGATTCATTAGAGAACTTCATTTCTTCATCTGTGTACCCATTTTCAGTCATATTTCCTGCAACTGGTATTACATTTTTAGCTATTTGAGTTTTATAATATTTTTCATCTGGCGCAGATCCAGAATTTTGAAGGTTTAATAACTCGTTATTAAGAGATTCAACAGCATCTTTTCCTGAACCTGAAACTGCTTGATAAGAAACAGGAACAATTCCAACAAGTTTAAAAATATCATGTAAAGGTTTCAAAGCCATTACTAAGGCCATTGTTGTACAGTTTGGGTTTGCAATAATTTTTGTTTTTTCATTAATCGTATTTTCGTTTATTCCATAAACAACTAGTGGAATATCATCATTCATTCTAAATGTTGAAGAATTGTCAATCACAAAAGCACCTCTGTCAACAAATTCATTTGCATATTCTTTTGATCTAACCCCTCCGGCAGAAAATAAAGCAATATCACATGGTTCAATATTTCTAATATTTAATTCTTTTATTGGAAGATCTTTATCATTTACTGAAAGTATTTTTCCTTCAGACGTTTTTGAAGCAAATAATTGAAACTCAACACTAGAGTCAAAAAATTCTTCACAAAGTTTGATTATTTTACGGCCGACAAGACCTGTAGCTCCTACGATTGCAATATTCATTTATATTTCAATAAACTCTTTATGAAGAGAGTCAATTGCTTTTTGCATATCGTTCTTGCTAACAACACAAGAAATACGTATAGGAGAGGTTGAAATCATTGCGATATTGATTTTATTTTTGCCAAGTATTGAGAACATCTTTGAAGCTATCCCAGATTCAGCTTTCATCCCTGCTCCAATGAGTGAAACTCTTGCAATGTCTGAATCAGAATCAGATCCTTCAGCATTCAATTCACTTGATAAATTATCTAATATAGCTTCTACATCGTTTTTTTGTTCGCTTGGTGAAGTAAAGCTTATATCAGTTTTAGAGTCTTTGGATACATTCTGAACGATCATATCGACAATTACACCAGCTTCTGAAAGTGGACCAAATACTTTACCAGCTATACCCGGTTGATCTGGAACACCAAACAAAGTAAATTTAATTTCTTTATCGTTGTGTGTGACACCACTTACTATGGCTTGTTCCATGACATTATCCTTTACAATTGTTCCTTCACCAATACTAAACGTAGGTTTAACAATTATTGGTACATTATACCTTTTACCAAACTCTACAGATCTAGCCATTAAAACCTTCGCTCCGGAAGAAGCCATTTCTAGCATTTCATCATAAGTAATCTCTTTTATAAGCTTTGCTTTCTCAACTATTCTTGGATCAGCTGTAAAAACTCCTTCAACATCTGTATATATTTCACATTTTTTTGCATCAAGAGCAGCTGCTAATGCTACAGCTGTTGCATCAGATCCTCCCCTGCCTAATGTTGTAATTTCTTTTGTTTCTTTATTTACTCCTTGAAAACCAGCAACTATTACAATTTTTCCTTCTTCTATTCCTTCTTTAACCCTTTCTCCTGAAATGTCCTCAATTTCTGCCATTCCATGTCTGGAAGTAGTCGTTATCCCTGCTTGTGAACCAGTTAGTGAGAAAGATTCATAGCCAAGATTATTTAAATGCATAGCTAACAATGACATTGTTATTCTTTCTCCAGCAGATAAAAGCATATCCATTTCTCTTGGTGACGGTGTTTCTGAAAGTTCATTTGCTAAATTGATCAATTCATCTGTGCTTGATCCCATAGCTGAAACTACTACAACAACTTCGTTGCCTGCTTCTTTACATTCAATTATTTTCTGTGCAACTATCTTTAGTGTTTCAGGATTCTCAACACTAGTTCCACCATATTTTTGTACTATTAAATTCATCTGAAACATTCTAATGAGTTTATTAAAGGTTTAAAAGACCTAGTATTCTTAGATTTAATGAGCATTGATCTTCATATTCATTCGAAAAATTCTGATGGAACAGACAGTATTGATGAGATTGTTACCAAATCGAAAGATCAGCAGCTACAAGCAATATCTATAACTGATCATGAATACTTATCTGAAGTAAATGCTGAAGGAATTGAAATTATCTCTGGCGTAGAAATGAGTGTAAGCTGGAACGATCTTGATTCACAAAATCCATACAGCGGGATACATCTTTTAATTTACTTTTTAGAAAAGAATACTCCTCTTGATAAAATGCTTTTCAAAATAAGAGAGGATAAAAAAAATAGAAATTATGAGATTCTAGATAATTTAAAAAACATTGGTATCAAGATTGAGAAAGATGAATTAGAAAATTTTGAGACAAAAGTTCCAGGACGTCCTCATATTGCAAACCTAATGAAATCAAAAGGATATGTAAGTACGTTAAATGAAGCCTTTCAAAAATATTTGGGTAATGGAAAAGTTGGTGATTCCCGAATTCATCAAAACCAAATTACAGATGTTATTCAAGTTGCTAAAGAATCTAAATCTTTAATATTTCTGGCTCATCCTCACACCTTGGTAAGTAATAAAAATTATTCTTTTTCAAAAAATTGGCACAATGAATCATTTTTTGAAATTCTAAAAAAATTAAAGTCTTTAGGAATAGATGGTGTTGAGACATATTACTCCAGTTACTCTAAATCGACTTCAAGCTCACTAAAAGAAATTACAAATACTCTGAATTTGCTTAGAAGTGGTGGGTCTGATTATCACGGTATGAATAAACCTAATATAAATATAGGATTCGGATATGAGAATAATCAGTTGAATATTCCATACAACTTAATTGAAAAAATGAAAGCTAAACATGCGGAACTTTAAAAAATTGCTGGGACCAATTTCAATTATTTCTCTAGCCTATTTGATGAGCAGAATATTTGGGTTTATTAGGGAGATTCTTCTTGCAAGATGGACAGGTGTCTCGTCAGCAACAGACACTTTGGATCTTGCTTTTGTAATTCCTGATTTTTTGTTCTATCTTTCTGCAGGTGGATATTTAGCAATTACATTAATTCCTATTTTGTCCAAACTTCAAAAAGATAAACTTGTTGATTTAAATAATTACTTTCTCTCACTTTTAAGTGGTCTAACCCTAATATTTGGTATTTTTTCAATTATTTTCTTTCTATTTAGATATGAAATTGGTGAAATATTTGGAGTAATTGATATTGAGCTTTTTGTTAAAGTATTTACACCAATAATTTTTAGTCAGGTTTTCTTCTTTTCCGGAGCAGTCATGATGGCCTATCAATATTTCATGGGCGAGTTTAAATATGCTGCATTAGCTCCAGTAATATATAATCTTTCAATAATTTTCTTTGGTTGGATAAATTCTTCTACCCCGGAATCAACAATTTATGGATTTGCCATTGGTGGCTTTATAGGTTCTTTTATAGGACATATAGTTATTCAAGTATATGGGCTGAAAAAAATTGGTCTAAATGTAAAATTAATAAAACCAAAGATTCAAGATTTGACACATTACTTTAAAGTTTCAGTTCCTTTAATTGTTGGCCAATCAATTGCAGTTATGGATGAGCAGTTGTTTAGAATTTTTGGTTCCATGTTAAGTGTAGGAGCAATTGCATCATTTAGATATGCAAGGAGAATCGCCATTTTACCAGTGGGCGTTATAGCACAAGCAGTAGGTGTTGCTAGTTTTCCTACTATGTCAAATTTATTTGTAAGGGAAAAATTTGAAGAACTCAAACAATTAATTCGTCAACAAATAGCAATATTATATTTTGTGAACCTAGCAATTGTGTTGGTGCTTATTACAAATAATGCTGAAATTATTAGTCTTGTTTATGAAAGAGGAGAATTTAATAGTAGTGATGTTCTTCGGGTTAGTTCAATAATGTCAATTGTTGCTTTTGGAATTTTGCCATGGTCATTAAACCAAATCGTTACTAGATCATTTTATGTACAATCTAATTATTGGTATCCCGTTCTGGTTGGAACTTCCTCGACTGTTTTAGCTACATTAATTATTTTGAATACTGAAAATGAATCTGAAATTAGTTACGCAACAATAATCATTTCTTCTTTATTTTTATATTCATTAATTTTATTAGCCACTTTAAAAATTGATGGCGAAAAAATTCTGAATAAAAATTTGATTAGCGATTTGATAATTTCTTCAGTTATTTATTTTGTTGCGCTAAGAATTATTCAATTCCTACCAATAGATAATTTTGGTAAGTTCTTACACATTTTTATTTCTACAACAATAATTGCATTATCTTTTATTGTGTCTGTTAGGGTAATTAAAATGAAATATGTGAAAATAAATAAGGTTAGATAAATGCAAAAATTTCCATTAAAAAAAGGTTTATCAGATGTTAATGAGCTTCATGATGAAATCAATGAGTACATAAATGTTTTGATGGGACATATTAATCCTCCAATATCCGATGGTATTGATACTCTTTTTGAAGTAAGTAGTACCTATCTTGCAAGAGCTAAAGAAATCGAAATTAAATTATTAGAAAGAGAAAGAAGTGGAAATATATCTTCAGGTGATGAATTAAAAAAATTTAGAACAGGTGAACTTAGAAGTTTTATAGAATTGTGTAAGAGTGCACAAAATCAAGGTTCAAGAAGAATTACTATGGCTTTGAGTGAGTTAAACCTAAAAGATAATTAGCTTAAGTCTTCAACATCAAAAATTTCCTGCGCTGCTGTTATCCCACCATCTTCACTTTTGTTTGTAATTTCACTAATATCTATAATTACACTTATTTCGATTCCCATCAATTTTGCTATCTCAGATTTAACCAAGTCAGTTATCTCAGATGACTTCTTTAATTCATCAAAAAGAAATTCGTTATTTTTATCAACTAACAAAATAAGATCACCATTCTCTCGAACCTCAGGCTTAATTGATGTCAAGTAAGAAAATTTTCTTGAAGACAGTATCTCTTTAAGAGAATTTAAAATTTTGGGCCAGAATATATCAAAATCTTCGATAGATTGTTTTTTTGTTGATTTTTTTTCTTTTTTCTTCGGTTCAGGCTTGACCTCTGTATGTTTTTTTGAATCGTTTAAATCCCTTTCATCATTTAATTTTGGCTGTAATAAATTTGATTGGCCTTCTAGAATATCCAACCTGTATCCTATCGACTTTACGTCTGAACCAAATTCTGGTTTTACTAATTTCATCATGAATAGTTCAAGTTTTAAATGCTGAGAATTTGAGACAGGTAATGTTGAATTTATTTCGTCAATAAGATCAAGAATTCTTACAAGTTGCTTTGCAGAAATTTTTTCATTTGCTTTTTCTAAATTTTTTGAAAAATTTTCTGACAGAGATTTTAATTTTTCATCATCAGGTAAATATTTCAAATAAAACAAATTTCTAAAAAATTCAGATACAGAATTAGTTATATCGGAAGGTTGTAATCCTTTCGAATATGCATTTCTAATTACAGTCAAAATTTTGCTCGTATCTTGAAACTCAATCGATTCAATTATTTGATCTATCTCTGAAGATCCTAGTTTGCCAACTAAGCTAAAAATATTCTCAACTGTTAGATCAGAACCAAATGTATTATTTGCCTGCTCAAGTAAGTTAATTGCATCTCGAAGTGACCCGTCAGAATAGGATGCAATGATTTGTAAGATGTCTTTTTTAAAATTAATCTTTTCTTCTTTTGAAATTTGCTCAAGAACGTTGATTATTTTTTCATCCACAATTTTCTTAAACACAACTTGAGTTGTTCTACTTCTAATGGTCTCAATTACTCTGTCAGGCTCAGTGGTTGCAAGAATAAAAATAACGTGCTCTGGTGGCTCTTCGAGCGTTTTTAGAAATGCATTAGATGCAGCATTCGATAACATGTGCACCTCATCCAAAATAAATATTCTTTTTTTCCCAGGAGATGTTGCTATAAAATTTACGCTTTCATTCATGTCTCTAATGTCATCGACTTTATTATGGGATGCAGCATCAATTTCAGAAACATCAAAAATAGGGTCACATCCAAGTTCTTTAGCAATTATTCTTGCAAGGGAAGTTTTTCCAACACCCTTTGGTCCAGAAAAAAGATAAGCATGACCAATTTTATCATCCGAAATTTGTGATGAAATAAGAGCTACTGCTTCATCCTGACCAACCATCTCATCTAAGTTTTGAGGCCTATATTTTCTATAAAATGCTTGTTCCATATTACTAAATGCTAATAGCTTACACATCTATAGTGCACTGAAGAATTAAACTTAGTCAAATGAGAATTGGAGTAGATTTAGACGGTGTTGTTGCAAACTTCACCAAAGGTTGGACAACACAGTATGAAGCTGAGTTTGGGAAAAAAATTCTTGAAAAAGACATCACCGAATGGGGTTTATCAAAACCACTCACTCATTTTGAAGAAGAGATAGATTTTTGGAAATGGGCAAAAGATATAAACGGTTCGTCAATTTTTAGAAATTTAGATATTTACGAAGATTCTCTAGAAATTCTATATGACTTGTCGAAGATGGGGCATGAAATAGTTATCATATCATCAAAGCCATGGTGGTCAATTCATGATACATTGATTTGGCTAGGTGAAAAAAAAATTCCAACAAAAGAAATACATTTCATTGAGGATAAATGGAAAATTGATTGCGATGTTTACATTGATGATGCGCCGTATCAGCTCGATAATTATGTTAAAAATTTAAAGAATAAAATTATTATTAGATTTGTAAGAGAATACAACGATCCAGTAACAGGTGTTCTTGATTTGAATGAATGGAAAGATTTAATTCCTTTATTAAATTCTCTTTAACAATTAATCTGAAATCATGAACGATTCCTTCATTCTTAGAGACAGAAAATGGCGAGAAACTAACGAAAGAATAACTTTATCTTCCAATGCAATGCTGTCTGAAAATTCCAAAGGTAGATTAAGTCATGAGGAGCATGACGAGTTTAGAACTATTTTTGAAAGAGATAGAGATCGAATAATTCATTCAAAAGCATTTAGAAGATTGAAGCATAAGACTCAAGTGTTTATAAACCCTGATGGTGACCATTTTATTACAAGGATGACTCATACCTTAAATGTAACTCAAGTTGGAAGATCTATTTCAAAAACACTTGGGCTAAATCCGGATTTGACTGAAGCTATATGTCTAGGTCATGATGTTGGTCATTCACCTTTTGGTCATACTGGAGAAGAAATACTTAATGAAATGCATCCTAATGGCTGGAGTCATTCTGAAAACTCAGTTAAAATTTTTAGCAAAATTGAAAACCTTAATCTTAGTGTTGAAACTATTGATGGCATTGAAAAACATCCTTGGAGATATACTGAAAAGCCTTCCACGCAAGAAGGAATGATTTGTAGGTTTGCAGACAGGATTGCCTACTTATCTCATGATGTTGAGGACGCATTAAGGGCAAATGTAATCAAAATTAGTGATATTCCAAACAAAATTACTAAGGAACTTGGTACCCCTGGAAAGCAATGGATCAATAGTTTGATTTCTGGAATATTTAAAGCTTCTAATAGTAACGAACTAGTAATGGATTCTGAAATTGGAGAAATTATGAATGAATTAAGAGAGTTTATGTTCGAAAATGTTTATCTCAGAAAAGAAACTAACGATCAAAGAAAAGAATGTAAAAATATTGTACAAACGCTTGTCGAATATTTTATAGAAAATAAAAATGAACTACCAAAAAATTATATACAAAGTGAAGATGATATTGAAAATTCTATTGATTATGTTGCTGGGATGACTGATAGGTTCGCAATCTCAACTTTTGGAAAAATTAATTAAAATCAGGGTCTCTTTTTTCAAGAAAAGCCAATACACCTTCTTTAAGGTCGTCAGAAATTAGATAGGATGTGTTCCACAATCTAACAAAATCAAGTGCTTGATCGGTTGTTAAGTCTTCTCCTTTATGTAAAATTTCTTTTGTACCCTGAACAATATTTTTTGAATTTGAAGCAATCTCTTTAGCCATCTCCAACCCGGCTTTGTGGAGTTCTTCAACATTTTCATATGTATTGCTTACAAATCTTATTTTTTCCGCATGTTCTCCATCAAACTTTCTACCTGTGAAAGCTAGCTCTCTTAAATCTCCTTTTGAAACAATTTTTGGCATCCTTTGTAAGATTCCAACATCTGCAACAAGTCCAAGTTTTGTTTCACCTATAGAAAAAACTGCGTCTCGAGTTGAAAGTCTAATGTCGCAAGCGGAGACCATACTCGTAGCTCCACCGATACAAAAACCATGGGCTAATGCAATTGTTGGTATTGGAGAATTTGCAATTCTGGTAAATGCATTTTGTAGGTCCTCTATTTGTTTCATTGTTTCTCTTCTATCACTTGCGGTAGAAGATAGATTCTCGTTTAAATTCATGTCTTGCATTAATACTGTTATGTCAATGCCTGCAGAAAATGCATCTCCCTTACCTGCCAACAAAATACACCTTGCTTCTTCTTTTTCTACTATCTCTTCTATTAAGTCAGGAATGCCAAACCATACATCAAAATCTAATGCATTTTTTTTATCCGGTCTGTTAATCCAAATATAAGCAACATCATCTTTAATTTCTTTTATTAATTTATCTTCCATATAAATAATCTTAGTAAGATATTTCCATGGATGTATTTGAAGCTTTGTATACAACAAGAGCTATGAGAAGAGTAAAAGAAGATCCAATACCTGAGGATGTTATTAAGTCCATAATTGATTCAGCAATTCGTGCACCAAGTGGTTCAAATCGTCAGGATTGGAAATTTGTTGTTGTAACTGATAAAGAAGTGCGTGAAAAACTTTCTGACATTTACAAAGAAACTTGGGATTATTATGTGAAATCTTTTTACAACAATTCAGAGGATTTAGGTGCATCAAACTTGAAAGATAAAGATCAAATTGAATCAGTAAAAAGGATAAGTAATTCGGCAAGTTGGTTGGCAGAAAACTATCATAAAGTACCTTTATTAGTACTTGCCTTTTCTAGGAATGATCCAACTGGATCGTCAATTTATCCGGCTATATGGAATTTAATGCTTGCTGCTAGAGGACATGGTATTGGGACTTGCCTTACCACAGTTATGAGTTTTAAAACAGATGACGTATATGAAGTTCTTGGGATTCCAGCCGATAAAGGATGGACATTAAATGCAACAATAACTGCAGGTTATCCACTAGGAAAATGGGGTGTTGCTGAAAGAAAGCCGGTTGAAGAAGTCACTTATTTAAATAAATGGGGTGAGTCACCGGATTGGAATCTAACTGAACCTCTTTGGAATTATTAAAAATACCAAATTAAAAAAGACATAATTGCACGCCCGGAGGGAGTCGAACCCCCAACCTTCTGATCCGTAGTCAGACGCTCTATCCAGTTAAGCTACGGGCGCTTGGCGGAGAGGGAGGGATTTGAACCCTCGAGGGGACTTTCGTCCCCCACTCGCTTAGCAGGCGAGCGCTTTAGACCACTCAGCCACCTCTCCAAGCATGCGGAGGGAGTGGGATTCGAACCCACGGTATGGAATACATACATTAGTTTTCAAGACTAACGCCTTCGTCCGCTCGGCCATCCCTCCAAATTTAAAATCTTTTGTGCGGAGGGAGAGGGATTCGAACCCTCGAAGGGGATAAACCCTTACACACTTTCCAAGCGTGCGCACTAGGCCAGACTATGCGATCCCTCCATGTAAAAGATCTAAAGTATAAGTTTACTTATCTCTTACTTTCAAAGAAAGAGGATAATATAACTTCAGATTCATGGGACAAAATATTATCTCTAATCTCAACAAAATGATTTAGCCTTTTATCTTGAGGAATATTATATAAGGTGAATGCAGCTCCTGACTTTAGATTGGGTGAACTATATAAAAGCGTTTTTATTCTTGCATTTACAATTGCACCCGCACACATTGGGTCTGGTTCCAATGTTATTGCGAGGGTGGTTCCTTCAAGCCTCCATGTTTTTAAAATTTTAGATGCCTCTTTTATTACAAGAATTTCAGCATGCGCCGTTGGATCTTGATCTATTTCTCTTCTGTTGTGAGCTTTTGCGATTAATTTATCCTTTTTATCGAAAATAGCTGCACCGATAGGAACTTCATCAATTTCAAGAGCCCTCTTTGCTTCTTGTAGGGCTACTTCCATTTTTTCTATGTCAGATTTATAATTCATTTCCCTAAACTTATTCTAGGAGGGATCGCATAGTCTGGCCTAGTGCGCGACACTCGAAATGTCGTGAGTCTTTAAAGGCTCCGTGGGTTCGAATCCCACTCCCTCCGCTTTAAATTCTCTTCTATAAAGCATAAATAAACCTACAATATTCTGATGATTGAATTTGGTATTTTTGCATTTGTAACTTCTATTACTCCCGGGCCGAATAATTCAATGCTAATGGCTTCTGGAATAAGATTTGGAAGGAAAAGATCCCTTCCTCATTTTTTTGGTATTTGGTTAGGATTTAATTTTTTATTCTTCTTAGGAGGTAATTTACTTTCATACGTTCCAGAGATAATTTTTCAATACCTACAATATGCAGGCTACATAGTGATTTTATACATTGCTTATAGAGTTGCAATAACAAAAACCACGATAAAAGAGGGTAGTGTTGAAGATAAACCATTCACTTTTCTACAAGCTGCATTGTTTCAGTGGGTTAATCCGAAAGGCGTCGTTATGGCAGTATCAGGCTTGACTGCTTTTCAGTTACCTCATTTACAAGCTAATCTCATTTATTTACTGGTAGGCGGACCTTGTGTAATAACTTGGCTTTTTCTTGGAGAAAGTCTTCAAAATTTTCTTATAGGTAACCAAAAATTAGAAAGAATTGTTTATGTTATTCTTGCATTAAGTATGGTTGCAAGTTTATTCATAGCTTAATTTATTTACTCCGAGTATCTTTCCTAAATCATCAGAAAACGTTACGCTTCCGTCAGATTGCTGATTGTTTTCAAGTAAAGCAATTAAGATTCTTCCTACTGCTAAAGCTGTACCATTTAGAGTATGCAATATAGTATTTCCATCTTCATTTTTTGTTCTCATGTTTAATCTTCTTGCTTGAAAATCGGTTGTATTAGAACAAGAAGTTACTTCTCTATACTTTTGTTGACTTGGTATCCATGCCTCGATATCGTATTTTTTTGCTGCAGAAGCTCCTAGGTCTCCGGTACAAACATCAACAACTCTGTAAGGAATTTCAAGATCTTTAAGTATTTCTTCTTCAGTTGCGAGAATCTGTTCATGTTCTTCATTTGATTTTTCTGGATCACAAAAGGAGAACATCTCAACTTTATCAAATTGATGAACTCGAAAAATACCACTTGTATCTTTGCCATAAGTTCCTGCTTCTCTTCTGAAACAGGTTGAATAACCAGCATATCTTAATGGTAAGTTCTTCATTTCTATGATTTCATCAGTATGAAGTGCCGCTAATGAAACTTCAGATGTCCCAACCAAAAATAAGTCATCATTTTGAACTTCATAAACTTGATCAGAGTCATCAGGAAAAAATCCTGTTCCAAATAATGCATTTTCACGAACTAAAACTGGAGGTATTGTTGGTTTGAAACCTTTTTCTGATAATTTATTTAATGTATACGAAACTAAGTTGAATTGAATTTTTACTAAATCTCCAAATAAATATGAAAATCGTGAACCTGATATTTTAGAAGCCCTTTCTACATCTATTAATCCAAGGTTTTCACCTATTTCTAAATGTGTCCTTGGGTTTTTAATGTTCTTTGGTTCTCCTACCTTCTTTATTTCTTTGTTATCTTCATCAGTTTTACCCACTGGTGAAGAAGGGTTAACAATGTTAGGAATTTTTATCCACGCATCAAAAAATTCTTCATCTTTTTGCTGTGTTTCTTCAGAGAGACTTTTTACTTTATCGCTAATCTTTTCTGCCTTTTCTAAGAGGATGGCTTTTTCTTTTTCGGATGCTGATGCAATTTCTTTGCCCAATTTTTTTTGTTCAGCTCGTAGCTTTTCAGATTCAAACTTTAAAGCTCTTCTATTTTCATCAAGAAGTTTTAATTTATCTAAATCAATATCAATATCTCTTTTTCTTATATTTTCTTCGATTGCTTCAATATTTGTTTTTAAAAGTTGGGGATCAATCATTTGTTAATCCTCGGGAGGTATGAATGCTTTGACTGAATATATGTTGTCTTCAAAATCTTCTTCATTTTCTGTTTCTTCGACAAGTATAAACCACTCATAGACAATTCCTTTTTCAATTTTTAGCGGTTCTGTGTAATAGCTTTTACTCTCTAATGGTCCAATGGTATTTAATTTTGTTCTTTTTTCAAACACCGTTTCACCAAATTCATCTGTTACTAAAATCAGAATTAGAACTTCCGTCTCTTCAACATTCCCTTCATTAGCGATCACTAACTGTAGTGAAACCTCTTTGTCTAGTAAGACCTTGTACCCCTCTTCTGTGACTGCAATTGATTCGGGAACAAACTCAACACCCGTTACTGAAATATCTCTTTTTAGAAACAAGCCACTTTTATTTTCCAGGGCTTTGTCTACAATTACTTCAGCAAATTGATATGCATTAGATTCAATCCCTGTGTACTCAATGTTGAAAAAATCAGGCAAAAAAATATTTTCAGTTTCTGATTTACTATTTATTTCAATCAAAAAATTAATATAAGCTTTATCTCCAACTGATAAGCTTGAGATACTTTCAGCAATGGATTCTTCTAATATTTGAGTGTATTCTTGGTCGACTAAATTTAATATTGAAACTTGAAATGTTTCCAATCCTTTAAGCCAAGATGTAGTTGCAATCTCTAAAAGTTCTTTTTCGCTACCTTTATATTGACTTTCAGTGTTAATTAAAATATTGTTTGCTTCCTGAGCATTTCTAATGATCTCAATGAACGTTGATTCGAATTCATCTCTATTTAGCTCATCAAAATTGATTAACCTTTGGTAGTCTTTTGATGCTTCGTTGTGAAGGGTTGAAATTACGTATGCTTCATCGAGAAAAGTATTTAGGTCAGAAGATTCAGAAAAATTTTCATAAAAACGTAATCCAAAAAATCCAATTCCAATGCTTACGATTATTACAATAAAATACCGTGTTATATTCATAGAGTTCTCAATGTTTTTTAATTCTTGTTCTTTATACAGTCTAGAAATACAATTACATTTCACAACTAAGATTATTGGTGAATGAAAGATTTTAAAATTGTTTGGTCTGCAAGAAGTGAATGTGGACCTAATAGAAAAAAAAATGAAGATACAATATTTCCAGCTATTTCTGGGAGTTCAAAGCCACCTTTTAAAGCAGCAGTTTGTGATGGTCTTGGTGGGCACGTTAATGGGGATGTTGCGAGTAAAATTGCTGCCGACACTCTTCTAGAAGAAATTACAGATTTAAATCAAATAATTACTGAAGCAAATAAAAATATTTTAGAATATCAAGATAAAAATCCATCATCACTTGGAATGGGAACAACAATGACTGCAATATCTATAGATAGTGATGCACTAATGAAAATTGGTCATGTCGGTGATAGTAGGTGCTATGTATTGTCAGATAGAAATTTGATCAAGGTTACAGAAGATCAAAATGTGCCAGGTTATCAAAATGTATTAAAACAAGCACTTGGATCAAATGAAAAACTTAATATACAAGAAGTAGATTTTCAATTGCAGATTGGCGATGTTGTGTTCCTATGTAGTGATGGCCTTTACAATGAAATTGGTGAAGAATACATAAAGAAAAAAATGCAAGATGGAATAAGTGCTGATACCTTTGTTAGTGAAGTGCTGTTATTAAATCCTAAAGACAATGTATCAGCAATTGTAATTAATGTAGTTTAGATTATGGAAATAGGACAAATAATAAAAGAAAGATACGAGATTATTCAACTTCTAGGAGAAGGAGGAATGTCCTATGTTTACAAAGCAAACGATAAACAATTAAAAAGAACTGTTGCAATAAAAACACTAAAACCAAATTATGTTCAGCAAGAGAAGTTTGTTGAAAGATTTAAAAGAGAAGCTCAAACAGCTGCAAACTTAAACCACCCAAACATAGTCCAAATATTTGATTGGGGAATAGGAGAAGAACCTTTTTTTGTAATGGAATATATTGAAGGAAATACGCTAACTTCAATCATTGCTAAAAGAAGAACCATAAGTTTAAATGATGTTCTATTTATTGGAGCTCAAGTTTCAAGTGGATTGCAGGCAGCCCATTCAAAAGGTCTTGTACATAGAGATATAAAACCGGGAAATATAATGATAACTCCCGAAGGAAAAGTAAAGGTTACTGATTTTGGTATTGTTTCTCTTCAGAATGAAGAAAGTGATATTACAAAAACAGGATCTATTCTTGGTACGGCGAGCTATATATCCCCCGAACAGGCTCAGGGTAAACCTGTCTCTAAAGAATCCGATTTATATTCTTTAGGGACTGTTCTGTACGAACTTATTACAGGCAGACCCCCTTTTGAAGGTGATACACCAATTGCAACGGCGACAAAGCATATTACTGACAAACCAGAAAAGTTAAGTGTCTTCAGACCTGACATTCCTAAAGGTATTGAAAATGCAGTATTGAAATTGCTTCATAAATATCCAAAAGATAGATTCAAAAATGCGGAAGATTTAAGAGCGGTTCTCCTTCAGCAAAAAACACAGCTTCAAGCAATGCAAACACAAGAAAATCTAGTTGATCTAACGAGTCCAAAAATAAAATATAGGTTTACCCTGCCAGCGCTGATAATCTCTTTAACAATTGTTATCGGAACGGTGTGGACGCTAACTAGAATTTTTGATGGATTACCTGTAGATGGAGGTACCCAGGTAATTATTAACGTTCCAGATTTGACCGGAAGCAATCAGGCTGAAGCTCTAAATGATCTACAAAGTTTAGGATTTAAAGTTGGGATAGAAAATTCGGCTCATCCAGACGTCCCTTCTGGAGCTGTCATCAAAACACAGCCTCCAGCAAATACATCGACTAATCCTGATACATTAGTAACAATAATTGTTTCCGTTGGACCAGAAGCATATCCAATACCTTATGTAGTAGATTTAGAAACAGATAGAGCTGTTTACGTCATAGAAGAAAGCGGTTTTACAATTGGTCAAAAAATAGAAGTAAGTGATGACAATGTCCCTATTGGTTTTATAATTTCACAAAATCCAATGGCTGGAAAAAAAATGGGTCCCGGGTCTACTGTAGATCTCGTAATTTCATCTGGCCCTAGCTTGATCGAGCTCGGAGATCTCTCTAAAAAATCACTTGAGGATGCCACTCAAATTCTTGAAACATTAGGTTTAGAATTTGAAACAATTGAGGAATTTTCTGAAGATACTGAAGAAGGCCTCATTTCTGGAACCCTACCGGAAGCTGGTGAAATTATCACTCCTGATGAATTAATTACTCTTATTGTGTCACTTGGAATAAAAATTGAGGTTCCAGAAGTTGAAGGTTTAAATTATCAAGCCGCAATTGATGCACTAGAAGAAGCGGGACTTGTAGCAACAGTAAGTGGTGATACTAATGGATTAGTTAGAAAGCAGTTGCCGCGTAAAGGAGAATTTCTTGAACCAGAAGGGGTAGTAGAGCTAACCTTTGATGAGTAAAAAAGATATATTTAAAAAAAAATTATTAAGTTGGTCAATAAAAAATACAAGAGAATACTCATGGAGAAGCACTCAAGATCCCTGGAAAATTCTTCTTCTAGAAGTGATTGCTCAACAAACACAATTAGATAGAGCAAATAAGTATTATCAAAAATTTATAAAGAAGTATCCAAACCCAAATGAAATGTCAAAAGCTACTAAAAAAGAAATTCTTGGAATGTGGTCCGGGTTAGGCTACAACAACAGAGCTGTTAGGCTGCATGAAGCATCAAAAATTTTGTCCAGGAATTCCTTTGATTCAATTTATCCTGAATTCGACATCCTTCCTGGTGTTGGGGAATATACTAAAAATGCAATTTTATCATTTGCTTACAACGATAAGGTAATAACTCAGGACACAAACGTTTTGAGAGTGTTTGGTAGGTTCTTTGGAACTAAAGATCCGAAAAAATTTATACTTGAAAACCAAAAAAATATATTAAAAAACATAAAGTCAAGAAAATTTAATCAAGTGTTGATGGACTTTGGTTCTGAGATTTGTACATCTAAAAATCCTTCTTGCAATATATGTATATTTGATAATGAATGTAAAAAGTTCATACAAGTTAAACAAAATCCTAAACCAACATTTAAGGGTTCAGATCGAGAAATTAGAGGAAAAATTATTAAACACCTTATAATTAATAAAAATGTTGATATATCTTCTTTAAATATAGTAATTGAAACACAAGAAAATAGACTTAAACGTATTTTAAAAAAACTTGAAAGTGAAGGAATGATCACAATAAAGAATAAAAAATTAATTGAAATTAGTTCTTAAAAATACTATTTTTTAATTATGCCTGTCTCTAAAAAAAGAAATAAAACAAAAAACCTTGGACCTACTAGGTCCAAAAAAATATCTTCTCAAATGTCTGATGTGAGTGGGCCTTCGCCTAGGTGGTTTGTTCTTACAATGTCTGCACTTATGATTATCGGTGTTTTATTAATAGTATTGAATTATCTGACATTACTTCCTGGGTCAGTCTCAAGATGGTATTTATGGAGTGGCTTAGGCTGCATCGGTATAGGCTTTCTAATGACTACAAAATATAATTAATTAATATTCTAAAGGTGTCATTTCTTCTTTACAGTGCTTAGGTGGTTCATTAGCTACCACAGATTGTAATTTTACTGTTAGTTCTGTTCCGCAAGCTTTACATAAAAATGATTGTGCTGTCTCTAAAACATCACTTGGATCAATCTCTGGAGGTACGCTTGCTAGTGAACCAATCGAATTTTTTAAAAATCTAAAAATTACAACTCCAATTAGTAAAGCTATTAAGTATTCCATTACAGTGTGAAATACCTAAAAGCAGAAATAATGATTGCAATAATAAACCACGCTATTCCAATAGCTCTTTGATTTGTTTTAAGATAACGACCTTTAAATTTTTTTTCTTCGAGTAAATCTTCGATAGACTCTTTAAGTTCCCTTAATTCTCTTTCAGATAAATTCTGAAAATCTTTTTTATCCATATAAATAAGAATAGCTTTTTGTGGAGATGATGGGACTTGAACCCACGACCCCCTGCTTGCAAAGCAGGTGCTCTTCCAACTGAGCTACATCCCCTCGCATCATTTATTATGCCTTGTATTGACTCGTAAATGAAAAAATTTTAGAAATATTTTGTATTCGTTACTATTGTAGATAGAGCGAAAGGGCCTATAGCTCAGCCTGGTTAGAGCGCATCCCTGATAAGGATGAGGTCGTTAGTTCAAATCTAACTAGGCCCACAAGTAACCATTGACTATTTCAAAGATTGTCTTTCACTACATCAAGTCCAAAGTGAAAACCCCTACATTTCCCCTAACTTTTACAAAATAATTTGTAATATTTGATTATGAGTTCAATATTTGTATCGTATGCATCATCTGATATTTCTCACGTGAATTCTTTATTATCAAAAAATAAAAACATTAACTTTTGGGTTTCATTTGAAGAAAAGGAAAAAAAGCCACTACTTGAACCAGGTTCAGCATGGAGAGAAAAAATTAGTGATGCGATAAAAGAGTCCTCCGGATCTGTCATTTTTATCTCAAAAGAATACTTAAAATCTGAAATTGTTTTAGAACTAGAAATTCCATTAATTTTTAAAAAGCTTAAAGATGATAAAAATTACAAAGTTTATCCTGTTTTAATTGATGATTCAGATTTTGAACTTAACTCATATTTAAAAGATATTCAGCTCTTCAATTCTCCATCAACTTCATTAAGTTCTCTTTCCGGAAGGAAGTATCAATTAGAAATAGAAAGTCTGGTTGACCTGATTTCTTCAAATATTAAAAAAAACGTTCTTAAACTGCCTTATTTTAAACGAAGTGTGATAGCCTTTGTTGCTTTTGTGGCACCCCTTTTACTTTATTTTACTTTACAAAATAATGGCGCTGACGAAATTCAAGTAACAAGTAACTTAGTTGAAGACTCCAATATAGAACAGAATCTTGATAGAGAGCTTCCTTTAGATTTAGAAAAAATTTGTTTAGATAATTCAGTAATTTCTGTTGAAAATGAAAATGAAATCACTAACCCAATAGATTTTGAATCACTATCAAAAACAAATTGTGCGGGGACATTTTTTGCACAAATATATTTTTTAGAAAATTTAAAAATAGATATTAATGAAGAACTCCCTGAATCAAGCTTGACAATAATTTATGATGATATCCTTCTTAATTGTGCAGATAGCTTTCAATCGACCTATGGATTTACAAGTAATGAAACATTATTCGATTTTCAGTATCTTTATTTTTTTAATAAAGAAAATGAATTGGGATATTTCTGTTATTCAGTACTCAAAGAACTTAACTCAGAAAATATTACCTTATTCACAGAAAATTTAATTGCATTAGATATTGAAGAATATCGTTTAGATTATGCAATAAGTGATATTTCTCCTTTGTACATGGAGGTGGGTGATTGTGCCAATCTACCAAAAGATTTTTATGGGTCAAGAAATGAAGATGGTTTAATAATTTATCCTAGTATTTCATGCATGTATCCACACAATCTTGAAATAACAAATAAATTCATATTTAATAGAAAAGAAGAACAATCGTTGGATCAAGTTGATGAGGAAATTTTTAGTACATGTGCATTACATGCAGAACTAATGTTTTCAAATATTGACCATGAACTATTAAATAATGAAACAAAAGATGGTTTCCCTTGGTTAGATAAATTTTATACGTACGATATTGATAAAATTTCAGAGTATGAACCATCAGACGTGATTTGTTCAATTGGATTTAGTGGTGATAGGTTTGATGTAAAAAAAGATTTTTCGTTTTATAACTTAGTAAATAACAAACTTTTTCAGAGAGAAGAGATTAATGAAAATTTTATCGAAATAAAAAATTGTTCCGATGAACCACTGAAAGCAACTGCGCAAGACGATGACGAATACTTTTTTAATAGGTTTGATTTTAAATGGAACTTTACAGACTCTTTAATTAAGAAATTTTATTTTAGCTTCAAAGATTTTGCTTCTATTACAGAACTTGAATTCTCCCCGTTGTCTGACAGAGACCTAGAAGTATTTAAATCTTGGGAAGCAAATGTTGAAATTACTTTTTCTGCAAGATCGAGTGAAGATAAGGGGTTAATAAAAGCTTTGGTAGAACTACAAAATGGACAAGTTTATGAAGATATTTGTGAAGTTAACCTTTACTTAGAAAACGAATAACTATTTATCTAAGGATCAAAAAATTCTTGGGAGCCCCTTTTTTGTATAGCTTAGAAGGTCTATTGCTTCCAGTTAGTATTTTCTTATCTGTTGGAATTATAAAATTTTCTATAGACTGAACTTTTCTTTCAAAATTGGATTGATGAAGTTGTTTTCCCCAGAACTCTTCAAAGACTGTTCTTAGCTCAGTTAATGTAAATTCTGAATTCAGAAAATCTAGTGCCATAGCCTCTTTCTCAATCTTTTGAGCTATAAATTCTTTGCCATCAGAAATTATATTTTTATGATCGAAAGCGATTTCTTTTTTAAATTTTTTATAGATATCATCAAACGAAATAAAATCTGCCTCCAATGCATCTGAATTTCCTTTTATTTTTATTTTTTTTCCTTCAATTAGTTCCTGATTTGTAATACCAACATAAGCAATTGATATTATTTGATAATCATTATTATTTCTTGGATCTCTGTTTGGATCAGAGTAGGTTTTAAATTCTTTCCAATAATTCAAACCTTCAATATTCATTCCTGATTCCTCTAAAAGTTCACGTTTGAAAGCATCATCAGATGATTCATTTGTTTTTAAAAATCCTCCAGGTAAAGCCCAATAATCTTTAAACGGTTCGAGTTTTCTTTTTATTAAAAGACAGTGAAGTTTTTTATCAATGATTGAAAAAATTACAGCATCTACAGTTACAGCTTTAATTTGATATTGGTAATTGTCCATAGAAATATTATATCACTTTTACTTGACATGAGTAAAACTATTTTATATACTTATACTCAAATTGAGTATAAGAAAGGATTTAAAATGAAAAACTCAAAAAATATAATTAAGAAAGTACTTAGTGGGATTTTAATAGTTGCACTACTAAACGTTGGAATGGTCTTCCTAATAGAAACCCCAGCAATGGCAGCTAGTTGCAGTCTTACTACAACATCAAACTTTTTTGGTGGATCTAGTACAACTGGGTACTGTGGTAATGATCGTGTAAGTCTTACTACAACATCAAACTTTTTTGGTGGGTCTAGTACTAATGGATATGTTGGTAACAACCGATACTCCACTACTACAAGTGATAACTTTTATGGTGGGTCTAGTACTAATGGGTACTCTGGTAACAATAGAATCAGTCTTACTACAAGTGATAACTTTTATGGTGGGTCTAGTACTAATGGATATGTTGGTAACAACCGATACTCCACTACTACAAGTGATAACTTTTATGGTGGGTCTAGTACTAATGGGTACTCTGGTAACAGCAGGATAAGTCTTAATTCGATAAGCAGCATTCTTGGAAACAACACATCTGGATATGTTGGTAATCCAAGTACGAGTATTAACTCGACAAACACATCTTGCATTTTTTGGAATTGCTAAAGATGCAACAGATGATTTTTTCGAAAGGGATGCCTAGTTCACTATACAAGTGGCTAGGCATCAATTTAATCAATGTATAGAAGAAGAAATTCAGACATTGGAAGCATGTTAGTGGTATTTTTTTATGGATTCACTGCACTTAATATAGTATTAACTACATTGCCCTGGTCTCTTATACCAATCGCAATATTTTTAGTTGTAAAAAATAAGCCAAGAAAAAAATCTTCCAAAAGAACTCCTTATAAGAAGAAAACTAATAATAAACAGTCAGGACCTAAAAGAAGTCATGGTGAAAATAAAATGTATGAAATTGTTAGGGCGAAATATCCTAATGAACAAGTACTTAGAAATGAGAGACCGAACTGGTTAAAAAATGAAAGTGGTAACAATCTTGAATTAGATGTCTTCTTTCCAGAACTTAATTTAGCTTTTGAATATCATGGTCGACAGCACAGAGAGCATGTCCCTTTTTTTGGTACTGTAGATGACTTTAAACGTCAGAAAAAAAATGATGAGATAAAAAGAACAAAATGTAAATTAAGAGGAATTAGCTTAATTGAAATATGGTTTGATGATCCATTAAACAAAACTTTTATTAATAGAAAAATAAAAGAATCTAAAAATCAACCAGTTACATCCTCTCCGAGTAATAAAAGTAACGTGACTGTGCTTAAAAAAAGTACACCTGTAAATGTAACTGAAGCAGATGGAAATCTACCGTGCCTAACTTGTGGTTTCTCAATATGTAATATGGAGTACCATTATGGGGCTTAGAAAATACTTGATTATTATCTGGATTTTGGGATGGTCGATTGTTTTATTTCAAGAAATTCCAACAACGTTTAGTTTGATAAGTCACTTAATTAATCAAGAAAGTTGGCCTCCAGAAGGTTTTGTTATTGTAGAAAATCGAAATGGTCAAAAAATAATGATTACAGAGAAAACAGATCAAAAGTTTAATCCAAAAAATACAGAACTATGTAACGAAAGCTTTATATCAAACATACATTCATCAATAGAAAATAATACTTTGTATCTGACTTATAGGGACGATCCAATTATTTACGGCATAAATGAAATGAAGCTTAAAATTATACCTAGTGGAGATTGGTTTAAACCAGACAAAGGTTTTAAAATTCACAATTTTAAAACAATAGAATTATCAAATAATCTAGATCACGAAATTCCATTGAAGATCTATGAAATAGTTAATGAAGATAAATACTATATTGATTTTATTCTCGAAGGATTTGGAAAAGCTGAAAATAATATTGAACTGTGCTTTACAGAACATCTTGTAAGTATCAATGAATATAACTTTAAAAATTATATTGTGAATACTCCTTTTTACGTGAACGGGGTATTGGAACCAGTTTTTCAGGAAAATCCAAATATATTTGAAATAGGAGAAAATGAATATATAAATAACGTTGTAGAAAATAACAAAAAAAAGCTACTTAATAAAACTCTTCCACCCGTTGATGAGGCAGCGATTGTTTTACTAAATAGATCTACCAAATATTCTGAAATGGAGAATAAAAATATCTGGATATATTATCCAACTTATATTCCGGATTTAAAAAATGAAATTGTGGTCGGATTATTTGGAGAAGTAATAAGTTATGATTTTATAACTTTATCAAATGTTTTAGAAGTTCTAAAAATAGTTGCACCTAACTTAAAAATTACAATATCTGATGATAAAAATGATGTCACACTCCCGATACACATGTCACCATGTAATGAATTGCTATCAGAAAATTTTTATAATTGTGAAGGATATGCTGCTGGTATTTACTCTGGTTTTCATGAATATATTTGGGTTGATTCATCTATTACAAATAAGGACTGGCGATCTCATGTTATTATTCACGAATTAGGTCATGCATTAGGTTTAAATCATAATTTATGTATCGATTCGGTGATGTCATACTCACAATTTGCAAATGAGACTTCATACTTTAATTATCTTGATCTTATGCAATTAAGACTTTTATATCATCCAGAAGCTGGAAATTATGAAGGTAAAAGTTTTGAAAATTGGTCAATAGATTATTTTGAGCTTGATAAAAATTTGATTGAAAGATATAAAAGTGATCCCTATCTTGCTTGCAATAAGGTTGATGAGAGCGGTTGGGTTGATTTTGTAGAGATGCAAAAATGAAAAAATTATTAATTCTTTTAATCTTTATAATTTCTTGTAATAACAGTCCACTTCCAGAAGAAACTTCTACAGTTTCATATGAAGAAGTGTCGTATATACCAGCAACAACCATACAGAGTGAATATGACAAACTGAAAGAGGGAGACAAGAAAAGCTATAAAATTCGAAAATATTGGATTCAAAATATTTTAAAAGATGTTCCGGCATTAACAGATAAAGAAAAAGAGATTTCTTATAACCAGGCAAAGAATCCAACTAATTATGTCACTCTCGAAGATGGGACAGGATGTGATTTAGATGTAGGGGGAACACTTCATGGAACATTGATTGATGAAAATTTCCAATTAAATTTTGATAAAATTAATAACAATAACTCATCTTCTAAACTCGAAAAAATGGATGACAGTTTATTCAATGATGGCTACCAAATCACTTTGATAGTTTCATACAATTGTGCAAAAGATGGTATATTTTCTTGGTTGTATGGACCATTATTTTTTCAAGATGGCCAGTGGTGGTCTTTTACCGATACAGATGTTATCGACTTTCCTTTAGGTGAGGGAAATTACTGGAGACAGTCGTCAAGAGTAAGGGTGTACTTAAATGGAAAATAAAAATAATTTATTCAATAAAAAGCTAATTAAAAAATTTTATTTGGGACTAAAAACATATTTAAATTTAGCATTTACCCTTCTGTTACTTTATTTGATAATTATTAATTTTTTTGATTTTCTTCGAAGATGGGGGTAAATATTTCCCCTACAATTCCCCTACATTTAAAACTAAATTATTTCTGTAGGTTTCCATATGCTGTCATAGGTATTCGTATAAGCCTTTAATTGTTTGACTATAAATAACCATGGGTCTTCATAGGCCCCCGAATACTTATGTTCTTACCTGATAAGGATGAGGTCGTTAGTTCAAATCTAACTAGGCCCACCAGTGAATTGTAAACAATGCATCACTAATGAAATATGGATAAAAGTTCTTCCACCTGATCTTTTGAGTATGTGTAAAAACTGTAATAAAGATGGATATCCTCTTACTAATTTAATGAAAATTTCAGGAACTATATGTATATTTATTTATGTTCTGTTATTTTTTATTTCTTTTTTGACAAATTAGAGTTCTATTATCTCTGTCAATTAGTTGGCAATATTGACATAACTCCATCCTCTGAGTTATTACTTAAAAATTCTCTAAAATCTTTTTCATAAGATATATAATCTTTTCCAAATGTTTCAAGAAAATTTTCGGGAAAATAAATTCCAGATTGCGAGTTGATCCAAAAATCATACATGGTTTCCTCTCCATGAATATTCGTAAGATAAGCTATAAACCAAGCACCAATTTGGTATCCTACTGCCCAATCATCCCACGTTACATTGTACAGTTCAGGTCCATCCAAAAATTTATCTATTAGGTTTGGCTGCTGTTCGTCTCCACAATAACATGAGTAAAGGCTCTGCCTCATTTCTATTCTAAACTGTTCAAAATCATCAATAGATCTTGCATAATATAGATTTCCAAAAAAGGTTGCATAGCCCTCCATCCAAAATGGCTTGTCTTCAAAATCAGACCCTATTTTTTTTCCAGAAATAAAATCTTGTTCCTCATGATTAAAATTTACAAAGTTTGATATTTGAAATATATGATACATTTCATGAATAGTTACTACTGCCTGACTTCTACTATCCCATGAAAGATCAAATGTTCCATTCATAAATAAATAACAACAATCGTTACCTGTAGGAGTTCCTGATATAGAGGAACCTTGAACTTGACCGTCAAAAGTAAATATTTCTACACCTACACTGCAATTGGAATGATCATACGTCTGGGGGTAAATATTTTTTAAATAATCACAATATTCTTTTTCAAGCTGAATTGCAGATTCATAATTATCTGAATCTAGCTGGACAAGAATTATTGGATATAATTTATTCATCTTTAATCTTTTATCAGTAAATAACAAATTTTCAGTCAACTCTATATATTCCATTGTTATATTCATATGCGCATCAGAGACTGTTGATGCTTTGAAAACTTTAAGGTCTCTATAGTCTAGATAGTTGTCTGACATTAATATTGTTGTAGTTGTTGTAGTTGTTGTGGTTGTTGTAGGTTCTTTCGAAGAGGTAGCAGAATTGCTTGTTTGATTATCATTTTCGGAATACACGCCAGAATCTGTTGTACAGAATGAAAATAAAAGTAGAAATATGATATTTTTTTTCATTAATAAATAATATCAACATAGTAAAGATTTATTGAGTTAAAGAAAATAATGCTAAATTTACCTGAAATTAAGAGCCTGTTATATCCACAAACACAAGCTCTTAATTCCAGTACATACCTTGATAAAAGGGAGACCAATTATTCAAGGTTTTTATTTAAAGTCAAGGGGACGGCTTTAAATAAAAAAATCCGGGATTTACCCGGACTATACAAACAAGATATACCCAGGCTAAAAGACTGACCACCTTGAATGATGATTAATTATAATTTTCATACTTCTATATTAATTTACTTAAATAATTTATAATTTTATAAATTGTTAAAAGTTTGTTTCAAGTCTTCTTTTTCTAAAAGTTTTTTCTTTTGTGTAACACCACCGGGACCACTGTATCCTCCTATCTTGCCATCTGATCTTATAACTCTATGACAGGGAATATTAATTGGGTATGGATTTTTGCCACATGCATTTGCAACTGCTCTTGATGAATTGGGATGACCAATCTTTATTGCAATTTCTTTATAGGTTGTAGTATTACCATAAGGAATTTTAGATATTTCGTTCCAAACAAGTTTTTCAAAATTAGTTCCAAATAACTCCACTTGATAAGTATATAACGTGACGATTATTGATATTTACGGATCAAATATAAAATTCGTAATAATATGAATAAACACTCAACTCAGATTTCAAATGTATTAATTATTGGTAGTGGAGGAGCTGGTCTCAGAGCAGCAATTGAAGCTAAACAAGAAGGAATGGATGTTACTGTACTTGGCAAAAGACAAAGAACTGATGTTCATACGGTCCTTGCCGCTGGAGGTATAAATGCTGCATTTGGAAATGTCGATCAAGAAGATTCTTGGGAACAACATTTTGCAGATACATATATTGAAGGCTATGGACTATCTGAGCCAGAGGTTGTTGAGCTTATGGCTAAAGAATCTCCCCAGCTTGTTGAAGAAATTGATAATTGGGGTGCCAACTTTGCAAAACTTGATAACGGCAAAATTGACCAAAGGTTTTTTGGTGCTCACACATACAGAAGAACTTGTTACTCGGGTGACTATACAGGAAGATCAATACTTTTTGCATTAATAAATAAAGCAAAAAGTCTTGATATACCCATTTTAGATTCCCAATATGTTTCTGATCTATTGGTTGATGACAATGTATGTTTTGGTGCAATGGCATTTGATATTCAAAGCGGAGAAAGAACCGTTTACTTAGCAGATTCTGTCATTGTTGCTGCAGGAGGTCACACAAGATTATGGAGAAAAAGCTCATCAAGGAGAAATGAAAATACAGGTGATGGATTTTACTTAGGTTTAAAGGCTGGTTGTAAATTAAGTGATATGGAAATGGTTCAATTTCACCCAACTGGAATGGTTATACCAGAAGAGATGGCAGGAACTTTAGTAACTGAAGCTGTTAGAGGTGAGGGTGGAAAGCTAATTAACAGTGACGGTGATAGATTCATGGCAAATTACGATAAAGAAAGGATGGAGCTATCAACCCGAGACAGAGTTGCAATGGCTAATTATACAGAAATTGTTGAAGGAAGAGGATCTCCAAATGGGGGTGTTTATCTTGACATCAGTCATAAAAGTAAAGATTTTATCATTGAAAAACTTCCAAGAATGTATAGACAATTTCTAGATACATTAATGATTGATATCTCAAAAAGTCCAATGGAAGTTTCACCTACAGCACATTATTCAATGGGAGGTATCGTTGTTACTCCGCATGATCATTGGACGGGAGTTGATGGGCTGTATGCTGCTGGAGAAGTTACAGCAGGACTACACGGTGCAAATAGACTTGGGGGCAATTCACTAGCTGAAATTCTTATTTTTGGAAAAAGAGCTGGGGCTGCAGCGACAAAACGATCAAAAGAAATTGAAGTTCAAGTTAGGTCTAAAAAGGCAATAGAGCAAGCACATGAAAACCTTAATTCATTGATAAGAAATGGATCTGAAGTTGCAAGACCTCTTCAAAGATCTTTAAGAAATATTATGTGGGAATATGGTGGTGTTGTTAAGAATGAAAAAAAATTAATTAAAGGTTTGTCTGAAATAGATAGCCTTAAAGAAGCATCTAAAAATCTTGATGTACGTCCTGATTCTGAAGGTTATCAAGATTTAATGCTTGCGTTGGATTTAGAGGCATCTCTTATCTCTTCAGAAGCTACATTGATGAGCGCATTAAGTAGAAAAGAGAGTAGAGGTGCTCATCAAAGAGAAGATTTTATTGATCTATGTGAAGACGAGAATGTGAATGTCAGAATAGAGCTTGAAAAAGACAAAAAAATAAAATTAACAAAAGATCCGATACCAACTTTAAGAAAAGAGTTAGAAAATATTATTAAAAAAACAAATGAAATTAGTAACTTTGAAGGAATGCTGCTCGAGTAATTAAATGTTTGATGACTTAATTTTAAATAAGTCCTCACTTCCTGATTTAACAGACGTTAAGTATCCGCTTGTTAAAGGAAGTAGCTGTTCGATATAGAACTTAGAAAGAATTAGCTTATCTGAATAAAATTCATCATTGTCTTCTTTTGTTTTTTTATTCGCAATCAGTGCTGCTTTTCCCATATAATATCCACCTAAAACCTGACCAAAAATTTTAAGATACGGTGTCGCAGCTCCACTTGCTTCAGATAATTCACCGTTATTTAATATAGAAAGCATGTGTTCTGTAGCTTCCTTTAGGTCATCAATGTGTTTCTTTAGAATCTGACCAAGATTACATAAGTTATCTTCATTTTTTAATTCTTTAGAAACTTCGTACATATCATCAAAAAGCTTATATGTTGGTTTACCCTTGTCTAAACTAATTTTTCTAAACATTAAATCTAAAGCTTGAATCCCATTTGTTCCTGCATAAATTGGGGCTATTCTTGCGTCTCTGAAATATTGTGCAATACCTGTTTCTTCTACGTATCCCATACCGCCATAAACCTGTATAGCTATCGAAGTAAGTTCAACACTTAAATCTGAGATCCAAGCTTTAGATATAGGTGTTAATATGCCACATCGTTCTTCTCCAAATTCTTTAAGCTCGCCTTCACCAAAATATGAAAGATCGAGCATCATTTGATTGTCATACATCATATACCTCATGGCATCAGAGTATGATTTAATTGTCATAAGCATTCTTCTGACATCGGCATGGTCTATAATTGAAGACTTTTTAGCATCTTCTTTTGACATCCCAACCGGTCTACCTTGAGCTCTATCCCTTGCATATTGAGCAGCACCTTGGAAGGCTCCTATTGTGCATGCTAAACCATGACCCCCAGCTCGAATTCTGGCTTCATTAATTGTTGTAAACATATAATGAAGACCTCGATTTTCTTCTCCGACTAGATAACCTAGGGATTCTTTATATTCCATTACACATGTAGGGCTACCATGTATACCTAATTTTTCTTCTATTGAAATACAATTTACATTATTTTTGTCTCCCAAAGAATCATCTTTATTTATCAAAATCTTTGGAACTATAAACATTGATATGCCTTTTGAGCCTTCTGGAGCTCCCGGAATTCTTGCAAGTACTAGGTGGATAATATTTTCAGATAAGTTATGTTCACCTGACCCAATCCATATTTTTGTTCCTGTCAGTTTGTAACTTCCATCTTCTTGGGGTTCTGCTTTGGTAGTTATGTTATTTAAGTCAGATCCTGATTGAGGTTCACTTAGGTTCATAGTCCCTGTCCACTCTCCAGATACCAATTTTGGAAGGAACTTAATCTTCTGATCCTCACTAGCATTAAAATTTATTCCTGAAATTGCACCTATGCTTAGTCCGGGACCAAGGACAAAAGACATATTAGCCGCACATAATATTTCTAAAGTTCCACCTGAAAGTGTATATGGCATACCACCACCACCTATTTCATTTGGTAGAGACATTGAAGCCCATCCTGCTTTAGTGAATTTTTCATATGCCTCTTTAAATCCAGGTGGCATAATAACTTCACCGTCATTAAATGTTGCACCATGAGTATCTCCAATAGAATTTATTGGCGCTAGTACTTCTTCCGCAAATTTAGCACACTCTTCTATTGCTGGCACTGCAATATCTGGACCAAATTCGCTAAACCTATTTATTTTTTGTAATGTTTCGTAAGAATTTAGAACTTCAAAAGCGAAAATGACATCTTTAACTGGAGCTTTGTAATTAACAGCCATGTATTAATAATAATGTTCAGATGGTATAGCCAGAATTCATTGGTTAATTGTTTAATAGATTTAAAAAAATTTCTGGCATTGCTGAGGCCCATGATGTTTCATTATGTAAGCCATTATCATCAACGAAAAATTTTATATTTTTTTCATATGATTCAAATGAGTCATTTATATTTTTTACTCCTGAAAAATAAAAATTATCATTGTTGGAAAAGTCAACATCCCAATTGTTTGGGAAAATGTTGTTTACGTGATCTCCAAAAATATGTCCTTCTTTCATTCCTGTATAAAGGTACGTCATTGTATTATTACTAAGTTTTTCTATATCATTTAATATGCTTGGATATCCAAACCAAAATGCTGGAGATAAAGAGATTATATTTTCGAACTCAGGATAAAGTATAGATGTTTTAATCGACATTAAACCGCCCATTGATGCTCCCGCAACAACAAATTTAGTTTGATCAAAATTTATGCCTAAAAAATTTTTTACTGATGGTATAAATTTTAAGACAATATTTTGAATATGATCTACGGCAAAATTTTTATCTCCCTCTGTAGGATAGGGATTGTACTGAAATTGTCTTTTAGAGTTTGATGTAACACTAATTATCAAAAAATTTTTTTTAACTTGATCTTCAAAGCTATTTATTAAACTTTCTAAATCAAAAATTGTTCCAAAGTGACTGGTTGAAGAATCAAAGAGATTCTGCCCATCGTAACAAAGAATTAAATTATCTATTTTGGTAAGATCTTTAGGTATTCTAAAAATAATTTGATTAGTATCTTCAATTTCTTCATCAAAAATTTCGTTGCTTTTATATAGATTTTTAAAAATTTTATTTTTTAAATATTTTGTAAAATTTATATCGTCAATCATCCTTAGTTATTATTCTATTAAATAAAAGTTAAGTGATAATTGTAAAAACCAAAGAAATAAATAAAAAGTTTTAGTTCATTTTATAAAATTTGATATAATGGTTTAAGCATAAAGAGAAGGTTAAGACCTCGGCAACCTGGATGACTATCCAAGGTGCCTGAAGATGTGGCAGAAATGCAACTAAGTAGTCAAAGCCCTTCTCTAAACAAAGGAGAATATTATGAAGTTTGATTCAAAACTTATACATGCAGGTTGGGATTCAGATGCTGACTCTGAGGGGTCAATAACTGTTCCTATTTATAAGACAACTGCATATCAATTTAATGACACTGAACATGCAGCTAGCTTGTTTGCCTTAAAAGAGTTTGGAAACATTTACTCTCGACTCGGCAATCCAACTGTTGGTGCCTTAGAAGCAAGACTTACGGCTCTAGAAGATGGCGCTATGTCTGTTGCTCTATCGTCGGGAACATCTGCAGTTATGTACTCTCTTATAAATATTATGAGTCAAGGAGATAATTTTGTTACAGCAAACCAACTTTATGGTGGTACTTATACAATGTTCGATAATATATTGCCTGAATACGGTATCGACTCTAAAAAAGTTGATATTACAGATCTAGCTGCTGTTGAAAATGCAATTGATGAGAAAACTCGAGCAATATATTGTGAAACGATTACTAATCCCGGGTTAGTTGTCGCTGACATTTCTGGATTAGGAGAAATTGCTAAATCTAAAGGTATACCTTTAATAGTTGATGCTACTTTTACTACATCAGCAATTTGTAAACCTTTTGATTTTGGAGCAGATATTGTAGTTTATTCTCTTACAAAATGGATGTCTGGACATGGAAGAGTAATTGCCGGAGCAGTTATTGAAAAAGGCGGTTTTGACTGGGGTAATGGAAATTTCCCATTATATGACAAGCCTGATACAAGTTATGGAGGAATGAGATGGGGACATGATTTAGGTGACTTAAGTAATGTAGCTTACTCATTAAGGCTAAGAACAGTTCCACTAAGAAACCTTGGAGCAAGTATGTCTCCAGAGACAGCTTTTGAAGTTATGAGTGGTCTTGAGACTTTAAGTCTGAGAATGGACCGGCATTGTGAAAATGCTATAAAAGCTGCTGAATATCTATCAAACCATGAACTTGTTGAATGGGTAAGGTTTCCTGGACTTAAAGATGATCCTGCTTACGACCTATCAGAAAAGTATTTAAAAGGTTCTGGTGGAACAATGGTTGTTTTTGGTATCAAAGGTGGAAAAGATTCTGGACAGAAATTTATTGATAATTTAAAAATGTTTAGACATGTTGCAAATGTTGGAGATACTAGATCTTTAGCAATTCACCCTGCATCAACAACACATTCACAATTAGATGATGAGCAGTTAATTGCCGCGGGTTCTCCTGCAGAGTTAGTAAGGCTTTCAATTGGTATTGAAGACATAGATGATATTATAGAAGATCTATCTCAAGCTCTTGAAAGTACAAAATAAAACAAGCAAGTTTTACATTCCACAATTTAAACTTGATTCAGGTGAACTGCTTGAGAATGTAGAGATTGCTTACACTACTTACGGAACTTTATCAGAAAAAGGGGATAATGCTGTATTGATATTTCATGCCTTAACAGGAAGTCACATGTTGGCAGGAAATTACTCTCAAGAAGAAAACCCAAAAATTCCTTGGAATGATGAATTAGAAATTGGCTGGTGGGATGAATTTGTTGGTGTAAGTAAACTTATTGATACCGAAAAATATTTTGTAGTTTGTGCAAACTATCTTGGTGGATGTTACGGGACTACAGGTCCAAATTCTATAGATAATAAAACTGGATTAGAATATGGAGAAAATTTTCCAAATATTTCTTTCAAAGATATAGAGATTTCTCAAAAACAATTATTAGATGAGCTAGGAGTTAAATCTTTAAAGGCCGTGATTGGTCCCTCTATTGGAGGCTTAATGGCATTAGAGTTTTCCCTTTTATATCCAGATTTTGTAGAAAATCTTATCTCAATTTCGAGTGGATATAAACTATCCACAATTCAGTTACTTCACAACCTTGAACAAGCTTATGTGTTGAATCTCGCAAAAGGTTCACCTGACAGAAGAGATGAGTATTTATCTTTAGCAAGAATGATTGCACATAAAACCTATATCTCTTTGGAGCTTCTTGCCTCAAGGGCTAAAGGTGAAAGTAAGTATGGTGAAGACATAATTAATGGTTTCTTATCAACATCACAAGAGTCTTATATGATGCACCAAGGAGAAAAGTTCATTGAGAGATTCACTCACGAATCTTACAATTCAATAATTAAAGGTTGGCAAAACTTTTCTATAGATGTCGAGAAAATTGAAAGACTAAAAGATATAAAAGTTTTAGTAGTTTCTGTTGATTCAGATGTATGTTTTTATCCAGAAGAACAATTAGAATTTATTAAGCTTTTGGAAGCAAATCAAATCAATGTAACTCATAAAACAATCAGTTCAACAAAAGGTCATGATTGTTTTCTTTTAGAGCCTGACTTGTTTGAAAAAAAATTAGGAAAATTTATCTAATTTATTTTCTAACAGTTGAGCCAACTACTAAAGCTGCTGAAATAATTATTAAATTTTTAACAATATATTGACCTTCAAGTGTAAGTCCAAAAGGAAAAGTAGTAAAACATACCTCGGGAAACAAAACTAAGGGCAAAAATGTTCCAGGCATCTGTATAAATAATAGAATTATGGATATTCGAATAAGTGGTTTTATTATCATCGTAATTCCTATAACTACTTCCCAAATACCTAGAATTGGGACAAATGTTTTGGGATTTTCAAACCAGTAAACTGTGTTCTCCACAAGTTCTTGAGCAGGGCTTAGTCCTAAGGGTTTTAAAGCACCAAACCATATATAAATAATGCCCAAAGAATATCTTAGTAATGTAACTCCCCATTTTGACATGAACTCAGTTACAAAAATATCTAAATCGTCAAAGCTTTTAATGTTTCTCACAAAAACAATCTAGTTAGATATTTAAATAATAAGAAAGAAAATATGTTGATTATCTAAAAATTACATGGATCAAAAATGAGCTGCTTACCCAAGCTATAGAAAATGTAAAAACTATAAAAAAAGGTTTCACATTTTTAATTACACCAGAAAAAAACAATGCTAAAAGTAATCCAAAAATTATTGAAAACCCGATTATAAATGCATCGAGTAAACTCACCGGAGATTAATTTGAGATTCGTGTTCTGTCTGTGTAGGTAAATGTTTATTTAAAAAATTTCCTATTTGTTCAAAAGCAGATATTGTTTCGGGCATTCTTACATCTATATGAAAAACATGATACATCCCTTCCCATTCAAAATATTCATTTTCACATTTATCTCTATCAAGTATTTTCTTCAATGACTGGGAGTCAGATAACAATAGTTCTTCTGTGCCAACCTGGATCATTATTGGAGGACTTGAAGTGAAATCTCCCTTAAGCGGAACCATGTATGGATTATTTGAATCAAACTCTCCTTCATTAATATAAAAGCCATGAAGTGAGTCTCCATTTGCCCAAATTCTTTTGAATATTGGACCTAAAAGCAAATCTCTGTCTGCCATGTTTTCTGTATAACTAGTTCCTGTTCCTGTTAAATCTGTCCAGGGTGACAATAAAGCTAGCGATGTTGGTAAATCATTATCTGAATCAATTAGTTTCAATAAAGTTACAAGAGCAAGATTGCCTCCCGCAGAATCGCCACCAAATGCAATTTGGTTTGATTTATAATTTTTTTCATTCAATAAATATTCATATACTTTAACAGCATCATTAAGTTGTGAAGGATACTTACTTTCAGGTCCAAGACGATAGTCTGGAATGTAGATTGTTGTTTTTGTTATCTCAGCCAAATAGCTTACAAGAGAGTAATGACTTTTAGGACTACCTAAAGAGTAAGCTCCTCCATGGAAATATAATAATATCCTATTTGGATCGGATGAAGGTGTAGATATTTTCCATGTTTTTATTCCGTTAATGTAAAATTCTTCTTTGTTTGTTCCTTTAACTTTTGGACCGAATACTCCTTGTAAGTCAACAAGCCATCTGAAAAGCTTTATTCTCCAATTTGTCATTTCATTTGGGCTTCTATATATAGAACTTAAAATTTTTGCGAAACGCCTGAATTGTTTTATGCTTTTTTGAGCTTGTTTACTGACCATATAAATTAATAATAAAGACTATATTTCTTCTTTGCACTATAAAAATACTTAAGAAGTTTAACTAAAGTTCTTGGAGAGAAAAGTTTCTAATTCCTCTAAATTTTCCACAATATTATCTCCATAACTAAATATCCCCCAAACAAAATTGTTTATTGGTTTTATTGTATTTGCACTTATCCCAATTAATGTTTTTCCAGATTTAAATGCGAATCCAATCTCTGCAGCTGTCCCAGAATCTACATCTCTCCCAGTTAAAAGAGCAACTACTAAGTCAGCTGGCCCAAGGTGTTCTATGTCTACATCAAAAATTTTTTCTTTTTTTTCACGAGTAAATTCACCAGTTACTAAACCTGCATCTCGGTGAGGAAGAAAAGTATCAAAACCATAACTCTCTACTAACTTCGTAATTTTTTCAAGATATTCTCTTTCATGATCGTCGAATAAAGGTCCAGCTATATATGCTTTTTTCATAAATCTATTCTATTTAAAAAATCTTTGATTTCTACTAGGCCTTTATAATTTAAGATACTTTCTGACATGGAATTAATACTATTTAAAATATTTTCATTCCAAACTTCATTTAGGGGAACAACGTCTACTTTTATAAAAAAAATACTTGTTTCATCATCAATTGGTGCAGATGTTTGTGTTTCTACTCTAAAATATAGATTTTCAAAATTAGATATTTTTGGTTTCTTAACCTCAGTAAATTCACTTAAGTTATTGTTAGTTGTTATTGTCCAAACCCATCTCTTTATTTCCTGTTTGGTCATATATTGTGACAACTTGTCACTTGCCTCAATTAATTGTTCACTATCAGCTATTGGTTCATGGATTTTAGATAGGGGTTTACCGAGTTTATCCATTGGTTTCCATCCACTAGGAAAGCAAACTGAGACTACTTCCATATTTCCTAGATGCATTATAGAAAAATCTTCTTCAAAGCATAAAGTTGTTTGATAGAGTGAGAAATTTGTATCAAGTTCACAATAACTTAAGAATTTCTCAAGTAAATTTTTTTCTTCCGAAAGTTTTGTTTGTCCATATAATTTTTCGCCAAATAAGTCTAATTGTTTTTGCTTTTCCGATATGTAGATCTGGTTAGGAGTTTTACTAAAAGTTGGGCCATGATATCGAGTCATTGTTGGTTTATTTGTAAATGGTGTTTTGACAAAATTTATATTCATTAATATTGATTTTAGAGTTAAAAGGAAAAATTTGAAAAAAGTAGGCATTCTTCTCATCCACGGTCTTTGGGAACATAAAGGAAGACACGATATTAATGCTTCATGGTTTAAGAACTTAAATATAGAACCCTTTCTGGTGGATCTACCGGGACATGGGAAAAATGCAGATGTGTTTGGTCACATTGAACAATGGGAAGAAGTAGAAAATTCTATTGTAGAAGCATATAAATTGATGGCGTCTTGTGATGTAAAAATTGTATTTGGCATATCCTTTGGTGGGCAAGTAGCGTTGCATTGTATATTAAAAAAAATTATCAATCCTGATTTTTTAATATTGTCCGCCCCAAGTCTAGGTGATAATTATCCACAATTTATAAAGAGCATATCCAAATCAATATCAAAACTATTTCCTAAATTAAGAATTCCTTCTTCAGCTAACAAAAGAAATTTATCCACAGATGTTGAAGTTGTAAAAGATTATTTTAATGATCCACTTGTTTTTAGATCAATAAGCGCAAAATTTGGAAATGAAACTATTGAATCACAAAAGTTTGTAAACGAAAATATTACAAATTTAAAAACGCCTACACTATATCTTCATGGAGATAAAGATAGTATTGTTCCAATTTCTTCAGGAGATGAATTGTCAAGATTAGCAAATGTTAAATTTATAACTGTTTCTAACTCCAAACATGAAATTTTAAATCAAGATACTAGGCCATTTGTATTAAGTGAGATTCATCACTGGCTTGTAGAAGAAAAAATTATTTAATATTACTTATTGCAACTTGTTTGCATTAACTTAATTAAATTTTATACTTTTTATATGCACGTACCTGATGGATTTATAAATGCTCCAGTTTCTGCCGCATCTGGTTTAATAAGCCTAGGGACTATTTGGGCATATATTAGAAATGCTAAAAATTTAGTAGCTGATCGTTTGATTGCACTTACTGGAATGATGTCAGCATTAATTTTTGTATTACAAATGATTAATTTCCCAATAGCAGCTGGAACCAGTGGTCATCTTTTAGGTGGTGCTCTAGCAGTTATAGTATTAGGGCCTAGTCTTGGAATTATATGCATATCAATAGTTGTTGTAATTCAGTCACTGCTATTTGCTGACGGAGGTCTGAGTGCCTTGGGGGTTAACTTACTAAATATGGCAGTAGTTACCTCTCTTATTGGCTGGATAACAATATCTACATGGAAAAAATTATTTGGTGAAAGTTATTCATCAACAATTTCAGGATCATTCATAGCTGGTTTATTATCTGTTGTATTTTCTTCAATTGCATTTGTTCTTGAATATTCTTTGGGAGGTACAGTTGCGGTACCTCTTGGAAGTGTATTAATAGCAATGGTCTCAAGCCATTTGTTAATTGGCATTGGCGAGGGAATCATTACCGCTTTGATCGTTTCATTACTTTTAAGAGTTAGGTCTGATTTAGTTTATGTAAATAAAAATACCGAGAAGAGCAATAAAGTAACTTCATTTTATGGATTATTTATACTGTTAATTTTAGTTCTCACCTTGATTACTCCTTACGCCTCTTCATCACCTGATGGTCTTGAGTCTGTAGCTGAATCATTTGGCTTTAATGAAGACGCAGGAATTGTTTTATTTTTAGAAGATTACGGTATAGAAAATATTAACAATAACTTCTTGTCTACAGTTCTAAGTGCAGTATTGGGAATAGTTGTAATAGTTGGAGTATTTAACATTTTTATTAAGGTTAAAAACCGGAATTAAAGTGGGAAAAAAAAGATAATTTTTTTTTGAAAAAAATTTATTTTCAGTGTACTTTTATATTAACTTTTTGTGAAGAGAGTCTTTATAGATAATCATTACAAGAAGAAAAAGAGATAGCCCTTGAAGCAAGTGAGTTTTGGCAACAAAACAAGCGGAGTATTCAAGGGTTTTCTCATTCTTAGATATGTTTACTTTGTATTTACATTCTGTTTAAGAAAAGCATTCATAATTATCTAATAATTAAATAATTCCTCGTCAATTAGTACGTATACAAAACTCCCCAGTTCTTACTGGGGTGTTCCCAAAACAACTTTCTATTAGAATTTTCATATGACTACAAATCAAGAACTTTTATTGCTACATAAAGACTGTAGAAAGTGTAAGTCTTGCGAACTTTCTAAAACAAGAAATAATGTTGTTGTAGCAAAGGGAAATTCTAAAGCTAAGATTTTAATTATCGGAGAAGGACCCGGAGAGCAAGAAGATATTACGGGGTTTCCATTTGTTGGAAGAGCTGGAAAAATGCTTGATTCAGCATTGATGTCTGTAGAAATTGATCCTTTGGAGGATTGTTATATTACAAATATAGTTAAGTGTAGACCTCCTAAAAATAGGAAACCTCTTTTAAATGAAATAAATTCATGTATGCCTTGGTTAACAAAACAGATTAATTTGTTAAGTCCAAAAATTATAATTTTAGCGGGATCAACATCTGTGGAAGCATTTCTTGAGATAAAAAAACCAATTTCGAAGATGAGAGGTGAATGGATAATAAAGGACAATATAAAAATTATGCCTATTTTTCATCCATCATATCTCTTAAGAAGTCCCTCAAAAGAACCTGGTAAACCAAAATGGCTAACCTGGCAAGATTTAAAAAAAGTTAAAGCTGCTTTTGATAATCTTTAGTTTGAAAACTCATCTTTTGTTGTAAGTAATAAAGAAACAAAGATAAAAATACTACAAATCAAGAGGTTCTTATTAAATGTTTCTCCTAAAAATATAACTCCAGCTGTTACGCCTACAACTGGTACTAAATAATCAATTGTTGCAACTTGTAATGCACTTACTCTTTGAATTAACCAAGTAAAAGATAAAAATGCTCCAAGATTGCATATAACTAATGCTCCAAGTCTTATCAACTGTGAAACATTTAATATATCAATACCTACTCCCGAAATTAAATATGTCAAAAAGGTAAGAATTATTACAAGTGGATATTGATAGGTTAGCCAGCTACTAACTTTGTATTTGGGAGCAAATTTTCTATTAAGAACAGTAGCAAGAGCAATGCATTGAACACCTAGGAATGCCAATGTACCTCCCAAGAAAATATTTCCTTGATTCAATAACCCTGTTTCCTGCGAAATAAATAAATAAGCTATTCCGGAAAAACCAATAAATACAGAAAGGTATTTGAGTTTTGAAATTTTTTCTTCTTTTAAAATTAGTTTTACCCACATTACTGTAAAAATTGGAGCAGAACTGATCAATAAAGTTACTAACCCAGACGAGATGTATTGAAGAGAAAATATAAAGGCCCAACTTACAAAAAATATTGAGGCTAAACCAGTAAAAGAAGCTTCTTTTAAAAGCTGCTTATTAAATTTTTCTTTATTAAAAATTACATAATAAAAGAAAAGTAGAGTACCAATAATTGATACTCTGGCCGTTACTAAAAAAATTTCATTCAACCCTTCTATAAGCAAACTGCGAATAATTACATTTGCAGAACCCCACATAACTCCTGCGGTTAAAACTGCTCCTATAGTTTGAAAGAGGGATGGTCTATTGTTCGTTTGATTATTATTAATCATTCTTGAAATACTAATGATAAATTAGAAATAGAGTAAGATTGTATTTACGGGAGCAAAATGCTGAGAGGGTGTAAAAGCCGACCGTCTGAACCTGTTAGGTAATTCTAACGAAGGGATATTCGGAACTCTTATCCCATTTATGAAATGAGGTAATTGTGCAGTTAAGTACAAACGTTTTAATTAATTACATACTTATATTTTTTATACTTTTTTTATTTCTTGTCTTAACAAGAAGGCTGGCAAATAAAACTGAAGATACGAGTTATTTTGTTATGCTGAAATCTCAAAAAACCTTTAATCTATCCTTAAGTTTTTATGCAAGTGGTATGGGGTTGTGGATTATAGCTTCTCCAGCAGAGGTTGGCTGGTATGGCTTAGGGTTTGATGTTATTGGTTATGCAATTTCTGCCGCTACCCCTTTTGTGTTACTGTATTTTGTAGGTCCACGTATTGTTCAAACAGTTCCGGACAAAGCAACTCTCCCTCAATATATCAGCCAACAATATGGAAATTTTGCTCAAGTTTTTGTTTCAATAATTGCAACCATTTATATGTCCGCTTTTCTAATTGCTGAATTTGCGTCAATAAATTTTTTGTTTCCAGAAATATCAAAGACTTCTGGTTTGATTGTTTGTACAGCAATAGCAATCGTGACTTTTCTTTACTTAAACCTTTCAGGCTTTAAAGCGTCTCTTATCACTGATAGATTTCAAGGTATATCAATAATTGCACTTCTTATTATTGTTTTGGTTTTGTGGATTAGTCAAAATGGAATTGGTAACATTATTCAAGCTTCATACGATGGAGGATTAAATACATTTACATTTGCCAGTTTTAAATCTGCTCTTGCTGTAATTCTTGCAGTAACTGCAGCAGAAATATTCTCACAGGGGTACTGGCAAAGAACATATTCTGCAATTGATGAAAATGTAATTAAAAAATCATCCATTTATGCAGGATTGAGCTGTTTTGTAACAGTACTAATTCTTGGAATTGCGGGTTCAGCTGGAGCAGGTTTTGGAATTGAGAATCCTTCCTTAAGCTTTATACAGCAGATTGAATTTAATACCTTTTCAAGAATTCTTGTAATTGTGCTTTGTACAATGCTTGTTGCATCTAGTATTGACACTCTTCAAAGTGCAATATCTTCAACAATGGCTTTAGATCTTGTAAAAAGAGGTGTTTCTGAAGCAAAAATAATTACACTTATAATTACTTTTGGCTCTTTAGGATTATCATTTTACGTTACGAATATATTTTCAGTATTTTTATTTGCTGACCTTTTGGCTGTTTGTTTAGTCTTCCCTGCATTTTATAAAATAAAATCAAGGAAAACTAGCCAGGGTATAGTGATCCCCACATCTTTGGGTTTTGTTTCATCGGTATTATACAGATTTTATTTTATTGATTTAGATTTAAATCCAGGTGGGATATTTATACCAACTGATCTCTATGGGCTTGCAGACCTTAACACATTTGGAGTAGGGTTTATTTTTTCTATCATTGGTACTCTTGCTTACAACAGAATAAAATAGTAAATAGAAAATTTAAATGAAGCCAAAAAATATATCTGATTTTGTAAGCCTGTCTGAAATAAGTAATAATAACTCAGACTTGCTACTTAAGTCAACGAAAATGAACCTGGATAAAAATTCATACGAATCTTCAATATGGAAATTTTCACAAAATCAATGGAGAGAACTAAAACAATCCTCGTATTGGAATTTTTCAGCACCGAAGTACTCAAACAATAAAAAATCATTTGCATTTATCAAAACACCAAAATCTACTGAAATTTTGGATAAATTAGAAAAGAAAAAAAAACTAGAAAAAAATAAGCTTATTTTTAGAAATAGGGGTAAAGAAAAAATAGTATTTGAAACTGATGATTCTATTGTTAATTATTTATGGAGTTCTAATGATGAATTTATTTACGTAATAACAAAAGAGTGGTCGAGTGAATATAAAAAAATTGAAAATAAAACTGATCATCCTCTAGAAATTGATAAATTACCTTTTCGATTTGATACAACAGGGGTTATATACAATAAAAGATTTCATATTTATAAAGTAAAGACTTCTACTGGTAAAAGTCAGAAAATTATAGATGGAGATAAAGAACTGTTTCTATCAATATCCTCTCTTCTTGAAATTGACTCTGATATGTACTTTATAGCAAGCAAGCATAATCAAGATGGAACGATGCTTGAAGATCAAATTATAAAATTTTCAGATTCACAATTAACAGTTATAAATACAGGTGGTATGTGGAGCCAGTTATTTTCTTATCAAGATAATTTATACGGTGTAGGTCTTGATAAGAGATTTGATTGGCCGTCGAATATTAGTATTTTCAAAATTAACAAAAGAGGTATTTCCAACAAAGTTAGTAATTTTATTGATAGAGGTGTAGTTAAAACAAAAGTTAGTGATAACAAGGTTTATGTTTTGTATGAAGATTCTGGAAAACAAAGTCTACTTAAAACTGATTTTGAAAGTTTTGAGATTTTACATGATAAAGAACTACTAACCTCTGATTTCTGTGTTGATGGTGAAGATATTTATGCTCTAGTAAGCTCATTCGATAAAAAAGATGAAGTATATTTAATTAGAAATGATGAGGATAAAAAATTTTCAGACTTTAATAATGATTTTCACAATAAAGTAAGTACTCATAATTGTGTATATGAAAGATTTGAAACTGGTAAATCTCAAATTGATACTTGGGGAATACTTGTAGATATCAATAAACCTACTTTGCTAAACATACATGGTGGTCCTGCCAGTCAATATGGATTTGGGTTTTTTGATGAGTTTCAGGTTTTTGCATCTTCTGGTTTTAATGTTGTAGCTTGTAATCCTCGTGGTTCATCAGGTAGAGGACACAAGTTTGTTAGAGACGTTTGTGGGAACAAATGGGGTGAGAATGACACTTATGATGTAATTAAAAGCTTTGAAATGATGATAAAAAAGCTTGGAATAAAAAATAAAAACTATGGAATTATGGGAGGTTCATATGGTGGTTTTATGACTTCGTGGGTAATTAGCCACTATCCAAAAATGTTTAAATCTGCTGTTGTCGAGAGAGCTCTACTGAACTGGGAAACAATGGTCGGAACTTCAGATATTGGAATTGGATTTCCTGAAATGTATCTCTTGGATGACCTAAAAAGTAATTTGAATTTGTACAGAAAGAAAAGTCCAATCACTTATGCAAACAACATTATTACCCCAACACTAATAATTCATTCGGAAAAAGATTACAGGTGCCCAATTGAGCAGGCTGAGCAATTATTTTCAAACCTTAAAAGGAGAGGTGTTTCATCATCAATGATAAGGTTCCCAGATGAAAGTCATGAACTTTCTAGATCTGGCAAACCAGAACATAGAGTTCAAAGATTTGATTCAATTATCAATTGGCATAAAAAACAACTTAGCTAGTCAAAATAAACTTATAAAATCTAATTAAAGTAAATAGCAGGTGTTCATGAATAATGAAATTGTTAATCCATCAAAAGGTAAAGAACTTAGAGATTTAGCCCGTTCTAATCCAGAAAAAGCTTATAGGTATCTTGAAGAAAACAAACAATTGTGGATTCAAATAGCCACTAAAGATCCTTTCGATTCTGCTGATGCACTTGAAGAATTTGAACCTATTGAGGCGGGAAAATTAATTACCGAGCTTCCAACCTTAACAGCGGTAAAAATTTTTGAATCCCTGCGTCCACGTGCAATTATTGAAATTGTTGAATCTTTGGATGACAAAGATGTTGAGGAGATTTTTAAGCAAATGGATACAGAAGACGTTGTTGATGTTTTAGAAAGATCTACTGATGATGAAACTGATGAAATTTTAGAAATTTTAGACAAATCTACAAAACTAAATATAGATAGAAGGCTGTCTTACCCAGAAGACTCTGTAGGAAGACAGATGTCTGAAGAAGTAGCAAAAATATCAACTGGATTAACTGTTAAAGATGCTCTGAAAGAACTTAAGTCGCTTCACAAAAATGTAGAGGATTTAATTTATGTATATTCAGTAGATAAAGAAAATAGACTCACGGGAGTGATTTCTTTTAGAGAAATTGTCTTTGCAAATGAAGACGACTTAATCAAAAATGTAATGATTCAAGATCCAGTATTTGTAAATCCTTCGTCTGATCAGGAGGAGGCGGCAGGATTAATAAGACAATATGAACTACTAGCTCTCCCAGTAATTGATAAAGATAATAAATTGATTGGTCAAATAACTATAAATTCGGCACTAGATGTTATACAAACAGAAATTGCTGAAGATTTTTCTCAATCATTTGGTGCAGGGGCTGAAGAAACAATTTTTACACCTATTCAAAAATCAATACAGTCTCGACTTCCATGGATAGCAATAAATATGGTCTTGGCTTTTATTGTTTCGTTTTTGATATTCCAATTTGAGGAAACAATTACTAGTAATGTATTACTGGCTGCTTTAATGCCGGTAGTTGCATTGATTGGGGGAAGTTCTGGTGCTCAGTCTTTAGCAATTGTAATAAGAGCTTTGGCACGAAATGATGTTTCTGAGGCAAGAGTTCTTGATGTAATTGGAAAACAAACACTGATTGGAATCATAAATGGCATCTTGGTTGGCACTTTTTCATTTCTTATATTGAGCTTTGTTGGTTTAGGTGATTTTTCTTTAGCTTTAGGTTCTGCTGTTTTTACTAATATATTTATTGGGAATTTTTTTGGTTCATCAATACCTTTGATTTTAAAAAAATTAGGATTTGATCCAGCACTAGCATCAAATATATTTCTTACATTAGTTACTGATATTGCCGGTTTTGGTGGCTTTCTAGCTATTGCGCTTTTATTGTTGTAAGTTCTAAGTTGGTTCTCTATAAATTAATCTTGTACCTTTTTTATTGAAAAGGTAGGAAAATATCCACTCAATCACAACTAATATTTTTGATCTATATCCTATTAAATACAGAATGTGAATTGCACTCCAAAAGAGCCAAGCTAAAAAACCAGATACTTCTATATTTCCAATTTTACCTATCGCCTTATACCTGCCAACCGTTGCCATCATTCCTTTATCATTGTATTTAAAAGGTTTTCTATCTTTCTTGATTGTTTTACTCTTTATAACTTTTGCGAGATATTTCCCTTGTTGGATTGCTACTGGGGCAATGCCTGGAAGAGTGTTGTTTTTCTTATCTTTATAATTAGCAGCGTCTCCGATAACAAATACGTTTCCATCGTCTTTAAGTGAACAATCTGGGTCAACAATTGCTCTTCCTTCATTATCTGTTTTCGTATTTAGCTTCTCAATTATTGGGCTTGCTTCGTTACCTGCTGCCCACACAACATTATCTGTATGTATGTCTTCTTTGTCCGTTGTGACTAGATCATTTTCTATTTTCACAACTTTCTCATTTGTTCTTACTTGAACTCCAAAGTCTTCAAGATACTTTTTTGCTTTTCCAGACAGCCTGTCGCTATACATTGGTAAGATTTTTTCAGTAGCTTCAATTAAATAAACATTAGCATCTGAACTCTTAAAATTTCTAAACTCTTCCTTCATATTGTTAAATGCAATCTCAGCTATTGAGCCAGCCATTTCAACTCCTGTAGGCCCACCACCAACGACTACAAAGTTTAAATATTTTGCTCTCTTATCAATATTTTTTTCATTCTCAGCTTTTTCAAACGCCCTCAATAATCTTTCACGAATTTGTAAAGCGTCATTAATTCCTTTAAGTCCATTTGAATATTTAGACCAGTCTTCATTACCAAAATAAGAATGTTTTGACCCAGTACTTACAATTAGTTGATCGTACTTTATATTGTCGCCATTTGATATGGTCACAGTCTTTTCGTCACGATTTATATCTACAGCTTCATCTAATATTACTTTTACATTTTTGTAATTTTTAAACATTCTTCTGATTGGAAAAGCAATATTAGCTGGAGATAAAACTGCAGTTGCTACCTGATAAAGTAATGGTTGAAATAAATGATGATTTTGCTTGTCTATAAGAGTAAATTGAATTTTGCTACTTCTAGCCCGTTGAAGAAATTTAAGTCCTCCAAACCCACCACCAATTACAACTACATTCAACATATATTAAATTATAAAACTTTACTGATTAATCAGTGATCTCTAGACCTAGAGGTTTTGGTCATTGTTTTTTCTAACTTTCCATTTCTAAATTCAAAAGAATCGACCCCCTCAACAAGATGTTTGCCTTGTTGCGATTTCTGGGATATTACCTGAACCTTCATCCCTTCAAAAGGTGAGATTAAAGTAATAGAGTGTTGTCTAAAATTTTTAGACGATTGGTCTCTTCTGATTACATCACTTATCATATGAGGCGATTCCCAAGACCACTCTTCGTCAATAACTATAAACTTACAAATATGGCGAGTTTTAGTTTTATCAATTCTTGCTCCAGGACAAATAATTAAAGAATTATCAATCCATGGGTTGAGTCCGACACCATCAATTTTTGGAAAACCTATGTTAAATGAATTATCTATTATTTCTTCAATATCTCCCTTTTCAAGATTTCTTTTTTTTATAATTTCGGTGATTTGATTCTGAAGATCAAAAAGCTCTACATCTTCCAGGTTTTCAATATTATTAAGGTCCATAAGTTAATATAAGTATTTTATTGTGACAATAATAAAGTTACTCTTCTTCAGTGACAAAAACATGTTTTTGATTAAATTTAGCAATATCCATCCTAATTATCCCAACAACGAATATTGTGAGCGTCACTACAGGGAATATAAGGACTAACGTTAATGGATTTGATGTTAATGTTTCAATCATATAAATTAATATTAATAATCGTGTTAAATTATAATATAAACTGAAAGGATATAAATGATAAAGTTAGGTTTATACGCAAGTATTGTTTCCGTTGTTGCATCTGTAATTATTTACGTTGTTTTGGATGACTCTCAGCTTGCAATATATATTGGATTATGGGCTCCTACATTAATTTTGTACAGCCAAGCATATGAAAGAGCAAACCAAGAGTAACTAATTAGGTAAAACTTTTTATTATTACTAGGATTTAACTGTGAGTAGATTAGAAAAACGTACCTTCTGGAGTTTTATGGGTGTAGCTTTTGTATTGCATATGTACCTAGTAATTGATTCAATGGGGCTTCTCACAATCTCGTTGTGAGCAAATTAGAAAAAAGACTTTTCTGGTCTTTCATATTTCTAACATTTTTATTGCATCTTTATTTGGTGGTAACTTTAGTACTTCGTGGTTAGAAAAAGTTTAAAATTTTTTATAATTTGCCTTCTCTTTATTAGTTGCAATCAATTAGAACCTGAGGTTAAATCTGTAGAAATAAGAGAGCCAGAAGAGATATTGGTTGAAATTATGGAAAGTTACCAAAACTTTTCTAAAGATCCAGATAAATCTGTAGAAATTATTTGGAACAACGCTCATGAAGATAATAAAGAAGTAACAGGTCCAATTGACAGATTCAAATTGATGCTTACCTCTGATCCATATAATTCAATAATCGATTTAACTGATTATTCATATGAGACTATCCAAAAAGATAGTGAAACAGTCCACTACGAAATAAAAATCTTAAATAACAAAAATGAGTATTTTATTGTTACTTGGGTATTTGTACTTGATGAATGTGAGTTTAGTAGTGGGATGTGTTGGCAAACAATAGGCGTGAGTCCTCCTATGTATTTTGATTCAGGTATTTAATCTTTATAAGCTTTTGGTATAAATCTTTTCAACAAAAAGAATAAAAATTATTCTTCATAAAGCTGTTTTATCATTTTGATATCAAATTCCCATAATTTATCATCGTTAAAAATCTCATCATATGGATCCTCCATAATGCTTTGTAAATCGCCTCTCGTACGTATGTCTCCAAGGCCTAGAACATTACCTATCTCATGAAGGACTGCTGTTAAAAAGTATTCATCGAGATCTTTTTCAATTATTATTGAGGCTTTAATTATCTCATTGTTCTCATCCCATTCAATTTCAAATAAACCATATTCATCTGGTATGTCATTAACAAGACCTATTGTTATTTGTTGTGCATTTGGAGAGCCTGAATCATCTTTTTCAAAAGAGACAGTGTCAAATGCATCGTCCCATAATTGAAATGCTTTGGTGATAATTTGATATTCTTTTGAATCCTCATCTATATAAATAACTGGAAAAATTTCCTGATAATAAGGAGTAACAATTTCATCGGTTGCTATATCCCAATAAATGACATCCCAATGCCATTTCACATTAAAATATTCTTCATAAAACAATTCATCAAAGTCAATAACTTCATCTGAAGTTGTTTCATTTGAAGATACTGTTGTTGAAGATGAAGTTGACGTAGCGCCTAGAGAACTAGAGGGGGTTGTAGCCAATAGTTCATTACATCTATCCTCAACAGTATCTAGTACATCATTGTCAACAGTAATGCTTGAATCACTATTGTTTTGGAGAAATGCTTGAACTGCTGCAGATTCATTTAAATTTTCTTCACACAATGTAGTTACAAGCTCAGGATCTTTTTGTAATGCCTGATCAAAAATTGTATTAATTTCATCTGAAGAAATATTTCCATCACTAATTGAGACATAAACAGTATATGCAACTCCTGAGACCAAAGCTGCAGCAACCACAAACTTAATTAATAAATTAGAACTCGTAAACATACTGCTTTTCATAGGTTCTGACATTATTTAATACTACTCTGTTTATTCATCTAAATTTTCTAAAGGGTTTTCCGGTTGGCAAATCTCAAATGCTTCTTGAACGTCATCTGAAGTCCACTCTATTTCTGCGTCTCTAAATGCAAAAAATCCAAATTCACCAGGTGTTGGATCAGGAAAATTACTAATTCCTTCCTCTCTCATGCACTGAGAAAACTCTAAAGATGCGTCTACTAGTGCTGCTTCAACCTCAGGATCTAAATCAAATTGTTCTGGAAGTGCATTTCTTAGAATATCTTCACAATTAGTAAAAGCTTCTTCGAATTCCTCTTCATTTTCTACATCAACATTATCAAACTGAGGGTTACCGTCTATATCAAACGTTGGATCTGGAAAATTAATACCCTCTTCTCTCATGCATTGTGCAAAGTCCAAGACTCCTTCTTCGAAAGTAACCTCATCAAATATTGTTGTTGAAACGGTGTTTTCATCAATAGAAACAACACCTTTTGTTTCTTCTTCACCGATTGTGCATGCACTCAGAGCAAGAACAATTGTAAAAAGTGCTACTTTCTTACTGCCTCTGCTGGTTGAATTTTTGACGCTTTTATTGCTGGATAAACTCCAGATATTGCTCCAATTAATAATGCTAAAAATACTGCTCCTAAAATTTGCCATACAGGTATTGAGAATACAATATTTGTGTAGTTAGTATAAGCCAAAGTAATAACAGCACCTAAACCAACACCTACTAAGCCACCAATTCCAGACAAAACGATACTCTCAAGTAGAAACTGATACCTTATTTCTCTTCTTGTTGCTCCTATTGATCTTCTAACGCCTATTTCCATTCTTCGCTCAAGAACAGACATAACCATAACATTTGCTATTGCTACACCCCCAACTAAAAGCGCTACGGAGCCTAAACCTAATAATAAATTTGTAAATGCTTCCTCAGCAGCTTGTTGAGCTTCAAGTGCGTCTGATGGCCTTGTAACTTCCACTTGGTCTGGGTTTTCCGGATTCATAGAAGGTGCTAGAACTTCAACTACGTCTTCTATAAAAGTTGGATTTGCTCTTAAATAAATTGTTGTTGGCTCTTCGTCAATATCAAAAAGAGTTTTTGCTACTCCATATCCAATAAAAACTGATCTATCTAAGTCAGGATGTATCTTCAGCTCTTCTAGTAAACCAACTACTCCAAACCATTCATTATCAATAAGTATTTTGGTCGGTGTTGAGAGATTAGTTATACCTAATCTTTGTGCCGTTACGCTTCCTAAAACAGTTACTGGTATATCAGATAAGTCATTAGTTATAAATCTACCTTCAATTAAATTTCCACCTATTACGTCTAAAAGCTCTGAACTAGTAATTATTGTTGATATTCCTCCACCTTCAAATTCAGAAATAAAATTACTTCTTCGTACAAGTAAATCAGTTTGTGTTGTAGATGTTACTTCTTCAACTGGACCTATTCTTTCAACCATACCCAAAACACCCTTTGGTAGTTCTTCCTGGGTTCCAAAAAAACCAGCCTGAGGGGATGCTTTTACTAGATTTGTACCTAGAGACTCCAAAGTTGATAATAGATCTGCTCTACCTGATGCTGAAATACCTGAAACTGCAACTATTGCTGCAATTCCAATGCCTATGCCAATTGATGTCAGGGTAGCTCTACCTTTTCTTGCACGAACACCGTAAAGCGCAACAAAAAACAAATCTCGAGTTCTTAATCTTTTTCTTTTCATTGTTTTACAATTTTCCCATCAACCAACTCAACGACTTTTTTAAACATGCTTGCGTGCTCTTGATTGTGCGTAATCATTATGACTGTTTTACCTTGGTTGTTTAAATCCTTCAAAATATTTAAAATATTAATGCCAGATTCTTTATCTAAGTTTCCTGTTGGCTCATCTGCCAAAACGAATGCCGGGTCCTGTACCAGAGCTCTTGCAATTGCAACTCTTTGTTGTTGTCCACCTGAAAGTTCTTTTGGTAGATGAGTAAGACGATCTCCCAACCCAACTTTTTCAAGGACCTCTCCTGCTTTAAGAAGCCTGTCACTTCTAGAAATACCCTGGTATAAAAGACCTTCTGCGACGTTTTCTTGTGCATTTAAACCTGGTAAGAGAAAAAAGCTTTGGAATATGAATCCAATCTTCTCACCTCTAAATTTTGAGAGTTCATTATCAGATAATTCAGATATGTCTTTTCCTTCTATTTGAATTGAACCAGCGGTTACGCTATCAAGTAAGCCAATCATGTTTAACAAAGTTGATTTTCCACTTCCTGATTGACCAACGATTGCAACCAGATCTCCCTGGTTTACTTCTAGTGAAACTTCGTCCAGTGCTTTTACGGGAGGTGGTCCTTCGTAAGTTTTTGAGATATTATTTATTGAAATTACGGTTTTCGTATCAGTTATCATCTTGGTACGACTACAAGCTGTCCTTTTGCTATATTTCCTATAACCTCAACAAAACCATCGGTAAACACACCTATCTCTACTGCTACATAGATTGTATCTACTCCCGACTCTCCTTCAAATGTGCTTCCTTCTACTTCGCCATCATAAATTTCCAATGCATAACCGCCTTCAGCTAAAGCAATCAAGGCATTTACAGGTACATACAAAACATTTTGAGATATTTCAGTCGTTACAAAAACTTTTACAGGAGCTTGATCATATGCTTCAATCTCTTCTGGGTTTAACACTTCAAGAATAACTTCAATAAAATCACCTGTTTGAGTTTGTGTAACAACCTGATCAATGAATGTTATAACTGTAGGAACTCTCTCGTCTGTTGGGAGCTCGATTTCAACATTATCTCCAAGTGCCACGGTCTCTTGATCTGATGCATCAACTTGGAAAACAACTTCAATTCCTATTGATGAAATATTATAAAGTTGGGAATTCAATACAACTGCTGATCCAACTTTATTTATGTAAGAACCAACAATAATTGGCGTTTCCGATGCATAAGCGTTTGTAGGACTAAATGTTTCAGATCTAGAAGCTAATTTTAACTCCTCAAGCTCTTCTTTTGCTTTTGCCAATTCAGCTACTTGATCGACACCTTCGTTATATTCTTTTAAGGTATCATCATAAGCTTTCTGAGCAGTTTCAATTGCGAGTGCTTCTGTTGCATCTATTCCTGATTCTTTTCCTTTTTCCAAAGCTTTAATTCTTTTCTGTTCTTCAATTGTTTGCTCTAAGTCTTCTATGGCAGCATCTAATGTTCCGTCTGCCTTTTTTTCTTTTGTCTTTGGATTAGTTTCATCTCTATAAAGCGTTAAACTTTCTTCAGCATCTTTAATTGCAGTATCAGCTGCTTTCCATGCAGCATTTTCTTCTATTGCGTCTTCTTTAGCATCGTCTAATTTCTTTTTCTTATCATTAACTTCAGTAATTGTTGTTCCACCGGAATCAATTGTGTCCTCAATATTTTCAACCTCTGTTTGTTTTAAATTTATTGCGACTTGTTCAGATGGGGTTACTTCAGATTTTGTCTCTATTTTGTAATCTATATAGAGTTTATTCAACATATCTGAAGTTGTTTGGTCAAAAATATCATCAGCAACGAAACTGTCTGCTGCATAACCCAAATAAATAAGTGCCTGTTCAACCTGTAAAATATCTGGTCCAGGGTCAGAATTCAAATCTAATGTTCGATAAAAAGGCACTGATCCTTCAACTAAAATTACAGGCTTGTTGTCTATGGCAAAAAGTATTTCACCAAATTGAATTATTGTACCCTCTTCCGGAATGAAGGTTACTACTCCTGATATTGGACTGTTTAAGATTTTGCTATTGGTTTGTCTTAAAGTTCCGTTGTACTCTTCCTTTTTTTCTAGATCACCTTGTTGAATCTGAACAGTTGTAAGTTGCAACGTTTTGTTAACAGAAGATGACTCGGTATTTTGAGTGCCAAAATAATAAGCCGCTGATCCAATAACTAGTAAGACAATCAAGATGTAAAAGTTTCGATTTTTAAATATATTAAATTTCATTTTTTTAATTTCTACTTAAAGTATTTTATTGTATTTGGGGTGTTTCTGATATGTTTTTATTGTAAGTTTTAATCATCCCATTCTTCTTTCAATTCTTCTGGTAGCTTGTCTTCACAGCCTTGCCATGTCTGTACTATAGGGTCTTCCTCTCTTAATTCCCAATTCTCATCAATGTAGGCGTCCAAGTTTACTTCCCTATTGAAGTAATTTGGATCTGGGACTTTTTCATACCCTTGTTCACGAAAACAACTGGCAATAAACAATCCTCTATCTAGTTCTTTTGAAGTCTGAATTGGATCTTCAAATTGTGCTTCATCTGCAATTCCCCATAAATTATATTTCAGAGCACAATCTTCGATGGTTTTCCATAGCTCTTGGGCTTCTTGTTCTGTAAGTGTTTCAAAGTAAGTCGATATAGTTGTGTAAAGATCTATAAAATTCTTTGGTTCATTAAATTTATAGCCAGCTTCATTTGCACATTGAACTAATACAAGCGGTGCATCTTCGTCTGCAATTGTTTCTTTTTCTTCATCTATTTCTAATCCTGCAGCGATAGCCTCTTTCCCTTTATCGGTATCAACCACTGAAACTACGGCTGTGTCATTTTTTTGAAAAAAGGAACAAAATGAAAAAAATATTAAAAATAAAATTACTTTTTTGTACACAAAAGAATTATAAAGTATTTTAAATTACCTGCCAGAAGGTGGTTCTATTCCTAGATCGTCGAAGCATTCTCCAGCGGCTTCTCTTATTTGATCTCCGGTATATTTTTCAGATTGAACAAGCTCAATAAGTATTTGCCGGAGTGGTTTGTCTGCGGTAGGGTCTGATACCTCAATACCCTTCCCTCTTAAACATTGAGCAAATTCAAGTTCAGTATCTAACCTATCTGCAATGTCTTCAGGGTTTTCAAAATTACTATTTCCTTCTAGGGGTATTCCATTTTCTTCGGCGCACAATTGTATGTTTTCAAATAATTCTTGTCTCTGTCTTTCATTAAAACTTATAAAGATTGGAGTTAATATTGTTCTTAATCCCTGGTCATTTTTCGGATCATCAACATCATAACCTTTATCTCTTAAACATCTCGCTAGAACAAGTTGGGCGTCTTCTATCGATATCTCATCATCAACTACCTCATCTTGAATAGTTGTGACCGTCACTAAGGTTGTTTGAGTAGTTAAATCTTGAGTAGAAATAACTCTTATTGGATCTTCTGTTGTTGAACAAGCCTGTAGAAGTAATAAAAATCCTATTAAAATTACGTTTCTACTTTTCACTTTTCCCATTATAAATTCCACATTCTTCTAGTAATGGCTCAATTTCTTCTTTTGACTCTGCCAAACCACTTAGATCAAGCTTGGGCGTGTCCTGAGTTGGGTCAGAAATCTTCAAGCCCTTTTCTCTTAGACATTTAGCTAATTCAAGATTTTCATCAAATATCTTTGCAAGTTCTTCTGGGTTTTCACTATCAAGTTCAACCCACAAGTTGTATTTGGTTATACAGTAATCAATGTCTTCATCAAGTCGCAGTTGTTCTTCTTTGCTTTTACTTAGTTGGCTTATTGTTGTTTTCAAGTCATTTATGTCAAAAGGAGTTATTATGTTATAGCCTTTTTCGTTATTTAAACAATCTGTTAAAACTTTTGGATAATCTTCTTCAGTTATGGTTAGAGTTGGGGTTGTATTATCTGAAATAGAGACGATCCCTTCCTCGCTAGGAGATGAACAAAAGCCTAAAAATGTAATAAAAATTAATATATTTATTTTTTTCATTTTTTATCAATATTAGTTCTAATTTAGTTATTTTAAATTTAAACAAATATCTGAGTTTTTGGTTCTATGCCACCAGTTAATGGCATTGCGTATTTAAAAAATTCATTTGTTACATATGGTTTCTCATTGTCTAAAAATTCTTCTGGCATGTCTTTTGTATTTTTAGCAACTTTATGTAGATCAACAACGTCTACGTCGCAGTAATAGATTTCTGATAATTGTCTCTTTAATATAACGGAACCACTTTGTAGCTCTAATGATGCTATAACCGAATGTCTTCCAACTCTCTCAGCTTCTTCAGCGTCTACTTCGGAAATATCTGCCAAAAAAGATCTTTGAAGATATCCAAAAGTATCTGCCCTTACCCTTGCACCATGTATATATTCTGACACAACATTCGTTAAAGTATCTCCTAATGCTCCAGACCCAGATAGTTGAATGTTTCCGTGACTGTCAGTCTTTCCTGCTAACCCAGATCCAGTATCGCTAGCATATGTCTGAAGAAAATAATCTCCATCTTTGTTATGGATTCCTTCCGAAACTGCAACAACACACCTTCCAAGTGACTCATAAACTTCTTTGACGTCTTTTAAAAATTCTTCAATATTGAAGACTTTTTCTGGAACATAAACAAGGTGAGGTCCATCTTCTTCACTCGACTTCCCAAGAGTACTTGCTGCAGTTAACCATCCTGCATGTCTACCCATCAGCACATTAATTTTTATTCCTTTAAGACTTCTATTGTCTGCATCGTCCCCTTGAAATGCATGAGCAACAAACCTCGCTGCAGATCCATATCCCGGACAATGGTCAGTTTCTAAGAGGTCGTTGTCAATTGTTTTTGGGATATGAAATGCTTTCATCTCATATCCGATTTGTTTCGCCCCCTCTGAAACTAAATTTGCTGTTTCTGCAGAGTCGTTTCCACCAATATAAAAAAAGTATCTTATATTTTGTTTTTCAAATATTGAAATTAGTTTTTCAATATCTTTTTCTGTAGGTTTTTTTCTGACAGAACCTAAAGCTGCTGCGGGGGTTTTAGCTATTCCGTAAAGTTGTGAGTCTGAGAGTTTAGATAAGTCAACAAAGTCTTCAGATAACATGCCGGCTAGACCATGTCTTGCTCCAAGAATTTCTTCATATTCTTGATTTGTAGCTTCCTTGATAAAACCAACCAATGATCTATTAATAACAGCTGTTGGACCTCCTGATTGACTAATAACTGCTTTGCCAATTGGCATTATCTAACTCCCGTTTTGATAAACAGAAATAAAACTTAAGTAGGATTCTGCTATTTCAGATACAGCTTCTTCTCTAGATTTTTGGTCTTCATGCCAGCCTTTGAGAGAGTTCCAAAAAATAGATCTACCAATTGCAAAGCCCTTGTATCCATCTACTGAAGAGCCTGCTCTTAGCCATTGATTGACTTTTTCATCATTAGCGCCTCTTCCTAGTACTACTGCAATAACATCTTCTCTTCCACCATCTTTTATTGATGCAGCAACTTTTTCACAATCTTCTTTAGTGTCTAGCCCTTCAATCTTCCAAATGTCCGGATCGGCACCTTTTTCTCTCATTTCCTCTACGACCTGAACAGCTAATTTTGGTCTTATTTCAGAATCATATCTTGATTGGTCACCATCAACACTTTCTAATTGCTCATCTGTTGCAGGAACTAAAAATTCAAGTAAAAATTTTCTCTCATTTTCTTCTATCCAGTCAGAAAGAATTTTTATTCTTTTTCCTTGTAGTTCTCTCGTTTCAATATCATCATTTGGATTCCATCGAACTAAAATTTTAATAAAATCAGCATCAACTTCAATTATTTTTTCTCCAAATGCATCTCCGTACTCAAAATCAAATACTTTTTGCCCTGACTTTTCAACAGGTGCAGCATATTTTATATCCATTTCTTTAGCTTTTTGTTGAACTTGTAGACCAAATGTTTCATCAACAAGAATTGCAGGATCTCCACCTGAGATACCAGAATTTTTTGCTTCAATAAATCCATCAAAAATAATATCTTTCATTGAAGAAACTCTACTTGCTTCATCAACTGTAGGTTGTCTTCCTTCCACCCCAAGCAACCCTTTTGTGAGAGTTCCTCTATGATCAAAAGCAAGTATGTAGAGTTCGTTTGAATAGCCCTTCATTTTATAAAATCTCCTTAACTTTGTACTTTACTTTTACTCCTTCTAGAAATAAGTATGTACGCTGTCAAGATTATCACAATTATTGTTGCGATGATAATGTTTTGGGTATTGCTGCTACTGCTTAGATCGTTGTCAGTATATTTTTCTTTATATATCAGTCCAGGATCATCGTTTGACTTTGTTGTTTCAGATAAAACATTTATTAAATCAACAGTGTTGACTCCCCAGTTGTTGGCTAGGTTTTCATCTAAAAAATAAACATTGTCATTTGCTATAGCTTTAATGTTTTCCCAGCCTTGTCGTGTTGAAAGATCTTTATTTAAATAATCTGAATGACCAATGATTATTAGGTCTGGATCACTAGCTAAAACCTGTTCTTCTTCAAGAACTGGGTAGCCAGAACCATAAGGGTCTTCAATTGTATTTGCTATATTATCAACACCTAGAAGATTGTAAATTTCACCTATAAAGGAATTTTCGTTAACGGAATAAATACCATAAGTGTATCCAATTTCGTGGTAGACGGACAAAGGTGTACCAATCGAGTTTGCAATAATATCATCAATGTCAGATTTCATCTCATTTACAAGTGAATTTGCCTGGTCTGATTTATTTATTATTGATCCCACAGTTTCAATTTGAGAATAAACATCATCAAGAGTTTGTGCTGGCGGTAGAAGGGCATACTCTATATCTAGGTTTTCAAGTCCTTCTACTATTCCATTGAAGTCAAATGCAACAAGTACAATATCTGGATTTAGTATTAGTAGTTCCTCTGCTGTAACTGTATACGCATCGATTTTCTCAATTGGTAATTCGGTTTCTGAGAATGAATCTACACCAACTAGTAGATTTTCTCCTTCAAGCGTTTGAATAATTTCAGTATGGGTTGTTGATAGTGAGACAATGTTTTTGTCTTCAGCTACATCAGACCCCCCTGAACACATTGAAATTAACATGGCAAGAAGTAATATTTTTGTTTTCATATTTTCCTTTCTCACCACGAGAAAAAGTAAGATACTCCATTCCTTCTCTCGAGGATTGTTGTCTAAAAAGTAAGAAAGTCGACCTGACTTATCCGAAGAATCACAGTTGCGGGACAGTGCTAGATTTTCACTAGCTTCGCTTTTTTACTTTATTTGTTTTAAGAAGAGTAGCACCAAAAAGAAGACTATGTGTCATCCTTTGGGTAGTTTTTAAATGTTTCAGTAAGAGTTTCTTCTTCTATATCTCTCGGCACGTCGGGTCTTGGCATTTCCGGAGGAATAAAAGAGTCTTTTGTATTTTTTTCTTTTCTGAATTTTCCTATTGTTTTTGAAAAAGACATCATTGCGGTTTCAGTATTTTCTTTATTTTTTTCTCTGGGCTTTTGATTTGGATCAGTATAAGATTCTTCTAAAACAATAACCTCAATTCCACCAACTAAGTCAGATATAAGATTGTAAAAAAATGCTCCAAGAGTGGTTATTGCCGTTTGTGTTAAAAGATAGACAGTTGCAAAAAATAAAACACTTGAAAAGAGGACTTCAACATTTCCAACCAACGAAGCGTTGTCGTCTAGCAAGGCTAACCTTCTAGCAATTTCTTCAAGACCTTGGGGAACTCCAGCGTTTACAAGCAATACCCATAAAATTGAAAATCCTAAAACAATCGTTAGGGAAATTATAAAATTAAAAACAAATGACACCTTTAATACAGTCCATGGATCTACTTTTCTGATAATTCTTCTTACTCTGTTAACTCTTACCATTACGACTCTGTCTTAATAGGAATAAATGCTGATATTTCTTCTTCTTTAGAAAGTTTCATAACTTTTACTCCCTGAGCAACTCTACTCATTTGTTTTATTTGCTTTACAGCACATCTTATAGCCGTTCCACCAGTACTCATAAGCATAACCTCTGTGTCTTCATCCACCGATCTTGCTCCAACCAAGTCTCCTTTAGCTTCTGTAACTTTGAGAGCTTTTACGCCGATGCCACCTCTTCCAGCTCTTCTAAACTCATCAAGCTTGGTCCTCTTTCCGTACCCCTTTGCAGTTATAAATAAAAGTGTTTCTTCTCTTGAGGTTGCCGCGCCAACAACTTTGTCACCTTCTCTAAGCTTAATTCCCCTTACTCCCATTGCCGTTCTTCCTTGAGGTTTTAGGTTGTTCTCATCGAATCTAATTGCCTGTCCTTTTTGAGAAACTAGAATAATGTCTTCTTTTCCTGAAGTTGTTTTAACAGATACGACTTTATCCTCATCTTTAAGTTTTATTGCTTGTAAAGACTTATAATTTGAATCAAAGTCTTTAAATTTTGACTTTTTAACTGTCCCTTTTTCGGTCATAATCAAAAGAAACTTCTCAGTTTCATAATCTCTTGTGTCAATTATGGCTTGAACTTTTTCATCCTGGCCCATTGCTAAAACATTATGAATTAAAGATCCCTTTGCTGTTCTATTGGTTTTTGGAATTTCATGTGCTTTAGCTCTATAAACTTTCCCGTTATCTGTAAAAAATAATAAATAGGAGTGTACAGAAGTTGATAAAAGATGTTCGATCACATCTTCTTCTGATGATGAGGCTTTTACTCCTTTTCCTCCCCTTCCTTGTTTTTTATATGATGTAGAAGGAACAGATTTTATATATCCTTCAGATGATATTGAGACAATAATTTCTTCGTCTTCAATAAGGTCTTCGATCTTTACTTCTCCTACGTCTGGAACAAGTCTTGATCTTCGTTCATCTCCAAATTTTTCAGTTATTGCGTCCAGCTCTTCTATAAGTATTTCGTTTTGTTTTGTTCTACTTTTTAATATTGCAGTTAGGTCTTTTATTGTTTGCTTTAATTCTTTCTTTTCTTCTTCAAGTTTTTCTTTTTCTAATGCCGTTAGTCTTCTCAGAGGCATATCTAAAATATGAGTTGCTTGTATTTCCGAAAGTTTAAATTTGCTCATTAACGATTTTCGTGCAGCTTCGACATCTTTTGAGGACTTAATAACTTTTATAATTTGATCAATTTTATTTAGAGCAAGCAATAGACCATCTACAATATGTAATCGTGATTTTGCTTTATCAAGCCTAAATTGAGACCTTCTTTGGATTACATCAATTTGGTGGTCAATATAATATCTTATTAGTTCTGGTACTGATAGAACCTTCGGCACACCTTCAACCAATGCAACGGAGTTTACAGAAAATGTATCTTGAAGCTGTGTGTATTTAAATAAATCGTTTAAAACAACCTGTGGCACTGCGTCTCTCTTAAGTTCAACAACAAGTCTTGTTCCATTTCTATCGCTACTTTCATTTCTTAAATCAGACACACCCGTTAGTTTTTTGTCTTGAACTAATGAAGCTATTTTTTCCATAATCCTGTCAGTTGAAGCTTGATAAGGAAGTTCCTTTACTACTATTGCTGACCTGCCTTTTCCTAGCTCTTCGATGTCAGCTACAGCCCTTAACTTTATAGATCCTCTTCCTTTTAAAATTGCATCTTTTATTGTTGGGGTTTCAACAATTAATCCGCCTGTAGGAAAATCTGGACCTTTAATTATTTTCAGATAATCTCTAGGTTTTGGATCTTTTGTGTTTAGCGTAAATTTAACAGCCTCAGTTATTTCTCTAAGGTTATATGGTGGCATATTTGTCGCCATAGCAACAGCAATGCCCTCAGCTCCATTAATTAAAAGATTTGGAAACCTTCCTGGTAAAACTCTTGGCTCGCTTGTTTCCCCTGAATAGTTGGGTTCAAAGATAACAGTATCTTCATCAATGCCGTCTAAAAGCTGGGAAGAAAGCGATGACATTCTTGATTCTGTATATCTCATGGCTGCGGGGGGATCGTCAGGGGTGCCAAAGTTTCCTTGAGGCTCAATCAATGGATATCTGGTACTAAAGTTTTGACCAAGTCTAACAAGTGTTCCATAAATAGCATCATTTCCATGTGGGTGATAATTACCCATAACATCCCCAACTACCTTTGAACACTTCCTAAAGGGTCCAGTTGGGCGAATTCCTGTTTCATACATCGAATACAAAATTCTTCTCTGTACTGGTTTCAACCCGTCTTTAACGTCTGGCAAGGCCCTTGAAACAATAACTGACATTGCATAGTCAAGAAAAGATTTTGAAATTTCATCTTCGACTGCAATTGCACCATTCATTTCGGCTTTTTTAGCTGCAGGTTTTTTTGCTGGTGATTTTTTAGCTGCAGGTTTTTTTGCTGGTGATTTTTTAGCTGCAGGTTTCTTTGCTGGTGATTTTTTAGCTGCAGGTTTTTTTTCTGGCATTTTAAACGTCCAGGAACCTTACATATTTTGCATTTTCTTCTATGAAAGTTTTTCTTTTTGTAACGTCGTTACCCATTAAAACTTCAAACATATTTGCTGCTTTTGCTTCGGCTGCTTTTCCGTCAGCAATGCTTACTTTGATTAGAGTTCGTGACTCTGGATTCATTGCTGTGTCCCAAAGCTCTCCAGCGTTCATTTCACCAAGACCCTTGAACCTGCTTATATCAAATTTACGATTTTTATTTTCTTTTTTAAATGCTTCCAGATCCTCGTCATCTTTAAGGTAGTTTATTGATCCTGATGACTTTGCCCTATAAAGTGGGGGCTCTGAAATCCAAACCTTTCCTTCTTTTATAAGACCGGGCATAAATTTGAAAAAGAAGGTTAACAAGAGTGTTCTAATGTGTGCGCCATCTACGTCTGCGTCTGTTAAAAGTATGATTTTGTCGTATCTTGACTCCTCTCCTTTGTATTCGGTATTTATTCCTGTTCCTATTGCTTTAATTAATGAACTAATTTCTTCATTTTGTAGTGCTCTGTTTTCTGTAACTTTCTGAACGTTTATTATTTTTCCTCTAATAGGAAGTATTGCTTGGGTTTTTGAATCTCTTGCCTGTTTTGCTGGTCCAGCAGCCGAGTCTCCTTCTACAATAAACAATTCGCTTTCAGATGGATCTGTTGATGAACAGTCTGCCAACTTTCCTGGAAGTCCAGAAGTTTCGAGTATGCTTTTTCTTTTAGTAAGCTCTCTTGCTTTTTTTGCACTCATTCTTGCTTTGGCGGCAAGAGCACATCTCTCTACGATAGCCCTTCCTTCTTTTGTGTTTTTTGACAGCCATTTAGGAAATTCTTGATTAACTAAAACCTGAACCCTTGATTTCATCTCGGTGTTTCCAAGTTTTGTTTTAGTCTGGCCTTCGAACTGAGGTTCTTTGACCCTTACAGAAACTACTCCTGTAATACCTTCTCTTATGTCGTCACCGGTTAATGAAATATCAGAATGAAGGTTTCTTGATTTAGCAAAGTCGTTGATGGCTTTTGTTACTGCTGTTCTAAGGCCTTCCTCGTGAGTTCCTCCTTCAAGTGTGTGTATGTTGTTTGCAAAACTTTTAATGTTTATGTCGTCTTCTGTTTTCCACTGCATGGCTACTTCAATTTCTGAGTCTTTGCTTTGATCTGAAAATGAAATTGTTTTTTCATGAAGAACCTCGAAGCCCTCGTTTAAATAATCAACGAAATCAACGAGACCGCCTTTGTAGTAAAAATTTTCCTTTGTTGCTGGCTTTACTCTGTTGTCAGTTAGGTTTATCTTTAATCCTTTATTAAGAAAGGCGGTTTGTCTAAGTCTCTCAGAAACAATGTTGTACTCAAAAAGCTGTGTTTCGTCAAAGATATTAGGATCGGGTAAAAAATTTATTTTTGTTCCTGTTTTTTTTGAAACCTTCCCTTTTTTTATTTTTGTTTTTGGTTTTCCAAGGTCAAAGTCTTGATTCCAAAAGTGTCCGTCCCTTTGAACCTCAACCTTAACAACTGTGGAAAGAGCATTGACAACCGAGATCCCCACTCCGTGTAGTCCTCCACTTACGGTGTATGCTCCAGACTCGAATTTTCCACCTGCATGAAGGGTTGTAAGTACTGTGGTGAGCGCTGATTTTTTTGTTTTAGGGTGTGGCTTTACTGGAATTCCACTTCCGTTATCTTTTACTGTAACTGAGCCGTTTTTTTCAAGAACAACATCAATTTGATTACATCGTCCAGCCATAGCTTCGTCAACTGAATTGTCTACGACTTCCCAAATTAGATGGTGGAGGCCGTTTGGTCCTGTTGAACCAATATACATAGCTGGCCTTTTTCTTACTGCCTCTAGGCCCTCTAAGACTTTTATGTCTTTGGAATCATAGCTTTTAGAATCTTTTTTTGGCACGGATCTCCTAAGATACGTTTCTATTTTATTAAGTACAGCCCCTTGCTGAACTCTTATTTTAGTAGAAATACGTTATTTTTGTTGGTTATTTTGCAATTGAACAAGTATAGAATTGACTGAAAATCCTAGCTTTTTTTCTATATTATTAATTATTTTTAACGACTCAAGCTCTATTACGTCTTGGAGTCTTTTTGAATTTACATAAATAATGAATACATTGTTAACAAGCGGGCCAGTTACAATATCGTTTTTCCAAGGATATGAAGATTTGTTAAAATAGTTTTTGATCTGCTCAGATTTTTTAAAATTAATACCTAGGCTGTTTTCTTCAATATTAATTCTTTCAGGCCCTTTTTGTTTTTTCAAGTTGATCTGACTGGCATTAATAAATATTTATAATTTTCAACATCTCCCTGTATAACAACAGGCTTTTCGTTTCCTGAAAATCTCATATAAACAGTGTTTCCCTCTAAAACTTCAATTCCTTGTATTAAAAAGTTTGGATTAAAAGAAGCTTTAAACCCTTTTATCTCCCCAGTTTCAACACCTAAAATTTTTATACCTATTTCTTCTTTTCCTCCTCCAACGTCCTTATTAAGAGTGGTGATTGTAAGCAGGTCGTTGTTTTCAAAAACAAAAGTTACAGGGATAAACCCTTCAGCCACAACAGTAGCTCTATCTAAAGATTCAAGAATTTCTTTTTTATTAATTTCTACAGTGAAGAGGGTTTCTTTTGGAAAAAGGTTTTCATATTGAGGAAATGTTCCTTCAACCTTGCGAAGAGATGCGAAATATTTATCGTTAAAAAAATAAATATCTTTTTCATTTGAGTTTATTTTTAGCTTTTCATCTTCGTTCTCGAAAAGTTTAATAACCTCGCTTAAAGAACGATAAGAAACAATTCCAACATCATTAATTGGGAAGTTGCTTATTTCTTGTGTGGCGAGCCTGTAGCTGTCGGTTGCTGCTAGTTCTGTTTTCTCTCCTTGGTTGTTGAAATAAATTCCAGTAAGTATTGGTCTTCCGCCTTCTGGTGTTGACGCTATGCCAACATTTTTCAAAGAATCAAAAAGCTCTGAAACCTTAACCTCTTGGGTGTTTTCATTTTCTTCGTGGTTGTTCAAAAAAACTTCGGGGTAGTCTTTGCTTTCAAGTTTTCTAAGGGTGAAGTCTAACGTTTCTGTTTCTATTTTAAGATCGCTTCCAACGTCTGAAAAAACAACCTCTCCTTCAGGTAGTTTTCTTATAATTTCTGATAGCTTGTTTGAATTTACCAAACAATCTCCATCAAGATCTACTTCGACAGAAACCCTTGATTTAATAGTAATGTCTAAATCAGAACCGATTAACTCAACAAAGCCCTCAACTACACGGATATACAAGCCTGACATGGCTGGAGTGGAAGGACGGGGGCTTACAACTCTTGAGACAGAAGAGACGGCCTCCCTGAGTTCCTTTGTTTTTGTTTTGAATTTCACTTTTTATCCTTTATATATTTAATAATAATAAGCATGTCTGAATTGTTGAGTTGGGTAAAAAGTCATAAAATAGTGAGTTATTTTAAAAACAACATATAACAAAACAGACAAAAACTAACCGACTTCTTTTAAAGCAAGTGAGTTGTTGAAGTTGTTAGCTTCTTTGATGACAATAGGAGAACTTTTTGACTTTTCAATATAAGAAAGAACCGTAGAATGACTTCTACCACCCAAGTAAATACCTATTTGGTTTAAAGAAAGATCAGTATGATTTCTAGCAAGGTTTGCAAAAAGCTTTCTGGACTCGTTAACGTTTGAGCTCCTGTTTTTAGAAATTATTAGATCCTTGTCAACCTGAAAGACCTTAGAAACATAATTTAAAATATATTCAGGTTTTATAGCTTCTAAGTAGCCTTCACTCTTTTCGCTAATGAGTTCGTTTATGTATTCGTTATTACTTTTCCCCGTTTGTTTGTTTAGTAGAACTTTGTTAATAATGCCGTTTATATCTCTAAAGCTGTTTATTTTTAAGTTTTTTAATTTACTGATTTCTTCTCCGGACAACAGGTAACCGCCGTGATCTTTGTTTGCTTTTTTCAAAACCTTTAAAAACATTTCATCATCAGGCTTTTCAATATCTGTTACCAGACCGTTCAATATTCTTGAAACCAGCCTCTCTGGAAAACCCAATAGCCTTTCCGGTTTTTGATCAGAAACAAGAACAACAGACTTTTCGTTATTTAGAAAATAATTTATTGTGTGGAAAAGCTCCTCCGAAACCCCCTTTTTTCCCATAAAAAACTGTATGTCATCTACCAATAAAATATCTACAGAACGAATTTTTGACTTAAACACATCAATATCGTTATTTTTAATTCCACGAATATATGAATCTAGAAAAGACTCGGAGTCAATATAAAAGGAAGAGTGATGAGACCTTTCAATTGTTTTTAATAAAAACGTTTTACCAACCCCTGGGGGACCGTAAATAAATAAAGGATTAAAGCGCTTTCCAGGGCTGGATACAACAGATTTTGCGGCTGTAACCGCTAGGTTATTGGGACCTCCAACAAACAAGTCATCAAAAGTTGAAAAATCTGGCTCAACCTTAATAGTTTCTGTGGCTTCTACCTCACTATTTTCGTATTTTTCCTCAAAAAAAATTTCACTATCTGGAATTTTCATATTTTTATCTAGAATAAAAACGCAATCATCAAATCCAGTCACTTTTTTGTAAGAGTCTTTAATTTTTTCATATAGTTTTTTTTCTATTGATGATTTAATGAACTCTGACCTTACATGAATATTTAAATTTTTATCTTCGAATTTAAAATCAACTTGATCAAGCCAATATTTGTCAGTTTTTGAAAGCTTTGACTTTTTTATTTCTAATTGAAAGGCGTCTACAACATTATTCATTCTGATTAAATTTAATGATTACGTTTTCAAAATCATAGAGTGTTAAAAACAAATTAAAGAACCTAAGATTAAATAAATAGTAAAAAATAGTCAATAAATATAACGATTTAACCACAAAAAACCATCTTAAAAAGTTATTAGTATCTAGATTGTGAAACTTAGTTAAAAAAGTTTTCGCGAATCTAATCCACTTTTCGCGAACTATTAAATTAAATATTAATTTTGTTTGTTTAAAAAATTTTTTAATATATTGTATTTAAACAGGATAAAAAATGAAAAGAACTTACCAACCTAGTAATAGAAAAAGAAGTAGAAAACACGGTTTTAGAAGCAGAATGAGAACCAGAGCGGGTAGAGAAATTCTTAAAAGAAGAAGAAAAAAAGGAAGAAAGATAATTTCCGCTTAAGCTAATTGGTTAAATTTACTGCACTAAATAAGAGAAATCATTTTTTCAGACTGAAAAAAGAAGAAAACTGTTTTACTGAAAAAGGACTTAAGGTTTACATAGAAGAAAATAACGATACAAATTCTAAACTTGGAATCAGCATTTCAAGCAAACAGACCACCGCAGTAGAGCGAAACAAATTTAAAAGAAGGATTAAAGAGGCAGTAAGGGGCTTAGAAGAAGAAAAAAATTTTGATATTTATATCGTTGGATCTAAAAATAATTTAAATTTAAAAGTTAACGAGATGCAAAAAATTATATCTTCTCACCCAAAACTTATAAAAAAATGAAACTAACAAGTATTTTATTTACGGTGTTTCGAGCACTGTTGGGACTCTTTGGCATTGGTCAAGGGAACTGTCTTTATTATCCTTCCTGTTCAAACCAAATAAGAAAAAGTATGCAGGAAAAAGGTTTCGTAATGACAATTCCTTTAGTTTTTGAAAGAGCTTATAAATGTAACCCACTTTATAGAAAGTTTGGTAAAAATTGGCAATAATTGAACCTTTTGCGCTTGGAATTGGATTTCTTTTATCTTTTGTTTATGGATATGTTCCGTCTTACGGTTCTTCGATTGCAATTTTGACAGTAATAATAAATATTATAATTTTTCCTCTAACTCTTAGACAGACAAGATCTACTAAAAGAATGCAGGACGTTCAGCCAGAGCTCAAGAGACTCCAAAAAAAGCATAAAGACAACAAAGAAGAATTAAATAAAGAGATTGCAGCATTTTATAAAGAAAAAGGAATCAACCCACTCGGCTGTGTTGTTCCACTTTTGGTTCAAATGCCGGTTTGGTTTGCACTGTTCAGAGTTTTAAGAGAGCCTTTATTATTTATACCCAAATCAGAGTCGTTATTTTTAGATCTTGAAAACAACGTAAATATTCTCTTTTTTAATATGGATTTACAAATTCCCGCTTCTGAAATCTCTACTTGGGTTGAAAGGGTGCCTTATATCATTGTTATTTTAATGGTTGTTGCAACAGCGCTTTTTCAACAACAACAAATAACAAAAAAGCAGGGAAAGAGTGACAATCCGCAAGCTCAACAAATGCAGATGATTGGTAAGGTTATGCCAATATTTTTTGGTTTTATATCTTGGACTCTTCCTTCAGGTCTAGTTATTTATTTTTTAACAGGGAACATTTTTAGAATCGGTCAACAGGCACTGATAATTAGAATTGAAGATAAAAATGAAACCAATGATAAACAAGAGAAACAAAAAGAACAAGTAGAGGATAAGGAAGAAACCAATCAAGAACAAGATCCTCGTAAAAACAGAAAAAAAAGAAGGAGAAAATAATGTCAGACAAATGGGTAGAGGTTGAAGCAAAAACCATTGATGATGCAATAAAAGCAGGTTTAAAAGAACTTAATCTCGAAGACGCGACTGAGGCCAACATAAGCATTTTACGGGAGCCAGAAGGAGGAGTTTTTGGAGTTGGGGGAACAAAAGCACTAGTTAGAATATCAGTAAGGTCTGGATTTAAAAACAACTCTAGGTCCTATAAGTCAAGAAACAAAAGAGATACAAGAGATAACAGAGACTCAAGAAAACGAGAAAAAAGAAACTTTGAACCAAAAAAACCAAGAGTTGAAGCGGATCCAAAAGAACAATTAAAAGTATCAATAGATTTTCTACAAGGATTAATTAACTCATTTGGTTTGGACGGAAAGGTCGAAGGAGAATTAGAAGAAAAAAATCTTGTAGTAAACATAAAAGGTGAACAAACAGAGGCTCTAGTTGGCGAAAAGGGAATGATCATACGGTCCTTACACGAGTTAACAAGAACCGCAGTCCAACGAAAAACTGGAGCAGGAACTAGATTAAGGCTCGATGTGGCTGACTACGCTTTAAAAAGAAAAGAAGCATTAACAATATATGCAGAGAGACTTACAAAACAAATTCTAGAAGACAAGCAAGAAGTAATGCTAGAGCCAATGAACTCAGTAGACAGGAAAACCCTTCACGACGCAGTCAGTGAAATTGACGGGATAAGATCTTATTCGGAAGGAAGAGAACCCTATAGATCTGTAGTTTTTGCTCCAAGCAACACTGAAGAAGAATGACCTTCGAACCCCAAATGCCTAACTGGGGTTTAATTGAATTTGAACAACATAAAGAAAAACTTGTAAACTATCACGACTGGTTATATACAACCGGAATAAAAACCGGATTAATAAGCAAAAAACCCAAACAGTTTATCTGGGATGAATTTATAGTTCACTCTCTGTATTTTCACCATCTAATAAAAAAATATAATTTCAAATCAAAAGAGATTTATGATCTAGGTACCGGTGGAGGAATACCAGGAGTACCAATATCAATTGTTAACAAAAGAAAAGTAAATCTTATTGATAATAAAAAAACAAGAATTTATGAGCTTCAAAGGCTTGTAAAGACCCTTAATTTAGAAAATGCGATTCCAAAAGAAGAAGATGCGAACTTAACACTTAAAAACTTAGAAAAAACAATAGTTGTTATGAGGTGCTATGTTTCTACTTTAAATATTGTGAAAATAATACAAAATTACAAGCTTGAAAACAGAAATATAATTTTTATGGTTTCTTCAAGCTCTGAAAACAAAAAAGAACTTAAAAGTTTGTTTCACGTGAAACAAGAAAAGTTTCTTATAAATAAAAATAATTTTCGTACCATTGATGTTATAACTGATATGTGAAATCTTTATCAATAATTTGCCAAAAAGGTGGAGTTGGAAAAACTACAATTGTTGTAAACATTGGTAAAATATTTGCAATAAATGGTATAAAAACCTTGATTATCGATCTTGATCCTCAAGGAAACACATCAACATATCTAGATTTTGATAAAAATAATGAATTTATTTTAACTTCACAAGATTTAATGAGTGGAAACAAATCAAAAGAAATAGGCTATCTTCACGAAAATATGGCAATAATTCCATCAAACCAATCAATTTTAAAATTTAATAATGAAAAAATACTTGGAGGTTCGGTATTAAAGAAAACAATTGATTCCTTTGAGTTCAAAGATTTTGACGTTATTTTATTTGATACACCCCCCACAATGAGTTCACTAGTTCAAGAAGCCTTATCCGCATCAGACTTTTACTTGATTCCAACAAAACCAGAATTTTTAGCTATTGAAGGCGTATCCCAAGCGATGAATTTTGCAAAGAAATCTATTTCTAATCAGATAAACATAAATCCAGTATTTTTAGGTGTCATATTAAATCAAGTAGACACTAGAAGATCTAGCTACGTAGATTTTGAAAATGAACTTTCCTACTTACTCGCTGATAAATTGCTCGAAACAAAAATATCTAACTCTGTTGATATAGCCGATAGCCCCTATCACTTAAAAACAGTTGAAGATTTTAAAGACGACAGTAAGTCAAAAATAGAATTTTATCAACTAGCAAACGAAATATTAGAAAGGATGAACATAAATGAAAAGATCACTCAGCAGTCTCATTACTGACACAAACGTCAGAGACTACGAAGTTAAAGAAATAAACATAAATATTATTTATGAAAGCGACTCCCAGGCTCGAAAAATCTTTGATGAAAATAAATTAGAAGAATTAAAAAATTCAATACAGAAAAATGGTTTGCTACAACCAATTATTGTTCAAGAAATAGAGCCAAACAAATATAGATTGATTGCAGGAGAGAGAAGATTAAGAGCATCGAAGCTTGCAGGTCTTAATGAAATACCCTGCTTGGTGAAAGATGTTGGCGAGAGAGATGCAGCAATTTTAGGCCTGATTGAAAACATACAAAGAGAAAGATTAAATCATATCGAAGAAGCAATGGCCTATAAAGAAATTTCTGAAAAATTCAGCTTAAGTCCGGAAGAAATAGGTCAACTTATTGGAAAAAGCCGAGCTCACGTTTCAAACATTTTAAGATTAACCAATCTTAGTGAAAAAGTTTATGGTGCCCTAAAAGATCAGACTGTTTCAATGGGCCAGGTAAGGCCGTTGATAAATTTAGATTCTAAAATACAAGAAAATATTTTAAATGAAATAATTAGTCAAAAACTATCAAGCAGGGCAGTAGAAGATAAAGTTAGAAATCTAAATTTAGATTCTTATTCAGATGAAGAGGTATCTCATTATAGAAATTTTTTCGAAGACAAAACTGGTTCAAAAGTAAAAATAACTAAGAACATTGATAAATATAAGCTTTTCTTAACTTTTGATTCAAAAGAAAACTTAGATGATTTTATTTCTAAATTAAGTTAATTTTCAAATTGCTTATTTAGAGTATTAACAACACTCTCTAGAATTAATTCAATATAATTTTTTTGGTAAAATTTACCATTAATTATTATTCCTACTGATTTTGTTTGTTTCAAAATAATCGAGGACTTTCCGATTGATTTTACTTTCAGAGTTGATGCCAAGTTTTCAGCTAGTTTTTTACCTAAAAGGCTTTCAGAAAAAGTTCCTTGGAAGTAATTAATTGAATCATCAACTTCGGGGTTAAAAGATATAAACAAAGTCGGTTGTAGGTTGTTTATATATTCAATTTTATTATTTAGATCCAATTCCTCATTAACTTCTGAAGCAAAAACTGCTACAACACCTTTTTCAATAGAATTTTTCTTAACTTGGTCATAAAATTTAATTTGATCTTTGTAACTTCCAGAATTTGGGATATCAAAACATATATTGAAACCAATGATCCCAGTATCTAATCCTGGAGAAATAGATTTTATTGCTTCGTTTAAAGAAATATCCCTGCCTGGTCTAATTAGTTTTTTAATTTCATAAACAGTATTAAGACCAACCACGCCATCAATTGTTATACCTCTATTTTCCTGAAATCTTGTTACGCCTTCAACAACAGATTTTGAATATTTTCCGTTTATAGGCTCAGAATAAAAACCCATTCTTGAGAGAAGTTCTTGTAATTCTTCAACGTCTGATCCATACAAAATTTTATTATTAAAACTAAGAATTCTATCTCCAAGTTTGTATCCAAAATTAATTAATTCAGCCCAAAAATCTTCTTTACTATGTATAATTTCAAGACCATTGTCCTCGATAAAAACTCCTACTACAGCCTTTAGTTCATTGATGTTCTCATTGGTTGAGTAGCCAACATAATTTAATTTTGTTTTTAAATCTTCAACCTCATCTGTTGATAAATTATCTACAAAAGTTGAAAAATCAAAATTAATTTTCAAGCCATCTCTCAGCATCAATTGCTGCTTGGCATCCAGTGCCAGCTGCAGTTACTGCTTGCCTGTAGATAGAATCAGCGACATCACCTGAAGCAAACACCCCAGACATACTTGTACTTGTAGAACTTGTGAATCCAGTCTTAATGTATCCTTTTTCGTCTAGTTCAACAAAACCATCAAGAAACTCAACATTCGGTGTGTGACCTATAGCTACGAAAACACCATCAATCTCTTTTTCTTCCTCTTCGTTTGAGTTACTATCTTTTAGAATTACGGAAGATACTTGTTTATCACCTTTAATTTCAGTTACCTCTTTATTCCAGGCAACTTCAATTTGTTCGTGGTTCAAAACTCTTTCTTGCATTATTTTGCTTGCTCTAAACTCATCTCTACGATGAACTACTGTAACTTTTTTCGCAAATTTTGTTAGAAATAGAGATTCTTCCATCGCAGAGTCGCCCCCTCCAACCACAATTACATTTTTATCTTTAAAGAAAAAACCATCACAAGTTGCACAAGCTGAAACCCCATAACCTTGTAATTCTTTTTCACCCTTAACTCCGAGCCAATTTGCCGAAGCTCCTGAAGATATTATTACCGACTTAAACTCATATGTATCTTTTGACGTTGTTAATTTAAAACCTTCTTGAATTTTTTCAATTTTATTGACTGTTTCAGTTAAAATTTTTGTTCCAAATCTTTCAGCCTGTTTCTTGAAAACTTGCATCATTTCAGGCCCCATAATTCCTTCATCAAAACCTGGATAGTTCTCGACATCAGTTGTCAACATCAATTGACCACCTGATTCTAAACCCTCAAAAAGCACTGGTTTAAGGTTGGCCCTCCCAGCGTAAATTCCTGCCGTATAACCAGCAGGACCCGAACCAATTATTGCTAGATCATCCATTCTTTTTCTTTCTGTAACTATTTAGTGACAATATCATAAATACTAATCCTAATGCACCCATTGCAAACCCAGTCGGGTTAACACCTAACAAAAGACCAAGGCCTTGCATAATTTTTAATATTCCTGAAAATAAAAATATTACTGCAGTTATTAATAATACAACAAGAAGTAAACCCAAAGAAGCAAAACCAGTCAACCTCTTTACTGGGCGAACAATCAAGTCCTTAACACTTTTTATAAGGCTTTCAACTGATTCTATAAAGCTGTCTTCTTCCATAAGTTAATCATAAGCTATGTAAATCTATTCATGAAGTTTTCATGATTACAAGCTTCCTTGGAGAAACCTCAAAATTATTTTTTTTATAAAGACTCAAGGCTACATTGTTATCTTTTTGAGTATTGAGTTTTATATTTATAAATTTTTTATCAATTGAGAAGTTTATAACAGCTTTTAGTAGCATGTCCCCAAGCCCAAGTCCCTGAGAGTCTTTTTTCACACCTATACGCTGAAGATAAGTAAATTTTCTTGTTTCACCAAGTATTGCATAACCACTTGTAGATTCATCCTCTCCTATTTTAAAAAGATAGTTATTATTACAGCTTTTCATTGTCTCTATAAAACTACTCAAAGAATTTCTCCAATAAGGGTCAAATATCTTATGGTCTAACTTAAGTAAATCCTCTATATCCTCATGGTTAAACTTTTTAATTTCTACTCTTTTATCAAGCACTTGTGTTTTTGTAGCTAGATTTTTTAAATTTAAAACACAAATGTTCAACGTATGATTTTTTTCCCACCCAGAACTCAACCAAGATCTTGAGAGGTTTTCGTTTATCATTGAAGAGCTAAAATTGATATTTTTATTTTTTGCTATTTTTTTTATTTTCTTTAATAAACTTGCGCCACCATAAACTTTTTCAAACAATATATCATCAACAAAGCCGTTTAATTTCCTTGTATAAAAAACTCCGTTATAGAAATAATGAACTTTTTTATGTTCTGTTGAATACATATTTTAAAATTTTTTTATCTTCTTCATAAGTCAAAAGATCGAGGGCTTCTTCATAGGGAACTATCGCAATCTCTTCAATTTCTTGATCTGGCTCTTTGTTATAACTTTCAACTATTTTCATTTCAAAAAACCAAACTGTTTTTTGGATAGCTATACCATCTTTCTTTATTTCATATCTTGATTCTGCTGAGGGCTTTGTTCCAATTGTTGTAACTTTAAAACCTGTTTCTTCAAAAACCTCTCTCTCGGCTGCCTTAATTGGTGATTCTTTTTCTTCTAGATGACCTTTTGGGTACCCCCAAAAGCCGGAACTATAATCGTCTTTATATTCTTCACTTAATTTATTTTTTACCAGTAGAATTTTGTTGTTTATCAAAACAATCCCACCTGCTGCAAAATCAACTTCTGAATTCATACTTTATTGTTTTTTTAGTTATTCTAAGCTAACAATATGGTACCAACAACACTATTAAACCGTATAAATGAATATCCATTTTTGGACCGACTGTCTTCAATTTATGAAGAAAAAGAGTTCAAGTTCTTTCTTGTTGGAGGAGCTGTTAGAGATTTTATTTTAGACATCGATACCACAGATTTTGATTTTACAACTAACGCATCTCCTGAAGAATCACTAAAGCTTCTTAATGAAAATGGTTTCAAGACAACAAAAATTGGAATAAAATATGGGACAATCGAGACTTTAATAGACGAATACACAGCACACATAACACAATTTAGAAGCGATACATATGATAAAGACTCTAGAAAACCAAATATTGATAAAACTGAAGACATAGAACAAGATTTAATTCGTAGAGACTTTACATTAAATTCTATAGCTTTTGACATAAAACAAAAAGAACTTATAGACCCATGTAATGGACTAAAAGATCTATCAGAAGGATTATTAAAAACTCCGGCTGACCCAAACACATCATTTTCAGAAGACCCATTAAGAATGATAAGGTTAAGTCGCTTTATTAGTTCTCATGGTTTCGCGCCAGACAAGGATACTTTTAAATCAATTCAAGAAAATTTACATAGAGTAGAAATTGTTAGTAAAGAAAGAATAAGAGACGAATTTTCAAAATTAGTAGTTGGCAAGAATGTTTCAATGGGAATTAGATCTTTGGTAGAAAGTAATTTAATTGATTTTATTATTCCAGAGATCAGAGAATTAAAAATGGAGGTGGACCCGCACCATCACCATAAAGATGTTTACGAACACACATTGCAGGTCACAACGAACGTATCTCAAGATCTTAAATTGCGTCTTGCAGCAATACTTCATGATATTGGAAAACCAGCAACTAAAGGTTTAGACAACGGTAAAGTTCATTTCAGGCACCATGAAGTCGTTGGCGCAAGAATGACCAAAGAAATTCTTTCAAAATTAAAATATCCAAAAAGCACGATAGCTGACGTTGCTTTACTAGTTGAAAACCACTTAAGACCACATACTTACAAAATGGGATGGACAGATTCTGCTGTTAGAAGGTACATAATTGATGCAGGAAACACACTTGATGAGCTAAATGAGCTTGTTAGAGCGGATGTTACAACAAAAAATAATGAAAAAGCAGAAAAAATATATGAGTATTTAGACGACTTAGAGAAAAGAATAGAAGAAGTTAAAGAAAATGAAGAGCTAAATAAATTAAGGCCTCCAGTCAACGGTAATGAAATTATGGAAATTCTAAATATTGAGCCCGGACCAATATTAGGAAAAATTATGGAATCTCTTTACAACCAAAGGATAAATGACGGGGAAGTCTCTAAAGAGGAAGCTATAGAGCTAGCTAAGAAAGTTTACAAAGATCTCTAATTGTATAAAAATACAAATTAATGTATATTTATACAATGGGAAAATCTACAATTCAAAGACAAAAGATAATTGCTGATTTAATAGACGAAGGGAAAATAACCTCTCAAAATCAATTAAAAGGCATATTAAATAAAAAAGGAATTCCAATAACACAAGCCACCCTCTCAAGAGATTTATCGGAAATTGGAGCAACTAAAAAAAGAAATTCAAATAATGATCTTAAATATATATTGCCCAAAGATGATATTAATAATGCTCAAAAATCTATATCAAGAAAAGCGTTAAAAGATTTTGTGTTAAGTGTAGAAGTTGTCTCCAACCAAATAATTGTAAAAACTACAACAGCTGCTGCCCAAGTAGTTGCTGAATCAATAGATAATCTATTCTTTGAGGGAATTGCTGCATCAATTGCAGGTGATAACGTTGTTTTAATTATTTCTTACGGAAACAAGGAAGCTTTAGGAATATCAAAACTTATAGATTCTTATTTGAACTAAAAATAAATTAGCTATTTTATATAAACCTAGATTATTCTTATTTGGATGATGGAATTGTCAAAATTAAATAGAGATAATATTGCGAAAAAAATTGGCAACGGGGCAGTCCTTCTTCATGGGGGCAATACTGTTTACAGAAATAATGATGTTGCTTATGATTTTCGACAGGATTCTAATTTTCATTATCTAACCGAATGGCCAGAACCTAGCGCTCACGCAATTATCATCGTGCAAGACAACAAAGCAGCTTTATACCTTTTTGTACAAGGAAGAAACGAAGAAATGGAAACCTGGGAGGGCAAAAGACTTGGGCCAGAAGGAGCAAAACAACAGTTTGGAGCAGAAGAAGCATTTCTATATGAAGAATATGAGAGCTTAGCGCCAAAATTATTATCTGGAATTGAAGATATTTATTGTGATTATACAAATGCTGCGTTTGAAAAATATGACAAGAAATTAATCAACACAGCAATTCCATATGATCAAAGAGGGTCAAGCTTTAGCAAGGCTACACTAAACTCTCTCTCACCTTTACTTTCTGAACTCCGTTTAATTAAAAACCCTGAAGAACTCGAGAATCTTAAAAGAGCTTGCGATATTACCGTTGAAGGACATAAATCTGCCATGGAAATTACAAAGAAAGATATGTATGAGTACCAAATAGAGGCTGAGATGGAAAAAACTTTTTACGATTTAGGAGCTGAAAGGTTAGGATACCCATCTATTGTTGCCTCCGGAGATAATGCTTGCATATTACATTACTCAACCAATAGAGAAAAAGTTGATAACAATGGTCTTATATTGATAGATGCAGCAGCAGAGTTTAAAATGTATTCATCTGATGTTACAAGAACTTTTCCTGTAAACGGAAAATTTACGAAAGTCCAACAAGATGTCTACACAGAAGTTTTAAAAGCTCAAGAAATCGGCATAAAGAATGTTACAACTAAAAAAACGATGTCAGACATTCATACCTCAACCGTAGCTTCAATATCACAATCACTGGTTGACCTTGGTTTAGTACCAATGGGAGTAGAAGAAACAATTTCAATGATGCATTATTTCGAATTTTTTATGCACGGTACAGGTCATTGGCTTGGATTAGATGTGCATGATGCAGGAACCACAGAAGAAAAAAACAAACCAAGAAAATTAAAGCCCGGAATGGTTACAACTATTGAACCGGGAATTTATATTCGCCCAAACAAACCTGAAATCGAGTTTAAATTACTTGAAAGAGATCCTAAAAAAATCAGAGAAAGAAGAAAATCACTTGGGATGGAGAAAGCAACAAAACTTGAAAGTGAAGAAATGAAAGACGCTAAAAGTATTAAGCACAAAATACCTAAAGACCTTCTAGGTATTGGAATAAGAATTGAAGATGATATTGTTTGTACAGAAAATGACCCAATAAATCTAACCATTGGGGCACCAAAAACAATTGACGATGTTGAAGCAATTTGTAGTTAATAATGGTGACACCAAAGTTTGTTTATTCGTTATATGAAACAAGGCTTCAAAATAATTTAAAAAACGAGACTCTTCCAAAACATATTGGGATCATCCATGACGGACACAGAAGGTATGCAAGAAGAGAAAATTTGTTAAGTTACGAAGTTTCTTACCGAATTGGAATGGTCCGATTTAAAGAATGTTTGGCTTGGTGTGACGAGTTAGGCATTGACAATATAACAAGCTGGCTTTTATCTAAAGAGAATTTATCCAGACCTGAAGAAGAACTTAACTCTTACTACCTCGTACTAAACGAATTGTTCGAAGAACTTTTAATCGATGATCTTGTTGATAATTTCAAAATTAATTTTGTTGGCAGCATAGATCTTCTTCCTGATTATTTGCAAAATTCAATTAAAAAACTCAAAGAAGTCAGGGGTGGAGGAGAAAAGTTATTAACTATTGCGCTTGGTTATGGAGGAAGGCAAGAAATTGTTGACGCAATGAAAAGCTTACTACAAGAAAATCAAGAATTAGAAATTCAAGACTTAATAAAAAGCATTAACGACGAACAAATTAGAGACCATCTTTATTCACCAGATTCACCTGACATCGATCTGATTATTAGAACAAGTGGTGAGTCAAGACTCTCAGGATTTTTATTGTGGCAAAGCGCTTATTCGGAAGTAGTTTTTCAAGATGTTTATTGGCCAGAGTTTAGAAAGATTGACTTTTTAAGATGCTTAAGGGAGTACGTTCAAAGAGATCGTAGATTTGGTAAATGAAAATAAATGAATTTAACCCTTTGATTAAAGTTGGCCTATTTCTTTTTACTCTTAAAAATTATTTAGAGTATTTGAAAAGCGTTAATATTGGTTGATATGGAAATTCAAAATACTTTGAACTCGACTAACTTTACATTTCTATTTCTCATATTCATAGGGTTAAAGTTCACAATAGAAACTTATCTAAAAGTTCGAAATATTAATTCATTAAAGGTTAATGCGTCTAAGGTTCCTGAAAGATTTGAAAATCTTGTAACAGTAGAAGAATACAACAAATCTACAGATTACAATCTTGATCGTCTAAAGTTTCAAATAATAGTTTCCTTTGTTAGTATTTTTATTCTTCTACTGCTTACGATTGGTGGGCTACTAAATACTCTTACGTCTATTGTTTCAAGCTATACGTCTTCAAACATTTTAGGTGCTATTTTTTTAGGTCTTTTAATTATTCTAATTTCAGAAATCCTTGAAATACCTTTAGCAATATATTCAACATTCGTAATTGAAGAAAAGTATGGATTTAATAAAACTACTAAAAAAACATTTGTAATGGATATTGTTAAGAACCTACTTATATCTTCAGTGATTTCATGTCTAATTTATGCAGTTGTAATTGGAATAATCGAGAATTTAGGAAACAATTGGTGGGTCTATGCCTTTGGTGCAGTTTTCTTTATTCAGCTAATAATCTTCTTCCTTTACCCCGTTTTGATTATGCCTTTATTTAATAAATTCGAACCACTTGATGACGAGGAATATAAAAAGCCAGTTGAGAAACTGCTTGAAAAAATTAATTTTAAAGCAAAAGGTCTTTTTGTAATGAATGCAAGCCTAAGGAGTTCCCACGGTAATGCATTTTTTACTGGTTTTGGTAAAAATAAAAGAATCGTTTTTTACGATACATTACTTGAGACAATTACACCTGATGAAATGGAAGCAATATTAGGACATGAACTAGGTCATTATAAGTTAGGACATATAAGGAAATCACTTATAAGCTCTTTAATTTTCGGATTTATAGGTTTCTATATTCTTAGTGAAGTTTTAAAGTCTGAAAATTTCTTTGCTTCACATGGATTGGATGAGATTACATTATATTCAAAATTTTTAATGTTCTATCTTGTGGCAGGGACATATACTTTTTTTACGAGACCAATAACATCTTATTTATCAAGACAAAGGGAATTTGCAGCTGATGATTTTTCTTTTAAATTTACAGATGGAAAATATATGGTTTCAGGACTTTTAAAGCTTACAAAAGATAATGCCAGTAACTTAACCCCAGACCCTCTTTATAGTTCTTACTATTATTCCCATCCTCCAATTGCTGAACGAATTGCAAGCATTGAGAAGAAACTAGCCAACACTTAATACAAACAAAGCCTGAAGGGTTAAAGCAACAGTTATAAAAAGAAAAATATATTGTGTTTTGTCACTTTGTTGATGGCCAAAAAGCTTAACAGCTAAGTCGTGAGCCAAAACAACACTTAACATATGACCAAGTAAGGTAACGGCTACTTGTATACCCCAAATAATTATTGGCTTTATAAAGTAATTTATTTCTGGCTCCCCCACATTAAAAAGATTTAACCCAGTTCCAATTGGATCGTTCAACCTATAAATAAAAGTTTGTGTTTCAAAAAGTAAGAGAGTCAAATAATGTGTTATGTGATACGCAAAGGCTATTGGAAGCATCGTATGTCCAAAAAGCTTTGAGACTTCATTAAGCTTAAGTTCTGATCCTCCAACTTTTATGGCAAAATAACAAGCAAAACGATAAAAAATAATTGTTCCTAAATTAATTGAAAAGAACATTATTGTTGAAAACCACATATTGTTTATTTGTTCACCAAATTGGTTATACCAAAAAGTAGTTTCTCTCAAACCATCATAAGTAACTGTTCCTATCATCAGCAGAATGAAGTACTCAATTCCATTTAATTTTGCTAAATTTCCTATGTTGTTTATCAGTGAACGAAAATATGGTTTGGAATTTAATAATCTAAGTTTGCTATATAAATAATGTAAAAGAAGCAAGGGATCTACTTCAATAATTGATTTTTTATAAAAGTATCTTATTAAATTTACGCTTATAAAAAGAATTATGAAAACAGATGCAATATTCAGAGGATTCCCAGGCTCCCTCCAAACAAGCTCAAACCAAGTAAGTCCAAGAAATAAAAAACATGAAATATAAACTGACCTTGGTTTGTTTGAGGAAATTTTTACAAGATTCAGAGGATTGAATTTTGCGTATACATCACCAAACAATAATCCAAGAGTGGGCACGCCTATCCATAGAAAAACCCACAAAATTAAGGGAGTAACGGAGGTTTTTGACGACTCATTTCCTACGATGCCTGGAGCTATTAGAAAAAATAAAATTGTAGCTCCAAATATTTTTCCAATAATATTTTGCCTGTCTTCAAAAATTTCTTTCGATGGTACAACAATTGACTCTTTCCAAGAAATTTTTAAATAAACAAATGTAATTACAACAACAAGAGCCGAAGCATTCAATACCATATCAAAGGGTATAGGAAGATCGCCTACATTTACTACTCCATGATTAATGAACTCAGTAGTTTTAATTTTCATTTACTGTTTACAATATATATATAGTTTTTTAAAATTGTACTTAACAGGGAAAAAATTATGTGTGTTATATGTAACTTAACAAATCAAGGATATGAGTCAGCCTATCTTGCTGTACAGAATGAAAGTGCAGATACAGTTATCGTTCCTGTAGTAAACAGATTATTAGAACTTCACAGTTATCAAGTTGTTGACTCTATGTTGATTCAGGCTTCATTAATTGGAATAATACTTTAAAGAACTTATTTACAATTCACACACAGATCTGTACATTTACCAAACAATTCAAGCCTGTGATCTTCAATTACAAAATTAAATTTTTTCTCAATTCTTTTTATCTCTTTTAATAGTCTATTTTCAAACTCTGTAGCCATCTCTACATCGATAATTTCACCACAATCACTGCAAAATAAATGATGATGATGCGAGTGATCTTCCAATATAAGCTCAACCACAGTTTGACTATCGGGTGTTGAAAATTCATGCAAAATATTTATATCTTTTAAATCATTTAATACTCTGTACAAAGTTGATTTAGCAACTTTATTCTTAAGTTGTGCCAAAAGATCATCAACAGTAATTGGACCTTTAAGTTCTAATAAAGCTTCTAGTACAATAATCCTTGGATTCGTAATAGATACTTTGTGGTCAGCTAAAATTTTTCTTGAATTGTTCATCGCAAAATAATCATAGTTCATTTTCAATAATAAAAAAATATGAAATTCAATGAATATAGGCTTGACAAAAAGAAAAATGAGACTTAATCTCATTTATTGTATTTTAAAAAATTGGATAAGGAAAATAAATGAATAATAAACCTATATCTAAATACGCAGTATTAGCACTTTCATTAGTTCTAGTTGCTTGTACTGGAAGCGGCACTGACCAGTCTACTTGCCGTGAAAGAGAAGATGTAGATACTTTAAACGTACTAGCTACAACACCCATGATGGGTGAATTTGTTAGCCAGGTAGGAGGAGACAATATTAGTCTTACAGTTTTAATGCCCCCTGAAGCAAACCCGCATACTTATGATCCATCACCTCAAGACGCTACAACCATAGCTGAAGCAGATCTTATATTTTTCACTGGATTGAAGTATGAACCTGCACCACTTTTGAAGCTATTAGAAAGTTCAGCATGCAGTCCAGAGGTTTTAGCTGAAGTAGGTGAAAGTGTTTTCCCTGTAGAATTTAAAGAAGGTGGTCATGACGATCATGATGATCACGGTGAAGAAGGTCATGACGATGAAGAAGATGGTCATGATGAGCATGAAGGACATGGTCATGGTGCATACGACCCTCACTTCTGGTTTGATCCTAACAGAGTTTCTTATGCTGCTGAATACATTGAAGGAAAGTTAATACAATATGATCCAACAAATGAGGAAAGTTATAAATCTTTGACAGATACTTTTACTACTGAGCTAAAAGGATTAGTAAATGAAGTTATTGAGTTAATTGGAATGATTCCATCTGGAAACAGAAAACTTATTACAACTCATGAGTCACTTGGTTATCTTGAAGCAAAATTTGGATTAGAAGTTCTTGCAACTATTATTCCAAGTTTAGATTCATCAGATGAGGTTTCTCCATCAGATTTGGTTGAAGTTATTGAAGTTATTGAAGAAGAAGGTGTAAAAGTCATGTTTGTTGAGTCAGAAACACCTTCAGTTTACGCAGAAACTCTTGCTCAAGAAACTGGTATAACGCTTGTGACAGGTTTATATGTTGAGACATTAAAACCAAATCAATCTTATAGCGAGTTCTTAATAAGCAATGTAGAGTTGATTGTTAATAGCTTGAAATAACAAGAAGGATCTTGGTTAATTATAATTTAAGATAGTTTCAAGGACTTTTTAGAGGTCATTATGACTACAAAAGAAAATATTTACGAATCAGAATCGTTAATTGTCTCAGATGGTTGCTGTGTTCAGTACGGAGAAGCTCTTGCTATTGATGATGTAACTTTCTCAATTACAAAAGGTAAAAAAATTGCAGTAGTTGGTCCAAATGGTGGCGGAAAGTCAACCTTATTCAAAGCATTAGCTGGATTAATTCCACTGTCTAGAGGTTCATTAAAGATAGATGGTTTGGATCCACTTAAGGCAAAAGGAATGATTAGCTACATTCCACAAAAAGATTCTTTAAATTGGAATTTTCAACTTTCTGTAAAACAGGTTGTAGAGATGGGATTGACAAATAAAAGTACTTTATTAAGTTTTAATCAGAAAAAAAATGCAGAGATGATAAATGAATCTCTTGATCAAGTTGGAATCTTGGATAAAAGTGAAGAAAATATAAATAATCTATCAGGTGGGCAACAACAGCGAGTTCTGTTAGCAAAAGCTTTGATACAAGATTCCAATATTTTGTTACTTGATGAAGCATTCAGCGCTATTGATGTTGGAGCTCAAGAAGACATAATGAAAATAATCAATGGAAGTGATCTTAAAGAAAAAACGATATTAGTTGCTACACACGACATCAACAATCTAGAAGATAAATTTGATGAAGTTTTATGTTTAAATAGGCATTGTTGTGCTTTTGGAGACCCCTTGGAAGTTCTTACAAAAGAAGTGATAGAAGAAATGTACGGCTCACACGAAGATATGTTTCTTGATCATAAACCAGGTAGTCACGGTTCTTAATATGTTGTCTGAACTTTTAATAGACCCTTTCCAATATGAGTTTATGATAAGGTCACTTATTGCAGCAGTTTTTTGCGGGGCAACTCTTTCAACACTAGGAACGTTTACAATCAACAGAAATATGGGTTTTATGGCTGATGCAATGGCTCACGCGACTCTTCCTATAATTGCAGTTGGTGTTTTCTTTGGATTTAGTATTTCAGAACTAGGAGCACCAGCAGCTATTGTTGTCGCTATATTCCTTGGCTTTATAGTTAAAAATACAAAAATTGGAGAAGACACTTCAATTGGCATAATCTTTTCAACCTTTTTTGCTTTAGGTTTCATATTGATAAAGCTCCTTAATGTAACAATCAATTTGGAAGACCTACTGTTTGGTCAAATCTTAGCTGTAAACAGAACTGATATTTTCATCATCACTGCTTTATTTTTAATAGTGATCGGGATCATAGTAATTTTCTTTAAACAACTTTTGTTTTATTCATTCGATCCAATAGGAGCAGAGGTCAAAGGTTTAAATATCAACTTCCTCAATTATCTATTTTTAATAACCTTATCTTTGGCCGTTGTAAGCGCTCTTCAAACAGTAGGAATGATTTTAGTTTTGAGTATGTTGATAATTCCTGCTGCATCAGCAAAATTAATTACTAATACATTCATAGACTCAATTAAAGTCAGCATAGCTTTTGGAATTATCTCATCTGTAGCTGGTTTAGTCATTTCATATCATCTTGATTTACCTACTGGCCCGTCTATGTCATTAGTGGCTTCGACAGTTTTTCTATTGTCATATATTTTAAGTAAATCAAAAATCAAAAATAGATAAGTTATTTTGGAAGAACAGACATTTTCAATATGGGTTAAGTCTTCTTCTGATGTTGTAGCAAATATTAAAAATCAAATTGATTCCTTTGCCAAGGAAGAGAACAATGCTTCATTTGATCCCCACGTCACTCTGGTCACAAAAATTAATTCTCAAGAAAAAGCAAATGATATTTTAGATCAGATTAAAAAAGAAAAAATTACAGCGACCTTTGATAGAATCTATGAAGGTAGAAGCTATTTTCATAGACTTTATCTAGAAGCTTCTGATAACAATCAATTTTACAACTCAGTTATAAGCCTTGAAGGTTGGCCAAGTTTATGGGTCCCTCACCTTTCCCTTTATTATGGGAATGAGTTACCAAAATCTTATAGTTCTACTAATTTTGACAATCTCATCCCCATAACTATTACATTTGATACTTTAGAGCTTTATAAAACTGGCCCCACAGTATCTGAGTGGAAGGAGATAACCACTCTGTCTTTAGGCTGACTACTAAGAAAGAGGTATTTCTGAAATATTTATACATTTGAAAAGCTTTCATTGGAAAAATCTATCTCTAAACTTTTTGAGTTTGTTATAACTGTAAAATTGTTTTCTCCAACACCAAGAATTGCTGGGATATTATGTTCAGCACATCTAATGGCCATGTGAGAGTTTGGTCCTCCATACTTTGTAATTAAAGATTTTATTTTGTAGTTGAAGATCCAGTCCCAACCTGGGTCTGCAGCCGGAATAACGACTATTTTGTTATCAAGATTTTTAGGACGATTAGCTTCATAATTTATTAACAAAACATCTCCATTTATCGTTCCTTGACCTATATAATTTCCATTTTTACTCATTTCTTCATAAAAATAGAAGTCTTCGTTAGAAGTAATTAAATCTGGCATTAATACATTCTTTAATCTCATATCACTGGTATTTTCTTCATTAAATTCAATATCGAGTAAATCAAACAATTCTCTATCGCTGATATTTTTTTCACCTATTTCATTTAAAATTCCATCAATACCTTTGGTGTAATAAAATTTAGAGTTTTCTCTAGTTGAAATTCCCTCTTGAAACATATTGATCCAAGTAGATGCTTTTAAGGAAATTTTGTTAGTTATAAAGTATTTTTCAATATTCGTAAATATATCTTTTGGTAAAATATTGTCTTCCATAGGGGTTTCACTATTGTTAATTAATGATTCAGTGAAATTTAAATTGTTTTTTAAGTTTGACGATGAAAGATTATAATTTCCAGCTCTTATATGACCATAAACATCTAAAAAGCCGTCCAATGTTTTTTTTCCAATTTTGACTTCATAAGCATCAGCCTTCATTTTTGTGCTAATAGACTTAACTGATAAAAGTAACAATTTTTTTTGATCTTCTGAAATAACTTCCTTTTTAAGAAGGCTATTAAGTTGAGCAAAGTATACAAATCCTAATCTCGAATGATGGGTAAAAGGCAAGGCCATAGTATCTCTTATCAATTTGATATTTTCTTTTTTTGAGTACTGAAAACTCTTATTCAATTTTGAGAAAGTACTTAAAATAATTTTTTTATTTTTTTCTAGAGTAGATTTATTCTTTGTGTCAATTTGAACTAAGTCATTATGCCATTGAATAAGCTCATTCGGATCAATTATATTTTTGTACTCTTTAGAAAATTCTTTAACTGTATCAAAAACATAAGATGACCTAGAAATATCAAACTCTATCGAGTCATGCAAGTGTGGGTTCTCTTTTAGTTTATTTAGCTGATAGTTAATTATTTCTTCACAGCTTTCTTTTTGTAAGTTTCTTGTTAAGAAACTATTAAGACTGTGATTTACATTTATATATGCTACGTTATTTAAAAGTTCCATCAACTTTCCACCAGAATAATTTCGATAACCAAACTCTCCACGTTGTATATTCCATGTCGTATCGGTGAACATGAATTTATATAAACCAAAAGCAATATTGTCAGGTTTTTTACCTATCATTTCGGCTGGATTCATATCTGACATGTTGCTGTAAATTTGATTTGTTCCAAATCGATCAGCTGTAGTTTTATTTAGCTTTTTGTATTTTTTTAAATTTCTGTTTATTACATTTTTTTCATCGAATATAGATTCTTTATCAAGCTTTTTACCCATTAGAGGCCTCACTTGTAGCAATTGAGGAGAATTATTTTCATCAAGAACCATCTCAATGTCTAGTTGTTTATTTTTAAATAATTCCTCAAGTTGTGTGATTATTTTTAGGTAAACATTATATTTTTCATATTTTTCCGGCAGAATATCTAAAGATCTGTGCATAAAGAAGTTTTTTATTTCGCTATATTTACCTGAGGTAATAGCATCAGTTTCAGGGCCACGATACGTAGAAAAAGTTCTATATGCTGAATCAGAACCCACCTTGTAAGAAGTTAAGACGGAGACACTTTTAGCATTTTCTATATAATTTTGAAATATTACAGATTGATTAGCTTGTTTTTCGTAACTACCGACAACCATCTTCCATGATTTTTTTATAGTTTCTAAATCCTTTCTCTCTATTGGTCCAATTGAGAGATATTTTCCTGCACTTGAAGAATATTCTTTATCTTCTAATGAACTATTACTTCTAATCATTATTTTTTGAGAAAAGGAATCTATAATATTTTCAATATTGTTTAAATCATTAAGATAGATCTCTTTAAAATATGGGATTTCAATATCTGTATTTTTTGCTACATATTCTAAGTTTTTAGCTTTATTACCGTAACTTAATCTATTGTTCATTATCACTCTTCTTTTTGGGTTTAGCCCGGAGATTTAATTTCAGTGACAGTAATAAAAAAACCGGGCTCTGCCCGGTTTAAGAACTAACTATTGGGGCAGCTACCTATGTAGTTGTCCACCAATTCCAGCTAGTTACATTTTTCATATTTATTAATTTACCAAATAACTTCTAAGTTGCAAAATTCATTTAAGTAAATTCTTTATTTCTTCTATTCTTTATTAGATGGAAAAGATAATAGTAGCTAAAGATTTAACAAAGATTTATGGAGAAGAAGGAACCTCTGTTAAAGCTTTAAATAATGTAAATCTTGATTTTTATGAGAATAAATTTACAGCAATCATGGGCCAATCAGGGTCAGGAAAATCTACCTTGCTTCATTGTCTTGCTGGTCTGGACAAGGTAACTTCTGGATCAATATTTATTAAAGGTACTGATTTAGGCAATCTTAATGACAAAGAGTTAACAAAAATGAGGAGAGATTCATTTGGTTTTGTTTTCCAGGCATTCAACTTAATTCCAACATTGACAGCTGAGGAAAATATAACACTCCCATCTTCAATTGCCGGAAAGAAACCAGATGAGGACTGGATTAATCAAATTGTCAATGCTGTAGATATTGGAGACAGATTAAATCATCGACCTAATGAGCTTTCAGGTGGACAACAACAAAGAGTTGCTGCAGCACGAGCAATGGCAACTAAGCCTGAAGTAATTTTTGCAGACGAACCATCTGGAAACCTAGATTCAAAATCTAGCAAAGAACTACTGACTTTTATGAAGTCAGTAGTAAATGAACTGAATCAGACGATAGTAATGGTTACTCATGATCCATACGCAGCTTCTTTTGCTGAAAGAGTAATAATGCTGAAAGATGGGGAAGTAGCAAGTGACATGGAGGAACCTACTCAAGAAGAGATTATTTCAAGAGTTACTTCTTTAAGCGATATTTAATGTTTGGATTTACTAAAAGACCACTTTTATTAATTGCTTGGAAAAACCTTAAGACCTATCCGGTAAGAATTTTCCTAACAACATCTTCAATTATCCTTGGAGTTTCCGTAATAATCGCAGCAAATATTTTTTCTGAAAGTAACAAAAACGCTTTTGATAATTTATTTTCCGGAGTTTTTGAAGGAATTGATTTAGTAGTACAACCCGTACAAGAAGATTTCGCAGAAGGGTTTGGGGATGATGGTGGCCAAGGTCCTATCTCTTTTGAATTTAGAAAGATTTCAGACAAAAAAATAAATGAAATAAAGAGTATCGAAGGTGTAAAAGACGCTTGGGGTGATGTTTTGGGATTTGCTCAATTTATAAAATTTGGGCCTAGAAAAGATTGCCATGCTTTCAACCCAGAATGTGAAAGAGAAACTATATTAATACAAAATGGTTTCGCTCCTACTTTTGGAGCAGCATGGGATACATCCCCTTATGCGTCTCAATGGGAAATTATTGACGGTCAACCACCTACAAACAATAAAGAAGTAGTTATGGACTCAACCACTGCAGAAGGAAATGGTTTTAGTGTTGGGGATAGAGTTACGGTTCTTGCGGGAGCTATTCCAGCTACATTTACAATTGTAGGTATTGCAGAATTTGCTAATACAGGGTCCCCAGGAGGTGCTTCATTTGCTCTTTTTGACTTTAGAACAGCTCAAATTCTTCTGGACTCAATTGGAGAAGTTGATTTTATAAATGTTGTTGTTGACGAAAATGCAGATATAAATTCAGTTCGCAATGCGATAGCGAATATTGACGACCAAGGCTTAGAAGTCATAAATGCACAAGAAGCAGCAGCTGAACAAGCAGACTCAATTAAACAAGGCTTAGATTTTTTCAACACGATATTGAACGTTTTTGCGGGAATTGCAATATTTGTTGGAGCTTTTATCATACAAAATACTTTCAGAATTCTTCTGCTTCAAAGAACTAAAGAACTCTCCTTATTAAGAGCACTTGGTACTTCGAAACGCCAAATTTATAGACTTGTTGTTTCTGAATCATTATATATGGCAGTAATTGGTTCAGGCTTGGGTGTGGCTTTAGGAATTGGTTTATCAGTACTTGTCAAAGAGGGACTAAAATATTTTGACTTTGGCTTACCAGAAGGCCCTTTAGTACTAACCCCTAGTGCTGCAATCACTGGAATTATCATAGGTGTTGTTGTAACAATACTTTCTTCATTATTGCCAGCAAGAAAAGCATCTCTAGTCAGTCCTCTTGAAGCAATCAGAGATAGTGAATCTACACCTAAAAGAAAATCCCTGCTGATAAGACTGCTAGTTGGATCTGTAGTTTCATTAATTGGTTTAGGAGTTTTATTTGGTGTTCTGTATTCCTTCTTGAGACTTCCAACTTTATCTGTCCTACAGCAAGTTGGTTTAGGTGCTAGCGTAATATTCATTGGAATATCTGTAATAACCCCATCAATTACGAAACCTTTTGTTGCTATTTTTGACTCATTATATAAATCTATATTTGGGATACTTGGAAAACTGGCAACAGAAAACTCAAAAAGGACTCCACGAAGAACAGCTTCAACAGCTTCAGCCTTAATGATTGGATTAACTTTAATTTCTCTTGCAAATGTTCTTACCACTTCATTCAAGGCGCAGGCAGAAAAAGTTGTTAAAGAAGTTGTTCTTGCTGATTACCAAGTAAGTGCAGCTCAAATTTTTGCATCACCCGGTATTCCAACTGGTTTATCAGAAGAACTTATTGCTCTTGACGAAGTTACTGAACTTTCTCGTACTAGAGCAACTGTCGTTGGATACAATAATAGACCATTAATTTTAGGTGCTGTTGACAAAGAGGTTTTTGATTTAATTAAAACTGTAGATATTGCTGGATCAAGAGAAGATTTTTACCAACAAGATGCAATTGGAGTACTAAATTTTAAAGCAGAAAATGATAATATTTCATTAAATGACAAAGTGACTTTGACAATTCCAGAAGTTGGAAAAAAAGAATTCGTTGTTAAGTATATTTTTGATTGGACAACTCAACCCCCAGCTGAATTTTTTCTCCTTTTAGATAATCATGAATTTTTCTCAAATGAATCACTAGATACAGAGCTTTACTTCAACGTCATAAGTAAAGATGAAGCAACTAAAAATATATTGGACGATATTGTAGATCATTATCCAGGAGTAACATTACGTGATCAAGATGCTTTAATTGAAGAAGCAAATAGCCAGATTCAGTTGTTATTAAATGTTATTTATGGATTCTTATCTATTTCAATATTTGTGGCATTATTTGGAATTACCAACACTCTTTCACTATCAGTTTATGAAAGAACTAGGGAGATTGGTTTAATGAGGGCAATAGGAACGCTAAGAAAACAAATTAGAAATATGGTATTTATAGAGTCTTCGATTATCTCAATATTTGGTGCAATTCTTGGTACTGGGCTTGGTATATTCTTTTCATGGAGTCTAATCCAAGCATTAGAGGACCAAGGTTTCACTGAATTCGTTGTCTCTGTTCAACAAACATTTCTATGGATTGGAATCGCAATATTTTCAGGCATAGTTGCGGCAATTATTCCTGCGATTAGGGCATCGAGACAAAATATTTTAGAAGCTATTTCCTACGAATAAAACTTAACGACTTCCAGCATTAGGAGGTG